>NZ_VWPY01000002.1 GCF_011839805.1 Kineococcus rubinsiae | reverse complement strand
GCCGGCGCCCGCGCGGGCGGGGCGGCCCGCCGCGCCCCGGCAGCGACGAGGAGGCCGAGGACGCCGCCCTCGACGGCGAGCTGCAGGGCGGGCGCTGACCCCGGCCCCTCAGCGGTCGGCGTCGCGGTCGGCCTGACGAGAGCACCGCTCGGTGGACGCCCCTGCACCCGTCGGCGTTCGCCCGTTCGGGTCAAGGCGGTGATGCAGTGCGAACCTCCGGACACTCTAGGCAACAATGGTCCCCATGGACCTGGGCCTGACCGACCGCGTGTACATCGTCTCCGGGGCGTCGACGGGTCTCGGGCTGGCGTGCGCGCGCGGCCTGGCGGACGAGGGGGCGCTGCTCGTCCTTTGCGCGGCCGACGGCGACGACCTCACCTCGGTGGCCTCCAGCATCGGTGACCCGTCGCGGATGCTGCTGGTCCCCGGGGACATCTCCGACCCCGGCACCGAGACCCGCCTGGTCGCCGCGGCCAACGCCCGCTTCGGCCGCCTCGACGGCGCCGTCGTCTCGTGCGGGACGCCCCCGTCCTCCTCGGTGCTCGACGCGCCGGACACGTCCTGGCGCGAGGCCTTCGAGGCGGGGCTGCTCGGCCCGCTGCGCCTCGCGCGCTCCGTGGCGAAGGCCGCGACGGCGGAGGGCGCGTCGGTGGTGATGCTGCTGACGGGCCCGGTGCGCTCCCCCGTGGAGGGCGCGGGTGTCGCCAACGGGCTGCGGCCCGGGCTCGCGATGGCGGCCAAGACCCTCGCCGACGAGCTGGGGCCGCGGGGCGTGCGGGTGAACACCGTGCTGGCCGGGCACCTCGAGGTGGAGTCGCCCCTGGAGCTGGAGCCCGCGGCCGAGGCCGGCCCGGAGGTCACCGACCACATCCCGCTGCGGCGGCTGGGGCTGCCCGACGAGTTCGCCCGCGCCGCGATCTTCCTGCTGTCCCCCGCCGGGTCCTACATCACCGGGGTGGGGCTGAGCGTGGACGGTGGCGCCGACCGCTCTCTCTGAACGGTCGACGCCACCGCGACGGACGGCGGTCCCGCGGGGACCGGCGGCCGCCTCAGCTCTGGCGGGCGCGCCCGCGCGTGGCTCCCCCTCTGCTGCGCAGGGAGACCTCGCTCTCGCTGAGGATGCGGTGCACGAACCCGTAGGACCGTCCCGACTCCTCAGCCAGTGCGCGGATGCTCTTGCCCTCCGCGTACCCCTTGGACAGCTCGCCCGCGAGCTGCTCACGCTCGGCACCGCTCAAGCGGGTGCCTCTCTTCGCCGTGTCGGTCACAGCGGACCTCCTCAACGTCGTCCGGCCTGTCCCATGGTCACTACCCACGCAGCGCTCGGCCACTCGAACGGGACCCGACCAGATCACGACCTCGTGACGAACGCTCAGGCGAGCGAGACCAGCTCCGCGTAGCCGGCGTTCCAGAGGTCCTCCACGCCGTCGGGCAGCAGCACCACGCGCTCGGGCGAGAGGGCCTCCACCGCCCCCTCGTCGTGGGTGACGAGGACGACCGCGCCCTCGTAGTGCTTCAGCGCGTCGAGGATCTCGGCGCGGCTGGCCGGGTCGAGGTTGTTCGTCGGCTCGTCCAGCAGCAGCACGTTGGCGCTGGAGACGACGAGGGTCGCGAGCGCCAGCCGGGTCTTCTCCCCGCCGGAGAGCACCCCGGCCGGCTTGTCGACGTCATCGCCGGAGAACAGGAACGATCCGAGGACGGTGCGGACCCGGGTGTCGTCGAGGTCCGGGGAGGCGGAGCGCATGTTCTCCAGGACCGAGCGGTCCACGTCCAGGGTCTCGTGCTCCTGGGCGTAGTAGCCGATCTTCGCGCCGTGGCCGCTGACGACCTCGCCGGTGTCGGGGCGCTCGACCCCGCCGAGCATCCGGAGCAGGGTCGTCTTCCCGGCGCCGTTGAGGCCCAGGATGACGACGCGGCTGCCGCGGTCGATGGCGAGGTCGACGCCGGTGAAGATCTCCAGCGAGCCGTAGGACTTCGACAGGCTCTCGGCCATCAGGGGGGTCTTGCCGCAGGGCGCGGGCTTGGGGAAGCGCAGCTTCGCGACCTTGTCCTGCTGACGCACCTGCTCGAGGCCGGAGACGAGCTTCTCGGCGCGCTTGGCCATGTTCTGCGCGGCGACGGCCTTGGTGGCCTTGGCGCGCATCTTGTCGGCCTGGGCGAGCAGCGTCCCGGCCTTCTTCTCGGCGTTGGCGCGCTCGCGCACGCGGCGCTTCTCGTCGGTCTCGCGCTGCTTCTGGTAGTTCTTCCAGCCGACGTTGTAGATGTCGATGACGGCGCGGTTGGCGTCCAGGTGGAACACGCGGTTCACGACGATCTCGAGCAGCTCCACGTCGTGGCTGATGACGACGAGACCGCCCGCGTAGGTGCGCAGGTGCTCGCGCAGCCAGGTGATCGAGTCGGCGTCGAGGTGGTTGGTGGGCTCGTCCAGCAGCAGGGTCTCGGAGTCGGAGAACAGGATGCGGGCGAGCTCGACGCGGCGGCGCTGCCCGCCGGACAGCGTCTTCAGGGGCTGCTCGAGGATCCGCTCCGGGAGGTTGAGGTTCGCGCAGATGCGCGCGGCCTCGCTCTCGGCCGTGTAGCCGCCCTGCGCCACGAAGCGGGCGTCGAGCTTGGTGTAGCGGTCCATGGCCCGGTCGCGGACCTTCTCGTCGTCGCTGGCCATGTCGACCTCGGCCTTGCGCAGCCGGGCGATGATGTCGTCGAGGCCGCGGGCGGAGAGGATCCGGTGCTGCGCGAGCATCTCCGGGTCCCCGGCGCGCGGGTCCTGCGGCAGGTAGCCGATCTCGCCCGTGCGGGTGACGGTGCCGGCGGCGGGCGGGTTCTCCCCCGCGAGCACCTTCGTCAGGGTCGTCTTGCCCGCGCCGTTGCGGCCCACGAGCCCGATGCGGTCGCCCGCGGCCACCCGGAACGTCACGTCCTGCATGAGCAGCCGGGCACCGGCGCGCAGTTCGAGGTCGGTCGCGACGATCACGAGGACAGCGGAGAGGTCGGGCGGCAGGGCATCACGTGACCCGATTCTACGGGGAGCGCGGGCGGGTGGAGTCCGCGCGCTAGGTTGCCGCCCATGGCCCCCCTCTCCCGCCGCTCCGACCTGCGCGCGCACCCCGCGCGCGCGGCCGCGCAGTCCCCGGCGCCGCACCCGCGGCAGGGGGTCCGGCGCCCCGCGAGCCGCAGCACCGACCTCGCGCTCGTCGCGGTCTTCGGCGCCCTCGTCGCCGCGCTGGCCCTGGCCGGCGGCGTGCCGCTGGGCGGCCCCGGCGTCCCCGTCACGCTGCAGACCTTCGGGATCATGCTGTGCGGCGCGGTGCTCGGCCCCTGGCGCGGCGCCCTGGCCGCCGGCGTCTACCTCGTCCTGGGCCTCGCGGGGCTGCCCGTGTTCGCGGGCGGCGCCGGCGGGCTGGGCGTCCTGGCCGGTCCCTCCGCGGGGTTCCTGCTCGCCTACCCCCTCGCCGCGCTCGTCACCGGGCTCGTGGCCCGCGCCGTCGTGCGCCGCGGCGGCCGCGCGCTCGTGCCCGGGCTCGCGGTGGCCTGCGCCCTGGGCGGGATCGTCGTCGTCTACGCGGGCGGGATCCCCGGCATGGCGCTGAACGGCTCGCTGAGCCTGCGGGCGGCCGCGGTGTACTGCGCGCGCTTCCTGCCGGGCGACCTCGTCAAGCTCGTCCTGGCCGTGCTCGTCACCGTGCCCGTGCACCGGGCGTTCCCGCGCCTCCTCGGCCGCTGAGGCCCGCCCGCCGGTGATCCGCCTGGAGGCCGTGGAGGTCCTGGCCGGCGGCCGGGCCGTGCTGCACCCCGCGACCCTGGAGCTGTGCGAGCGCTCCGTGGCGCTCGTCGGCCCCAACGGCTCGGGCAAGTCGACGCTGCTGCGGCTGCTCAACGGCCTCGTCCTGCCCTCGCGCGGGCGCGTCCTGGTCGACGGCGACGAGCCCGAGCACGCCCTGGCCGCGGTGCGCCGCCGCGTGGGCTTCGTCTTCACCGACCCGGACGCGCAGCTGGTCATGCCGACGGCCGTGGAGGACGTCGCGCTGTCGCTGCGGCGGGTGGGCGTGCCGCGGGCCGCGCGCGACGCGCGGGCGCGCGAGCTGCTGGCCGCGCAGGGCCTCGCGGGGCTCGCCGACCGCAGCGTGCGGGAGCTCTCGTCGGGGCAGCGGCAGCTGCTGGCGCTGACGTCGGTGCTGGCCACCGAGCCCGCCGTGCTGGTGTGCGACGAGCCCACGACGCTGCTGGACCTGCACCACGCCCGCCGGGTGGCCGGCGTGCTCCTCGCCGCGCCCGCGCAGCTCGTCCTGGCCACCCACGACCTCGACCTCGCGGCCCGCACCGAGCGGGCGCTGTGGATCGAGGACGGCCGGGTCCGCCTCGACGGGCCCGCCGCCGCGGTCGTGGCGGCCTACCGGGCGTCGGTGCCCGCGTGAGGACCGCGCGCCGGGGCCTGGACGCGGACGCGCCGCTGCTGGGCCGCCACCACCGGGGCACGTCCGCGCTGCACCGCGCGCGGCCCGGTGCCAAGCTCGCCGGCCTCGCGCTCGTGGGGCTCGCGGCCGGCCTCGCCCGGGCGCAGGCGCCCGCGCCCGCCGCCCTGGGGGTGCTCGGCCTGCTCTGCGCGGGCGTGGCCGCCGTCGCGCTGGCCGCGGGCCTCGGGGCCGCGTACCTGGCCGGTCAGCTGCGCCGGCTCTGGGTCGTCCTGGTGCTGCTGGCGGCGGTGCAGTGGGCCACGGCGGGCCCGCTGGACGCCGTCGCCGTCGTCGCGGCCCTGGTCGGCTGCGTGTGGGCCGCCGCGACCGTCACGGGCACCACGCCGGTCCCGGTGCTGCTGGACGCCGTGGTGAGCGCCCTGCGGCCGCTGCGGCGGGTCGGGGTGGACCCCGACCGGATCGGCCTGGCGCTGCTGCTGGCCGTCACGAGCATCCCCGTCGTCGCGGGGCTGCTCGTCGACTCCCGCGCCGCGGCCGCGGCCCGCGGCCTGCCGCGCGACCCGCGCGCCGTGCTGGTGCCCACCGTGCTGCGCACGGTCGCCCACGCGCACGCCGTCAGCGAGGCGCTCGCGGCCCGCGGCCTCGTCGACGACTGAGCCGGTCCGGCCGGCGCCGCTCAGCCACCGAGCGGGCGGGCGAGCCCCAGCAGGCGCACGAAACCCGGCCCGAACTCCTCGTCGAGGCGGCGCTGGTCGTCGGCACCCGCCAGCAGGACGGTGACGACGACCTGCCCCGCCGGCACGTCCACGTCGACCTGCACCGTCCCGGGTCGGGCGCTCGGGCCGTCGAGCCGGTCCCGCAGCGCGGTCAGCTCGGCCGCCGAGCGCGGCACGGCGCTCACGCACAGCGCGCCGCCCCACACCTCGCGCACCGCGGCCTCCATCGCGGCGAGGTCCCCCGCGGTGGAGACGTCGAGGACGAACGGGAGCGGGTCGCCCGCGAGGTCGCCGGTCAGGTCGACCTCGTCGACGAGCTGGTCGATCCACAGCTCGCCGTAGCCCGCCACCTGCTCCGCCCGCACCGACGCGGCCTGCAGCGCCTCCTCGCTCGTGCGGGCCGGGTCGGGCGCCGTCCACCCGCCCGCCGGCGGTGGGCAGGGACTGGCGAAGGACCGCTCGGGCACCACGTCGGCGGGCTCCAGCCGCCCGGGGCGGGCGGGTGCGGTGAGCCGGACGGCCCCGCCCTCGAGGACGCCCGTGACGACGAAGGGGCCGAAGCGGGCGCCGGCCGCCTCGTCGTAGGAGCCGGCCGGGAGGCTCGCGAAGTCCCAGCCCAGGAGGTCGGGGCCGCCGCACTGCGGCGGGGAGGACATCGCGATGGCGCCGAGGCACAGCTGGGGGCCGTGGCTGTCGTCCTCCAGGACGAACCCGGAGACCTCGAACGGGCCGGGGTCGGGGTCCGCTGCGGTGACGGGTGGAGCGGCCCGGCGCGGGTCCGACGCCGGCTGCCCGCACGCGGCGGCGAGCAGCGCGAGGGTGGAGACGGCGGCCACGACCAGCGCGGCCCGGGCGACGGTGCGCGGGACGGTCACCGCCCTCCGACGCACGCCGGGGGCGCCGCGTTCCGCGAGGGCGACGGTCAGGGGCGGGCGCGGTGGGTGCGCCGTTCCCCGGGGGTCGCCGCGACGGTGACGTCGGCGGTGTCCGCGGCACCGGCGTCGGCGGGCGCCAGCACGACGCGGTCGCGTCCGGCCCGCTTGGCGGCGTACAGGGCGGCGTCGGCGGCCGCCAGGACCTCCGGCAGCTGCGCCCACCCGCCGCCGGCGACGCCGATGCTCACGGTCACGGGCACCGGGCGGTCCTGCGACGGCGACGCCACCGCGGCCCGCAGCTCCTCGGCGCGCGCGGCCGCGTCGACCCCGGCGGGCAGCCGCAGCACGAACTCCTCCCCGCCGATGCGGGCCGCGACCTCGCCGGGTCGCGTGCCGGCGCTGAGCAGGTCCGCGAACCAGACGAGCGTCTCGTCACCGACGGCGTGGCCGTGCTCGTCGTTGATGCGCTTGAAGTGGTCGAGGTCGAGCAGCAGCAGCCAGCAGGACGGCGTGGCCGCCGGCGCCGCGGCGAGGCCGCGGCGGTTCAGCAGGCCCGTGAGCGGGTCGCGGCCTGCGCTGTCGGTGAGCTCCCGCAGCGCGGTCTCGACCAGCCCCCGCAGCCAGCTGGTGCAGCCCGCCACGAGCCCCAGCACGCTGGCGCTGACGACCACCCCGACGACGGCGCGCTGCGCGGGTCCCGTGCTCAGCAGGTAGCCGCCCCACACGAGCTGCTGCCACGCCAGCTGCAGGACGATCTCGCGGCGCGAGCGGGTCATGGCGATGACGAGCACGGGCGACAGGAGCGCGATCGAGCCGATGTCGAGGGACGGCAGCGACTCCGCGGCCGCGGTGCCCGCGACGAGGACCGCGGCGGCGAACGCCGAGTACCCCGCCCGCACCCACGCGGGCGCCCCGACCGGGGTCAGGTGGGCCCAGACCGCCACCACGGCGGCGCCCAGGGCCGCCAGCAGCATGAGCCCGTGCGCCGGCACGAAGGGCGCGAGACCGAGCAGCACCAGCGACCCGGGCGCGGCCATGAGGACGGTGGCCCGCCCGTCCCAGCGCCGGTTCGCGGGCGACCCGCGCACGGCCAGGTGGTCGGCGCCCCCCGGGGCGGGCGCCGGGGCGGCCCGCAGGGCAGGAGGGGTCGTCACGGCCCGCGGCCTCCCGTCGGGGGCCGCGGCGCGCCGACGCCGCAGGGGGTTCACGTCCGACCTCTCGCCTCGCCCCCGGCCTGCTGGTGGACCGCGGGGACCAACGGATCATCGGCCGGTGGGGGGCCCGGCTGAACGCCCGGCCGCGGTGCCGGCCGCGGGTCCTAGCGCGCCCAGGCGCTGAACGAGCGCAGCGAGCCGCTGCCGGGGCGGCGCAGCCACGGCCACGGGTGGGTCTCGACGACGTCCAGGCTCCTGGCACGGCGCGCGAAGCCGGGGACGGGGGCGTGCGTGACGGCCAGGCGACGCCCCCGCAGCTCCTCGACGGGGTCGCCCCGGCGCACCTCGACCCCGAGCTCGGCGAGGGTCTCCGAGAGGAAGACCAGCCGCTTGCCGGACAGGCGCAGCCGGGCCAGCAGCGGCTCGTCGAGGACGAACACGGCGGGCAGGTCCGGGTGGGCGAGCAGCGCGGGATCGGTGTCGCCGAGGGACTCCGCGGTCAGCCACACGGTGTCCGGCTCCCCCGTGGTCTCGACGGTGGCCGGGCCCTGCAGGTCGCCCCCGGGGCCGGAAGGGCCACCGGCGAGGCCGGCGGGCGGCTCGACGCGCGGGCCGGTCTCGGCGTCGGGCCACTCCTGGACGGGGCAGGCCGTGCGCAGCGCGCACGAGCGGCACAGCCCCGGGGCGCGCTTCTCCACCTGCCAGCGGCTGAACCCGTAGACCTTCCCGGTCCCGGTCCCGACCGCCCACTGCCAGCCGAGGCGGTTGGCGGCAGCGGAGCCGTCCAGGAGGTGGCGGTACATCTCCACCGCGCCCTCGCGCCAGTCGCCGCCGGCCCGCACGGAGTACTGCGACGCCAGCCACATCCGGGTCTGGTTCACCAGCCACCCGTCCTCGTGCAGCTCCTGCGTCGTCGCGGCCATGCAGGCCATCTCCTCCGGCCACGGCTCGCGCGTCCACGGCGTCGCGGGCACGGGCGCCTCGAAGCGCAGCGGCTGGGCGTTCGCGGCCCCGACCCGGGCGTAGAGGTGGCGGGCGTACTCCTGCCACAGCAGCTCGTCGCGGAACTTCGCGCGGTCGCGCGGCGGGGCGTCCGCGGCGGCCGCCCACACGGCCGGCAGCGGCAGCAGGCCGTGGCGGATGTAGGGCGAGAGCCGGGTCGCGCCGCGCCGGGTGCGGGGCAGCACCTCGTTGCGCTTCGCGGCGTAGCCGGTCAGGTCGAGGGTGGCCAGCGCGGTGTCGGCGGCGGACTGCCCGCCGCGCACGGGGGACGCGGCGACGTCGTCGCAGGCGAGGTGCCCGAGGTGGGTGCGGACCCAGTCGACGCAGTCGTCGCGGTCGGCCGGCGGGGGCGGGAGCAGGGGCACCCCGTGATCGTGCCCCGCCGGACGCACGACGGCCCGCGGAGCGGGTGCTCCACGGGCCGTCGGTGCTGCGGCGGTGCGCCGCGGCGGTCATCGGGTCAGACGTTGAACCCGAGGGCGCGCAGCTGCTCCTTGCCGTCGTCGGTGATCTTCTCGGGGCCCCACGGCGGCATCCACACCCAGTTGATGCGGTGGTCGGCCACGACGTCCAGCAGGGCCTCGCGGGTCTGGTCCTCGATGACGTCGGTGAGCGGGCACGCCGCGCTCGTGAGCGTCATGTCGATCGTCACGACGTTGTCGTCGGTGACGCTGAGGCCGTAGATCAGGCCCAGGTCGACGACGTTGATCCCGAGCTCGGGGTCGACGACGTCCTTCAGCGCCTCCTCGATGTCCGCGATCGCCGCGGGCGTCGGGCCGGCCGGTGCCTGGACCGCGGGGGTCTCCGTCTCGCTCATGCTCGGCTCCTCAGGCCTTGGCGAGGAACCGGTCGTAGCCGGACTCCTCGAGCGCGTCGGCCAGCTCGGGGCCACCCTGCTCGGCGACGCGGCCGTCGACGAACACGTGGACGAACTGGGGCTTGATGTAGCGCAGGATGCGCGTGTAGTGCGTGATCAGCAGCACGCCGACGTCGGTGCGCTCCAGCGAGCGGTTGACGCCCTCGGAGACGACCTTCAGCGCGTCGACGTCGAGGCCGGAGTCGGTCTCGTCGAGGACGGCGAACTTCGGCTTGAGCAGCTCCATCTGGAGGATCTCGTGGCGCTTCTTCTCGCCGCCGGAGAAGTTCTCGTTGACGTTGCGCTCGGCGAACGTCGGGTCCATGCGCAGGTCGTCCATCGCCTGCTTGACGTCCTTGACCCAGGTGCGCAGCTTGGGGGCCTCGCCGTCGACCGCGGTCTTGGCGGTGCGCAGGAAGTTCGACACCGTGACGCCGGGGACCTCGACGGGGTACTGCATCGCCAGGAAGAGGCCCGCGCGGGCGCGCTCGTCGACGGTCATCGCGAGGACGTCCTCGCCGTCGAGCGTGACCGAACCGCTCGTGACGGTGTACTTGGGGTGCCCGGCGATCGAGTACGCCAGGGTGGACTTGCCGGACCCGTTCGGGCCCATGATCGCGTGGACCTCACCGGAGCGGATGGTCAGGTCGACGCCGCGCAGGATCTCCTTCACGCCGCCGTCGGCCTCGGCCACGGTGACGTGCAGGTCGCGGATCTCCAGGGTGGCCATCAGTTCTCCTCAGTCGTGGTCTGCGTCGTGGTGCTCGTGCCGGTCGCCACGGCCTGCAGCGCGTCGTGCGCGCCGGGCATCGTCGCGGCCAGCTCGGTCTCGATCGTCGCCATCAGGCGCTCGGCCAGGTCCGGCAGGCCGATCCGGCCGATGATGTCGGCGAAGAAGCCGCGCACGACCAGGCGGCGTGCGTCGGCCTCGGGCATGCCGCGCGACTGCAGGTAGAACAGCTGCTCGTCGTCGAAGCGTCCCGTCGCGCTCGCGTGACCGGCGCCGACGATCTCACCGGTCTCGATCTCGAGGTTCGGCACCGAGTCGGCGCGCGCGCCGTCGGTCAGCAGCAGGTTCCGGTTCAGCTCGTAGGTCTCGGTGCCCTCGGCGGCGGCGCGGATGAGCACGTCGCCGATCCAGACGGCGTGCGCGCCCTCGCCCTGCAGCGCGCCCTTGTACTCCACGTAGCTCTTGCAGTTCGTGGCCTCGTGGTCGACGAACTGGCGGTGCTCCAGGTGCTGGGCCGCGTCGGCGAAGTAGACGCCGAGCAGCTGCGCGTCCCCACCGGGGCCCGCGTAGCGCAGGTTCGCCGAGATGCGGACGGCCTTGCCGCCCAGGCTGACGGCGATGTGGCGGGCGAACGCGTCGCGCCCGACCAGCACGTCGTGCTGACCGACGTGGATCGCGTCGTCGTCCCACTCCTGCAGGGAGACGACCGTGACCTGCGCGCCGTCGCCGACGCGCACCTCCACGCCGCCGCGGTGGGCGCCGCCGCCGACGTGGTCGAGCACGACGAGGCCCTTGCTGTGGTGGCCGGCCTCGATCAGCAGGTGGCCGGAGGTCGTGCGACCGGCCTCGCCGCGGACCGTGACGAGCACGGGCGCGTCGAGCTCCGCCTCGGCGGGGATCCGCACGAGGTGGGCCTGCGTGGTCGCGGCCCAGCTGGCCGCCGCGGCGCGGTCGCCCGGGCGGAAGCCAGCCCCGGCGCCGATCTCCGCGGGGGTGCCGGTGCGGTGCTCCACGGCGTCCGGCCCGGAGACCTCGACGTGCGCGGTCTCGTCCGCGTCGGCCGCGGCCTCGGCGAACAGCGGCGCGAGCACCTTCAGCGGGGAGAACTTCCACTCCTCCTCGCGGCCGCGGGGCACGGCGAAGTCGGCGACGTCGTAGGACGTCACCCGCTCCGCGCGGCTCGCGTCCGGCACCGTGCCGGCGCCGTGGCTGTGCGCCCGCGCACCGTTGGCCGGGGTCTCGGTCACCGGGTCCGTCGGGTTCGGATCGGTCGTCTCGTCGACGGCGGTCATCAGCCGACGGCCCCTTCCATCTGCAGCTCGATCAGGCGGTTCAGCTCCAGCGCGTACTCCATGGGCAGCTCGCGCGCCACGGGCTCGATGAACCCGCGCACGATCATGGCCATGGCCTCGTCCTCGGCCATGCCGCGGCTCATGAGGTAGAACAGCTGCTCCTCGCTGACGCGGGAGACCGTCGCCTCGTGCCCCATGACGACGTCGTCCTCGCGGATGTCGTTGTAGGGGTAGGTGTCCGAGCGGCTGATCGTGTCGACCAGCAGCGCGTCGCAGCGCACCGTGGACGCCGAGTGGTGCGCGCCCTCGAGGACCTGGATCAGGCCGCGGTAGGACGTGCGGCCACCGCCGCGGGCGATCGACTTGGAGACGATCGAGCTCGCCGTGTAGGGCGCCGCGTGGACCATCTTCGCGCCGGCGTCCTGGTGCTGGCCCTCGCCGGCCATCGCGATCGACAGCGTCTCGCCCTTGGCGTGCTCGCCCATCAGGTAGACCGCCGGGTACTTCATCGTCACCTTGGAGCCGATGTTCCCGTCGATCCACTCCATGGTCGCGCCCTCGGCGGCCGTAGCGCGCTTGGTGACCAGGTTGTAGACGTTGTTCGACCAGTTCTGGATGGTCGTGTACCGCACGCGGGCGTTCTTCTTGACGATGATCTCCACGACCGCGGAGTGCAGCGAGTCGCTCTGGTAGATCGGCGCCGTGCAGCCCTCGACGTAGTGGATGTAGGAGTCCTCGTCGGCGATGATCAGCGTCCGCTCGAACTGGCCCATGTTCTCGGTGTTGATCCGGAAGTAGGCCTGCAGCGGGATGTCGACGTGGACGCCCTTGGGGACGTAGATGAACGACCCGCCGGACCACACCGCGGAGTTCAGCGCCGCGAACTTGTTGTCGCCCGCGGGGATGACGGTGCCGAAGTACTCGCGGAACAGGTCCGCGTGCTCGCGCAGGGCGGTGTCGGTGTCGACGAAGATGACCCCCTTCTCCTGGAGGTCCTCCCGGATCTGGTGGTACACGACCTCGGACTCGTACTGGGCGGCGACGCCGGAGACGAGACGCTGCTTCTCGGCCTCCGGGATGCCCAGGCGGTCGTAGGTCTCCTTGATGTCGGCGGGCAGGTCGTCCCAGGTGGCGGCCTGCTTCTCCGTCGAGCGCACGAAGTACTTGATGTTGTCGAAGTCGATGCCCGTGAGGTCGGAACCCCAGTCGGGCATGGGCTTGCGGCCGAACATCTTCAGCGCCTTGAGCCGGAGCTCCAGCATCCACTCGGGCTCGGACTTCTTCGCCGAGATGTCGCGCACGACCGCCTCGGACAGGCCGCGCTTGGCGGCCGCACCGGCGACGTCGGAGTCGGCCCAGCCGAAGCGGTACTTGTCCATGCCCTCCAGCTCGGCGGGTCCCGTGGTGTCGGGGGTGACGAGCTCGGGGGTGAGTTCGGTGGTCATCGTCGTCGTCCTTCCGTCGGCGTCGCTGTCCCCGCGGTGGTGCCGGCGAGGGTCGTGCTCGTGCTGGTCGTGCTGCCCGTCGTCGCACCCGGTGGGGGGTGGTCGGAGGGCACGTAGGTGGTGCAGACGTGGTCGCCGCGGGCCAGGGTGGCGAGGCGCTGGACCCGGGTGCCCAGCACCCGCTCGAAGACCTTGGCCTCCGCCTCGCACAGCTCGGGGAAGGCCTCCGCCGCGCGGCGCACGGGGCAGTGCCCCTGGCACAACTGGGTGCCCTCCGAGGCTGTTCCCCGGGCGACGGGACGGGCCGAGCCCGCGTAGCCCTGGCCGGTGAGCGCGGCGGCCAGGGCGGCCACGCGCTCCTCCGTGCCGGGGCCGGCCGCGGCCACCGCGGTGCCCAGGCGCTCCTCGAGGCCGGCGAGGCGGCGCTCGGCGAACTCCTGCACCGCCGCGGGGCCCTGCACCTCGGCCAGGTAGGCCAGCGCGGACAGGGCCAGGTCGTCGTAGCCCGCCGGCAGCGTGTCGTGGCCCGCGGAGGACACGACGTACTCCCGCGCCGGGCGGCCGCGGCCGCGGCGCTGCGCCGGGCTCGGCTCGCGGGTCTCCACGACGCCCTCGGCGGTCATGGCGTCCAGGTGGCGGCGCACCGCGGCGCTGGTCAGGCCCAGCCGGCTCGCGAGCGCACCGGCGGTCACCGGGCCGTGCTCGGCCACGGCCGTGCGCAGCCGGGTGCGCGTCCGCAGCTCCTCCGACCCCGGGGCCGGGTGCACCGGCGGCCGAGGTGAGGCTCCCCTCACCATTTCCACAACGTCCATGTTACCTAATTCGGGCAGGCGGCGACACCGGGGGCCCCGCCGACGGCGGGCGGGTACTACCGCGGCTCGTAGACTCCGGGCGTGGCCAGCCCGCTCCCCTCCCTCGCCAAGGCCACGACGGCGCCCGCGGTCCTCGTCGAGGACCTGCGCAAGTCCTTCGGCGCCACCCGGGTCCTCGACGGGCTGAGCTTCGAGGCCGCCCCCGGCCGCGTCACCGCGCTGCTGGGCCCCAACGGGGCCGGCAAGACGACGACCGTCGCCTGCTGCGAGGGCCTGCAGCGCCCCGACGGCGGCCGCCTGCAGGTGCTCGGGCTGGACCCGGTCGCCGACGCCGCGGCCCTGCGGCCGCGGGTGGGCGTCATGCTGCAGGACGGCGGGCTCCCCACCGGCGTCGGCGCGCTCGAGGCCCTGCGCCACGTCGCGGGCCTGCACACGCACCCCCTGCCCGTCGACGCGCTGGCCGAGCGCCTCGGGCTGACCTCCTTCGCCCGCACCCGCGTGCGCCGCCTCTCCGGCGGGCAGCGCCAGCGCCTGGCCGTGGCGTGCGCCCTCGTCGGGCGGCCCGAGCTGGTCTTCCTCGACGAGCCGAGCGCCGGCCTGGACCCGCAGGCCCGCCTCGCGGTGTGGGACGTCGTGCGCGAGGCCCGCGCCAGCGGCGTCGCGGTCGTCCTGACCACCCACCTCATGGAGGAGGCCGAGCGCCTCGCCGACGACGTGGTGGTCATCGACGCGGGCCGGGTCGTGGCCCGCGGCACCCCGGCGGACCTCACCCGCGGGCCCGCCGTCCTGACCTTCGTCGCCCGCCCCGGCCTGCCGCGGGAGTCGCTGCGGCTCGCGCTGCCCGTCGGCGCCGACGTCGTGGAGGACCAGCCCGGCCACTACGCGGTCCTCGGCATCCCCGCCGACCCGCGCGTCGCCGCGACCGTCACGTCCTGGTGCGCCACCCACGACGTCCTCCCCGAGGGGCTCGGCGCGCAGCGACGTACCCTCGAGGACGTGTTCCTCGACCTCACCGGCCGGAGCCTGCGGTGAGCGGTAGCGCGTCCCTGGCCGCCCGCGCCGACGGCCCGCCCGCCCCGAGCGCGCTCGCCCTGGACCTGACGCCCGCGGGCGGGGCCGCGCCCTGGTGGCGCCGCACCCTGCGGCAGGGGTCGTTCGAGGCGCGCATCGCGCTGCGCAACGGCGAGCAGCTGCTGCTGACGCTGGTCCTGCCCGTGATCGTCCTGGTCGCCGCCGCCCGCACGACCTCGCTCGACCTCGGCACGGGCGACCGGCCGTCCCTCGCGCTGGCCGGCGTCCTCGCCGTCGCCGTGGTGTCGACCGCCTTCACGGGCCAGGCCATCGCCACGGGCTTCGACCGCCGCAACGGCGTGCTGCGGCTGCTCGCCACGACCCCCCTGGGGCGCTCCGGGCTGCTGGCGGGCAAGGTCCTCGCGGTGCTGCTCCTGGTGCTCGTGCAGGTCGTCGTGCTGGGCGCCGTGGCCCTGGCCGTCGGCTGGCACCCCGAGGCGCTGCGCGTGCTCGCGGCCGTGCCGGCCGTCCTGCTCGGCGTGGCGGCCTTCACCTCCCTCGGGCTGCTGCTCGCCGGCACCGTGCGCGCCGAGGGCACCCTCGCGCTGGCCAACTTCGTCTGGGTGCTGCTGCTGGCCGGCGGCGGTCTCGTGCTGCCGTCGCCGATCGCGCGCGTCACGGACCTGCTGCCCTCGGGCGCGCTGGGCGGCGCGCTGCGCTCCGCGCTCGCCGGCGGCACGGTCGCCGCCGGGCCGCTCGTCGTCCTGGCCGTCTGGGCCGCCGTCGCGACCGCCGCGTGCTCGCGCTGGTTCCGCTGGGAGTGATGTCACACCCGTGAGCGCGCCCGCGGACCGGGTCCCTTGCGGGGCGCGACCTACCATGGACGCGTGAGCGTCACCGTCGGCCGCAGCACCACCACGAACGCCCGCCCCGCCCGCGCGCCGCGCGCCGCCCTGCCCCGCTGGGGCTCCGGCGTCCTGCTGCTGAACGTCGTGGCGGAGTGCCTCATCGTCGTCACCGGCGGCGTCGTCCGGCTGACCGGCTCCGGGCTCGGGTGCCCGACCTGGCCGCAGTGCGTGCCCGGCTCCTACGTGCCCGTGGTGCAGCAGGAGCAGGGCTTCCACAAGTGGATCGAGTTCGGCAACCGCACGCTCACCGGGCTCGTCGGCGTCATCGCGCTGGCCTGCCTGATCGCCGTCTGGCGCAGCCGCCGCCGCGACCTGCTGCCCTACGTGGGCCTCGTGATCTTCGGGATCCTCGCCCAGGCGGTCATCGGCGGCATCACGGTGCACATGGAGCTCGCCCCGGGCTACGTCATGACGCACTTCCTCGTCTCCATGCTCCTGGTGACCGCCTCGACGATCCTGTGGCGGCGCGGGCGCGAGGTCTCCGGCCCGCGCACGCCCGTGGTGCGCCGCGAGGTCCGCGGCGGCGCCTGGCTGGCCGCGGTGCTCCTCTACGGCGTCGTCGTCGTCGGCACCGTCGTCACGGGCTCCGGTCCGCACTCCGGCGACGCCGACGAGCCCGCCCGCTTCGGCCTCGACCCGCAGGCGGTCAGCTGGCTGCACGCCGACCTGGTGATGGCCTACGTCGGCCTGCTCGTCGGGATCGTCGTCGCGCTGCGCGCCACGGCCGCCCCGCGCGCCGCCCGCCGCGCCTCCCTGCAGCTGCTCGCCGCGACCCTGCTCCAGGGCGTCGTGGGCTACACGCAGTACTTCACCGACCTGCCCTGGGTCCTCGTCGCGATCCACATGGGCATGGCCTGCCTGCTCGTCGTGCTCCAGGTGCGGCTGCTGTGCGCGCTGACCGCGCCGCGCACCGAGGTCGCCGCGCCGCCGGTGCCCGCCGCCGCCACCGCCTGACGACGACCGCCGGGGCGGCCGCAGGGCCGGCCCGGGTGACCGCTCCCCCGCCTCCCCGACCGCGTCCACGGCCGCGTGGACCCGTGGTGGTGCGAGCCGGGGGAACCCGGCGGGCCCGCGGTCAGCTCCCCTACCCGTGCGCCACCCCGAGTGCTGCCGGTCACCACCGCGACGACGACGTCCGGACCCGGCTCCTCCCCCGCGACCCTCCCCCGCACACGACGACGCCCCCTCGACCGGACCGGTCGAGGGGGCGTCGTCGTGTGCGGTGCTGAGCGCTCAGAAGGGCCAGGCGATCCGCAGGAACGGGTCGACGGCCACGGCCACCGACAGCAGCGTCAGGTAGGTGATGGAGCCGTGGAAGACGCCCATGGGGCTGATCGCCTTCAGCTGCTCCAGGGTGCCGGCGTCGCGGCCGCCCGTGGCCGCCTCGAAGCGGCGGGTGCGCCGCAGCAGGCCGTAGGTCTGGGCCAGGAAGCCGACCCCGAGGACGACGGCCGCGACCAGGTAGACCATCCCGGCCCCGCCGACGGGGACGAGCAGCAGCGAGCAGGCCACCATCGCCCACGTGTAGGCGACGATCTGGCGCGCCACCGTCGTCGGCTTGGCCACGACCGGCAGCATCGGGACGCCCGCGTTGGCGTAGTCCTCGCGGTAGCGCACCGAGAGCGGCCAGTAGTGCGGCGGCGTCCAGAGGAAGATGACGCCGAAGAGCACGAACGGCGCCCAGTCCAGCTGCCCGCGCACGGCGGTCCAGCCGATGAGGACCTGCATGCAGCCGGCGACGCCGCCCCAGACGATGTTCTGCGACGTCCGGCGCTTGAGCAGCAGCGTGTAGCCCACGATGTAGAGCGCGATCGCCGCCAGCGCGAGCACGGCCGAGAGGGCGTTGACGAAGGTGAGGAAGACCGCCACCGACGCCGCGCCCAGCGCGACCGCGAAGAGCAGCGCCTGCCGCGGCGTCACCTCACCGGTCACCAGCGGGCGGCCCTCGGTGCGCTTCATCAGCGCGTCGATGTCGCGGTCGAAGTAGCAGTTCAGGGTGTTCGCGCAGCCCGCGGCGAGCGCCCCGCCGACGAAGGTGGTCACCAGCAGCAGCGGGGACGGCAGACCGCCGGCCGCGAAGAGCATGACCGGGATCGTCGTGACGAGCAGGAGCTCGATGATGCGGGGCTTCGTCAGCGAGACGAAGGCGGCGAGCTTCGGGAAGCGGGGAGGACGCTGACGTCCCCCGCGGCGGCCGAGCCCCCAGCGGGGTCGCGCGTGCGCGGTGGCGTCCGAAGGACGCGGGTCGACGACAGTCACAGTGTCCTCAGGGCGAGGCGACATCGGGCATCCCCGACTCTACGCCGCTCCTACCACTTGTCGTTGACCGGGCCGTCCCGGCGCCGCGAGCGGGGCGCCGCCACCGCGAGCTGCGGAAGGACCCGCTGCGAGTAGGCTCGACACGCGGTGATCCGGAGACGACCACGTGATCGTCCCCGCTCGCCGCACAGGACGAACGCCCCGGACGACGGTGCCACGGTGACGGCGGGTCGAGAGACCCTCCGCGCCGCCATCCCCCGACGGGGCGTGGCGGACCGAGGCATCGAGGGTCCGGCAGAGGGCCCCGGGGCGACGACGGAGACAGAGAGCGGACCACGGCCGGTCCACCCACCGCCGACCCGGCGCTGGACGGCTACCTGGTTCGCACGGGAGGAGACACGTGAGCCGGCAGAGCCTCGAGTGGAGCGACCTGGACGACCGGGCGGTGGACACCGTCAGGGTCCTCGCCATGGACGCGGTCCAACGATCGGGCAACGGACACCCGGGGACGGCCATGAGCCTGGCCCCCGTGGCGTACCTGCTGTTCCAGAAGATGATCCAGCACGACCCCGCCGACCCGGACTGGACGGGCCGCGACCGCTTCGTGCTGTCGTGCGGGCACTCCAGCCTGACGCTGTACATCCAGCTCTACATGGCCGGGTACGGCCTCGAGCTGGACGACCTCAAGGCGCTGCGCAAGTGGGGCTCGAAGACCCCCGGCCACCCCGAGCACGGTCACCTGGCCGGCGTCGAGATGACCACCGGCCCGCTGGGCCAGGGCATCTCCTCCGCCGTCGGCATGGCCATGGCGGCCCGCCGCGAGCGCGGCCTGTTCGACCCCGAGGCAGCCCCCGGGACCAGCCCGTTCGACCACACCATCTGGGTGCTGGCCTCCGACGGCGACATCCAGGAGGGCGTGTCCTCCGAGGCGTCGTCCATCGCGGGCGTGCAGGAGCTCGGCAACCTCGTCGTCATCTACGACGCCAACCACATCTCCATCGAGGACGACACGGCCATCGCCCTGGCCGAGGACACCGGCAAGCGCTACGAGGCGTACGGCTGGCACGTGCAGACCATCGACTGGACCAACGGTGGCGAGGGCCCCTACACCGAGGACGTCGCGGGCCTGCACGAGGCGCTCGAGGCGGCCAAGGAGGAGACCGGGCGCCCGTCCATCGTCATCCTGCGCACGCTCATCGCGTGGCCGGCCCCGAACGCGCACAACACCGGCAAGTCGCACGGCTCCGCGCTGGGCGAGTCCGAGGTCCGCGCGACCAAGGAGGTCATGGGCTTCGACCCGGAGCAGACCTTCCAGGTCGACGACGACGTCCTGGCCCACGTGCGCGGCGCCCGTGAGCGCGGCCGCACCCTGCACGAGTCGTGGACGACCCGCTTCGACGCGTGGCGCAGCGGCGCCGGCGAGCGCGGTGGGCTGTTCGACCGCATCTCCACCCGCACGCTGCCCGAGGGCTGGACGTCGGCGCTGCCGACGTTCGAGGCGGGCACCTCGATCGCCAGCCGCAAGGCTTCCGGCGAGGTCCTGAACGCCCTCGCCTCGACGCTGCCCGAGCTGTGGGGCGGTTCCGCGGACCTCGCGGAGTCCAACCTCACCTCGATGAAGGGCGAGCCGAGCTTCCTGCCCGAGAGCCGCCAGACGAAGACGTGGCAGGGCAGCCCGTACGGGCGCACCCTGCACTTCGGGATCCGCGAGCACGCCATGGGCGCGATCCTCAACGGCATCGCGCTGCACGGCGGGACGCGCCCCTACGGCGGCACGTTCCTCGTCTTCAGCGACTACATGCGTCCCTCGGTCCGGCTCGCCGCGATCATGCAGCTGCCGGTCACGTACGTGTGGACGCACGACTCGATCGGTCTGGGCGAGGACGGTCCGACGCACCAGCCCATCGAGCACCTCTCGGCGCTGCGCGCCATCCCCGGCCTCGACGTCGTGCGCCCCGGTGACGCGAACGAGACCGCGTGGGCGTGGCGGACGATCCTCGAGCACACCGACCGTCCCGCGGGCCTGGCGCTGAGCCGCCAGAACCTGCCGACCTTCGACCGCTCGCAGCCCGGCTGGGGCGCCGCGGACGGCGTCGCCAAGGGCGGGTACGTCCTCGTCGAGGCGTCGGCCGCCACCCCGCAGGTCATCCTCATCGGCACCGGCTCCGAGACGCAGATCGCCGTCGCGGCCGCCGCCCGCCTCGAGGAGGAGGGCGTGCCCACGCGCGTCGTCTCCATGCCGTGCCGCGAGTGGTTCGACGAGCAGCCGCAGTCCTACCGCGACACCGTCCTGCTCCCGCAGGTCAAGGCGCGCGTCGCGGTCGAGGCCGGCATCGCGCAGAGCTGGCACGACCTGACCGGCGACGCCGGGCGGATCGTCAGCCTCGAGCACTTCGGTGCCTCGGCCGACTACCAGGACCTCTACCGCGAGTTCGGCCTGACGGACGAAGCCGTCGTGACCGCCGCCAAGGAGAGCCTCGCCGGCCTGCAGTGACCCACGGACGGGTCCCGGACCGCGCCCTGCGGTCCGGGACCCGTCCTCCGGCGCCTCCGGGCGCCAGCAGCACGGGGCGCCGTCTCGGCGCCCCCGCCCGCCGACCGCGGGCGGATCCACGGACGAGGAGACGGAGAAGCACATGACGAACAGCAACCTGGCGGAGCTCTCGCAGCACGGGGTGTCGGTCTGGCTGGACGACCTGTCCCGCGAGCTCATCAACTCGGGCGAGCTGCAGCGGCTCGTGGACGAGGGTGTCCTCGGCATCACGACCAACCCGACGATCTTCGCGAGCGCGCTCGCCAAGGGCGACGCCTACACCGACCAGGTCAAGGAGCTCGTCGCCGCGGGCGTCGACGTCGACGAGGCCGTCTTCCAGATCACGACCGCCGACGTCCGCCACGCCGCGGACCTCCTGCGCCCGGTCTACGACCGCACCGACCGCCTCGACGGCCGCGTGTCCCTCGAGGTCGACCCGCGCCTCGCGCACGACACCGCGGGCACCGAGGAGTCGGCGCGCAAGCTCTGGAAGGCCGTCGACCGGCCCAACATGTACATCAAGATCCCCGCGACGGTCGAGGGCCTCGGCGCCATCAGCACCGCGCTGTCCGAGGGCATCAGCGTCAACGTGACGCTGATCTTCTCCCTCGACCGCTACCGCGCCGTCATGCAGGCGTTCCTCACGGGCCTGGAGCAGGCCAAGCAGAACGGCCACGACATCTCGCTCATCGAGAGCGTCGCGTCGTTCTTCGTCTCCCGCGTGGACACCGAGGTCGACAAGCGCCTCGACGCGCTGGAGACCGAGGAGGCCACCTCGTTGCGCTCCAAGGCCGGCATCGCCAACGCGCGCCTGGCCTACCAGGCCTACGAGGAGGTCTTCTCCACCCCGCGCTGGCAGGTGCTGGCGGAGTCCGGCGCCAAGGCGCAGCGCCCGCTGTGGGCGTCCACCGGCGTCAAGGACCCGAAGCTCCCCGACACCCTGTACGTCACCGAGCTGGTCGCGCCGAACACGGTGAACACCATGCCCGGCAAGACGCTGGACGCGACGATGGACCACGCCGAGGTCACGGGCGACACCATCCGCGGCTCCTACGGCGAGTCGAAGCAGGTCCTCGACGACCTCGAGCGCCTCGGCGTCTCCTACACCGAGGTCACCGAGGTGCTGGAGAAGGAGGGCGTGTCGAAGTTCGAGGCGTCCTGGGGCGAGCTGCTGCAGACCGTGACCGACGAGCTCGAGCGTGTGAAGACCCAGGTCGAGGCGTGATCCACCCCGAGGTGCGCGTTCCCGCGGCGGCTGCGGCCGCCGCGGGGCCGCGCCTCGCGGCCGGGACGAGCCCGGCCCCCGCACGACGAGCACCACGACAGCACGCACCCGCACAGCACGGGGAGGCCGCCGTGCGGACCTCCCGCCGACGCACAGGAGGACGCGCATGAGCCCCGCCCGCGTCGTGGCCGGGGAGAACCCGCTCCGCGACCCCCGCGACCGCCGCCTTCCCCGCATCGCCGGCCCCTGCGGCATGGTGATGTTCGGGGTCACCGGTGACCTGGCGCGCAAGAAGCTGATGCCGGCCATCTACGACCTGTCCAACCGCGGCCTGCTGCCGCCGGGGTTCGCGCTGACGGGCTTCGCCCGCCGCGACTGGGTCGACCAGGACTTCGGCAAGATCGTCTACGACTCGGTGCGCCAGCACGCCCGCACCCCGTTCCGCGAGTCCGTCTGGGCGCAGCTGGCCGAGGGCTTCCGCTTCGTGCCGGGCGACTTCGACGACGACGACGCGTTCGACCAGCTCGCGACCACGGTCGCCGACCTGGACCGCGTGCGCGGCACCGGCGGCAACCACGCGTTCTACATGTCGATCCCGCCGAAGTTCTTCCCCGTGGTGGCCAAGCAGCTGGCGCGCAGCGGTCTCAGCGCGCAGCACGGCGACCAGTGGCGCCGCGTGGTCATCGAGAAGCCGTTCGGCCGCGACCTCAAGAGCGCGCGCGAGCTGAACGCTGTCGTCGAGGACGTCTTCCCCGCCGACTCGGTGTTCCGCATCGACCACTACCTGGGCAAGGAGACGGTCCAGAACATCCTGGCGCTGCGCTTCGCGAACCAGATGTTCGAGCCGCTGTGGAACGCCAACCACGTCGACCACGTGCAGATCACCATGGCCGAGGACATCGGCATCGGCGGTCGCGCGGGCTACTACGACGGGATCGGCGCCGCCCGCGACGTCATCCAGAACCACCTGCTGCAGCTCATGGCGCTGACGGCGATGGAGGAGCCCGTCTCCTTCGACGCGACCGACCTGCGCGCCGAGAAGGCCAAGGTCCTCTCCGCCGTGCGGCTGCCCAAGGACCTGTCGAAGTCCACCGCGCGCGGGCAGTACGCCGCCGGCTGGCAGGGCTCGGACCTGGTCAAGGGCTACCTGGACGAGGACGGGATCCCCGCGAGCTCCACGACGGAGACCTTCGCCGCCATCGAACTCGAGGTCGACACCCGCCGCTGGGCCGGGGTCCCGTTCTACCTGCGGGCCGGCAAGCGCCTCGGCCGGCGCGTCACCGAGATCGCCGTCGTGTTCAAGCGCGCCCCGCACCTGCCGTTCGAGCGGACCGCGACGGAGGAGCTCGGCGAGAACGCCCTGGTCATCCGCGTGCAGCCCGACGAGGGCATCACCATGCGCTTCGGCTCCAAGGTCCCGGGCACCGCGATGGAGGTGCGCGACGTGACCATGGACTTCGGCTACGGCCACGCCTTCACCGAGTCCAGCCCCGAGGCCTACGAGCGCCTGATCCTCGACGTCCTGCTGGGTGACCCGCCGCTGTTCCCGCGCCACGAGGAGGTCGAGCTGTCGTGGAAGATCCTCGACCCGATCACCTCCTACTGGGCGAAGAACGGCAAGCCGCAGCCCTACGCCTCCGGCACCTGGGGGCCGCAGTCGGCCACCGACATGCTGGCGCGCACGGGCCGCACCTGGCGGCGCCCGTGAGCACCGCCGCACCGACCTCCAGCCGGGAGCAGACCTCATGATCATCGACCTGCCCAGCACGTCGACGAGCGCCGTCAACAAGGCCCTCGTCGACCTCCGCGACTCCGGCGGCGCGGTCGCCCTCGGCCGGGTCCTCACGCTGTGCGTCGTCACCGACGACGCCCACGCCGAGGACGCGATCGAGGCCGCCAACGAGGCCAGCCGCGAGCACCCGTGCCGCGTGCTCGTCCTGGCCCGCGGCAACCGCCGGGGCGCGGCGCGCCTCGACGCGCAGATCCGCGTCGGCGGCGACGCCGGCGCGAGCGAGGTCGTCGTGCTGCGCCTGTACGGGCCGCTCGTCGACCACGGCGAGACCACCGTCGTGCCGCTGCTGCTCTCGGACGCGCCGATCGTCGCGTGGTGGGTCGGCGCGGCGCCCGAGGACCTGCAGAGCGACCCCATCGGGGCCATCGCGCAGCGCCGCATCACCGACTCGGCGGAGACGTCGAACCCGGCGCGGTCGCTGGAGCACCGGCGGGCGCACTACCGCGCGGGCGACACCGACCTGGCCTGGACGCGCCTGACGAACTGGCGCGCCCTGCTCGCGGCTGCCCTGGACCAGCCGCCCTACGAGCCCGTCACCCAGGTGACGGTCGCGGGGGCGCCCGACAGCCCCAGCACGGAGCTGCTCGCGGCGTGGCTGGCCGTGAAGCTCAAGGCCCCGGTGGTGCGGGCCCGCACGAAGAAGGGCACGGGCGTGCAGTCCGTCCGCCTGGACCGCAAGTCCGGTGCGGTGGAGCTCATCCGCCCCGACCAGACGGTCGCGACGCTGACCCAGCCGGGCCAGCCGGAGCGGCGCATCGCGCTGGCCCGCCGTCCCGTCAAGGACTGCCTCACCGAGGAGCTGCGCCGGCTCGACCCGGACGAGGTCTACGGCGAGACGCTGGTGCACGGGCTGCCCGCCGTGGGGGGCCGGACCATGTCCGTCGCCCAGGCGCAGGCGCAGGGGCGCATCTCCCCGCCCGCCGACGCCGCCCGCAGCCAGGCCGCGGCGCAGAAGGAGTCCTCGCGCATCTCGCGCGCCATGAAGCGGGCCCAGCCCGTGGACGCCGAGCAGCACTCGCGCTCCTCCGCGGTGCCGAACAACGCCGTCGCGGCCAACGCGCCCGACGGCAACCCGCCGCAGGACCAGGGCACGCAGGCCGTCCGCCGCGCCCGGGCGGGGGCCGCCGCGAAGGAGGCGTCCGCGGCGAGGGCGGCGCCGGCCGCGAGGACCGCCGCGAAGAGGGCTGCGGGGAAGAAGGCAGCCTCCGCGTCCACGCCCGGACCTCTGACGACGGAGGCCCCCGCCCCGCAGGACGCGCCGCCGGCCGCGGGGACCACGAAGAGGGCCACGGCGAAGAAGGCGACGGCGAAGACGGCCACCGCCACGAAGACCGCCGCCACGGGGACCGCTCCGCGCAGGAGCACCGCGCGCGGGGCCGGCGCGGCGAAGGGGGCGAGCGCGTGAGCGGCTCGGCGCTGGTGGTCGTGCACCCGACGCCCGACGTCCTGGCGCACGCGGTCGCGGGGCGGCTGCTGGCCGCCCTCGCCGACGCGCAGGCGCTGCGGGGCGTGGCGCACGTGTCCCTGACGGGCGGGACGATCGGAACCAAGGCGCTCGCGGCGGTCGCAGACTCCCCCGCCCGCGACAGCGTCGACTGGTCGCGCGTGCACGTGTGGTGGAGCGACGAGCGGTTCCTGCCCGCGGGCGACCCCGAGCGCAACGCCACCCAGGCCGAGGAGGCGCTGCTGCGCCACCTGCCCCTGGACCGGGCGCTCGTCCACGTCCCGCCGGCCTCCGACGGTCCGGACGGCGACGACCCGGACGCGGCCGCCGCCCGCTACGCCGCCGCGCTCGCGGCCGCCGCGGACGGCGCCGAGGTGCCCGCCTTCGACGTGCTGCTGCTGGGCATGGGCCCGGACGGGCACGTCGCCTCGCTGTTCCCGCAGCACCCGGGGCTGGCCCGCGACGACTCCAGCGTCATCGGGGTCCGCGAGTCGCCCAAGCCGCCGCCCGTGCGGCTGTCGTTCAGCTTCGGGGCCCTCGCGCGGGCCCGCGCCGTGTGGCTCGTCGCGGCCGGGGCGGAGAAGGCCGCCGCCGTGGCCCGCGGGGTCGCCGGCGGGGACGTGGCCGAAACCCCGGCGGCGGGCGCGCACGGCACGGAGACGACCCTCTGGCTCGTGGACGCCGCCGCGGCGGGCGACCTCTGAGCCGAGCCGTCCGCGCACGCGCGCGGACACGACGAAGGCCCCCGACCTGCAGGTCGGGGGCCTTCGTCGTGCGTGCTCGCCGGCTTCCGGCGTCAGCGGGTGGGCCGGGTCAGCGGATGAGGCCGCGCTTGCGCAGGCCCTCGAGGGCCTCGTTGAGGATGGCCTCGCCGTCGGCGTCGCTGCGGCGCTCCTTCACGTACGCGAGGTGCGTCTTGTACGGCTCGTTCTTCAGCGGCGCCGGGGGGTTCGCCCGGTCCGTGCCCGCCGGGAACCCGCAGCGCGGGCAGTCCCAGGTCTCGGGCGGCTCGACCCCGGACTCCTCGGAGAAGCTGGGCCGCGTCTCGTGCCCGTTGGCGCACCAGTAGGAGATGCGGATGCGGGGCGCGGTGTCCCCTCGTTCCGCCTCTCCCATCGGGCCGGCGCCGACCCTGCTACCCCGGATGGCGTTGCCACCTGCCACGAGTTGATCTCCCCTCGTCCGTCGTGTCTGAGAAGCTCAGAACTCGTTGGTGAAGCGCTCTACCAGGCCCAGCAGCACGATGCAGACCGTCCACACGAGGGCGATGCCCACCGTGAAGCGGTTGAGGTTCCGCTCCGCCATGCTCGACCCGGACAGGCTCGTCGTCACGCCGCCGCCGAACATGTCCGACAGACCGCCGCCCTTGCCCTTGTGCAGGAGGATCAGCAGCGTCAGGAACAGGCTCGAGATGGCGAGCAGCACCTGCAGCACGATGCGCAGAACAGACACGCGGATCCTTCTCGTCGGGGCCGGTCCCACGGGGGACGCGGCCGGGCCAGGGCGTACACAGAGTAAGCCATCCGGGGGCGGGGACGGGCCCCGCCGCGTCCGGCGGCGGGGTCAGGTCACGCGGGGTGGTCGCGGAAGCGCACGATGCTGGCGAAGTCGACCGCGTCCGTGCTCGCCCCGCCCACGAGGGCCCCGTCGACGTCGGGCTGGGCCATGATCGAGGCGATGCTGGCGGGCTTGACCGAGCCGCCGTAGAGCACGCGCACCGCGGCGGCCGCGTCCGCGCCGAAGACCCGGCCCACCGCGCCGCGCAGGGCGGCGCAGACCTCCTGCGCGTCCTCGGGGGTCGCGACCTCGCCCGTGCCGATGGCCCACACGGGCTCGTAGGCGAGGACCAGGCCGGCGACCTGCTCGGGGCTGAGCCCGGCGAGCGCGGACTCGACCTGGGCGACGGTGAACTCCACGTGCTGCCCCGCGCGGCGGACCTCCAGCGCCTCGCCGACGCACACGATCGGCACGAGCCCGTGCTTGAGCGCGGCGGCCGTCTTCGCGGCCACGAGGGTGTCGTCCTCGCCGTGGTACTGGCGGCGCTCGGAGTGCCCGACGGCCACGTAGCGCACGCCCAGCTTCGCGAGCTGCGGGCCGGACACCTCGCCCGTGTAGGCGCCCGCGTCGTGCGCGGAGACGTCCTGCGCGCCGAGGACGATCGAGAGCTTGTCGCCCTCGATGAGCGTCTGCACCGTGCGCAGGCTCGTGTGCGAGGGCAGGACGACGACCTCGACGGCCGAGTAGTCGTGCTTGGCGTCCTTGAGCGTCCAGTCGAGCTTCTGGACGAGCAGAGTGCCCTGCTGGTGGTCCAGGACCATCTTCCAGTTGCCGGCGATCAGCGGGGTGCGGGGGGTGCTCATGGGAGTCCTCAGGGTCGCGGCGGCGTCGTCACGGGGTCGGGCGGTCGTGCGGTGGTGCGGGCGGGGCGGTCAGCTCTCGAGGACGTCGAGGCCCGGCAGCTGCCGGCCCTCGAGGAACTCGAGGCTCGCGCCGCCGCCCGTGGAGATGTGGCCGAACTGCTCGTCGGTGAAGCCGAGCGTGCGCACGGCCGCGGCGGAGTCCCCGCCGCCGACCACGCTGAACGAGCCGCCGTCGACGAGGGCCTGCGCGACGGCGCGGGTGCCGTGGCTGTAGGGCTCCATCTCGAACACGCCCATGGGCCCGTTCCAGAACACCGTGCGCGCGTCGGCCAGGGCCGCCGCGAAGGCGGCGGAGGAGGCGGGCCCGATGTCGAGGCCCAGGCGGTCGGCGGGGATCGCGTCGGCCGCGACGACGTCGTGGTCGGCGTCCGCGGAGAACTCGGTGGCGGCCACGACGTCGGTGGGCAGGACCAGCTCGACGCCCTTGGCGGCGGCGGCCTCGATGTAGCCGCGCACGCGGTCCAGCTGGTCGGCCTCGAGCAGGCTGCGGCCGACCTCGTGCCCCTCGGCCGCGAGGAAGGTGAAGACCATCCCGCCGCCCACGAGCAGGCGGTCACCGCGCGTGAGCAGCGAGCCCAGGAGGTTGTCGATGACGCCGAGCTTGTCGGAGACCTTCGAGCCGCCCAGGACGACCGCGTAGGGGCGCTCGGGCGACGTGGTGAGGCGGCGCAGCACCTCGACCTCGGTCGCGACGAGGCCGCCGGCGGCGTGCGGCAGGCGCGTGGCGACGTCGTAGACGCTGGCGTGACGGCGGTGCACGGCCCCGAAGCCGTCGGAGACGTAGGCGTCGGCCAAGGCGGCCAGCTCGTCGGCGAAGGCGCCGCGCTCGGCGTCGTCCTTGCTCGTCTCCCCCGCCGCGAAGCGGAGGTTCTCCAGCAGCACGAGCTCGCCGTCGGCGAGGTCGGCCACGGCCTGCGCGGCCCGGGGGCCCACCGTCTCGGGGCAGAAGGCGACCGCGGACGGCGCGAGCAGCTCCGCGAGGCGCGCGTGCACGGGGGCGAGGGAGTACTTCGCCTCCGGGACGCCCTTCGGGCGGCCCAGGTGGGCGACGACGACGACGCGGGCGCCCGCGTCCAGCAGGCGGCGCAGCGTCGGCACCGAGGCGCGCACGCGGCCGTCGTCGGTGATCCGCGGCGTCGCACCGGAGTGGTCCAGCGGCACGTTGAGGTCGCTGCGGACGAGCACGCGGCGACCGCGCAGCCCCCCGAGCTCGGCTTCCAGGTCGTCGATCGTCTTCACGGGGCTCCTCGGTGCGGGACGCGGCGGTGCGGGACGCGGCGGTGCGGGGGGGCAGCGCTTCTGGGCGCGGCGGGGGTGGTCCGGTCGTCGCGAGGCCCGGGGAGCCCGCACGCAGGGTGCGGCCTCCCCGGGCCCGGGACGGCGGTGCTCAGCTCAGAGCGAGCTGCCGACCATCGCGACGAGGTCGACGAGGCGGTTGGAGTAGCCCCACTCGTTGTCGTACCAGCCGACGACCTTGACCTGGGTGCCGTTGACCTTGGTCAGGCCCGAGTCGTAGATGCACGACGCCGGGTCGCCCTGGATGTCCGTGGAGACCAGGGGCTCGTCGGAGTACACGAGGTAGCCCTTGAGGGGGCCGTCGGCCGCGGCCTTGTAGGCGGCGTTGACCTCCTCGAGCGTCACCTCGCGCGACAGCTCGACGGTGAGGTCCGTGGCGGAGCCGGTGGGCACGGGCACGCGCAGCGCGTAGCCGTCGAGCTTGCCCTTCAGGCCCGGCAGGACCAGCCCGATCGCCTTCGCGGCGCCCGTGCTCGTCGGGACGATGTTCAGGGCCGCGGCGCGGGCGCGACGCAGGTCCTTGTGCGGGCCGTCCTGCAGGTTCTGGTCGGCCGTGTACGCGTGGATCGTCGTCATGAGGCCCTTGACGATCCCGAAGGAGTCGTCGAGCACCTTCGCCAGCGGCGCGAGGCAGTTGGTCGTGCACGACGCGTTGGAGATGACGTGGTGCGTCGCCGCGTCGTAGTCGCCCTCGTTGGCCCCCAGGACGACGGTCACGTCGTCGTTGGTGGCGGGCGCGGAGATGACGACCTTCTTGGCGCCGGCGTCGAGGTGCGCCTTGGCCTTGGTGGCGTCGGTGAAGAAGCCCGTGGACTCCACGACCACGTCGGCGCCCAGCTCGCCCCAGGTGAGCTTCGCGGGGTCGCGCTCGGCGAGCACGGCGATGCGCTTGCCGCCGACGACGATGGCGCCGTCCTCGGCCGTCACGTCCTGGTCGAGCTTGCCGAGGATCGAGTCGTGCTTGAGCAGGTGGGCCAGGGCCTTCGCGTCGGTGAGGTCGTTGACCCCCACCACCTCGATGTCGGCTCCGGACGCCAGGGCTGCGCGGAAGAAGTTGCGGCCGATGCGGCCGAAGCCGTTGATGCCCACGCGGACGGTCATGCGCTCTCCTCCTTGCACCCGTGCCGGAGGCGGCTCAGGTGCGCGTCTCGTGCTCTGCGGAACTGGTCCTGGTGCGTCGTGCTGTGGCCGGTGCGGCCGCCGCCTCGGCGACGGCTGCTGCCGGACCCGCCTCGCGGCGTCGGAGCCGACCCTATGGCCTGCGTCACCCCGCGCTGCACGGGGGTCGCGGAGCACGCCGGTCGCGGCGCGCGGGCCGCGACCGCCGCGCTCAGGCGTCGAGCATGTCGGCCGTGAGACCGGACTCGGTGCCGGGCAGGCCGAGGTCCTGCGCCTTCTTGTCCGCCATCCCCAGCAGGCGCCGGATGCGGCCGGCGATGGCGTCCTTGGTCATGGGCGGGTCGGCCAGCGCGCCGAGCTCCTCGAGGCTGGCCTGCTTGTGCTCCAGGCGCAGGCGACCGGCCTGCAGCAGGTGGTCGGGGACGTCGTCGCCGAGCAGCTCCAGCGCCCGCTCGACGCGCGCCCCGGCCGCGACGGCCGCCCGGGCGGAGCGGCGCAGGTTGGCGTCGTCGAAGTTGGCGAGGCGGTTGGCGGTGGCCCGCACCTCGCGGCGCATCCGCCGCTCCTCCCACGTCATCATCGCGTCGTGCGCGCCGAGGCGGGTGAGCAGCGCGCTGATCGCGTCGCCGTCGCGCAGCACGACCCGGTCGACGCCGCGGACCTCACGGGCCTTGGCCGACAGCTCCAGGCGGCGCGCCGCGCCCACGAGGGCGAGCGCCGCCTCGGGGCCGGGGCAGGTGACCTCCAGGGCGGCCGAGCGGCCGGGCTCGGTGAGCGAGCCGCGGGCCAGGAAGGCGCCCCGCCACGCGGCCTCGGCGATCTGCGCCGTCGAGGACACGATGTGCGCGGGCAGGCCGCGCACCGGGCGACCGCGGGTGTCGAGCAGGCCGGTCTGGCGGGCCAGCGACTCCCCCTCGCGCGCCACGCGCAGCACGTAGCGGGTGGCCCGGCGCAAGCCGCCGGCCTGCACGACCAGCAGGTCGCTGGGGTGGCCGAACACGTCCGCGATGTCCCGGCGCAGCCGCCGGGCGATCGACGCCGAGTCCAGCTCCGCCTCGATGACGATCCGCCCCGAGACGATGTGCAGCCCGCCCGCGAAGCGGAGCATCACCGACACCTCGGCCTTGCGCGCCGCCGTCGTCGTCACGGGGAGCCGGCTCAGCTCGTCCTTGACCGCCGCCGTCATCGCCATGGGTTTCTCCTCCGACCATCGACCGCCCGGCACCGCCGGACGTACCTCTCGCTGAACCACCACCTGCGCGTGCACCTGCCCGGGAGCGGCGCCTGTCTCACCGCGTGGGTCCATCTTGGGTCACGGCCCGCCCGGCGCGCCGCGCGGGTCGACGTCGCCGTAGCTGCCGCCGAACACGTCGCGGTAGGCCGCGGCCAGCCGCAGCGCGTCGTGGCGCGGGGTCCCGTCGCCCAGGGACACCTGCCGCAGCAGCACCCGGGCCCCCAGGTCCGCGGCGGCCTCCGACAGCGCGTGCGGGTCGCCGACCGCGACGGGGTCGGCCACGACGGCGTCCACCCGCAGGGACGGCGCGTGCGCGGCCAGCACCTCCAGGTGCGCCTCGGCGGAGAACCCGTCCGTCTCCCCCGACTCCACGGCCAGGTTGAGCGTCACGCAGAGCCGCGCGGCGGTGCTGGTCAGCGCGTCCGCGAGCGCCGGGACGAGCAGGTGCGGCAGGACGCTCGTGAACCACGACCCGGGGCCGAGCACGACCCAGTCGGCGGCCGCGATGGCCTCGAGGACCTCGGGGCGCACGGGCGGGTCCGACGGCACGAGGCGGACGGCGGTGACGCGCCCGGTGGTCGAGGCCACGGCGACCTGCCCGCGCACGCTCGTGGGGGCGTCGTCGTCGCCGGGCACGAGGCCGAGGACGTCGGCCTCGATGTCCAGGGGCACCGCGGCCATCGGCAGGACCCGCCCGCGCGCGCCGAGCAGCCGGCCCACCCAGTCGAGGCCCGCCACCGGGTCGTCGAGCAGGTCCCACAGCGTCGCGATGAGCAGGTTGCCCGTGGCGTGCTGGTGCAGGCTGCCCTCGGAGGCGAAGCGGTGCTGCAGCACGTCGCGCCAGGTGCGGCCCCACTCGGAGTCGTCGCACAGGGCCGACAGGGCCATCCGCAGGTCGCCGGGCGGCAGGACCCCCAGCTCGCGGCGCAGGCGTCCCGAGGACCCGCCGTCGTCGGCGACCGTGACCACGGCCGTGAGGCGGTCGGTCAGGTGGCGCAGCGCGGACAGCGACGCGGACAGGCCGTGGCCGCCGCCCAGGGCGACCACCGAGGGCGCGGTGCGCTGCCCCGGGCCCGGCGCCCCGAGGGGCACGGGACCGGTGGGCAGACCTGCGGCGCCCGGACGGGCCGTCACTCCCGCCCCAGGTCGCGGTGCAGGACGCGGACCGGGACCCCGGCGCGCGTGAGGCGCTTGCCGAGCTCCTCGGCCATGGCGACGGAGCGGTGCTTGCCGCCCGTGCAGCCGAAGGCGACGGTGGCGTAGCGCTTGTTCTCGCGGCGGTAGCCCGCGAAGACGGGGTCGAGGGCGTCGGTGTAGCGGTCCAGGAAGGGCCGGGCCCCCTCGGCCGCGAGCACGAAGTCGGCGACGGGCTCGTCCTTGCCCGTCAGCGGGCGCAGGTCGGGCTCCCAGTGCGGGTTGGGGATGAAGCGGACGTCGGCGATGTGCTCGGCGTCGGCGGGCGTGCCGTACTTGAACCCGAAGCTCATGACGGTGACGCGCAGGTCCTCGGCGCGCTCGGCCTCGAACAGCGACGCCACGAGGGCGCCGAGCTGGTGGACGTTGAACGCCGAGGAGTCCACGACCACGTCGGCGCGCGAGCGCAGGTCGCCGGTCAGGGCGCGCTCGCGGGCGATGCCGTCGACGATGCGGTCGTCGCCCTGCAGGGGGTGCGGGCGGCGCACGGACTCGAAGCGCCGCACCAGGACCTCGTCGGTGGCGTCGAGGAACAGCACGCGCGGGGAGACGTGCCGGGTGTCGAGGGAGTTCAGCGCCCCCGTGAGCTCGGCGAAGAACGTGCGCCCGCGCACGTCGACGACGACCGCGATGCGCGGCACCGACAGCCCCGCGCGGCCCGCGAGCTCGGCCAGGGGTTCCAGCATCTGCGGCGGCAGGTTGTCCACGACGTACCAGCCGAGGTCCTCCAGCGCCTTGCCCGTGGTCGAGCGGCCGGCGCCGGACATGCCGGTGATGATCAGCAGCTCGGGGCGGCGCACGCGCCCGCCCGCCCCGGGGTCCCCGGCGTCCGCGGCCGGCGCCGGTTCGGCGTCCCCGCCCGTCAGCAGCTGCTCGGCGTCCCCGCCGGCGAGGAGCTGCTCGGCGTCCTCGGCCGTCGCGGCGCTCGCGGGGGGTTCCCCGGCCGCTGCGCCGGAGGGGTTCCCGCGAGGATCACCGGGTCGTTGTGCCACGGGTTCCATCCTGCCAGCCGCGACACGCCCGCGGGGACGGGAACGGGACGCTGCGCACCCGGACCTCCACCCTCAGTCGAGCAGCTCCCCGGTGGCGGTGTTCACCGCGGGCACCGTCTCGACCGCGGCCGTGCGCCCGTCCGGGCCGGCCCCCGGCGTCGCGGGGCCCTCCGCGAGCGCCGCCACGACGGCCTGCGCGGTGCGCGGGCCCATGCCGGGCACGGCCGCGACCTCCTCCGCCGAGGCGGCGCGCAGCTTCTTGACCGAGCCGAAGTGCTTGAGCAGCGCGGACTTCCGCGCCTGCCCGAGCCCCGGCACCCCGTCGAGGGCGCTGGTCGTCATGGCCTTGCTCCGCTTGGAGCGGTGGTAGGTGATCGCGAACCGGTGGGCCTCGTCGCGCACGCGCTGGAGCAGGTAGAGGCCCTGGCTGGTGCGCGGCAGGACGAGGGGGTGCGCCTCCCCCGGCAGCCACACCTCCTCCAGCCGCTTCGCGAGCCCCGCCAGCGCGACGTCGTGGATGCCGAGGTCGGCGAGCGCGCGCGCCGCCGCCTCGACCTGCGGCTGCCCGCCGTCGACGACGACGAGGTTGGGGGCGTAGGCGAAGCGCCGCGGCCGGCCCGTGTCGGGGTCGATGCCGCTCAGCACCTCCCCGCTCACGGGGCCGCTCGCCGGCTCCCGCAGCGGGTGGGCGACGACGTCGTCGGGTCCGTCGCCGGGTTCGGTCGCGGCCCCGCCGCCGGGACCGGACGCCTCGAGGACCGCCGCGTCCACGCCCGTGCCGTCGGCCACGGCGTCCTCGGCGGGGGCGTCGGCGGGCTGCCGGGTGCCCATGCGGCGGAAGCGGCGCAGCAGCACCTCCCGCATCGCGGCGGTGTCGTCCACACCGCCCTCGTCGCCGCGCACGGCGAAGCGGCGGTACTCGCCCTTCTTGGGCAGCCCGTCCTCGAAGACGACCATGGAGGCGACGACGTTGGTCTCCTGCGTGTGCGAGACGTCGAAGCACTCGATGCGCAGCGGCGCCTCGTCGAGGCCGAGGGCCTCCTGGATCTCCTGCAGCGCCTGGCTGCGGGCCGTGAGGTCCCCGCCGCGGCGCGTTTTGTGCAGCGCCAGGGCCTGGGTCGCGTTGCGGTGCACCGTGTCCATCAGCGCGCGCTTGTCGCCGCGCTGCGGCACGCGCAGGTCGACGCGGGAGCCGCGCAGCTCCGAGAGCCAGTCCTCGACGTCGCCCTCGACGGTCGCGGGCAGGTGCGGCACGAGCACCTCGCGGGGCACGTTCTCGCCGGTCTCCCCGCCGTAGACCTGCAGCAGGAGCTGCTCGACGAGCTCGGGGGCGCCGACGTCCTCGACCTTCTCCACGACCCAGCCGCGCTGGCCGCGGACGCGGCCGCCGCGCACGTGGAACACCTGCACGGCCGCCTCGAGCTCGTCGTCGGCGATGGCGAACACGTCGGCGTCGGTCGCGTCAGGCAGGACGACGGCGCTCTTCTCCAGCGCCTTCTGCAGCGCGCCGAGGTCGTCGCGCAGCCGGGCGGCCCGCTCGAAGTCCAGCTCCGAGGCGGCCTCCTTCATGGCCAGCTCGGTGCGGCGCACGTAGCGCTGGGTGTTGCCGCCCATGAAGTCGCAGAAGTCCTGCGCGAGGGCCTGGTGGTCCTCGGTGGAGATCTTCCCGACGCACGGGGCGGAGCACTTGTCGATGTAGCCCAGCAGGCACGGCCGGCCGACCTGCCCGGCGCGCTTGTAGACGCCCGCGGAGCAGGTGCGGACGGGGAAGACCCGCAGCAGCAGGTCGACCGTCTCGCGGATCGCCCAGGCGTGCGTGTACGGCCCGAAGTAGCGGGTGCCCTTGCGCTTGGCGCCGCGCATGACCTGCACGCGGGGCACCTCCTCGCCCATGGTCACGGCGAGGTAGGGGTAGGACTTGTCGTCGCGGTACTTGACGTTGAAGCGCGGGTCGAACTCCTTGATCCAGGAGTACTCCAGCTGCAGCGCCTCGACCTCCGTGGACACCGTGGTCCACTCCACGCTCGCCGCGGTGGTCACCATCGTCATCGTGCGGGGGTGCAGCGCGGACAGGTCCTGGAAGTAGTTCGACAGGCGCTGCCGCAGGCTCTTGGCCTTGCCGACGTAGATGACCCGGCCCTGCGGGTCCCGGAAGCGGTAGACCCCGGGCTCGACGGGGATCTCCCCCGGCTTGGGACGGTAGGTGGCGGGATCTGGCACGGGCACCAGGTTATGTCGCGCCTCCGACACGGACCGAACCGCCGCGGCCGACGGAGCGACGGGGACAGGGGCGGGAACGCGAGAGCGCCGGCCCGGTCCCCCGCGGGGGACCGGGCCGGCGCTCTCGTGGGTGCAGGCGACGTCAGCGCGAGCGCGACGTCACCCAGTGCACGACCTCACCGCGCGGCCGGGCTCAGCTCGCGCGCGCCCGGCGACGGCTGCCGCGGCCCTCCGCCCCGGTGCCGAGCAGCTCGGCGAGGAACTGCCCCGTGTAGCTGCCGGGGTGCGCGGCGATCTCCTCGGGCGTGCCCGTCGCGACGACGCGGCCACCCCCGCCGCCGCCCTCGGGCCCCATGTCGACGACCCAGTCGGCCGTCTTGATGACGTCGAGGTTGTGCTCGATGACCAGGACGCTGTTGCCCTTGTCGACGAGGCCCTGCACCACGCCGAGGAGCTTGCGGATGTCCTCGAAGTGCAGACCGGTGGTCGGCTCGTCCAGGACGTAGATCGTGCGGCCGTTGGAGCGCCGCTGCAGCTCCGAGGCCAGCTTCACGCGCTGCGCCTCACCACCGGACAGGGTGGTCGCGGGCTGCCCGAGGCGGACGTAGCCGAGGCCGACCTCGGTCAGCGTCGCCATGAACCGGGAGATCGCGGGGACCGCCGCGAAGAAGTCGGCCGCCTCCTCGATGGGCATGTCGAGGACCTCGGCGATCGTCTTGCCCTTGAAGTGCACCTCGAGCGTCTCGCGGTTGTACCGCGCCCCGTGGCACACCTCGCAGGGGACGTAGACGTCCGGCAGGAAGTTCATCTCGATCTTCAGCGTGCCGTCGCCCGAGCACGCCTCGCAGCGCCCGCCCTTGACGTTGAAGGAGAACCGCCCGGGCTGGTAGCCGCGCAGCTTCGACTCCGGCGCGGAGGCGAACAGCTTGCGGACGTGGTCGAAGACGCCCGTGTAGGTCGCCGGGTTGCTCCGCGGGGTCCGCCCGATCGGGCTCTGGTCGACGTGGACGACCTTGTCGAGGTGCTCGAGGCCCTTGACCGACTTGTGCCGGCCGGGGACCCGGCGGGCGCCGTTGAGCTTGTTGGCGAGCACCGTGTAGAGGATGTCGTTGACCAGCGTCGACTTCCCCGAGCCGGAGACGCCCGTCACCGCGACGAGGCAGCCGAGCGGGAACGTCACGTCGACGTCGTGGAGGTTGTGCTCCTTGGCGCCCGTGACCACGAGCTGGCGCGAGGGGTCGACCGGCCGGCGCTGCGCGGGCGTCTCGATCGAGCGCGCCCCGGACAGGTACTGCCCCGTCAGCGAGCGCGGGTTGGCCAGCAGGCCCTCGAGGTCGCCCGAGTGCACGACCTCGCCGCCGCGCTCGCCGGCGCCGGGGCCGAAGTCGACGATCCAGTCGGCCACGCGGACCGTGTCCTCGTCGTGCTCGACGACGATGAGGGTGTTGCCGAGGTCCCGCAGGCGCGTGAGCGTGTCGATGAGCCGGCGGTTGTCGCGCTGGTGCAGGCCGATGCTCGGCTCGTCCAGGACGTAGAGGACGCCGACGAGGCCGGAGCCGATCTGCGTGGCGAGGCGGATGCGCTGCGCCTCGCCGCCGGACAGGGTGCCCGCCGGGCGGTCCATCGACAGGTAGTCGAGGCCGACGTCGAGGAGGAAGCCCAGGCGGGCCTGGATCTCCTTGAGCACCTGCGCGGCGATCTTCTTCTCGCGCGCCGACAGCTGCAGCGTGTCGAGGAAGCGGGCGCACTCGTCGATGGGCAGGGCGCAGATCTCGGAGATGGACCGGTCGCCCAGCTTCACGGCCAGCGAGGACGGCTTGAGGCGCGCGCCCTTGCAGACGGGGCACGGCGTCTCGCGCATGTACCCCTCGTAGCGCTCCTTGCTGAGGTCGGACTCCGTCTCCTCGTGGCGGCGCTTGATGAACGGCACGACGCCCTCGAAGCCCGTGGAGTAGGCGCGCTCGCGGCCCCACCGGTTGCGGTAGCGCACGTGGACGTTGTGGTCCTTGCCGCCCAGCAGGGCGTCCTTGGCGCGCTTGGGCAGCGCGCGCCACGGCGTGTCCATCGAGAAGGACAGGTCCTCCGCGAGCGCCGTCATGAGCCGCTGGAAGTAGTCGGCCGAGCCGGCCGTCCACGGCGCGATGGCCCCCTCGGCCAGGCTCAGGTCCTCGTCGGGCACGACGAGCTCGGGGTCGACCTCGAGCTGGGTGCCGATGCCCGAGCACTCCGGGCACGCGCCGAACGGGGAGTTGAACGAGAAGGTCCGCGGCTCGACCTCGTCGAGGTCGAGCGGGTGCTCGTTGGGGCAGGCCATCTTCTCGGAGAAGCGCCGCTCCCCCTCCGGGCCCTCGACGTCGACGAGGTCGGCGACGAGCAGCCCCCCGGACAGCACGAGCGCCGTCTCCACGGAGTCGGTGAGGCGGCGCTTGACGCCCTCCTTCACCACGAGGCGGTCGATGACGACCTCGATCGTGTGCTTGAGCTTCTTCTGCAGCGCGGGCGGCTCCTCGAGGGTGACCACCTCGCCGTCGACGCGGGCGCGGGCGAAGCCCTTGGCCTGCAGCTCGCGGAAGAGCTCGGCGTACTCGCCCTTGCGGTCGCGGATCACGGGCGCCAGGACCTGGAAGCGGGTCCCGGACGGCAGCTCCATGAGCTGGTCCACGATCTGCTGCGGCGTCTGCTTGCCGACCGGCTCCCCGCAGACCGGGCAGTGCGGGCGGCCGGCGCGCGCGAAGAGCAGGCGCAGGTAGTCGTAGACCTCGGTGATCGTGCCGACCGTCGAGCGCGGGTTGCGCGAGGTCGACTTCTGGTCGATCGAGACGGCCGGGGACAGGCCCTCGATGAAGTCGACGTCGGGCTTGTCCATCTGGCCCAGGAACTGGCGGGCGTAGGCCGACAGCGACTCGACGTAGCGGCGCTGGCCCTCCGCGAAGATCGTGTCGAAGGCGAGCGAGGACTTCCCCGACCCCGACAGGCCCGTGAAGACGACGAGGCTGTCGCGGGGCAGGTCGACCGAGACGTTCTTCAGGTTGTGCTCGCGGGCACCCCGGACGACGAGGCGGTCCGTGGGGGCGGCCACGGTGCGGCGGACCGGCGAGGGGACGGACGGGACGCGCCGCGCGGTGCTGCTGGAGGGGGTACGAGAGGCCACCCCCCAACCCTAGGCTCCCCCTCCGACACGGCCCGCCGTCGCGAGCTCCGGCGGTGACCGCGACCACGTGACGTGCAGCACCCCGACGGCCCTCGCCCCCTGGAAGTGGTTGAGACGAACGCGTACCTTGGGCGCATGCCTCCCGCCGCTGGTGCCCCGACCGACTCCCCCGCCGACGGCGGCACCCGCTGGCTGGACGCCGAGGAGCAGGTGACCTGGCGCGCGTACCTGTCCGCGACCCAGCTGCTCACCGACCGCATCGACCGCCAGCTCCAGCACGAGTCCGGCATCGCCCACACCTACTACGAGATGCTCGTGCGGCTGTCGGAGTCGCCGGGGCGCTCCCTGCGGATGAGCCAGCTGGCCGACTCCTCGCTGTCCTCGCGCAGCCGGGTCTCGCACGCCGTGGCCCGCCTGGAGGAGCGCGGGTGGATCCGCCGCGAGGCCTGCGAGACCGACGGCCGGGGCTACCTCGCCGTGCTCACCGACGCGGGCTTCACCGCGCTCGACCAGGCCGCCCCGGGTCACGTGGAGACGGTGCGCAGCAACCTCTTCGACGTCCTGGACGCCGAGCAGGTCGAGCAGCTGGGCAAGATCTCGCAGACGCTGCTGGCCCACCTCACCGCGACGGGGGCCGTCTCCCCCGTGCCGCCGCCCGCCGGCACCGCCTGAACAGCCGGCGGCTCAGGCGCCCTGCGCCGCCCGCATCCCCCGCAGCTCCTTCTTGAGGTCGCCGATCTCGTCGCGCAGCCGCCCGGCGAGCTCGAACTGCAGCTCGGCCGCGGCGCCGTGCATCTGGTCGGTCAGCTGCTGGATGAGGTCGGCCAGGTCGGCCTGCGGCATCGACTCGCGGGGCTCGGGCCCCACCTCGCGGCCGATGTTCTTGCCGGTGCCGCGCGCCTTGGAGCCGAGCGCCGGCACGGGCGCCTTGCCGCGCGACTGCTGGCGGCCGCCCCCGCCGAGCAGGGTCGCCGTGTCGGCGTCCTCCTTGGCGATGAGGTCGGTGATGTCGGCGATCTTCTTGCGCAGCGGCATCGGGTCGACGCCCTTGGACTTGTTGTAGGCCACCTGCTTCTCGCGGCGCCGGTTCGTCTCCTCGATGGCCTGCTCCATCGACGGGGTGATCTTGTCGGCGTACATGTGGACCTCGCCCGAGACGTTGCGGGCCGCGCGGCCGATGGTCTGGATCAGCGAGGTCGCCGAGCGGAGGAAGCCCTCCTTGTCGGCGTCGAGGATCGCGACGAGCGACACCTCGGGCAGGTCGAGGCCCTCGCGCAGCAGGTTGATGCCGACGAGGACGTCGTAGGCGCCCTGGCGCAGCTCGCGCAGCAGCTCGACGCGGCGCAGGGTGTCGACCTCGGAGTGCAGGTAGCGCACCCGCACGCCCTGGTCGAGGAAGTAGTCGGTCAGGTCCTCGGACATCTTCTTGGTCAGCGTCGTGACCAGCACGCGCTCGTCCTTGGCCGTGCGCTCGCGGATCTCGTGCAGCAGGTCGTCGATCTGGCCCTTGGTCGGCTTGACGACGACCTCCGGGTCGATGAGGCCCGTCGGGCGGATGATCTGCTCGACCACGCCCTTGCCGCGCGACAGCTCGTACTTGCCGGGGGTCGCGGACAGGAACACCGTCTGCCCGGTGCGCTCGAGGAACTCCTCCCAGCGCAGCGGCCGGTTGTCCATGGCGCTGGGCAGGCGGAAGCCGTGGTCGACGAGGGTGCGCTTGCGGGAGGCGTCGCCCTCGTACATGCCGCCGATCTGCGGGACGCTCACGTGCGACTCGTCGATGACGAGCAGGAAGTCCTCGGGGAAGTAGTCGAGCAGCGTGTTCGACGCGGAGCCGGGCTCGCGGCCGTCCATGTGCCGGGAGTAGTTCTCCACGCCGGAGCAGGTGCCGACCTGGCGCAGCATCTCGATGTCGTACGTGGTCCGCATGCGCAGCCGCTGCGCCTCGAGGAGCTTGTTCTGCTGCTCCAGCTCGGCCAGGCGCTCGGCGAGCTCGGCCTCGATGGTGCCGATGGCGCGCTCGAGGCGCTCGGGGCCCGCGACGTAGTGCGAGGCGGGGAAGACGTAGACGAGCTCCTCGTCGCGCAGCACCTCGCCCGTCAGCGGGTTGAGCGTGTAGAGCTTGTCGATCTCGTCACCGAAGAACTCGATGCGGATCGCGTGCTCCTCGTACATGGGGATGATCTCGACCGTGTCCCCCCGCACGCGGAAGGTGCCGCGCGTGAAGGCCAGGTCGTTGCGCGTGTACTGCATGCCGACGAAGTGGCGCAGGAGGTCGTCGCGGTCCATCGTCTCGCCGACCTTGAGGTTGACCATGCGGTCGACGTACTCCTGCGGCGTGCCCAGGCCGTAGATGCAGGACACCGTGGCCACCACGACCACGTCGCGGCGCGTCAGCAGCGAGTTGGTCGCCGAGTGCCGCAGCCGCTCGACCTCCTCGTTGATCGAGGAGTCCTTCTCGATGTAGGTGTCCGACTGCGGGACGTACGCCTCGGGCTGGTAGTAGTCGTAGTACGACACGAAGTACTCGACGGCGTTGTTCGGCAGCAGCTCGCGGAACTCGTTGGCGAGCTGCGCCGCGAGCGTCTTGTTGGGCGCCATCACCAGGGTGGGCCGCTGCACCTGCTCGATGAGCCAGGCCGTGGTCGCCGACTTGCCGGTGCCCGTCGCGCCCAGGAGCACGACGTCCTTCTCGCCCCCGTTGATCCGGCGGGTGAGGTCCGCGATCGCCGTCGGCTGGTCGCCGGACGGGGAGAACTCCGAGATCACCTCGAAGGGCGCCACTCGCCGCTGGATGTCTGTCGTCGGACGCATGTCCTCAGAGTAGGACGAGCCTCCGACACGACCCCCGCGCGCTCGCTGCCGGCGAACGGGGCCCGGCGCGGCGACCTCGGCCCCGGCCCGGGACGGGCCCGTCCGGCGCCGTCGCCGGGGCGCCTAGGGCAGCTGCGGCGGGGGCAGCGTGGCCGCGGCGCGCTCGAGGACCGCGTCGACGAAGTCCGACTTGCCCTCCGCATAGGCGTCGACGTCCGCGTGCGGGGCGGCGGCGAGGCGCTGCTTCAGGGCGGCGTAGGCCTCGCGGTCTCCCGCGTCGGCGCGCAGCCGGTCGCGGAAGAGCAGGACGTGGCGCCACACCGGGGACGTCGCCGGGCGCACGTGGCAGTTGACCGCGCGGCCGGGGTCGGCGTTGGCGGCGAACGCCTTGTCGACGGTCGTCCCGCCCGGCGTCCGGTCGTACCAGCGGCCCCCTGAGCGCACGAGCCCCGCGGCCAGGAGGTCGTCGGCGACCTCCCCCGCGGTGGCGAGGTCGGCCGTGACCACCTGCAGGTCGAGGACGTCCTTGGCGAGCAGCCCGGGCACCGCGGTGGACCCGGTGTGCTCGACCGACAGGGCCCGGTCCCTCGCGACGTGGCGCACCCGGGCGACGGCCCGCGCGGCCTCGGCGGGCCACGCCGGGTCCGGGGCGACGAGGACGGCCTGCGCCGCGCGCGGCGCCCGCTCCCCCGCCCGCAGGTGCCGGGCGTACGGGACGAGGCGCTCGTGCCAGAGCGCCTCGACGAGCGCGGGCAGCGGGTCGGGCCCGCCGTCGCGGCGCGGGTTGTCCAGCCACACGTCGGCGGCGGCGCGGCGCTCGTCGTCACCGGCCTGGGCGGCGATCCGGGCGCGGGCGTCGGCCGGGGTCATGCCCCGCTCGGTCACCAGGCGCCGCTCGCGCTCGGCGACGTCGGCGTGCACCACGACGACGAGCGGGAACGCCGGGGTGAGCCCCGTCTCCACGAGCAGGGGCACGTCCTCGACCACGACGGCCCCGGCCGGGGCGGCGGCGGCCAGCTCGGCCCGGCGCGCCGCGACGAGGGGGTGCACGATCGCGTTGAGATCCGCCCGCGCCTCGGCGTCGGCGAACACGACGCGGCCCAGCGCCGGCCGGTCGAGGCGGCCCTCGGGGGTCAGCACGCCGGCGCCGAAGCGCTCCACGACCGCCGCCAGCCCGGGCGTGCCCGGCTCGACGACCTCGCGGGCCGCGAGGTCCGCGTCGACGACGACCGCACCCAGCTCGGCGAGGCGCCGCGCGACGGTCGACTTGCCCGCCCCGATGCCCCCGGTCAGTCCCACGCGCAGCACGCCGACCACCGTAGTGCGCCCCACCGGCGACGCAGCAGGCCGGAGACGAGACGGGCCGGACGCACGTCAGGCCCGGCCGAGGACGGCCGGGCCTGACGGGTGCTGCGGGACGGGTGGTGCGGGGCGGGGTCAGCGCCCGCCGGCGCGCCGCTTGTTGTAGACGTCGAAGGCGACGGCCAGGAGCAGGACGAGCCCCTTGATGACCTGCTGCAGGTACTGCTCGAGGCCGAGCAGCTGCATCCCGTTGGAGATCACGCCGACGAGGAGACCACCGACCATCGCGCCGCGGACGGTGCCGATGCCGCCGGTGACGGCCGCGCCACCGATGAAGGCCGCGGCGATGGCGTCGAGCTCGAAGCTCGTGCCGGCGCCGGGCTGGGCGCCGTTGGAGCGCGAGGAGAAGATCACGCCGGCCATGGCCGCGAGGAAGCCCATGTTGACGAAGATCCAGAAGTTGACCCGGCGCACGTTCACGCCGGACAGCTGGGCCGCGGCGAGGTTGCCGCCGATCGCGTAGACCTGGCGGCCGAAGACCGTGGACCGCGTGACGACCGAGTAGGCCAGGATCAGCACGGCCAGGATGATCAGGACGACCGGCAGGCCGCGGCTGTGGGCGAGCTGCCACGCCAGCGCCATGACGACGACGGCGATGAGGACGATGCGCAGGATGAACAGCGGCATCGCGTCGACGACCTGGTCGTAGCGCACGCGGGCCACGCGGGTCCGGACCTGGCTGACGGCGTAGCCGACGACGGCCAGCACGCCGATGAGCAGGGTGAAGGCGTCGTAGCCGTACCCGCCCATGATGCCGTTGATGAAGCCGGTGGCGACCTTGGTGTACTGCGCCGGGAACGGCGACAGCGAGACGTTGTCGAGGACGTAGTAGGTCAGGCCGCGGAACAGCAGCATGCCCGCCAGGGTCACGATGAACGCGGGGATCCCGACGAACGCGACCCAGAAGCCCTGCCACGCACCGATCAGCAGGCCGACGCCGAGGGCGGCGAGGATGCCGACCCACCACGGGTGACCGCCGGAGATGCTCACCTTCGCCGCGACCGCGCCGGTCAGCGCGACCACCGAGCCGACGGAGAGGTCGATGTGGCCGGCGATGATGACGATGACCATGCCGATGGCCAGCACGAGCACGTAGGAGTACTGCAGCAGGATGTTCGTGATGTTGCCGGGGCTCAGCGAGAGCCCGTCGGTCAGCAGCGCGAACAGCGCCACGACGAGGACGAACGCGATGTAGATGCCGCTCGTGCGCAGGTTCTGCGTCATCGCGACCAGGGGGTTCGCGGTGCCCGTCTTCGGGGTGTGCGGGCTCGTCGGCGGCGTGGCCGGGCCCTTGCTGAGGAGGTCGCCGGTGCCGCTCATGCGGAGTGCTCCTGGGTGTCGTCGGGGGTGGTCGTGGTGCTCGTGGTGCCGGTGCCCGTGGCGTCGGAGGCGCTGTGCGCCCCGGCGCGGACCGGCGTCCGGTCCCTCGTCATGAGGCTCATCAGGCCCTCCTGCGTGGCCTCGGAGACCTGCACCTCACCCGTGATCCGGCCGAAGGCCAGGGTGTAGATGCGGTCGCAGATGCCGAGCAGCTCGGGCAGCTCCGAGGAGATGACGATGACGGCCTTGCCGGCCGCCACGAGGCGGTTGATGATCGTGTAGATCTCGAACTTCGCGCCGACGTCGATGCCGCGCGTGGGCTCGTCGAGGATCAGGACGTCCGGGTCCGAGTAGATCCACTTGGACAGGACGACCTTCTGCTGGTTGCCGCCGGACAGCTTGCCCGTCAGCGACATCACGGTCGGCGCCTTGATGTTCATGCTCTTCTTGCTGTCCTCGGCGACGCGGATCTCCTCCTGCGCGTTGACGAACCCGCCGGAGGCGAGCTTGTCGAGCGCGGCGGCGGAGATGTTCCGCTTGATGTCGTCGATGAGGTTCAGGCCGTACTTCTTGCGGTCCTCGGTCGCGTAGGCGATGCCGTGCTTGATCGCCTCCTGCACCGAGCGGGCCTGGATCGGCTCGCCGCGCTTGAAGATCTGCCCGCCCTGGTAGCGGCCGTAGGAGCGCCCGAAGACGCTCATGGCCAGCTCGGTGCGGCCCGCGCCCATGAGGCCGGCGATCCCGATGACCTCGCCCGCGCGGACGGAGAACCCGGCGTCGTCGACGACGAGTCGGTCCTGCTGCGGGTGGCGCACGGTCCAGTGCTCGACGCGCAGCACCTCCTCGCCCGGGTTCGACGTGCGGTCGGGGAAGCGGCTGTCGAGGTCGCGGCCGACCATGCCGCGGATGATGCGGTCCTGGCTCACGGCCTCGCCGGCCATGGCGAACGTCTCGATCGTGCGGCCGTCGCGGATGATCGTCGTGGTGTCGGCGATCTCCTCGATCTCGTTGAGCTTGTGCGAGATCATGATGCTGGTCATGCCCTCGGCCTGCAGCTGGCGCAGGAGGCCGAGCAGGTGCGCCGAGTCGGTGTCGTTCAGCGCGGCCGTCGGCTCGTCGAGGATGAGGAGCTTGACGTCCTTGCTGAGCGCCTTCGCGATCTCGACGAGCTGCTGCTTGCCGACACCCAGCTGGCCGATCGGGGTCGTGGGGTTCTCCGAGAGGCCGACGCGGGCCAGCAGGCGCGAGGCCTCGCCGTTCGCGCGGTTCCAGTCGATGAGCCCGCCGCGGCCCTTGCGCTCGTTGCCGAGGAACAGGTTCTCCGCGATCGACAGGAACGGCACGAGGGCCAGCTCCTGGTGGATGATCGCGATGCCCGCGTGCTCGGAGTCGCTGATGTTCGAGAACTTCGAGAGCTGTCCGTCGAAGTGGATCTCGCCGTCGTAGGACCCGAAGGGGTACACGCCGGAGAGGACCTTCATGAGGGTCGACTTGCCGGCCCCGTTCTCCCCGCAGATCGCGTGGACCTCACCGCGGCGGACCGAGAGCGAGACGTCCGAGAGCGCCTTGACGCCCGGGAAGGTCTTGGTGATGGAACGCATTTCCAGGATGTTGTCGGTCATCGGCCAGCCGGGTCCTCGATCGTGAGCGGTTCGCGGGATGCCTTGCGGCACAGCGCGTCCCGCGCCCGGACTTCCGGGCGCGGGACGACGTTGCGGGGTGGGTCAGCTGGCCTGGCCGGCGTCGACCTCGGCCTGGGTGTAGTAGCCGGAGTCCACCAGCAGGGGCTTGATGTTGTCCTTGTAGACGATGTCGGACTGCAGCAGGAAGGACGGGACGACCTTGACGCCGTTGTCGTACGTCTTGGTGTCGTTCGCCTCGGGCTCCTTGCCGTCGAGGTAGGCCTCGGCGACGGTGATGGCCTGCTCGGCGAGCTTGCGGGTGTCCTTGAAGATCGTCGCGTACTGCACGCCGTCGTTGATGAGCTTGACGGAGGCGATCTCGGCGTCCTGGCCGGTGATGATCGGCATCTTGTTGCCGCTGCCGCCGTAGCCGGCGTTCTGCAGGGCGGTGATGATGCCGCGCGAGATGCCGTCGTAGGGGCTGAGGACGCCGTCGACCTTGCTGCCGTCGCTGTAGGCGGAGGTCAGCAGGTCCTCCATGCGCTTCTGGGCGACCTCCTGCTGCCAGCGCAGCGTGGCGGCCTCGTCGATCTTCGTCTGGCCCGACTTGATCTTGATGACGCCCGAGTCGATGAAGGGCTTGATCGTGTCGAACGCGCCGTTCCAGAAGAACCCGGCGTTGTTGTCGTCCAGCGAGCCGGCGAAGAGCTCCACGTTGAACGGCCCCGTCGCGGTGCCCTTGGACCCGTCGGCGTTGAGTAGCCCGAGGCCGGTCAGCAGCGCGGTGCCCTGCTGGACGCCGACCTTGTAGTTGTCGAAGGAGACGTAGAAGTCGACGTTCGCGCTGTCGCGGATCAGGCGGTCGTAGGAGATGACCTTGATGTTCGCGGCCTTGGCGGCGTCGAGCTGGCTCGAGAGCGCGGTGCCGTCGATCGCGGCGAGGATCAGCAGGTCGTCACCCTTGGTGATCATCTGGTCGATCTGCTGGCCCTGCGTGGGGATGTCGTCGTTCGCGTACTGCAGGTCGACCTTGTAGCCGGCCTTCTCGAGGCCTTCCTTGACGGCCTTGCCGTCGGCGATCCAGCGCTCGGAGGTCTGGGTCGGCATCGCGACACCGACGGTGATGTCCTCGGGCTTGGCGGAGGAGCTGCTGGCACCGTCGGTGCTGCCGGCGCCACCACCGCCACAGGCGGACAGGGACAGCACCAGGCCGGCGGTCAGGACAGCCAGGGGGCGACGAACGTTCACGGCGGAACTCCTCTGTACCTCGTGAGCGTCATGGGACGACGAGGCTCATGACGGGGGATGGGCACCAGCTGCGGTGCGGATGGGGAGCCCGACGAGGGCGTCCGCGGCTTCCTCGACCATGGACGACGACTGCGGGCCAGCTGAGCCATTGTTAGCGTTAGCAGCCCGCCCCGTCAACCGGATCCCCCGAGCGGAGCAGTCCCCGTGCGCTGCGTGCCCCGTCCGGCGGACCGGCACCCGCGCAAGGGGTTCCACCACCAGGTTGCTGGGCTACTCTTCCCCCGACCAGCGACGGACGCCTCCCGCGCCGCCCCGGTGTCCTCCCCCCGCTCCCGCCGGCCCGCCCGGGCCGGCACCCCCGTCCGCCCCGTCGCCGTCGACGGGGCGAGAAGTCAGGATGCGCTCATGACTCCGCCCCGCGACTCCGGTGCCCCGGAGGACGGCGAGGGCCAGCGAACGCCCGTGCTGGCCGACGTCGCCGAGCGCGCCGGTGTCTCGCAGCAGACCGTGTCCCGCGTCGTCAACGGCTCCCCCGCCGTCGCCCGCCGCACCCGCGAGCGCGTCGAGCTCGCCATCGCGGAGCTCGGGTACCGCCCCAACGCCGCGGCCCGGGCGCTGGTCACCCGCCGCTCGCGCCGCATCGGCGTCGTCGCCGCCAGCTCGGCGCTGCACGGGCCCGCCATGACCCTGCTGGGGGTCCAGGAGGCCGCCCGCGAGGCCGGCTACTCCGTGGCCGTCGTCATGGTCCGCGACCTCAAGCCCGCCTCGGTCGACGAGGCGCTGCGGGAGCTGCGCGACCAGGCCGTCGACGGGGCGGTCGCCATCGTCCCCGAGGACGCCTCGCAGGCCGCCGTCGCGGCCGCCGAGGCGACCTTCCCCTGCGTGCTCGCCCCCGGCCTCGACGGCGCGGGGGTGGCCGACGCCTACTGGGGCGAGGTCGCCGCGGCCCGCGCGGTCGCCGCGCACCTGCTGGGGCTCGGCCACGAGACCGTGCACCACCTGGCCGGGCCCGCGGACTGGGCCGAGTCCCGCTCGCGCGCCACCGGCTGGCGCACCGCGCTGGTCGAGGCGGGCCGGCGCGTGCCGCCGCCCGTGCGCGGCGACTGGACGGCCCCCTCCGGCTACCTGGGCGGGCGGCGCCTGCTCGCGGCCGGGGCGACCGCGATCTTCGCGGGCAACGACCACATGGCCATCGGCGCCGTCCGCGCCGTGGTCGACCACGGGCTGAGCGTGCCCGGCGACGTCAGCGTCGTGGGCTTCGACGACGTCCCCGAGGCCGCCTACCTCAACCCGCCGCTGACGACCGTGCACCAGGACTTCGCCGAGATCGGCCGCCGCTGCGTGCACCTGCTGCTGGGGCGCATCACGAACCGCGTCGTCGACCTCGGCGGGCTGAACCCGGCCCTGGTCGTGCGCGCCAGCACGGCGCCCCCCGGCCTGCACGTGCACCCCGTCCGGCCCGAGCCGGGCCGCGCCGGCGCGGGCGAGGTCCCGCCGCAGGTCCGCACGACCTCCTCCGCCTGAGCGGCACCACGACCTCGCAGCGCCTGCGGCGCAGCCGTCACCGCCTCCGCACCCGGACGCAGCAGCGCCCGACGCACCACGGCCCGGACGCACGAGAGCCCCGACCGGCAGCGCCGGTCGGGGCTCTCGTCGATCAGAGCACCGGAGGTCAGTTGCCGCCGGTGAGCTTCTCGCGCAGCGCCGCGAGGGCCTCGTCGGAGGCGAGCGTGCCGCCCGCCTCGGGAGCCTCGGACGTGTAGGACGACGGCGTCGAGGACGACGACGAGGACGAGCTGCTGCTGGAGCTGCTCGAGCTCGCGGCCGGGGCGACGTTCGTGCCCTCGGCCTCGGCCTTCGCCTCGGCCTCGGCGGCCTCGGCGACCTGCTTCTTGTGGGCCTCCCAGCGCTCGTGCGCCAGGGCGTACTGCGTCTCCCACGCCTCGCGCTGGGTGTCGTAGCCCTCGAGCCAGTCGTTGGTCTCGGGGTCGAAGCCCTCGGGGTACTTGTAGTTCCCCTGCTCGTCGTAGTCCGCCGCCATGCCGTACAGCGACGGGTCGAACTCGTCGCCGGCCGCGGCCAGCGACTCGGTCGCCTGCTTGAGCGACAGGGAGATCCGGCGACGCTCGAGGTCGATGTCGATGACCTTGACGAAGATGTCGGAGTTCACCTGGACGACCTGCTCGGGCACCTCGACGTGGCGCTCGGCCAGCTCGGAGATGTGCACGAGGCCCTCGATGCCGTCGTCCACGCGGACGAACGCACCGAACGGCACGAGCTTGGTGACCTTGCCCGGCACGACCTGACCGATCGCGTGGGTCCGGGCGAACTGCTGCCACGGGTCTTCCTGGGTCGCCTTCAGCGACAGGGAGACGCGCTCGCGGTCCATGTCGACGTCGAGGACCTCGACGGTGACCTCCTGGCCCACCTCGACGACCTCGGACGGGTGGTCGATGTGCTTCCAGGACAGCTCGGAGACGTGCACGAGGCCGTCCACGCCGCCCAGGTCGACGAACGCACCGAAGTTGACGATCGAGGAGACGACGCCGGAGCGGACCTGACCCTTCTGCAGGGTCGTGAGGAAGTTCTGGCGGACCTCGGACTGGGTCTGCTCGAGCCAGGCGCGGCGGGACAGGACCACGTTGTTGCGGTTCTTGTCCAGCTCGATGATCTTGGCTTCGATCGTCTTGCCCACGTAGGGCTGCAGGTCGCGCACGCGGCGCATCTCGACCAGCGACGCGGGCAGGAAGCCGCGGAGACCGATGTCCAGGATGAGGCCGCCCTTGACGACCTCGATGACGACGCCCTCGACGACCTCGTCGGCTTCCTTCTTGGCCTCGATCGTGCCCCAGGCGCGCTCGTACTGAGCGCGCTTCTTGGACAGGATCAGCCGGCCTTCCTTGTCCTCCTTCTGGAGGACGAGGGCCTCGACCTCGTCACCGACGCCCACGACCTCGTTGGGGTCGACGTCGTGCTTGATGGAGAGCTCGCGCGAGGGGATGACGCCCTCGGTCTTGTACCCGATGTCGAGGAGGACCTCGTCACGGTCGACCTTCACGATGGTGCCCGAGACGATGTCACCATCGTTGAAGTACTTGATGGTGGCATCGACCGCGGCGAGGAAGTCCTCAGCCGACCCGATGTCGTTGATCGCGATCTGAGGCGTCGTGCTCGCCGGTGCGGTCGTAGTGGTGGTCATGGAGGTAGGGGCTCCGTCAGGGACACTGGTAGGGGAGACGCGCGAGGGACCTCGCGGTCACGAGCGGCGTCCCTCCGGTCGGTGGGACGGCAGACGCTCGCTCCTCCAGGATAGCTGGGCGCGAAGTCGGGGGCAAAGCACCCCGCTGGGACCGCGCCACCCGCCGCGCGCGCCAGGATGGCCGCGTGAGCGACGCGAACCACCCCGACCAGCCGTCCGTGGGGCGCCGGCCCGTGGCGGCCGCCGACACCGTGCGCGCCCAGCGCACCTGGTGGGACGCCGAGGCGGCCGGCTACCGCAGCGAGCACGGCACCTTCCTCGGCGACGACCGCCCCGGCTCCGACCTCGTCTGGGGCCCGGAGGGCTGGCGCGAGGCCGACGCGGCGCTGCTCGGCGACGTCGCCGGCCTGCGGGTGCTGGAGGTCGGGGCGGGCGGCGCGCAGTGCGCGCGCTGGCTCGCCACCCGCGGCGCCGCGGTGGTGGCCACCGACCTCTCCCTCGGGATGCTGCGCGAGGGCGCCGCCCTGGAGGACCGGCGCGCCGCCGCGGACGGGGGCTCCCCGCGCACGCCCCTGCTGCAGTGCGACGCGCGCGTCCTGCCCTTCGCCGACGCCGCCTTCGACCTGGTCGTCACGTCCTACGGCGCCCTGCCCTTCGTGGCCGACGCCGACCGGGTGCTGGCCGAGGCCGCGCGTGTCCTGCGCCCCGGGGGCCGCTTCGTGGGGAGCGTGCCGCACCCCCTGCGCTGGGCGCTGCCCGACGTCCCGGGCCCCGAGGGGCTGACGGTGACGCACTCCTACTTCGACCGCCGCCCCTACGTGGAGACCGAGGAGGACGGCAGCGTCCGCTACGTCGAGCACCACCGCACCGTCGGGGACTGGGTGCGCCTGGCCCGCGGCGCCGGGTTCACCGTCGAGGACCTCGCCGAACCCGAGTGGCACGCGGGTGAGGCGGTGTGGGGCGGCTGGAGCCGGCTGCGCGGCGAGCTCGTGCCCGGCACGCTCGTGCTCTGCCTGCGCCGGGCCTGACGCCGGACCCCCGCCGCCGGGGCCGACGGGGCTCGCGGGGCCGACGGGGCGGAGGGAGGCGCCGCACCCGCCGGGGACTGCGCGCGCCGCCCGACGCGCCTACCCTCGAGACGGCCCCGGCCGGTGCCCGGCGACGACGCCGGGGGCGCCGGGGCGGAGGGAGGTCGGCACCCCGTGTCCTCCCTCGCGCGCGTGGTCGCCACCGCCGCCACGGGTGTCCTGCTGGTCGTCGGCGGGACGGCGCTCGTGACCGGGACGCCGGGCTCCGCCGGCCGGAGTGCCGTCGCGCCCGCCCGTCCCGCGGCCGGCGCCTCCCCCGTGGCCGCCGCCGTGGCGGCGCTGCTGGACCCCGACGCGCCGGGGTGCCGGCCGTCGCGGCTCACCCGGTTCGTCGCCTGGCAGCTGCGCGGGGTGGAGCCGCAGCAGCTGCGGTTCCTCCTCACCAACGGCGTCCTGGACCTCCCCGCCGACGAGGCCGCGCTGCTCGGGCGCGCCGGGGAGGGCGCCTGGGCGCCGAACCCGGCCACCGGCGCCGACCTCGAGCGGGCGTTGAGCAGCACGCAGCGCTTCTGGGGCGGTGACGCCGCCGACGTCGGGCTGCTGGCGGTGCACGGCGGGGTGCTGCGCGACCCCGTCCGGCTGACCCGGCTGCTGACGGCGCGCGACGGGCTGGCCCCGCGCGCGGCGGCCCTGCGCGCGCAGCAGCTGATCGCCGCGGTCGCGGCCGTGCCCGAGCTGCAGGGCGGGGACAACCCCGTCCTCACGCTGGGCGCCTCGGCCCTGGCCGAGGAGCCGGGCGCACCGGGGCAGGCGGACCGGCCCGCGCGGCTGCTCGTCGGCGACGGCCTGCTCGCCTTCCTCGCGAGCATCGGCGTCGCCGACGTCGGCCCCGAGGTCGTCGTCAGCCAGCAGGTGGCCGACCTCGTCGCGCACCGGGTGCGGGCCGCGCCGGTCTCCCCGGCGGACACCACCCGGCGGCGCCAGGAGCGGGCCGTCGCCCTCGGCAGCTACGCCGCCTCGTCCCGCCGGGGACTGTCGCTGGACGCGTGGCGCGTGGTCCAGGCCGCCGGCGCGGTGGCCGAGGTGCAGGCGTGCACGGCCGGCGACCGCGAGGGGGCGGCCACCCCGGACGACCAGCGACGGGTCGCGTGGTGGGGGGCCGACGCCGCGTCGCGGGAGCGGGGCCGACGGGTGCCGGCACCGCGCTGGCTGGTGGCGCGCCTGGACGCGGCGCTCCCGCAGCTGCTCGCGGGCACGAGACCGCGCTGACGGGCGCGCCGGCGTTCGGCGCGAGCACCGGACCGCCACTCCCCCGCCCCGCGCCCGCCCCGCGCCCGCCCGCGACCCTCCCCGCGCCCGCGTCCGCCCGCCGTGACCGGCGGGTCCGGTCACCCGGTCAGTGGCCGGCCTCGTGCCAGGACGCGCCGATGCCCACCGACACGTCCAGCGGCACGGCGAGGTCGGCCGCGGCGGCCATCTCCGCGCGCACGAGCTGCTCCAGGGCGTCCCGCTCGCCGTCGGCGACCTCGAGCACGAGCTCGTCGTGCACCTGCAGCAGCAGGCGCGAGCGCATCCCGGCCGTGCGCAGCCCCGCGTCGACCCCGAGCATCGCGACCTTGATGATGTCGGCCGCCGAGCCCTGGATGGGGGCGTTCAGCGCCATCCGCTCGGCCATCTCCCGGCGCTGGCGGTTGTCGCTCGTCAGGTCCGGCAGGTAGCGGCGCCGGCCCATGATCGTCTCGGTCCAGCCCGACTGGCGGGCCTCGGCGACGACGCCCTGCAGGTAGTCGCGGACCCCGCCGAAGCGCTCGAAGTACTCGTCCATGAGGCCCTTGGCCTCCTCGGTGGAGATCTTCAGCTGGTTCGACAGGCCGAAGGGCGACAGGCCGTAGGCCAGCCCGTACGACATCGCCTTGATCTTGGCCCGCATCGCGGAGGTGACCTCGGCGGGCTCGACGTGGAAGACGCGGCTGCCGACGAAGCGGTGCAGGTCCTCGCCGGAGCGGAACGCCTCGATGAGGCCCTCGTCGGCCGAGAGGTGCGCCATGATCCGCATCTCGATCTGCGAGTAGTCCGCCGTGAGCAGGCTCTCGAAGCCCTCGCCCGAGTCCCCGCGCCCCACGACGAACGCCGCGCGGATGCGGCGGCCCTCGTCGGTGCGGATGGGGATGTTCTGCAGGTTCGGGTCCGTCGAGCTCAGCCGCCCGGTCGCGGCGATCATCTGCTGGTAGGTCGTGTGGATGCGGCCGTCGTCGGCGATCGACTTCTGCAGCCCCTCGACCGTCTGGCGCAGCCGCGAGGCGTCGCGGTGCTCCAGGAGGTGCTGCAGGAACGGGTGCTCCGTCTTCACGTAGAGCGCGGCGAGCGCGTCCGCGTCGGTCGTCCAGCCCGTCTTCGTCTTCTTGGTCTTCGGCATCTCCAGCTGCTCGAACAGCACGACCTGCAGCTGCTTGGGCGAGCCGAGGTTGATCTCGGTCCCGATGACCTCGTAGGCCAGGCGCTGGGCCTCGGCGACGCGGTCGGCGAAGTGCTGCTCGAGCTCGGCGAGGAGGTCGGCGTCGATGGCGATGCCGACCCGCTCCTGGCGGGCGAGGACGTCGACCAGGGGCAGCTCGACCTCGGCCAGCAGGCGCGTGCCGCCGCGGGCGTCGAGCTCGGTGGCGAGGACGTCGGCGAGCTCGGACACCGCGAGCGCCCGGACCATGCCCTCCTCGGCCCGCGCCTGGTCGTCGCCGCCCAGGGGACCGTCGCCCGCGTCGAGGGTCAGCTGGTCGCCGTCCTCCGACGGGGCGACGGGCACGGCCGCGCCCTCGGCGCGCAGCTCGCGGCCGAGGTGGCGCACCGCGAGGTCGGCGAGGTCGTAGCTGCGCTGGTCGGGGTGGCACAGGTAGGCCGCGAGCGCGGTGTCCTGGACCAGGCCGCGCAGCTCCCAGCCGCGACCGTGCAGGGCGTGGGTCGGGCCCTTGACGTCGTGGGCGACCTTCGGCCGCTCGGGGTCGGCCAGCCACGCCGCGAGCGCCTGCTCGTCGGCGGGCTCCAGGGTGGCCGGGTCGAGCCAGGCGGCGACGCCGTCGGCGCCGGCGAGCGCGAGGCCGGTGACGTCGCCCGCCCCACGGCCCCACTCCCCCGCGACGTGCAGGCCGGTGCGGCCCTGCGCGTGGTCGGTGAGCCAGGGGGCGACCTCCCCCGCGAGCAGGATCGCGCCGTCGACGCCGAAGCCGCCCTCGGCCTCCGGCTCGGCGGACTCCAGCGTCGCGAAGAGGCGGTCGCGCAGGACGCGGAACTCCAGGCCGTCGAAGACGGTGTGCACCTGCTCGCGGTCCCACGCGCGGCGGTGCAGGTCGGCCGGCTCCACCTCCAGCGACAGGTCGCGCACGAGGGCGTTGAGGCGGCGGTTGCGGATCACCCCGTCGAGGTGCTCGCGCAGGCTCTCCCCCGCCTTGCCCTTGATGAGGTCGGCGTTGGCGATGACGCCGTCGAGGCCGTCGTAGGTGGTGATCCACTTCGCGGCCGTCTTGGGACCCACCCCGGGGACGCCCGGCAGGTTGTCGCTCGTCTCCCCCACCAGCGCAGCCAGGTCCGGGTAGCGCTCGGGCGGGACGCCGTAGCGCTCCTCGACGACCTCGGGGGTCATGCGCAGCAGGTCCGAGACGCCCTTGCGCGGGTAGAGGACCGTCACGGCGTCGTTGACGAGCTGCAGCGCGTCGCGGTCCCCCGTGGAGACCAGCACGTCGTAGCCGGCCTGCACGGCCTGCGTCGTCAGGGTCGCGATGACGTCGTCGGCCTCGAAGCCGTCCTTCACGACGACCGGCACCTTCAGGGCGTCGAGGACCTCCTTGATGAGCTCGACCTGCCCGCGGAACTCGTCGGGGCTCTTGGCGCGGTTGGCCTTGTACTCGGCGTACTCCTCCGTGCGGAAGGTCTGCCGGGAGATGTCGAAGGCGACCGCGAGGTGCGTGGGCTCCTCGTCGCGCAGGACGTTGATGAGCATCGACGTGAAGCCGTAGACCGCGTTGGTCGGCTGCCCCGTGGTCGTGGAGAAGTTCTCCACCGGCAGCGCGAAGAACGCCCGGTAGGCCAGGGAGTGCCCGTCGACGAGCAGGAGCCGCGGGCGGGCCTCGGCGGCGCGGGCGGCCGCCGACTTCCGGGCGGGAGCGGCGGTCTTCGTGGCGGCCCGGGAGCGGGTGCCGGCAGCAGGGGTCACGCCCGTCAGGGTAGTGGCGACCCCGGACACCTCCCGGCGCCGGCGGGGGCGCTCAGAAGCCCGACGGCACCGAGCGCACGCGGCGCGGGCGGCGGCCGCCGGCGGGCGGCGGCTCCGTCGCGGTGCGCGCCAGCGGGACCTCCTCGGCCACCGCCGGGATCGGCTGGGTGTCGGCCGCCCCGCGGGCCAGCCGCTCGCGCAGGGAGCGGCGGTGGGCGAGCACGTCGCCGGCGTGCTGCGGGGCGACGGCCGCGTCGACGAGGAGGCGGCGGCGCAGGACGGGCAGGGCCACGGCGCGGCGCACCACGACGGGCGCGAAGCCCAGCTGGGCCATGTAGCGGGTGTACTCGCGGTCGTCGGGGGCCACGGTGCAGCACAGCTGCTCGGCGCCCTCGGCGTGGGCGAGGGTCGCGGCGCGGGCCAGCAGCGCCCGGGCCACGCCGCGGCGGCGCGACTGCGGCAGGACGTGCAGGTGCTCGATGCTCGGGCCCGTGGAGGTCGTCAGCGGCAGCAGCGGGGCCGCGGTCAGCAGGGCGTAGCCCACGGGGCGCTCGGCGACGGTGGCCAGCAGGACGCGGACCTCGTCCCCGTCCAGCGCCCGCAGCAGCCGGTCGCGGACCTGGTCCGCGGCCGCGCCGGCCGCCTCCCGCCCGTGCCGGGCGGAGCTGTACAGCGCCAGCAGGTCGTCCACGTCGGCGCCGGTCGCCTGGCGCACCTCTACGGCAGCACGTGCCACGTCGCGTCCTCCTCGAACGTCCGGGGCCCCCGCTACCGGTCACCGCCCTCGCGGCTGCGTCGGAACATAGCGGGCTCCGCGCGCCGGCGGAAGATCGCCCCGCGCGTCGGCGCCCAGGTTGACTCCACGTCGTCCCCCGTGACCTGCGCGTGACCATCCGGTGACCTCGCGGCGCACGCCCGACGACGAGGAGCCCGTCACGACGACGAGGACCCACCGGCGGTGCCGGTGGGTCCTCGTCCCGTGCGGGTCCTGCTCGCGCGGTGCGCGCGGGTGCTGCTCGTGCGGTCCTAGACGTCGCCGCCCAGGTAGGCCGCGCGGATCGAGTCGTCGGCCGCCAGGGCGGCCCCGGTGCCCTCGCGGACCACGCTGCCGGTCTCCAGCACGTAGGCCAGGTCCGCGGTGCGCAGCGCCTGGGCGGCGTTCTGCTCGACCAGGAGCACCGTGGTGCCCTGCGCGTTGATCTCGCGGATGATCGCGAAGATCTGCTGGATCAGCTTGGGGGCGAGCCCCATGGACGGCTCGTCCAGCAGCAGCAGCTTCGGGCGCGACATCAGCGCCCGCCCGATGGCGAGCATCTGCTGCTCGCCGCCGGACATCGTCCCCGCGAACTGGCTGCGGCGCTCCAGCAGGCGCGGGAACAGCGTGAAGACCCGGTCGAGGTCCGCGGCGTAGGCGGGCGTGCGCCGGTCGTTGCGCGTGTAGGCGCCCATGTCGAGGTTCTCCTCGACGGTCATGCCGGGGAAGATGCCGCGGCCCTCGGGGGCCTGGCAGATCCCCCGCGTGACGAGCTTGTGCGAGGGGACCTTGGTGATGTCCTCGCCCTCGAAGAGGATCCGCCCGGTCCGGATGCTGCGCAGCCCGGAGATCGCCTTCAGCGTGGTCGTCTTGCCCGCGCCGTTGGCCCCGATGAGGGTCGCGATGCCCCCTTGCGGCACCCGGAACGAGACGTTGCGGATGGCCTCGATGCGCCCGTAGTTGACGCTCAGGTCGTCCACGACGAGCAGGTCCTCGCCGAGCGCGCGCCCGGCGGCCCCCGCTCCGGTGGCGGTGTCCGTGCTCACGGCGTCTCCTCCTCGTCCGTCTCGTCGTCGACGCCCAGGTAGGCGGCGATGACGGCCGGGTCGTTGCGGATCTCCGACGGCAGGCCGTCGGCGATCTTCTTGCCGAACTCCAGGACGACGATCCGGTCGGTGACGCCCATGACCAGGCGCATGTCGTGCTCGATGAGGAGCACGGTGTTGCCCAGGTCGCGCACGCGCCGGATGAGGTCCATGAGGCGCTGCTTCTCGACCGGGTTGAACCCGGCCGCGGGCTCGTCCAGGCACAGCAGCTTCGGCTTGGTGGCCAGCGCCCGGGCGATCTCGAGGCGCCGCTGCTCGCCGTAGGACAGGTTGCGCGCCAGGTCCTCGGAGCGGTGCCCGAGGTCCATGAGGTCCAGCAGCTCGTCCGCCAGGCGGTTGCCGTCCGCGGTCTCCCGGCGGTGCAGGGGCAGGCGGAACAGCGAGTTGACGACGCCCGCGCGGTGGTGGGAGTCGGCCCCGACGAGGACGTTCTCGCGCGCCGTCATGTTCTGGAACAGGCGGATGTTCTGGAACGTGCGCGCGATGCCGAGCCGGTTGATCTGGTACCGCTTGCGGTTGCCCAGGGGGCGACCGTCGAAGACGACCTGCCCGGACGTCGGCTGGTAGACGCCCGTGAGGGCGTTGAAGCACGTCGTCTTGCCGGCGCCGTTGGGGCCGATGAGCCCGAGGATCTCCCCCTGGCGGATGTCGAAGGAGACGTCGTTCAGCGCCACGACGCCGCCGAAGCGCAGCGTCACGGCCTCCATGCTCAGCAGCGGCGGGCCGAACTCGCGCGGCGCGCCCGTCGACGTGTCGTCGGTGGTCAGCTCAGGCACGGATGCCCCCCTCCTTCGTGTCCCCGCTCGCGGCACCGGAGTGCTCGAGCTCCTCCAGCTCCTGCGCGGCGGCCTTGGCCCGGCGCGCCCGGCGCGGCGGCAGCAGCCCCTGCGGGCGGAAGTTGGCCAGCGCCAGCAGGAGCAGGCCGAAGGCGAGCACCCGGAACTCCGCGAACTCGCGGAACCGCTCGGGCAGGTACGCCACGACGACGGCCCCGAGCAGGACGCCCCACCGGTTGCCCTGGCCCCCGATGACGACCGCGGCGAGGAACAGCATCGACAGCTGGATGATGAACGTCTCGGGGTTCACGACGCCCGTGCGGGCCGCGTACAGCGCCCCGGACAGACCGCCGATGAAGGCGCCCATCGCGAACGCGAGCAGCTTGTAGCGGAACGTGGGGACGCCGTTGAGCTCGGCGGCCTCCTCGTCCTCGCGGGTCGCCTCCCACGCGCGGCCCACGCGCGAGGCCTGCAGCAGCACGTCGGCGACCAGGACGACGATGATGACCGTCAGGGCCAGCCAGTAGTACGGGATGCCGTCGAGCAGCCCGAACTTCAGGAACGTGGACTGGGTCCCCAGGTCGACCGTGGCCGTGAACCCGCTCCACTGCAGCTGCGGGACGTCGAAGAGGTCCAGGCTCGGCGGGCGCGGCACGTTGGTGATGCCGCGCGCCGCGTTCAGCCACTCCGTGTTGAGGAAGACCAGGCGGACGATCTCGCCGAAGCCGAGGGTGACGATGGCGAGGTAGTCGCCCCGCACGCGCAGCGTGGGGGCACCCAGCAGGAGCCCCGAGGCCGTGGAGATGCAGACGGCCAGCACGATGAGCAGGACGAACGGCACCTTGCCGTGCAGGGAGCCGAAGACGGCCACCGTGTACGCGCCGATCGCGTAGAACCCGACGTAGCCGAGGTCCAGCAGCCCGGCGTAGCCCAGGACGATGTTCAGCCCCAGCGCGACGAGCGCGTAGGAGGCGACGGTGAACATGACCGAGCCGAAGTCGGAGTCCGGCGTCGAGAGGATCGGCGGGTTCAGCAGCGGCAGCGCGTAGACCAGCAGGGCGACGAGGACCCAGACGACGATCTTGGCCGGCTTGGGCAGCGCGGCCCACCGGTCGCCGAGGCCGCGGCGGGCGGGTCGGGTCGGGCGTGCGGACGTGGCGGAGGTGCTCATGCGCGGGCCTTCCCCAGCGACTCGCCCAGGATGCCGGTCGGGCGGAACAGCAGCACCAGGACGAGGAGGAGGAAGGACACGACGTCCTTCCAGTTGGAACCGAAGATGTTGGAGCCGTAGTTCTCGGCCAGGCCCAGGACGAGGCCGCCGAGCAGGGCCCCGCGGATGTTGCCGATGCCGCCGAGGACCGCGGCCGTGAAGGCCTTGATGCCCAGGATGAAGCCCACGTTGAACTTCGTCACGCCGATGTGCATGAGGTACAGGACCGCGGCCGCGCCGGCCATGAGGCCGCCCAGCAGGAACGTCAGCTGGATGACGCGGTTCTTGTCGACGCCCATGAGCGCGGCGGCCTCCGGGTCCTGCGACACGGCGCGCACGCCGCGCCCGAGCCGCGAGCGGCGCACGAACTGGTCGAGCCCGACCATCATCACGATGGCCGCGACCAGGACGATCACCTGCGTGGAGCGGACCTGGAACCCGCTGATGGAGAACAGCGTCACCGACTGCAGCGGGTTGACGAAGGAGACGTTCTCGCGCGCCTTCTCGACGTAGGGGGCCAGCGGCTCGCGCAGGCCCACCCAGCCGGCGATCCGGTCGCGCAGGCCCATGACCTCGGACAGCACGAACGACATGCCGATGGCCGAGATCAGCGCCACGAGCGGCGGGGCGTTCTTCGCCCGCAGCCGGCGGTAGGCGAGTCGCTCCACGACGAGGGCCACGCCACCGCTGACGAGCATCGCCGCCACGAGGGCCACCAGCAGCAGGCCGATGGCGGGCAGCACGCCCATCCCGGTGCGGCCGCCGAGCAGCATCATCACCCAGACGGCGGCGAAGCTGCCCCACATGAAGACCTCGGAGTGGGCGAAGTTGATGAGGCGCAGGACGCCGTAGACGAGGGTGTACCCGAGGGCGAACAGCCCGTAGATGGCACCGACGACCAGACCCGTGAAGGTCAGGTCGATGAACGTTTCAAGACTCACGAGACCACCGGGGGTCAGGGGGTGCGCGGCGCAGGGCGCCGGGTCGCACCGGGGTCGGACGGTCGGAACACCTCACGCACGCACCGGCCCCGCCGCGAGCGCGACGGGGCCGGTGGCACGGGTCAGGAGGCCTTGATCTCCTGGTCGGCGACGATCTGGCCGCCCGCGATCTTGTAGGCCCAGACGCTGATGTCGCTGGGCTCACCCTTCTCGTCGAACTTCAGCTGCTTCGTCACGCCGGGAGCGTCGTAGCTCTTGACGAACGCGAGCAGGTCCTCGCGGGTGGTCTTGCCCGCCTCGATGCCGGCCATGAGGATCGAGGCCGCGTCGAAGCCCTCGGCGGAGTACGTGCCGGGGGCCGTGCCGTACGCCGCGGTGTAGTCGGCGACGAACGAGCCGCCGGCCTTGTCCGGGGGCAGGCACGGGCAGGTGATGATCGTGCCCTCGGCGTTCGCCGCACCGGCGGCGGTGACGAGGCCCTCGTCCTTGGCGCCGTCGTCGGTCACGAAGGTCGTGGTGACGCCCGCGTCGCGCATCTGCTTCAGCAGCAGGCCGGCCTCGGAGTAGTAGCCGCCGTAGAACACCGCGTCGGCGCCCGAGGCGCGGATGCCCGCGACCACGGCCGAGAAGTCGGTCTGACCGGTCTGGACGGTGTCGTCGCCGACCTTGGCGGCGCCGAGGTCGCTGCGGACGATGTCCGCGAGGCCCTTGCCGTACTCGCTCGCGTCGTCGATGACGTAGACCTTCTTGGCCTGCAGCGTCGTCGTGATGTAGGAGGCCGCGGCCGGGCCCTGCGACGCGTCGTTGCCGAGCACGCGGAAGAAGGTCTTCCAGCCGTTCTCCGCCAGCGCCGGGTTGGTGGCCGAGGGGGTGATGCCCACGAGGCCGGCCTCCGCGAACAGCGGGTCGGCGACCTTCGACTCGCCCGAGAACGCCGGGCCGACGATGCCGAGGACCTTGGTGTCGCGCACGGCCTGGGTGCCGAGGCCCGAGGCCTGGTCGGGCAGACCCTGGGAGTCGTACGGCGTCACCGTCACCTGGCAGGCGTCGGGCTTGGCGTTGTGCTGGTCGACCGCCAGCTTCACGCCGTTCTGGATGTTGTTGCCGAGGTTGGAGTTCGGGCCGGTGAGGGCGCCGAAGAAACCGATGCTGGCACCCTCGGGGCAGCCGGACGCGCCGCCCGCGGAGGACTCCGCGTCGGTGCTGCCACCGGTCGTCCCACCGCAGGCGGTGAGGAGGAGGGCGGCGGCCGCGAACGGTGTCGCGAGCTTGACGATCGAGCGCACGGGGATGTCCTCCTGAGCCGTGGACGCGGGGCGCAGCACGCACCGCGAGATCCACCGTCGGACGGTGGAGCCGGGGTGAACAGTAAGGGAGGACTGTGCGCTCGCGGTGCAAGCCGTGCAGGTGTTCACCGGTCCGTTACACACGGAGCCCGGCGGGAGGGCCCGGAACTGGTCAGATGCACCACGAGGAGGGGCCCGCGGGCGGGCCCCTCCTCGTGGTGGTCAGACGTGCCGGGCGCTCAGGAGCGGTCCTCGCCGGCGCTGATGACGGTGGTCGCCACCTCGCGCATGGTGAGGCGCTTGTCCATCGAGGTCTTCTGGATCCAGCGGAACGCCTCGGGCTCGGACATGCCGAACTGGGTCTGCAGCTTGGACTTGGCGCGGTCGACGAGCTTGCGCGTCTCGAAGCGGTCGGCGAGGTCGGCGACCTCGTCCTCGAGGGCGATGATCTGCTGGTGGCGGCTGACGGCGATCTCGACGGCGGGCAGCAGGTCCGCGGACGTGAACGGCTTGACCACGTAGGCCATCGCGCCGGCGTCGCGGGCGCGCTCCACGAGCTCGGACTGCGAGAACGCGGTGAGGAGCACGACCGGGGCGATGCGCGCCTTGACGATGCGCTCCGCGGCCGAGATGCCGTCCAGGACGGGCATCTTGATGTCCATCACGACGAGGTCGGGCTTGTGCTCCTCGGCGAGGGCCACGGCCTCCTCGCCGTTGCCGGCCTGACCGACGACGTCGTAGCCCGCCTCCTGCAGCATCTCGACGATGTCGAGGCGGATGATCGCCTCGTCCTCCGCCACCACGACGCGCCGCGTGGTCGTCGAGGAGGTGCTGGGGGTGTCGGCAGTGTTGGTCACGGGGAGCATCCTAGACGGAGCACCCCCGGGGCGCCGAGACCTCCCGCCACCTGCCGGGACGGGAGCCGGGGCGGCCCGACGACCGCCCCCCGCTAGGGTGGGGATCCGTCGCGACGGCCCCGCCGCCGCGCACCGGACGCCCTGGTAGCCCAACCGGCAGAGGCAGTCGACTCAAACTCGATCCAGTGTGGGTTCGAATCCCACCCAGGGCACAGCAGCGTCGGGGCACCGACGACGACGGGGGACGGACCGGCCGGTCCGTCCCCCGTCGTGCGTCCGGCTCAGGCCTGGGTGTACGCCTTCGCGGCCCCGTCGAGAGCGTCGCCGATGCGGTGCACCCGCACGGCGTTGGTCGAGCCCACGATCCCGGGCGGGGCGCCGGCGACGATGACGACGAGGTCGCCCTGCTCGCAGCGCCCCATCTCCAGCAGCCGCTTCTCGACCTGGACGACCATCTCGTCGGTGGTCTCGATGAACGGCGCGAACTCGGGCTCGATGCCCCAGCTGAGCGCCAGGCGGCGGCGCACCGCGTGCTCGGGCGTGAACGCGAGCAGGGGGATGCTCGAGCGCAGCCGCGACAGGCGCCGCGCCGAGTCCCCGCTCTGCGTGAACGTCACGAGCAGCTTGGCGTCGAGCTGCTTGCCGATCTCCGAGGCGGCCAGGGTGACCGCGCCGCCCTTGGTGTGCGGGACGGAGCCCAGCGGCGCGATGCGCTCGGCGCCGTGCGCCTCGGTGTTCTCGATGATGCGGGCCATGGTGCGCACGGCCTCGTACGGGAACGCCCCGACGCTCGTCTCGCCGGACAGCATCAGCGCGTCGGCGCCGTCGAGGACGGCGTTGGCGCAGTCGGAGGCCTCGGCGCGCGTGGGCCGGGGGGCGGTGATCATCGACTCGAGCATCTGGGTCGCGACGATGACGGGCTTCGCCTGGCGGCGCGCCATCTCCACGACCTGCTTCTGCACGATCGGGACCTCCTCGAGCGGGAGCTCCACGCCCAGGTCGCCGCGGGCCACCATGATCCCGTCGAAGGCCGCGACGATCTCCGCGAGGTTGTCCACGGCCTGCGGCTTCTCGACCTTGGCGATGATCGGGACGGTGACGCCCTCCTCGTCCATGATCGCGTGCACGTCGGCCGCGTCGGCCGCGTTGCGCACGAAGGACAGGGCGACCATGTCCACGCCGAGCTGCAGCGCGAACCGCAGGTCGTCGATGTCCTTCTCCGACAGGGCGGGGACGCTGACGGCCACGCCGGGCAGGTTGATGCCCTTGTTGTTCGAGACGGGCCCGGGGACGGTCACGCGGGTCACGACGCGCGGGCCGTCGACCTCGAGGACCTCCAGGCCGACCTTGCCGTCGTCGATGAGGATGCGGTCCCCCGCGGAGACGTCGCCCGTCAGCCCCTTGTAGGTCGTCGAGCACACCTCCTTGGTGCCCACGACGTCCTCGGTCGTGATGGTGAAGGAGTCCCCGACGGCCAGGTCGTGCGGGCCGGCGGCGAACCTCCCCAGCCGGATCTTCGGGCCCTGGAGGTCGGCGAGGATGCCCACGGAGCGGCCGGTGGCCTCCGCGGCGGCCCGCACGCCCTCGAAGTTGGCCCGGTGGTCGTCCTGGGAGCCGTGGCTCAGGTTCATCCTGGCGACGTCCATCCCGGCGTCGACCAGGGCTCGCAACCTCTCGGGGCCGGCCACAGCGGGCCCGAGGGTGCAGACGATCTTCGCTCTGCGCATGCCCCGACCCTATTCCGTCCGCGCCACCCGCGAGCGGCGGGGCGCGCTGCGCGGCGGCGTGTTCACCGCTCGTCCACCTCGGCCGCGGCACCCGCGCACCCGGGCGGTGCACGACGAGGAGCCCGGCACCCCCGAGGGGGTGCCGGGCTCGTGGTCGCGTCCGCTCAGGCGGTCAGCGGCCGGGCGTGCGCCGAGATGGGCGAGGGCAGCGCCGTCTCCCCCATGAGGTGGGCGTCGACCGCGGCCGCGCACGCGCGCCCCTCGGCGATGGCCCACACGATGAGCGACTGGCCGCGGCCCGCGTCGCCCGCGACGAAGACGCCCGGGGTGCGGCTGGCGTAGGCGTCGGTGCGGGCGAACCGCGTCCGCTCGTCCGTGGCCAGGCCCAGCTGCTCGACGAGCCCGCCGGCCTCGGGGCCGGAGAACCCGATGGCCAGCAGGACGAGCTGCGCGGGCACGTCCGTCTCGGTGCCCTCCACGGGCGTCCAGGTGCCGTCGACCTTCTCGACCTCGACCAGGCGCAGCGCGCTGACGCGCCCCTCGTCGTCGCCGATGAGCGCGCGCGTGCTCGCGGAGAAGACCCGCTCGCCGCCCTCCTCGTGGGAGGAGGACACCGTGAACACCTTGGGCATGGTCGGCCAGGGCTCGTCCTCGCCCCGGTCCTCCGGTGCCTGCGGGTAGATGTCGAGCTGCGTGACCGAGCGGGCGCCCTGGCGAAGGGCGGTGCCGTAGCAGTCCGAGCCCGTGTCGCCGCCGCCGATGATGACGACGTCGAGGCCGGCCGCGTCGATGTAGTCGTCGGGACGGTCCTCCCCCACGGCGACCCGGTTGGTCGGCGGCAGGTACTCCATGGCCTGGTGGATGCCCGCGAGCTCGCGCCCCGGGATCTCCACGTCGCGCCACTGGGTCGCCCCCGTCGCCACCACGACGGCGTCGTAGCGGTCGCGCAGCTGCTCGCCCGTGATGTCGGTGCCGATGGCGGTGCCCGGGCGGAACCGGGTGCCCTCGGCCTCCATCTGCGCGAGGCGGCGGTCCAGGACGGAGCGCTCCATCTTGAACTCGGGGATGCCGTAGCGCATCAGCCCGCCGATCTTGTCGTCGCGCTCGTAGACGGCGACGGTGTGCCCGGCGCGCGTCAGCTGCTGCGCGGCGGCCAGCCCGGCGGGGCCGGACCCGACGACGGCGACGGTCTTGCCCGTCAGGCGCTCCGGCGGGCGCGGCTCGAGCCACCCGTTCTCCGCGGCCTGCTCGGCGATCATCACCTCGACCTGCTTGATGGTCACCGGCGGCTGGTTGATGCCCAGCACGCAGGCCGACTCGCACGGTGCGGGGCACAGCTTCCCCGTGAACTCGGGGAAGTTGTTGGTCAGGTGCAGGCGCTCGGCGGCCGCGCGGAAGTCCCCGCGGTTGACGAGGTCGTTCCACTCGGGGATGAGGTTCCCCAGCGGGCACGCGCTGTGGCAGAACGGGATGCCGCAGTCCATGCAGCGCCCGGCCTGGCGCTCGGTCTGCGCCAGGTCCTGCTTCTCGTAGACCTCGCGCCAGTCCATGAGCCGCAGCTGCACGGGACGGCGCTTCGGGAGCTCACGCTCGCGGACCTGCAGGAAGCCGCGGGGATCAACCATGGGAAGCCTCCATGATGCGGGCCAGCACGTCGTCGGAGTCGGGCGCCAGGCCTTCGGAGACGGCCTGCGCCTGCACGTCCAGCACGCGCTGGTAGTCCCGGGGGACGATCGTGGTGAACCGGGAACGCGCTGCACCCCAGTCGGACAGCAGCTTCCCGGCGACGGTGGAATCGGTGTGGCCCTTGTGCGCCACCAGCAGGTCGTGCACGCGCGCGGCGGACTCGTCGTCCATCGGGCGCAGGTCGACCATGTCGCGGTTGACGCGGCCCTCCTTGAGGTCCAGGACGTGCGCGTAGCCGCCGGACATGCCCGCGGCCACGTTGCGCCCGACCCGGCCGAGGATGACGACCTCGCCACCGGTCATGTACTCCAGCGCGTGGTCGCCCACGCCCTCGACGACCGCGGTCATGCCGGAGTTGCGCACGCAGAAGCGCTCGCCGACCTCGCCGCGCAGGAAGACCTGCCCGGACGTCGCGCCGTAGCCGATGACGTTGCCGGCGACGATGTCGCGCTCGCGCGAACCCGACGAGGTGTCGGGGCGCACCACGACGATGCCGCCGGACAGGCCCTTGGCGACGTAGTCGTTGGTGTCGCCGAAGAGCCGGATCGTCACGCCGCGCGGCAGGAACGCGCCGAGCGACTGCCCGCCGGAGCCCGTGAGCTTGACGTCGATCGTGCCGTCGGGCAGGCCCTCCTCGCCGAAGCGCGTCGTGACCTCGTAGCCCAGCAGCGCCCCGATGGTCCGGTTGACGTTGCGCACCGGCAGCTCGATCTTCACCGGGGTGCGGTCGCGCAGCGCGTCGGCGCTGCGCTCGATGAGCACGTGGTCCAGGGCCTTCTCCAGGCCGTGGTCCTGCGTCGTCGTGCGGTGCAGGGACGTGCCCTCGGGCGGCGTGGGCGCGTGCAGGATCGGGGCCAGGTCCAGGCCCGACGCCTTCCAGTGCGCCACGGCGCGGCGGGAGTCCAGCAGCTCGACGTGGCCGACGGCCTCCTCGAGCGAGCGGAACCCGAGGCTCGCGAGGTACTCGCGGACCTCCTGCGCCAGGTACTCGAAGAACGTCACCACGTACTCGGCCTTGCCCGTGAACCGCGCGCGCAGCTCCGGGTTCTGGGTCGCCACCCCGACGGGACAGGTGTCCAGCTGGCAGACGCGCATCATGATGCAGCCCGACACGACCAGCGGGGCCGTGGCGAAGCCGAACTCCTCGGCGCCCAGCAGCGCGGCGATGACCACGTCGCGGCCCGTCTTCAGCTGCCCGTCGACCTGCACCGAGATGCGGTCGCGCAGGCCGTTGAGGACCAGCGTCTGCTGGGTCTCGGCCAGGCCGAGCTCCCAGGGGCCGCCGGCGTGCTTGAGGCTCGTCAGCGGCGCCGCGCCCGTGCCGCCGTCGTGCCCGGAGATCAGGACCACGTCGGCCTTGGCCTTGGACACGCCCGTCGCGACCGTGCCGACGCCGACCTCGGACACGAGCTTCACGTGCACCCGGGCCTTGTGGTTGGCGTTCTTCAGGTCGTGGATCAGCTGGGCGAGGTCCTCGATGGAGTAGATGTCGTGGTGCGGCGGCGGCGAGATGAGGCCGACGCCCGGCGTGGAGTGCCGGGTCTTGGCGATGTTCGGGTACACCTTGTGCCCCGGCAGCTGACCGCCCTCGCCGGGCTTGGCGCCCTGCGCGACCTTGATCTGCAGGTCGGTGGCGTGGGCCAGGTAGCTGCTCGTGACGCCGAAGCGGCCCGAGGCGATCTGCTTGGTCGCGGAGTTGCGCACCGGGTCCAGCAGGCGGTCGTAGTCCTCGCCGCCCTCACCGGTGTTCGACTTCCCGCCGAGGCGGTTCATCGCGACGGCGAGCACCTCGTGGGACTCCTGGCTGATGGAGCCGTAGCTCATCGCGCCCGTGGAGAACCGCTTGACGATCTCGCTGACCGGCTCGACCTCCTCCACCGGCACGGGCTCGCGCACGCCCTTCTTCAGCGTCAGCAGCCCGCGCAGCGTCATGAGCCGCTCGGCCTGCTCGTCGACGCGCTGGGTGTACTGGCGGAAGACCTTCTCGTTGCGCTGGCGCGTGGAGTGCTGCAGGCGGAAGACGGTCTCGGGGTCGAACAGGTGCGGCTCGCCGTCGCGGCGCCACTGGTACTCCCCGCCCGTCTCCAGGCTGCGGTGCGCGCGCTCCTGCCCCTCGACGGGGTAGGCGATCCGGTGCCGGCGCGCGACCTCCTCGGCGAGGACGTCCAGGCCGACGCCGCCCAGGCGGGAGGTCGTGGCCGTGAAGTACTCGTCGACGAGGGTCTGGGAGAGCCCGAGGGCCTCGAAGACCTGCGCGCCGCGGTAGGAGGCGACGGTGGAGATGCCCATCTTGGACATGACCTTCAGGACGCCCTTGCCGAGCGCCTTGATGAGGTTCTTCACCGCGGCCGGCGCGTCGACGGTCGTGATGACGCCCGTGCGGACGAGGTCCTCGACCGTCTCCATCGCCAGGTACGGGTTGATCGCCGCGGCGCCGTAGCCGATGAGCAGCGCGACGTGGTGCACCTCGCGCACGTCGCCGGCCTCGACGACGAGCCCGACCTGGGTGCGCAGCTTCTCCCGCACCAGGTGGTGGTGCACGGCCGAGGTGAGCAGCAGGGACGGGATCGGCGCGAGCTCCGCGGTGGAGTCGCGGTCGGAGAGCACGACGAAGACGGCGCCCTCGGCGATGGCCCGGCTCACCTCCGCGCGGATCTCCTCGATGCGGCGCGCGAGCTCCGCGCCGCCGCCGGCCACGCGGTAGAGGCCCTTGACGATGTGCGTCGTACGGCCCGGGTTCCGGCGGTCCTTGTCGATGTGGACGATCTTGGCGAGCTCGTCGTTGTCGATGACCGGGAACGGCAGGACGAGCTGGTGGCAGTGCGCCGCCGAGTCGGCCAGGAAGTTCTGCTGCGGCCCCGCCGTCGTGATGAGCGAGGTGACGAGCTCCTCGCGGATCGCGTCCAGCGGCGGGTTCGTCACCTGCGCGAAGAGCTGCGTGAAGTAGTCGAACAGCAGCCGCGGGCGCTCGGAGAGCACCGCGAGGGGCGTGTCGGAGCCCATGGAGCCGATGGGCTCCGCCGAGGCGCGCGCCATCGGCGCGAGGATGAGCCGCAGCTCCTCCTCGGTGTAGCCGAAGGTCTGCTGGCGGCGGGCCACCGAGGCGTGGGTGTGCACGATGTGCTCGCGCGGGGGCAGGTCGCCCAGGTGCACGACGTTCTCGAGCCACTGCGCGTAGGGCTTGGCGTTCGCGAGCTCGCCCTTGATCTCCTCGTCGTCGACGATGCGGCCCGCGGCCGTGTCGACGAGGAACATCTTCCCGGGCTGCACGCGCCCGCGGGTGACGACCGAGGCGGGGTCGAGGTCGAGGACGCCGACCTCGCTGGCCAGCACGACCAGGCCGTCGTCGGTGACCCAGTAGCGCGAGGGGCGCAGGCCGTTGCGGTCCAGGACCGCGCCGATGAGGGTGCCGTCGGTGAACGTGACGCTCGCGGGGCCGTCCCACGGCTCGGAGAACATCGAGTGGAACTGGTAGAAGGCGCGTCGCGCCGGGTCCATCTCGGTGTTGTTCTCCCAGGCCTCCGGGATCATCATCAGCACCGCGTGCGGCAGCGAGCGGCCCGCGAGGTGCAGCAGCTCGAGCACCTCGTCGAAGGACGCCGAGTCGGAGCCCTCGGTCGCGCAGACGGGGCCGAGGCGCTGGACGTCGCCCGGGATCAGCGGCGTGCTCATGAGCGACTCGCGCGCCGACGCCCAGTTGCGGTTGCCCTTGACCGTGTTGATCTCGCCGTTGTGGGCGATGGTGCGGAACGGGTGCGCCAGCGGCCACGACGGGAACGTGTTGGTGGAGAAGCGGGAGTGCACGAGCGCCAGCTCGGTCGTGTAGCGGCGGTCGGACAGGTCCGGGAAGAAGGGCTCCAGCTGACCCGTGGTCAGCATCCCCTTGTAGACCAGCGTCCGCGCCGACAGCGACGGGAAGTAGACGCTCAGCTCGCGCTCGGCCCGCTTGCGGACGGCGTAGACGCGGCGGTCGAGGTCGAGGCCCTGCTCCCCCGCCTGGCCCCGCAGGAACAGCTGCGCGAAGAAGGGCATGCAGGCGCGGGCCTGCTGGCCGACGAGGTCGGGGGTGACGGGCACGTCGCGCCACGCGAGGACGTCGACGAACTCCGACGCCGCGATCTCGGTGATGCGGGCCACGGCCGCGGCCCGCTCGGCCGGGTCGACGGGCAGGAAGGCGTTGCCCACGGCGTAGGCGCCCTTGGCCGGCAGGTCGACGCCCAGCTCCTCGCGCAGCACGGCGCGCAGGAAGGCGTCGGGGACCTGGGTCAGGATGCCCGCCCCGTCGCCGGTGTTGGTCTCGGCGCCCACCGCACCCCGGTGGTCGAGGTTGCGCAGCGCGGTGAGGGCGTGGTCGACGATGTCGTGACCGGGCTCGCCGCGCATGGTGGCCACGAACGCGACGCCGCAGGCGTCGTGCTCGTTCGCCGGGTCGTACATCCCCTGGGCCGCGGGGACCGTGGAGAAGGGTCGCGTGGTGGTGCGCACCGACGGCTCGCCGGCCGTGGGTGCGCAGAGGGCGTCGGGCGTCGCGGGGAGCTGCGACATGGGTGCACCGTCCTCGGAGAGAGGTCGTGGAGGACCTCGATGGACAGGGGTCTGTCAAGGGTCTCGTTCGACCGGTGGAGTCTCTTCGAGCCGAGACGCGGCGCCTGGGCGGCGTGCGTCCCCGAACGCAGGGCGGCGCTGGCCTGCGTTCACCTCATCGTAACGCCAGGGGACGTGCGTCGAACGCGCACTCGACGTCACGACACCGTCACGAGGACGGGCGGTCGTGTCCCTGGCGGGGTTGCTCCTGGGGCTGAGTGACGGTCTGTTCGTCAGCCACGCTCGCATCGTCACCGGACGGGGATGCGCCCTCCACTGACGAGGTGGAGGGTACCTGTTCCGCGGACTCCCTCTCGACGCGCTCGGCGACGCCCGGGTCCTCCCCGCGGTGGCGGCGTCGGGACACCGCGAAGGCGGCCAGCGCGGCGAGCAGGACGATCGCCGCCACCCACGTGTTCACGCGCAGCCCGAGGATGTGGTTGGCGTCGTCGATGCGCAGCGCCTCGAACCAGGAGCGGCCCGCGCAGTACAGGACGACGTAGAGCAGGAAGACCTGGCCGTGGCGCAGCCGGTACCGCCGGTCGAGCAGGACGAGGACCACGGCGGCCGCGAGGCACCACAGCGACTCGTACAGGAACGTCGGGTGGAACGTGCCGAGCACCTCGGGGGCCCCGTCGGCGCCGAGCACGGCCCGGCCCTCGGCGGCGTCCCAGCGGTGGATCGTCAGGGCCCAGGGCAGGTCGGTGGCCCGGCCGTAGAGCTCGTTGTTGAACCAGTTGCCCCAGCGGCCCAGGGCCTGCGCCACGAGCAGGGCGGGGGCGGCCGCGTCGGCCACGGGGGCGAAGCGGTAGCCCGCCCGCCGCGCCGCGATCCACGCGCCGAGCACCCCGGCCGCGATCGCGCCCCAGATGCCGAGCCCGCCGTCCCAGATCTTCAGCGCCCGCACGGGGTCGCCGCCCTCGCCGAAGTACGCCTGCGGCGAGGTGACGACGTGGTAGATCCGGGCGCCCACGATGCCGAACGGCACGGCCCACACGGCCATGTCGAGGATGAAGTCGGCGCGCCCGCCGCGGGCCTGGAAGCGCCGCTCGGCGATCCAGACCGCCACGACGATGCCCGCGATGATGCACAGCGCGTAGGCGCGCACCGGCAGCGGGCCGAGGTGCCACACCGCGACGGTGGGGCTGGGCAGCGCCGCGGGCAGCTCGGTGGGCAGGAGCGCGGGCAGGGCCGCGATCACGCGGCGGTCGCCTTCTGCACGGCCGCCGCGAGGTTCTGCGGCGCGTCCGCGGTGAGCAGCTGGTCGGCGGGGACGTCGGTCACCGCACCGGCGGCGGACGTGACGCGCACGGTCGGGGTCCCCCCGACCCCCTGCGGCTCCATCTGCGCCTGCACCCGCTTCACGTAGCCCGCGTAGACGTGGTCGTCCAGGGCCTTGCGCCAGGCCGTGACGTCCAGCCCGTCGACCTTCTCGGCGTAGGCCTGCAGCGAGTCGGCCGTGTAGCCGGTCCCCTCCTCCGGCTGGTCCGCGTAGAGCGCCTGCGTGTACTGCACGAACTTCCCCTGCGCGTCGGCCGCGGCGGCCCCCTCGGCGGCCAGCTGCGAGGACGGGGCCGTGCCGAGGGTGCCGTCGAGGAACGTGAGCGTGTGCACGACCACCTTGGCCTTGCCCTGCGCGGCGAGGTCGACGTAGGCCTGGCCGCCGAAGCCCTCGAACCGCTGGCAGACGGGGCACTGGTAGTCGAGCCAGATGTCCATGGTCGGAGCGCCCGCGGCGGGCGTGCCCGGCAGCTGGATCCCGCCGTCGGCGGAGACGGCGTGCGGCGCCGGGACGCCCTCGGTGTCGGAGTCACCGCCCTGGCGCTGGACCAGGACGACGACCGTGGCGACGATCGCCAGGACCACGACGACGGCGGCGGTGATGAGCAGGACGCGCCGGCTGCGCTCGCGGGCCTGCTCGCGCTGGCGCAGCGCGGCCGCCTTGGCCTGCCGCGCGGCGCGCGCGTCCTGGGCCTCCCCCGCACGGGCGGGGTGGCCGCTGGGCCGCTTCCTGCTGCTCACGGACTCTCCTCGGGCGTTCGGGCACGTCGGACGGACCGGGGAGCACCGGCTCCCCGGTCGGGGGCGCGCCGCGGGGGCGCGCGGGGGTGGTCAGGCGCTGCGGATGCCCGCCGACAGCTCGGCGGCGAGGCGCCCCACGGCCCGGACGCCGGAGGCGGTGTCGTCGGTGTCGAGGAGCCGGCTGACGAAGGCGGAGCCCACGATGACGCCGTCGGCGTACCCGGCGACCTCGGTCGCCTGCTCGGGCGTCGAGACACCCAGGCCGACGCAGACGCGCTCGGCGCCGGCGGCGCGGGTGCGCTCGACGAGCTGCCGGGCGCCGGCGCCCACGGTCGCGCGGGCCCCCGTGATGCCCATGAGGGAGGCCGCGTAGACGAACCCGCGGCTGCGCTCGGCGGTCAGCGCCAGGCGCGCGTCGGTGGAGCTCGGCGCGACGAGGAAGACGCGCTCGAGGTCCTGCGCGTCGCTCGCGCCGATCCAGGCGCCGGCCTCGTCCGGGATGAGGTCGGGCGTGATGAGCCCGGCCCCGCCCGCCGAGGCCAGGTCGCGCGCGAAGCGGTCGACGCCGTAGCGGTCCACGGGCGGCCAGTAGGTCATGACGAGCACGGCGGCGCCCGTGGCGGCGACCCCCTCGACGGCCCGCAGGACGTCGGCGGGGCGCGTGCCGCCCGCCAGGGCGGCGTCGACGGCCCGCTGGATGGTGACGCCGTCCATGGTCGGGTCGGAGTAGGGCAGCCCCAGCTCGACGACGTCCGCGCCGCCGTCGACGGCGGCCTTCGCCGCCTCGATGCTCGTGCGCACGTCGGGGTAGCCGACCGGGAGGTAGGCGACCAGCGCGGCGCGGCCCTCGGCCTTCGCGCGGTCCACCGCCGCCGCCGCCGTCGCGGTCCCCGTCGCGGGGCCCGTCGTCGAGTCCTCGTGCGTGGTGCTCACCATCCCGACCCTTCGGTGTCCTCGGGCGCGTCGGAGACGCGCTCGACCTCGGAGGCGACGAGGTCCTCGTCGCTGACCAGGTCGAACCACCGGGCGGCGGTGTCGACGTCCTTGTCCCCGCGCCCCGAGAGGTTCACGAGGACGACCGCGTCGGGGCCCAGCTCGCGGGCCACGCCGAGCGCGCCGTGCAGGGCGTGCGCGCTCTCGATGGCCGGGATGATCCCCTCGGTGCGGCACAGCAGCTTGAAGGCGTCCATGGCCTCGCTGTCGGTGACGGGGCGGTAGGTGGCCCGCCCGCTGTCCCCGAGCCACGAGTGCTCCGGCCCGACGCCGGGGTAGTCGAGGCCCGCCGAGATCGAGTGGGACTCCACCGTCTGGCCGTCCTCGTCCTGCAGCACGAAGGAGCGTGCGCCCTGGAAGACGCCCGGGGACCCGCCCGTGATGGAGGAGGCGTGGCGGCCGGTCTCGACGCCGTCGCCGCCGGCCTCGAAGCCGAACAGGCGCACGTCCGCGTCCTCGAGGAACGCGTGGAAGATGCCGATCGCGTTGGAGCCGCCGCCGACGCACGCGCACACCGCGTCGGGCAGCCGGCCGATGAGCTGCTGGACCTGCTCGCGCGCCTCGACGCCGATGATCCGCTGGTAGTCGCGGACCAGGACGGGGAACGGGTGCGGCCCGGCCACCGTGCCGAAGACGTAGTGCGTGGTGTCGACCGAGGCGACCCAGTCGCGGAACGCCTCGTTGACGGCGTCCTTGAGCGTCCGGCTGCCCGCGGTGACCGGGACGACGGTGGCCCCGAGCAGCCGCATGCGCGCCACGTTCAGCGCCTGCCGCCGGGTGTCCTCCTCGCCCATGTAGACGACGCACTCCAGGCCCATGAGGGCGGCCGCCGTCGCGGTGGCGACGCCGTGCTGGCCCGCCCCCGTCTCCGCGATGACCCGCTTCTTGCCCATGCGCTTGGTCAGCAGCGCCTGGCCCAGCACGTTGTTGATCTTGTGCGAGCCGGTGTGGTTGAGGTCCTCGCGCTTGAGGAGGATCCGGGCCCCACCGGCGTGCGCCGCGAAGCGCGGCACCTCGGTGATGATGCTGGGCCGCCCCGAGTAGGTGCGGTGCAGCTCGGCCAGCTCCTCGACGAACGCCGGATCGGACATCGCCGAGCGGTGCGCCGCGTCGATCTCGTCGAGCGCGGCCACGAGGGCCTCGGGCACGAACCGGCCGCCGAAGGCGCCGAAGTACGGACCCCGCTCACCCGCCAGGGGCGTCGGGCCGAAGGACACGGGGACCTCGCCGGCGGGCACGTCGACCGTGGGCTCGTCGTAGGCGGTCACGGGCGCACCGCCTGCACCGCCGGGTGGGCGCCGGCGGCGACCAGGTCGGCCACCGCCCGCCGCGGGTCGTCGCCCTTGACGAGCGTCTCCCCCACCAGCACCGCGTCGGCCCCGGCGCGGGCGTACTCCACGACGTCGCGCGGGCCCTGCACGCCCGACTCCGCGACCTTGACGATGCGGTCGGGGATGAGGGGGGCCAGCTCGTGGAAGACGCGCGGGTGCACCTCGAGCGTCTTGAGGTTGCGGGCGTTGACCCCGATGACGCGGGCGTCGGCGTCGACCGCGCGGGCGACCTCCTCGGCGTCGTGGACCTCCACGAGCGCCGTCATGCCGAGGGAGTGGGTGCGCTCGACCAGCGACACGAGCGCGTCCTGCTCCAGCGCCGCGACGATGAGGAGCACGACGTCCGCGCCCCACGCGCGGGCCTCCCACAGCTGGTAGGACCCGACGACGAAGTCCTTGCGCAGCACCGGGACGTCGACCGCGCAGCGCACGGCGCGCAGGTCGTCCAGGCTGCCGCCGAAGCGGCGCTGCTCGGTCAGGACGCTGATGACGCTGGCGCCGCCGAGCTCGTAGGCCGTGGCCAGCGCGGCCGGGTCGGGGATGTCGGCCAGGGCGCCCTTGGAGGGGCTCTTGCGCTTGACCTCCGCGATGACCTTCACGCCGCTCTGCTCGCTGTCGCGCGGGCGCAGGAGGCCGTGCGCGTCCTTGGCCGGGACCTGCCGGTGGGCGCGCTCCTTCAGCTCGTCGAGGGAGGTGTGCTCACGCCGGGCCGCGAGGTCCTCGCGGACGCCGTCGAGGATGTCGTCGAGGACCGTCACGCTGCGCATGCTAGTCCCGCCGTCCCGGCCGGTTGCGCCGACGTGCACAGGGTCACTCCCCCGCCCGGGCGCTGCGGCACCTCCCGCCCACGGGCCCGGGACGCAGGACGGCGCCGCACCCCCGAGGGAGTGCGGCGCCGTGCCGGACGCGTGGAGCGCGCCGGTGCTGCGTCCGTCGGTGCTGGGCTCGTCAGTGCTGGGGGCGGCTCACGCCGGCGGGCTTGCCCGAGCTGCGCTTGACGCCGTAGCCCATGCGGGACAGGACGGAGGCGACGACGAGGGCGAGCAGGATGATGACGCCGCCGATGATCCCCCACGTCAGGCTGGGGAAGACGACCGCGAGGCCCAGCACGAGGAAGCCGAGCAGGCCCACGGCGACGCCGGCCCAGGCGGCGACGGTGTGGCCGTGCCCGTGCTCGTCGACGATGTCGGCGTGCGTCTCGTTGCCGGTGCGCTCGGTCTGGCCGTTGCGGGCCGGCTGCGCGGTCGGGCCGCCCTGGCCGTCGCGGGCGGAGGACTGGCTGCTCACGGGGTGCTCCTCGACGTCTGGTGCGGGGCGGCCGCGGTGGTCCCGGCCGGTGCTGGGCCCCACGGTACCGGGACCCGCCGCGGCGCGCGGGTGGGCGGGTCGGCGGGTCAGGCGGTCAGCGGGTGGGGTCCTCGCCGTGGGTCAGGGAGTCCCACGCGGCCGCGGGGTCCTCGGCGGGGCTCGCGGGCACGGCCGCGGCGTCGCGCTCGTAGCGGCGCGAGCTCAGCCACGTCCCGCCGCGCACGAGCACCCCGAGGCCCGCGAGGCCGATCAGGACGCCGCCGACCGCCGAGACGACGGGCCAGGGCGCGACCTCGGCCGCCGAGACGGTCGCGGTCGAGCGGCCGCTCGCGGCGCGGGCCTCGGCGCCGAGCGCGTCCTCGGGCGACGTCGCGGCGGTGAGGGAGGCCACGACGACGCCGACCCCCGCGAGCAGCAGCGCGGCCGCGGCGAGCACCCGGGCCACGCGGCGCCCGATCGTGCAGGCGACCACGGCGGCCAGCGCCACCAGCCCCAGGGCCGTGGCCAGCGGGGCGGCCGTGCGGCCGTCGGCCAGCACCGCGGTCTCGCCCGCGGTGGCGGCCACGCGCCCCGAGACCCACGTCGGCGCGCCCGCCGCGAGCGCCACGACGGCCCCCGCGAGACCCAGCAGGAGCAGGAGGCCCCGCTCGCGGCCGGTGCGGCGACGGGCCTCGTCGGCGGGGGCGTCCTCGGCGGCGGGCGGCGGGGCGGGGTCGCTCACGCCTCGTCCCGGGACCCGACCACGACGGGCAGCGGCGAGGCGTCGAAGCACGTCGCGTCGCCCGTGTGGCAGGCCGCGCCGACCTGGTCGACCTCGACGAGCAGGGCGTCGCCGTCGCAGTCGAGCGAGACGCGCTTGACCCACTGCACGTGCCCGGAGGTGTCGCCCTTGCGCCACAGCTGCTGCCGGCTGCGGCTGAAGTAGGTGGCGCGGCCCGTGCTCAGGGTGGCGGCGAGGGCCTCGTCGTCCATCCACGCGACCATGAGGACCTCGCGGGTGTCGTGCTGCTGCACGACGGCGCAGACGAGGCCCGCGGCGTCGCGCTTGAGCCGGCCGGCGAGGGAGGGGTCGAGGGTCGGGACGGGAGTCGCAGGCACCGCCTCATGATGTCACCGGCCGCGGCGCACCTCCTGCGGGTCGCCGCACCGCGCCCCGGGGCGGCGTGCCACGATCCGCGCATGCCCGTCACCGACGCCGCCCGTGAACGCGCCGCCCTCTGCGACGAGGCGCTGCGCGTCGGTCCGGACGCGCCCACGCTCTGCGAGGGCTGGCAGGTGCGGGACCTGATGGTCCACCTGGTGCTGCGCGACGGCCGCCCCGACGTCCAGCTGGGCGCCGCGCTGCCGCCGCTGCGCGAGCGCGCGCAGCGGGTGCAGGACGAGCTGGCGGCCCTGCCGTTCGAGCAGCTGGTCGACCGGGTCCGCTCGGGGCCGCCCGGGTTCAACCCCACGCGGCTGCCCGTCCTCGACGAGCTGGTCAACCGCGCCGAGTTCTACGTCCACCACGAGGACGTGCGACGGGCGGGCGAGGGCGCCGCGCCGCGCGAGCTGCCCCGCGGGGAGTCCGCCGCGCTGTGGAAGCTGGTGCGCACGATCGGCCGGGTCGCCTACCGCCGCAGCGGCACGGGTGTCGTGCTCGTCGTCCCCGGCGGGCCGCGCGTCGTGGTGCGGCGCGGGCCGGCCGCGGTGAGCCTGACCGGTCAGCCGCAGGAGCTGCTGCTGCACGCCTTCGGCCGCCGGCCCGTCGCGCAGGTCGCCGTGGACGGCTCCCCCGACGCGGTCGCGCGCTTCCTGGACGCCTACCCCGCCTGACGCGGACGGCTCAGCGCACTCGTTCTCAGCGCACTCGTTCTCAGCGCACTCCGTCTCACCGCTCGGGTCCTCAGCGCACGGGGCTCCCCGCCGCCCGCAGGGCGTCCTTCACCTGGCCGACGGTCAGCTGCTGGAAGTGGAAGACGCTCGCGGCCAGCACGGCGTCGGCGCCCGCGGCCACGGCCGGGGGGAAGTGCTCGACCGCCCCGGCGCCGCCGCTGGCCACGAGGGGCACCCGCACGCGGGCGCGCACGGCCGTGAGCATCTCGAGGTCGAAGCCGGCCTTGGTGCCGTCGGCGTCCATCGAGTTCAGCAGGATCTCCCCCGCTCCCAGGTCCGCGGCGCGGGCCGCCCACTCGACGGCGTCGAGCCCCGTGCCGCGGCGGCCACCGTGGGTGGTGACCTCGTAGCCGGACTCCGTGACCGGTTCGCCCGGCCGCGTCCGGCGCGCGTCGACGGACAGGACGAGGACCTGGGAGCCGAAGCGGTCGGCGATCTCGGCGATGAGCTCGGGGCGGGCGATGGCCGCGGTGTTGACGCCGACCTTGTCGGCGCCGGCGCGCAGCAGCCGCTCGACGTCGGCCACGGCGCGGATCCCGCCCCCGACCGTGAGGGGGATGAACACCTGCTCGGCGGTGCGGGAGACGACCTCGTAGGTGGTCTCGCGGCTGCCGGAGGAGGCCGTCACGTCGAGGAAGGTCAGCTCGTCGGCCCCCTCGGCGTCGTAGCGCCGGGCCAGCTCGACCGGGTCGCCCGCGTCGCGCAGGTCGGCGAAGTTGACGCCCTTGACCACGCGTCCCGCGTCCACGTCCAGGCAGGGGATGACTCGCACGGCGACGCTCACGCGGGCCAGCGTAGTGAGCCACGCTGGCCCGTGCAGCGCCCTCCCCGACGGGCGCGGACCGCCGCGGTCCCGGATACCGTCGGCGGCGTGCCGAGCCCCGACCTGACCTTCACGACCGTCGACACCGCCGACGCCGCCGCCGTCGACGCCTGGTCCCGCGTGCCGCGGGCCGCCTTCCTGGAGAAGGCCGCCGACGAGGCCGACCTGGCCGCGCGCCGCCGCCAGGTCGCGGGGCACCGGCTGCGCGCGGCCTACGACGGCGACCGCCCCGTCGGGACGTTCCGCTCCTACGACCTCGAGGTCACGATGCCGGGTGCGGGCCCCGTCACGGTCGACGCGATCTCCTCCGTCGCGGTGCTGCCCACCCACCGCCGGCGCCGCATCCTCAGCACCCTGATGGGCACCGACCTCGCCGAGGCCCGCGAGAGCGGTCACGCCCTCGCGGCGCTCATCGCCATGGAGGCGCCCATCTACGGGCGCTTCGGCTTCGGCCCGGCCACCCGCTCGACGCAGTGGACGCTGGACTGCGACCGGACCGCCTTCCGGCCCGACGCGCCCGGCGCCGACGGGGGCAGCCTCGAGCTGGTCGACCCCGCCGCCGAGCGGGACCTGCTCGCGGGGCTGCACGACACGATGCGGCGCGGGCGGCCCGGGGGCCTGCAGCGTCCCGCCGTCGACTGGGACGAGTGGTTCACGACGCCCGGCCCGCGCCGGCTCGGGCGCGGCGCCCACGTCGCGGTGCACCGCGACGCGGCCGGCACCGCGGACGGCTACGTCGTCTACGAGCTCACGGAGAGCTGGGACGCCCGCGTCTCCACCTCCACCGGACGGGTCCTCGACCTCACGGCGACGACGACGGCCGCCTACCGCGACCTGTGGGAGTTCGTCGCGTCCATCGACCTCGTGCGCACCCTGACGATCCCCGACCGCCCCGCCGACGAGCTGCTGCCGCAGCTGCTGGTGGACCCGCGGGCCGCGCGCCACGGCGCGGTCGACGACTTCCTGTGGCTGCGGGTGCTCGACGTGGCCGGGGCCCTGTGCGCCCGCCGCTACCTCGGGCAGGACAGCCTCGTGCTGCGCGTGGAGGACCCCCGCGGCATCACCGGCGGCACCGTCCGGCTGCACGTCAGCGGTGAGAACCGCGGCGAGGACGGGTTCGCGTGCGCCGAGGTCACGGCCAGCACGGACGAGCCGGACGTCGTCCTGGGTGTCGGCGACCTCGCGACCCTGCTGCTCGGAGACGCCTCCGCCGTCCCGCTGGCGCGCGCCGGCCGCCTGCACGTCGCCGGGCCCGACCGCGCCGTGCGCCTCGGCGCGCTGTTCGCGACGCCCGAGTCCCCGTGGTGCCAGACCTGGTTCTGAGCCGGTCGTGCTCCCGCCCCTCGTGGACGTGACCCCGCCTCCGGGACTCCTCACGACGGCGGACGCCGTGGAGGTGGTGCTGGCGGCGCTGGCCCGCCGGCGCCCCCCGCGCGCGGCGCCGGCGGTCGTCGCCGTCGACGGCCCGTCCGGGGCGGGCAAGACGGACTTCGCCGCCGCCCTCGCCCGCGCGCTGGGCGGGGCGCCCGTCGTCCACATGGACGACCTCTACCCCGGCTGGGACGGCCTCGCGGCCGCCGTGCCGCTGGTCACCGACGAGGTGCTGGCCCCGCTCGCGGCGGGGCGCCCGGCCCGCTACCGGCGCTGGGACTGGGCCGCCGGGCGGCGCGGCGAGGCGGTCGACGTCCCGGCGGCGGACGTCGTGGTCGTCGAGGGCGTCGGCTGCGGGTCGCGCGCGCCCGCGGCGCACGTGGACGTCCTGGTCTGGCTCGACGCGGCGCCCGCGGTCCGCTTCGCGCGGGGCATGGCCCGCGACGGCGAGACCTACCGGCCGCACTGGCTGCGGTGGGCCGCGCAGGAGGACGTGCTCTTCGCGGCCGAGGGCACGCCCGCGCGGGCGGACGTGCTGCTCCGCAGCGACGGGACCCCCGACGCCGCAGCGGACGGCGGACCGCGGTGGCGGGAGGCCGGGCGCTAGAGCCCCGAGCTCCCCCGGTCGCGCCGCACCTGCGGGGCGTGGCGCTCCACGAGGCGCGCCAGGCGCAGCCCCTCGGCGTCGGCGTAGGCGCCGTCGGCCTTCTGCACGGCCATCACGGCGAGGTTCTCGCCGTCGTCGGTGTCCAGCGTCAGCCACGGGCTCTCGCCGCTGAAGCGGACCCCGAGGATCGCGTCCCACTCCACGCGGCGGGTGTAGACGACGTTGCGGACGACGAGCGCGTCCTCGGTGGGCACGGCCCGCACGCCGACCAGGCGCACGAGGCCCGCCGCGACGAGCAGCCCGAACACGACGGCGGAGGCGCTGTCGAGCGGCGTCCAGCCCGAGGCGGGGGCGTTGGCCAGGGCGATCGAGAGGGCCACGACGGCGAGGACGCACAGCGCGGCGAGCGGGTAGCCGACCCACCGGGCCCGCCGCGGCCTGAACGGCGCGTCGGCGGGTCGGTCGTCCGGGTGGACCCCCCCGGCACCGGCAGGGGCGGCGCCGCTCACAGGCGGGCCGCGTGGATGCTCGTGGCGAGGATGGCCCGCGCGCCCAGGTCGTAGAGGTCGTCCATGACCTGGTTGGTGGAGCGCGCCTCGACCATGGCCCGCACGGCCACCCACTCGGGGTCGGCCAGCGGCGAGACCGTCGGCGACTCCAGGCCCGGGGTGATGGCGCAGGCGCGCTCCACGAGCTCGCGCGGGCAGTCGTAGTCGACCATCACGTACTGCCGCGCCACCAGGACACCCTGCAGGCGTCGGACCAGGACGTCCACGGCGGGCGACGGCCCGGCCCCGGTCTGGCGGACCAGGACGGCCTCGGAGCGCATGACGGGCTCGCCGAAGACCTCCAGGCCCGCGGCGCGCATGGTCGAGCCGGTCTCCACGACGTCGGCGATCACGTCGGCGATGCCGAGGGCGACGGCCGTCTCCACGGCCCCGTCGAGGTGGACGACGGAGGCCTCGACGCCGTGCTCGGCCAGGTGCTCGCCCAGCAGGCCCGAGTAGCTCGTGGCGATCCGGCGCCCGGCCAGGTCGGCGACCGAGGACGCCGTGCCGGGCCGGCCCGCGAAGCGGAAGGTGCTGCGGGCGAAGCCGAGCGGCAGCACCTCGTCGGCCGGGGCGCGGGAGTCCAGCAGCAGGTCGCGGCCCGTGATGCCGCAGTCGAGCGTGCCGGAGCCGACGTAGAGGGCGATGTCGCGGGGCCGCAGGAACACGAACTGCGCGTCGTTGGCCGGGTCGTCGAGGATCAGCTCCCGCGACTCCCGGCGCTGGCTGTAGCCGGCCTCGCGCAGCATCGCGCTGGCCGCCTCGGACAGCGACCCCTTGTTGGGGACGGCGATGCGCAGCACTGCGGGGGCTCCTCGGTTCGGGTCGTGGGTGGTGCGGGTGTCGCGGGGTGCGGGTGTCGCGGGAGGGTGTCGCTCAGAGGTGCGCGTACACGTCGTCGAGGGTCAGCCCGCGCGCGATCAGCAGCACCTGCAGGTGGTACAGGAGCTGGGAGACCTCCTCGGCGGTGCGCTCGGCCGACTCGTGCTCGGCCGCCATCCACACCTCGGCGGCCTCCTCGACCACCTTCTTGCCGATGGCGTGCACGCCGGCGTCGAGCTCCACGACCGTGCCGGACCCCGCGGGGCGGGTGCGGGCCTTGTCGGTCAGCTCCGCGAACAGGTCGTCGAAGGTCTTCACGTGACAGGAGCTTAGAGCGGGGCGACCTCGCGCAGCGCCACGACCGTCTCCAGGGCGGCCAGCACGGCCTCGCGGCCCTTGTCCTCCCGCGAGCCCTGCAGGCCCGCGCGGTGCAGCGCCTGCGACTCGTTGTCGACCGTCAGCACGCCGAAGCCGACCGGGACGCCGGTGGTCACGGCGACCTGGGTCAGGCCCGTCGTCGCTGCGCTGCAGACGTACTCGAAGTGCGGGGTCCCGCCGCGCATGACGACGCCGAGGGCGACGAGGGCGTCGAAGCCCTGCGTGGCCAGGCGCGCGGCCGCCACGGGCAGCTCGAAGGCACCGGGGACGCGGACCTCGGTGACGTCGGTGACGTGCGCCTCGGCCAGGCCGCGGCGGGCGCCCGCGAGCAGCCCGTCCATGACCTCCTGGTGCCAGCGCGCCGCGATCACCGCGACCCGCAGGCCCGTGCCGTCGACGTCGATCTCGGGGCTTCCGTCGCCGCTCATCGTGCGTTCCCTCCGGGGGTGGCTGCTGCGGCGGCGAGGTGCGCGCGCAGGTCGTGGATGGTGAGGACGGGCAGCTGGTGGCGCCGCCCGAGCTCGGTGACCTGGGGCCACCGCGACATCGTGCCGTCGTCCTCGACGAGCTCGGCGATGACCCCGACCGGGGCGAGCCCGGCCAGGGTGCACAGGTCGACGGCCGCCTCGGTGTGCCCGGGGCGCTCCAGCACCCCGCCGGGGCGGGCCCGCAGCGGGAAGACGTGCCCGGGGCGCACGAGGTCGCCCGGCGTGGCCGCGGGGTCGGCGAGGACGCGGGCGGTGCGGGCCCGGTCGGCGGCCGAGATGCCGGTGGTGACGCCCACGGCCGCGTCGACGCTCACGGTGTAGTCGGTGCGCCGGGAGTCCTCGTTGCGCTCGACCATGGGCGGCAGCGCCAGCGCGGCGGCGCGCTCGAGCGACATCGGCACGCACAGCAGCCCCGACGTGTGCCGGACCGTCCAGCCCAGCCACTCGGGCGTGACGAGCTCCGCGGCCAGGACGACGTCGCCCTCGTCCTCGCGGTCGGCGTCGTCGGTCACGAGCACCGGGCGGCCGGCGCGCAGCGACTCCAGCGCGGCCGCGACGGACCCCGAGACGTCGGTGGCGGCGGTCACGGGGCCACCGTCGCGGGAGTGGCTGTCCGCGGGCCGGCGGCGGCGAGGCGCTCGACGTACTTCGCGAGCACGTCGACCTCGAGGTTCACGACCGAGCCGGGCTGCCGCTGCCCCAGCGTCGTCAGCTCCAGCGTCGTCGGGATGAGCGAGACCTCCAGCCACGGCTCGGGGTCGTCGACCGCGCTGACGGCCGAGAGCGTCAGCGACGTGCCGTCGACGGTGATGGAGCCCTTCTCCACGACGTAGCGCGCGAGGTCGGTCGGGATGGCGACCCGGACGACCTCCCACGCGTCGCCCGGGGTGCGGGAGACGACGCGGCCGGTGCCGTCGACGTGGCCCTGGACGATGTGCCCGCCGAGGCGCGCGCTGGCGGCGAGCGCCCGCTCGAGGTTGACGCGGCGGCCGGGGGCGACGTCGCGCAGCGAGCTGCGGGACAGCGTCTCGGCCATGACGTCGACCGTGAAGCTGGCCGGGTCGGGCTGGTCGACGACGGTGAGGCAGACGCCGTCGACGCAGATCGACGCGCCGTGCACGGCGTCGCTGGTGACCAGCGGACCGCGCACGGTCAGCCGGGCGGAGTCCTCCCCGCGCTCGACGGCGACGACCTCGCCGACCTCCTCAACGATCCCGGTGAACACTGCTGGCCTCCTGATGGACGGCGGGGTGGGTGGTGGTGGGGTCGCCGGCGCCCGGCGCGACGGGCGGGAGCGGGCGGGCGGTGAGGCGGACGTCGTCGCCGACGCGCACGACGTCGCGCAGCGCGAGCCGCGCGATGTCCGGCATGCCGGTGACGCCGAGATCGCCGACGGCGAGGGGGCCGGCGCCGAGCAGCGCGGGGGCGAGGTAGCAGACGACCTCGTCGACGAGGCCGGCCCGCCAGAACGCCGCCGCAACGGTGGGTCCGCCCTCCAGCAGGACGGTGCGCACCTCCTCGGCCGCGAGCGCGGCGAGCGCCTCGTGCGGGTCGTGGGTGCGCAGCTGCCGCAGCGGGGCCCGCGCGTCGCGCAGCCGCGCGTGCGGCGGCAGCTCGCGGTGGCCGAGGACGACGCGCAGGGGCTGCTCGCCCGCGACCTCGGTGCCGTCGGCGCGCACCGTGAGGGCGGGGTCGTCGGCCAGGGCGGTGCCGGTGCCGACGAGGACGGCGTCGTGCGCGGCGCGCAGCCGGTGCACGTCGGCACGCGCGGCGGCGGAGGTGATCCAGCGGCTGGAGCCGTCGGCGGCGGCGGAGCGGCCGTCCAGCGTGGAGGCCCACTTCCAGGTGACCCAGGGCCGGCCGCGGCGGACGGCGGCCGTCCAGCGCTCGTTGAGGGCCCCCGACTCCGCGGCGAGCAGACCCGTCTCGACGTCGACGCCCGCCGCGCGCAGGACGGCGGCTCCCCCGGCGGCCTGCGGGTTGGGGTCGTCGGCGGCGACGACGACGCGCGCGACCCCGGCCGCGAGCAGCGCCTGCGTGCACGGGGGCGTGCGGCCGGTGTGGGAGCAGGGCTCGAGGGTGACGACGGCGGTCAGGCCGGTCTCGGGACCCGCCAGCGCGGTGAGCGCCGCCACCTCGGCGTGCGGGGTCCCGGCACCGGCGTGGAAGCCCTCGGCGCTCACGGTGCCGTCGGCGTCCAGCAGGACGCAGCCCACGCGCGGGTTCGGCCCGGTGGCGCGCCCGCGCGCGGCCAGCTCGAGCGCGCGGCGCATCGCCGCGGTCTCCGCTTCGCTGAACAGCTCGTGCCCCCTGCGCGTCGACGGGTCCGGGTGCGGACTCCGGGGCGGGAGGCGCGGGGGTGCGCGGGAGCGCACCTCCGACGGGTGCCGGCGGCCGCGGGCAGCAGGGCGCGCGAGGCCGACACCGCGCGCTGCCTCTCATCCGGACTGTCACCGTCGGTCCCGGAGTTCCACCGGGTCAGCCCCCGCCGAGGCGAGGGCTCGCGGACTGTCACCGCCGGTTCGGGTTTTCACCGACCCCGGAGCACGCGTGTCGTGGTCTGTCGCCGTCAGTGTGCCACGCGGGTCCGCGCCGTCCGGAGGCCGTCCACCGCCCCCGCGCGGGCCGGCTCAGTGCGCGCAGGCCGCCCGCGCGAGCTCGCGCAGCTCGGTGATCGCCGCGGCCGCGTCCTCGGCCCCGTAGACCGCGGAGCCGGCCACGAACACGTCCGCGCCGGCCTCGGCCGCGCGCTCGACGGTCTGCGTCGAGACGCCGCCGTCGACCTGCAGCCAGACCTCGAGCCCCGCGGCGCTGATGGCCTCGCGGGCCCGGCGGATCTTCGGCAGCGTCACGTCGAGGAAGCTCTGCCCGCCGAAGCCGGGCTCGACGGTCATGACGAGCAGCATGTCCAGCTCGGGCAGCAGGTCGGTGAACGCCTCGACGGGCGTCGCGGGCTTCAGCGCCATCCCGGCCCGGGCGCCGTGGCGGCGCAGCTCGCGGGCCAGGCGGACGGGGGCGGCGGCGGCCTCGGCGTGGAAGGTGACGCCCTGCGCGCCGGCCTCGGCGTAGGCGGGCGCCCAGCGGTCCGGATCCTCGATCATGAGGTGGCAGTCCAGCGGGACGGGTGAGACCCGGCGCAGCGCCTCCACGACGGGCAGCCCGAGCGTGAGGTTCGGGACGAAGTGCCCGTCCATCACGTCGACGTGCGCCCAGTCGGCGGTGGAGATCCGCTGCAGCTCCGCCTCGAGGTTGGCGAAGTCCGCGGACAGGATGCTGGGGCTGACCTGGATCGTCACCCGGGAACCCTAGGGCCTGGCCCTCACGGCCTGCGCGTCACGTCGCCCGGGCGCAGGTCCGCGACGTCGCCGAGGCCCATCTGCCGCAGCGTCGTGACGAGCTCCTCGTTCAGGCGGCCCAGCACGGCGGACACGCCCTCGGCGCCGCCGCTCGCGAGGCCCCACATGACCGGGCGGCCGACGTGCACGGCGCGCGCACCGAGCGCGAGCGCCGCGACGACGTGGTGGCCGGCGCGGATGCCGGAGTCGACGTGGACCTCGACCTCCGTCCCGACCTCGGCGACGACCTCGGGCAGCGCCGCGGCCGAGGTCACCGACGTGCCGAGGCGGCGGCCGCCGTGGGTGGAGACGATGACCGCGTCGGCGCCCGCGTCGACGCAGCGCCGGGCGTCGCGGGCCGTGAGCACGCCCTTCACGGCGACGGGCAGGCCGCTGAGCTCGCGCAGCCAGCCGATCACGTCGGGGGTGAGGTCCTCGGCGGAGCGCAGGCCGTGCGGACCGCTGGCCTCGACCTCCTCGGGCGTGAGGTTGACGACGCGGGCCTTGCGGTAGGTGTCGGGCCACTCGGTGGGCTCGATGCCGGGCAGGGCGGGCGCGAGCGCCGTCGTGTCGACGGTGAGGGTCAGGGCGCGCGCCCCGGCGGCCGTGGCCCGCTCGACCAGGCGCTGCGTGAGGGAGCGGTCCTGCATGACGTAGACCTGGTACCACCAGGGCGCCCCGGTCGCGGCGACGTCCTCGAAGTGCACGCCGGTGTTGGTCGAGAGGCCCAGCAGCGAGCCGTGCTCGGCCACCGCCCGGCCCGTGAGGACCTCCCCCTCGGGCTGCGCGGCGACCTGCTGGGCCATGGGGGCGACCAGGACGGGCGTGCGCACGCGGGTGCCGAGCACCTCGACCTCGGTGCGCAGCGTGCTGGTGTCGTGCAGGACGCTCGGCCGCAGCCGGAGGTCCTCCCAGGCGGCGAGGCCCTCGCGCAGGCACTCACCGCCTCCCGCGGAGCCGCGGAAGTAGGCGGCCACGTAGTCCGGCAGGAGCGCGTCGGCGCGCGCGGAGATCTCGTCGACCCAGGTCACGCCGACCATCCTGCCCTCTCGCCGGGTGGGGGTCAGGACGTGCGGCGCAGGAGGGCCACGTGCATGGCGTCGGTGCCGTGGGTGTGCGGCCACAGCTGCACCGACGTGCCGGCGGCCGCACCGGGGACGTCGGCGACCTGCGCGAGGACCGCGGGGGTGTCGAGGCGCTCGACGCCCTGGCCCTTCCTCGCCGCGGCCTTCAGGACGTCGTCGACGACCAGCCGGGTCTCGGCCAGGACCGGCGAGCACGTCGCGTAGGCCACGACCCCGCCGGGGCGCACGGCGTCCAGCGCCGAGGCCAGCAGCGAGCGCTGCAGCGGCCCGAGCCCGCCGAGGTCCGAGGGCCGCCGCCGCCAGCGCGCCTCGGGACGCCGGCGCAGGGCGCCGAGGCCCGTGCAGGGCGCGTCGACGAGGACGCGGTCGTAGTGGCCGGGCTCGTCGTCGCCGACCTGCCGGCCGTCGGTGACGCGGACCTCCACGGGCCCGCCCGCGCCCTCGGGCACGGCGCGCAGCGAGTCGCGGACGAGCTCGGCGCGGTGCCCCGCGATCTCCACGGCCGTCAGGTGCGCACCGCGCTGGACGGCGAGCGCCGCCAGCAGCGCCGCCTTGCCGCCGGGGCCGGCGCACAGGTCCAGCCACCGCTCGTCGCGGCCCTCGACCTCGGCGCGGGCCAGCAGGTGGGCGACGAGCTGGCTGCCCTCGTCCTGCACGCGGGCCTTGCCGTCGCGCACCGCGGGCACCTTGCCCGGGTCGCCGTGGCGCAGCACCGCGCCGGTGGGCGACCAGCGCCCCGCCCGGACGTCGACGGCGGAGTGCGGGGCGGTGAGCTCCTCGACGCTCGTGAGGCCCGGCAGCGCGGACAGCGCCACCGCGGCGGGCTCGTTGTCCGCGGCCAGCAGCTCGCGCAGCTCGGCCGGGTCGTGCCCGTGCGCGCGCAGCGCCTCGCGCAGGCTGCGCACGACCCACTCCGGGTGGGAGTAGCGCACGCTGAAGTGGCCGTCGGCGTCGGTCTCCTCGGGCGGGGCGACCTCGTCCAGCCAGGAGCCGAGCTCGTGGCCCGCGACGCGGCGCAGGACGGCGTTGACCAGGCCGGAGGGGCCGGTGCCGAGCTCGCTGCGGGCGATGGCCACCGAGGTGGCGACGGCCGCGTGGTCGGGCACGCGCATGGCCAGCAGCTGGTGCGCGCCCATGCGCAGGGTGTCCAGGACACCCGGGTCGAGGTCCTCCAGCGGCCGGTCGATGACCGTGGCGATGAGGGCGTCGTAGCTGCCCCGACCGCGCAGCACGCCGTAGGTGAGCTCGGTCGCGAAGCCCGCGTCGCGGCCGGAGACCCGGCGCTCGCGCAGCGCCTTGGGCAGCGCCAGGTTGGCGTAGGCGTCCTCCTGCGCGACGGCCTTCAGGACGTCGAAGGCGACCTGGCGGGCGGCGTCGACGTTCGTGAAGCGGTCGCGCTTGACGCCGGTGCGCTCGCCCGCGGCGTCGCGCTTGCCCGCGCCCGGGCGGTCGGGCCGGCCGCCGCGCGTGCGGGCGTCACCCCGGGGCCCGTCACCGCCGCGCTCGGGCCGTCCCCCGCGGTCGCTCCCGCCGGCCCGCCCGGGTCGTCCCCCGCGCGCCGGGGGCCTGTCGCCCGCTGCACTGGACTCGCTCACCGCAGTTCCTCCTGCTCCTCGGGCCGCACACCGCGCGCCCAGTCGATCCCGGCCATGGCCCGCTTGCCCGCGGGCTGCACGCCGGTCAGCTCCAGCAGCCCGTCGCCCGTGCCCACCAGGACGCGGCGGCGCTCGACGCGCAGCCGTCCCGGCGCCAGGGGGTCACCCCCGTCCGCCACGGGCAGCACGCCCGTCACCTTCAGCCGCTGGTCGCGGAACGTCGTCCACGCGCCCGGGTCCGGGGTGCAGCCGCGCACGCGCCGGTCGACCTCGACGGCGCTCGCGGTGAGGTCCACGCGCGCCTCGTCCACGGTGATCTTCGGGGCGAGGGTGACGCCCTCGGCGGGCTGCGGCACGGCCACGGCCGTCCCGGCCTCCAGTGCGTCGAGGGTCCGCACGAGCAGCTGCGCCCCGCTGACGGCGAGGCGGGCGAGCAGCTCCCCGGAGGTGTCGCGCGGCCCGACCGGCTCGCTCAGGCGGCCGTAGACGGGGCCGGTGTCCAGGCCCTCCTCGAGCTGGAAGACGCAGGCGCCCGTGACGTCGTCGCCGGCCATGACCGCGCGCTGCACGGGGGCGGCGCCGCGCCAGGCCGGCAGGAGCGAGAAGTGCAGGTTGACCCAGCCGAGGCGCGGCACGTCGAGGGCCGCGCGCGGCACGAGCGCGCCGTAGGCGACGACGGGGCACACGTCGGGCGCGAGGTCGGCCAGCGCGGCGAGGAACCCGGGCTCGGACGGGCGGCGCGGCTGCAGCACCGGCAGCCCGGCGGCGCGGGCGCGCTCGGCCACGGGCGAGGCGGCGGTGCGCCGGCCCCGGCCCGCGGCGGCGTCGGGGCGTGTGAGGACGGCCACGACCTCGTGGCGGGAGTCGAGCAGGGCGTCGAGGCTGGCGACCGCGACGTCGGGGGTCCCGGCGAGGACGAGCCGCACTACCTCGCCTGACCGAAGGTGGCGTGCGGGCTGACCTTGACCTGCGGCACGCCCTGGCCGAGCCACTCGGCCTCGCGGACCGCCTTCAGCGCGAGCTTGCGCTGCGCCTTGTCGAGGCGGTCGATGAACAGGACGCCGTCGAGGTGGTCGGTCTCGTGCTGGATCGCGCGGGCCTTGTACTCCGAGCCCGAGATGGTGATCGGCTCGCCGTGCATGTCGAACCCGCGCGCGACGACGTGCAGCGACCGGCGGGTGTCCGCGACGATCCCGGGGAACGACAGGCACCCCTCGTCGCCCTCCTGGCACTCGTCGGAGAGGTCCAGGACGGGGTTGACGAGGTGACCGATCTCGTCGTCGGCGTGGTAGGTGAACACGCGCAGCGAGACACCGAGCTGGGGGGCCGCGAGGCCGCCGCCGGGGGCCGCGAGCATGGTCTCCTCGAGGTCCTTGACGAGCTGGCGGAGCTCCTTGTCGAAGGTGGTGACCTCCTCCGCGCGCTGCCGGAGGACCGGGTCCCCGAAGAGTCGGATCGGCTGGATCGCCACGGTTCTCCCTGTGTTCGGCGTGCTGACGTGCGGCCCCGAGTCTACGGGCCCGGCGGCGGCCGCCCGCCCGCGCGCAGCGGTGGCCCGGGGCCCCGGTCGCCCGGCGGCGCGGCGGCTGGGAGGATCCGCCGGGGCCCCGGTCGAGACCCCGGACGACGAGACGACGGGACGCAACGCGATGGAGCGACGCAGGCTGGGCCGGCTGGGACACGAGAGCTCGGTCCTCATCTACGGGGCCGCCGCCCTCGGCGGGGTCGACCAGGACACCGCCGACGTCTCCGTGCAGGAGGCGCTGGACGGGGGGATCAACCACTTCGACGTCGCGGCCAGCTACGGCGACGCCGAGCTGCGCCTGGGGCCGTGGATGCCGCGCATCCGCGACGACATCTTCCTCGCCACCAAGACGGGCGACCGCGACCGCGAGGGCGCGTGGGCGTCGATCAACCGCTCCCTGGAGCGGCTGCAGACCGACCACGTCGACCTCATCCAGCTGCACGGCGTCGGCGACCTGGGCGAGCTCGACAAGGTCACCGGCCCGGGGGGCGCCCTGGAGGCCGCGCTGCAGGCGCAGGAGCAGGGCCTCGTCCGCGCCGTCGGGATCACCGGCCACGGCACGAGCGCCGCGCAGACCCACCTGGAGGGCCTGCGCCGCTTCCCGTTCGCCTCGGTGCTGACCCCGCTGAACCCCGTGCTGTGGCGCGAGGACACGTTCCGCGACGCCTACACGGCGCTGGTCGCCGAGGTGCAGCGCCAGGACGCCGCCCTCATGACCATCAAGACGGTGTCGCGGCGCAACTGGACCAACGGCACGACCGAGGGCCACTACACGACCTGGTACGAGCCGTACGACGACGCCGAGCGCATCCGCGCGGCCGTCTCGTGGGTGCTCTCCCACCCCGAGGTCACCGGGCTCGCCACCGCGGGCGACGTGCGGCTGCTCGGGATGATCCTCGCGGGCGAGGGCGACCGGATCCCCGCGGACGAGGCCGAGACGGCGCTGCTCGCCGACCCGGAGTACTCCTCGCCGTTCATCAACTCCATCTGATGGAGGCTGCCGACACCGCGGTCCTCGACGACCTCGTCGCGAGGGTGCGCTCCGCCGTGCCCACCGGCCGGCTCGGGGTCGCGTTCTCGGGCGGCGTGGACTCCTCCGTCCTGCTCGCCGTCGCCGTGCGGGCCCTCGGGCCCGCGCGGGTGGTCGCGCTGCTCGGGGTCTCCCCCAGCCTCGCCGTCGACGAACGCGCTGCGGCGCACGACGTCGCGCGCGTCGCGGGGGCGCCGCTGGTGGAGCTCGTGACCCGCGAGGGCGAGAACCCGGACTACCGCCGCAACGGCCCGGACCGCTGCTTCTTCTGCAAGGACGAGCTGTTCGCGACCATCGACCGCGACGTCGTCGCGGCGCACGGGCTGAGCGCGGTCGCCTACGGGGAGAACGCGGACGACGCCCGCCGCCCCGACCGCCCGGGGTCGCGCGCGGCCACCGAGCACGCCGTCCTGCGCCCGCTCGCCGACGCGGGCGTGGACAAGGCGCAGGTGCGGCGGTTCGCGCGCGAGCTCGGCCTGCCCAACGCGGAGAAGCCCGCGGCGCCCTGCCTCGCCTCGCGCATCCCGCACTTCAGCGAGGTGACGCCCGAGAAGCTCGCGCAGGTCGACGCGGCCGAGTCGGGGTTGCGGGCCCTGGGCCTGGGCGACGTCCGGGTCCGCCACCACGGCGACATCGCCCGCCTGGAGGTCCCCGTCGCGGACATCGCCCGCGTGGTGGGCGAGGAGCTGCGCGAGGACGCCCTGCGGGCCGTGCGCTCCGCGGGTTTCCGGTTCGTCGCGCTCGACCTCGCGGGCATCCAGTCCGGCGCGTTCACCCTCCCGCTGGTGGGCGTGCGTGGCGCCTGAGCCCCGCGCCGGGTCGTGGAGCCCGGCGGAACCCCTGGCGGCGTTCGCCGACCTCGACCACGACCGCGCCGCCCGGCGCGGCGGCCTGGCCGAGGCCGTCCTGTGCGAACCCAAGACCGTCGAGCAGGTGCGGGCCATCGCCCTCGACCTGCGCGAGCGCGGCGCGCGCACGCTGTTCACCCGGGTGTCGCCCGAGCAGGCCGACGCCCTGGCCGAGGTGCTGCCGGACGCGGCCTCCGACCGCCTCGCGCGGCTCGTGGCCTGGCCCGCGGAACCCCCGCCCGCGACGGGCGGCCTGGTCGTGGTCGCCTGCGCGGGGACCTCTGACCTGCCCGTGGCCCGCGAGGCCGCGCTCACGGCCCGCCACCTGGGCCGCGAGGTCGTCGAGGTCGTGGACGTGGGCGTCGCCGGGCTGCACCGCGTCCTGGGTCACCTGGACCTGCTGCGCTCGGCGCAGGTCGTCGTCGTCGCGGCGGGCATGGACGGCGCGCTGCCCAGCGTCGTCGCGGGTCTCGTCGAGGCGCCCGTCGTCGCGGTCCCGACGTCGGTCGGCTACGGCGCCGCGTTCGGCGGGGTCGCCCCGCTGCTGACGATGCTGTCGTCCTGCAGCCCCGGGGTCGCCGTCGTGAACATCGACAACGGCTACGGCGCAGGCCACCTGGCCGCCCAGATCGCGCGGTACTCCCCCGGCTGACGACCCGCTGCCGGCGCCGCGGCGGGCGGACGCTCAGGCCCAGGTGGCCCCGGGCACGAGACCCGCCGAGACCGCGGCCGCGTGGGCGGCGAGCAGGGCGTCCTGCACCGCCGTCCCCCGGGCGCGGGCGAGCGCGACGACGTCCTCGAACTCGGGCATGGCCTGCACGACGAGCCCGCCGCGGTGGCCGACCTTGATGCGGACGGTGTGCCCGTCGACGTCGACCGCGTGGTGGTCGCGGTCCAGGACGTCGCGCGTGACGGGGCTGCGCCGGACCCCGAGCGTGCTGGTGTGGCGGAGCACGGCGTCGGAGAGGGCGTCGGCGCGGTCGGGGGCCGCGAGGACCTCCAGCGTGTGGCCCGGGCGGCCCTTCTTCATGAGGACGGGGGTCAGCCACGCGTCGAGCGCGCCCGCGGCCAGCAGCTCGCGCAGGACCTCCGGCCACACGCGGGGGTCCAGGTCGTCGACGGTGGCGGCGAGCAGGACGGCGTCCTGGACGGGCGCCGCGTCAGCAGCCCGGCCCAGGACGACCCGCACGACGTTGGCCCGCTCGGCGGGGTCGCGCGTCCCGGCGCCGGACCCGGCGGCCTCGACCACGAGGCGCGGCAGCGGCACCGGCCCCTCCGCGAGGGTCGTGACGAGCGCGATGCCCGTCGGGGTGGCCAGCTCCCCCGTCCCGCCCGCGAAGACCTCCCAGCCGCGCGACAGCTCGACCACGGCCGGCGGCGGGACGGGCAGGGTGCCGTGCGCGGCCCGCACGGTGCCCGAGCCGACCGCGACCGCCGAGGCCCGCAAGTCCTCGACGCCGAGGTCGACCAGCGCCGCGCACACCCCCACGACGTCCGCGATGGAGTCGAGCGAGCCGACCTCGTGGAAGTGCACGTCCTCGGCGGGGATGCCGTGCACGCGGCCCTCGGCCTCGGCGAGCCGGGTGAACACCGCGAGCGCCCGCTCGCGCACGCCCGCGTCGAGGTCCGCCGCGACGAGCCGCTCCCGGATGCCCGACCAGTGCCGGTGCGGGGAGTCGGCCTCCAGGACGTCGACGTCGAGCTTGAGGGCGCGCAGCCCCGCCCGGGTGACGGGCGCGGTGCGCAGCGCGACGGCCCGGGGGACGACGGCGTCCACGGCTGCGCGGACCCGGTCCAGGTCCGCCCCGGCGTCCAGGAGGGCGCCCAGCAGCATGTCGCCGGCGACGCCCGCGGTGGCGTCGATCCAGGCGATCCGTCGTCCGGGTGCGCTTGCTCCTCGAGGGTCCACGCGGTCATCGAAGCGCACCCGCCCCCGCGGTCTCCCGCGGCCCCACCCGGTGCGGCAGCCGGGTCGCGTACCGCGGCGAACGGGTGACGAGATCACGGGGAGCACCCCCGCGCCCACGCCGGGGCCCACGCTGGGTCCATGCGCCTCGGATCCAGCATCTTCCTCATCGCCCTCGGGGCGATCCTCGCCTTCGCCGTGAACGTCAGCATCAGCGGCATCGACCTCAAGGTGGTCGGCTACATCCTGCTCGCCGTCGGCGTCCTCGGGATCATCCTCGAGTTCGCGTTCTTCGCCCCGCGCCGCCGCACCAGCACGACCGTGCGCGCCGCGCAGCCGACCGTCGTGGAGCGCACGACCCGCGACCTCTGAGCTCAGCCGATGTCGGGCGGGTCGACCCGCACCCGCACGGGCGGCAGCTTGCGGACGCTGCGGCCGGCGACGAGCTCGCGCACGGCCGTGGTCAGCGCGGGCCCCTCGGCCAGCGGCACGGCGACGAGCGTCCGCACGAGCTCCTCGCCGCCGCGGGCCGTGACGGGCACGGGGCCGAGCACGCGCGCCGACGCGGGCGAGCGCAGGTCGGCGACGGCGGCGCGGACGTCGGCGTCGGTGCCGATGAAGCCGGCCATCCGCGACGACGGCGGCAGCCCGAGTTCGGCGCGGGCGGCGAGCTCGCGCTCGGCGAAGGTCGGCGGGTCCCAGCGCACGAGGGCCTGCACGGCCGCGGCCTGCGGGTCGGCGACCACGACGACGGTGCCGCCCTCGCGGGCGCTGCGCACGAGCGAGGCGGCGGTGATCCAGCGGCGCAGCGCCTCCTCCTGCGCGCGCAGGTCGGGGCGCCCGAGCAGGGCCCAGCCGTCCAGGAGCAGCGCGGCCGCGTAGCCGCCCGCGGCGACCGGCTCGGCGCCGGGTGTGCAGACGACCAGCGCCGGCTCGGCGGCCACGGTGTCCAGCACGCGGGACCCGCCGGAGGTGCGCACGCCGACGCCCGGGAAGGCCCGGCCGAGCTCCTCGGCCGTGCGGTGCGCGCCCGTGACCATCGCGCGGAAGCGGTCGTCGCCGCACACCGGGCACGTCCAGCCCGTCGCGAGCCGCCCGCACCAGCGGCAGCTCGCGGTCTCGGAGCGCCCGGCCACCGACAGCGGCCCCGCGCACGCCGTGCACCGCGCGGGTTCGCGGCAGCGCTGGCAGGCCAGCACGGGCACGTAGCCGGTGCGCGGGACCTGGACGAGGACGGGGCCGTGCTGCAGCGCCTCGCGCACCACGCGCCAGCCGTCGCTGGGCAGCCGGGCCGCGGCCGCCAGCGGGTCCTGGGCGTTCGGGCCGGACGTGCCCGCGACGGTGACGCGGGGCATCCGGGCGCGGACCGCGTCGCGCGAGGCCACGACGGCGCGGGCCCAGCCGCTCTCCAGCAGCAGCTGCCCCTCGGCGGTCCGGGTGGTGCCGAGCAGGAGCGCCGCGGCGCCGTCCTGCTCGGCGCGCAGCACGGCCACCTCGCGGGCGTGCGGGTAGGGCGCGCGCTGCTCGGCGTGGGAGTCGTCGCCGTCGTCGAGCACCGCGACGAGCCCGAGGCCCGGCACGGGGGCGAGCGCCGCGGCGCGGGTCCCGGCGACGACGCGGGCCCGGCCGGTGAGGGCCCGCAGGAACGCGGACCAGCGGGCCGCGGGGCCGGCGTCGGCCTCCAGGCGCACGTGGGTCCCGGGCGGCAGCCGCCGGGTCAGCGCCGCGTCGAGGCGGTCGAGGTCGCGGTGGTCGGGCACGACGAGCAGTGCGCTGCGGCCTGAGGCCAGGCACGCCAGCGCCGCGACGGCGAGCAGCTCGACGGGGTCGGTCCCGGGCGCGGACGTCGCCACCGCGCGCGGGGAGGACCCGGCCGCGGTGTGCTGCAGGAACGCGCGGCCCGCCGAGTGCAGCTCCCAGCCCGCGAGGTCGTCGCCGAGCGTCGCAGCGGGGCGCTCGGGCGCGGGGTCCTCGGCGAGGACGGCGGTCTCGGCGCCCGCATGCCGGCCGGGCACGGCCAGGCGCACGACGTCGGCGAGCGTCCCCGCGTAGCGCGCGGCGACCCGGCGGGCGAGCTCCAGGACCTGCGGGGTGAGCACGGGGACGTCGGAGACGACCCGGCGCAGCCGCGCGAGGCGGCCCGGGTGCTCGCTCTCGGCGAGGCGCTCCAGGACGAAGCCCTCGACGTCGCTGCCGGCGAACGGCACCCGGACCAGGGTCCCGGGCTGCGCGGCGGCCGCCATGGACGCCGGGACGAGGTAGTCGAAGGCGCGGTCCAGGTGCGGCAGCGGCACCGTGACCAGCACGCGCGCCACCGGGTCCTGCTCGGCGACACCCTCGACGGGCCCGCGGGCCTTCTTCGCCGGGGTCCGCCGGCCCGCCCGCTTGACCGCCTTCTCGCCGGGGACGGGCGCGGGCAGGCCGTCCAGCGTGGGGGGCGCCTCGCTCAGGAGCCCGCGACGGACCGCAGGCCCTCGACGCGGTCGGTCCGCTCCCACGTGAAGTCGGGCAGCTCGCGGCCGAAGTGGCCGTAGGCGGAGGTCTGCGCGTAGATCGGGCGCAGCAGGTCGAGGTCGCGCACGATCGCGGCCGGGCGCAGGTCGAAGACCTCGCGGATCGCGGCCTCGATGCGGACCCGGTCGACCGTCTCGGTGCCGAAGGTCTCGACGTAGAGGCCGACGGGCTGCGCCTTGCCGATGGCGTAGGCGACCTGCACCTCGCAGCGGCTCGCGAGGCCCGCGGCGACGACGTTCTTGGCGACCCAGCGCATGGCGTAGGCGGCGGAGCGGTCGACCTTCGACGGGTCCTTGCCCGAGAAGGCACCGCCGCCGTGGCGGGCCATGCCGCCGTAGGTGTCGACGATGATCTTGCGGCCCGTCAGGCCCGCGTCGCCCATCGGGCCACCGATCTCGAAGCGGCCCGTGGGGTTCACGAGCAGCCGGATGTCGGAGGTGTCGAGGTCGAGGCCCTCGAGCACCGGCTCGATGACGTGGCGGCGCACGTCCGGCGTCAGCGTCCGGACCAGGTCGACGTCGGGCTCGTGCTGCGTGGAGAGCACGACCGTGTCCAGCCGCACGGGGCGGTCGCCGTCGTAGCCGATGGTGACCTGGGTCTTCCCGTCGGGACGCAGGTAGGGCACCTCGCCCTTCTTGCGGGCCTCCGACAGCCGCTGCGAGAGCCGGTGCGCCAGGTGGATCGGCAGCGGCATGAGCTCGGGGGTGTCGGTGCAGGCGTAGCCGAACATCAGGCCCTGGTCGCCCGCGCCCTGCAGGTCCAGCGGATCCGCGGCGTGGCCGGCCTGGCGGTTCTCCCACGCGGAGTCCACGCCCTGCGCGATGTCCGGCGATTGCGAGCCGATCGACACCTCGACGCCGCACGTCGTGCCGTCGAAGCCCTTGGCGGAGGAGTCGTAGCCGATGCCGAGCAGGGTCTCGCGCACGATGGTGGGGATGTCGGCGTAGGCCTCGGTGGTCACCTCGCCCGCGACGTGCACGAGACCCGTCGTCACCATCGTCTCGACCGCGACCCGGCTCCTCGGGTCCTGGCGCAGCAGCGCGTCGAGGACGCCGTCGGAGATCTGGTCGCAGATCTTGTCCGGGTGTCCTTCCGTGACCGACTCGGACGTGAACAGGCGCAGCGGGGAGGTCACGGGGCTCCAGTCTCGGGGGGAGGCGCCGGGGTCGGCGCGGGGCGAGCGGGAGTCAGCATAGGCACGACGGCGTCCCACACCACGTCGGCGACCACGTCCTTGGCGGCCTCGGGCACGACCTGCTCGCCGCCGTCGGCGCCGAGGATCGTCACGGCGTTGGTGGGGGTGGCGAAGCCCTTGGTCTCCCCCACCTCGTTCAGCACCAGCAGGTCGCAGCCCTTGCGGGCCAGCTTGGCGCGCCCGTGCTCCAGGACGCTGCCGCTCGCGTCGCCCGTCTCGGCGGCGAAGCCGACGAGCAGCGGGGCCGCACCGGTGCGCTCGGCGACGAGCTCGGCGAGCACGTCGGGGTTGCGCTGCAGCACGACCACGGGGTCCTGGCCGGGGTCGTCGGTCTTCTTGATCTTGGCGTCGGCGCGGGTGGCGGGCCGGAAGTCGGCGACCGCGGCGGCCATGACCACGACGTCGGCGCCCGCGGCGTGCGCGCGCACGGCGTCGCGCAGCTCCCGCGCCGTGCCGACGTGGACGACGTCCACGGCCGCGGGCGCGGGGACCTCGACGTGCGCGGCGACCAGCGTCACGCGCGCCCCGCGGGCGGCGGCCGCGGCGGCCAGCGCCACGCCCTGGCGGCCCGAGGAGCGGTTGCCGAGGAAGCGCACGGGGTCCAGCGGCTCGCGGGTGCCGCCCGCGGAGACCACGACGGTGCGGCCCTCGAGGTCGCGGCCGCGGGACCCGCCGACGAGCAGGCGGCGGCAGGCCGCGGCGATGTCGGCGGGCTCGGGCAGGCGCCCGGGGCCGGAGTCGGCGCCCGTCAGGCGGCCCGAGGCCGGCTCCAGCACGGTCACGCCGCGCGAGCGCAGCAGGGCGACGTTGGCCTGCGTCGCGGCGTGCAGCCACATCTCGGTGTGCATGGCGGGCACCAGCAGCACGGGGCAGGTGGCCGTCAGCAGGACGTTGGTCAGGAGGTCGTCGGCCAGGCCGTGGGCGGCGCGGGCCAGGAGGTCGGCCGTGGCGGGCGCGACGACGACGAGGTCGGCGTGGCGGCCGAGCCGCACGTGCGGGACGTCGACGGCGCCGGACCAGACGTCGGTGGCGACGGGGTGGCCCGAGAGGGCCTCCCACGTCGCGCGCCCGACGAAGTGCTCCGACGCCGCGGTGGGCACGACGGTGACGTCGTGCCCGGTCTCTGCGAGCTCGCGCAGCAGCAGCGCCGCCTTGTAGGCGGCGATGCCACCGGCGACGCCGAGGACGACCCGCGGACGGTCAGCGGCGTCCCCGACGGTGTTCACAGGTGACGGCTGCTCACTGCTCGAGGGGCTCCGACGTCAGCAGCCCGGAGTTGATCTCGCGCAGGGAGACGGACAGGGCCTTCTCCTGCACGTGGGTCTCCACGAGCGGGCCGACGTACTCGAGCAGGCCCTCGCCCAGCTGGGAGTAGTAGGCGTTGATCTGGCGCGCGCGCTTGGCCGCGTAGATGACCAGGGCGTACTTGGAGTCGCTGGCGTTGGCCAGCAGCTCGTCGATGGGCGGGTTGGTGATGCCCTCGGGCGCTGCGACTGTTCCAGCCACGGTGGCTCCTCGGTGTAGGGGGTGGATCGGGGGTGGTGCGCGAGCCCGCCGCGACCTCTCGGGCGGCGGGCAGACGGCTCCATAGTACGAGCCCGCCGGGCGCGCGGCGCTCAGGCGACGGGCAGGCCCATCCAGCCGACGAGCTCGTCGGTCGCGCGCCGGACGTCGTCGTTGACGATGCTCACGTCGAACTCGTCCTCCGCGGCCAGCTCCTCGCGGGCCGTGGCGAGGCGGCGCTCGCGCTCCTCGGGCGTCTCGGTGCCCCGGCCGACGAGCCGGCGGACCAGCTCGTCCCAGCTGGGCGGGGCCAGGAAGACGAAGCCCGCGTTCGGCATGGCCTCGCGGACCTGCCGCGCCCCGGCCAGGTCGATCTCCAGCAGCGCCGCGCGCCCCTCGGCCACGACGGCCTCGACGGGCCCGCGGGGCGTGCCGTAGCGGTGCCGGCCGTGCACGCGGGCCCACTCCAGCAGCTCGCCGCGCTCGACGAGCTCGTCGAAGGCCTCCTCGCTGAGGAAGTGGTAGTGCACCCCGTCGACCTCGCCGGGCCGCTGCGCCCGGGTGGTGACGGAGACGGAGATCCACACGTCGGGGTAGCGGGCCCGCAGGTCCGCGGACACGGTGCCCTTGCCGACGGCGGTGGGGCCGGCGAGGACGGTCAGCCGGGACGGCATCGTCACGGGCGTCGTCGGGGGCGGGGTGGCGGGGCTCAGGACGCGCTCCCGTTCGCCGTGGCGGCCGTGCGCGCGGACCCGAACCGGTCCACGAGGGCCGCGATCTGGTGGGCGCCGAGGCCGCGCACGCGGCGCGACTCGGAGATGCCGATCTCCGTCATGATCTGCTTCGCGCGGACCTTGCCGACGTTGGGCAGCGACTCCAGCAGCGCCGAGACCTTCATCTTGCCGAGGACCTCGTTCTCCTGGCCGTCGCGGATGACCTCCTCGAGGCTGCCGCCCGCGTACTTGAGGCGGTTCTTGACCTCGGCACGCTCCCGCCGGGCGGCGGCCGCCTTCTCCAGTGCGGCGGCGCGCTGTTCGGCGGTCAGGGGAGGCAGAGCCACGGTGTCACCTCGGGGTGGTCCTTCACGGGCAGCGGAACGGGCGCGCAGGGGTGGAGAGGGTGTGGCGGCAACCTAGCGACAGGGCGACGGCGCGGGCAACGGCGGGGTCGGGCCGCCGGCCCGCGCCGCGCGGTGCCTCACGCCGCGTCGGCGCGGGAGACGGTCCCGGCCTCGATCTCCTCGGCCCAGTGGCACGCGACCCGCTGCGCCGTCGAGTGACCGGCGACGACCCGCAGCGCGGGACGCTCGTCGGCGCAGCGCGTCGGCTGCACCCACGGGCAGCGGGTGCGGAAGCGGCAGCCCGACGGGGGGTCCGCGGGGCTGGGCAGGTCGCCGCGCAGCAGGATCCGCTCGCGGGTGGCCTCGGCCTCGGGGTCGGGCACGGGGGCCGCGGAGAGCAGGGCCCGCGTGTAGGGGTGCAGCGGCCGCGCGTACAGCTGCGCGGAGGGGCCCTCCTCGACGATCCCGCCCAGGTACATGACGCCGACGGTCGTGCTCATGTGCTTGACGACGGCGAGGTCGTGGGCGATGACGAGGTAGGTCAGGCCCAGGTCGGCCTGCAGCTCCTGCAGCAGCACGAGGACCTGCGCCTGCACCGACACGTCGAGCGCCGAGACGGGCTCGTCGGCCACGAGCAGGTCGGGGTCCAGGACGAGCGCGCGGGCGATGCCGACGCGCTGGCGCTGGCCCCCGGAGAACTCGTGGGGGTACTTGGCGCCCGCGCCCGCGGGCAGCCCGACGCGGTCGAGCAGGCCGCGCACGCGGGTGCGCCACGCCGACGGCCCGCCCTCGATGCCGTGCACGCGCAGCGGCTCCACCAGGGCGCTCTCGACGCTCTGGCGGGGGTCCAGGCTCGCCAGCGGGTCCTGGAAGACCATCTGCATCTGCCGGCGGGCGCGGCGCAGCGCCTCGGGGCCCATGGCGCGCACGTCTTCGCCCGCGATGCGGACGGAGCCCCCCGTGGGCTCCGTCAGGCGCAGGACGGCGCGCCCGAGCGTGGACTTCCCGCAGCCGGACTCCCCCACCAGGCCGTAGGTGGTGCCGCGCTCGACGTCGAGGTCGACGCCGTCGACGGCCTGCACGGCCCCGACGGTGCGCTTGAGCAGGCCCGAGCGGATCGGGTAGTGGACCTCCAGGCCGCGCACCTGCAGGAGGGGGCCGTCCGCGGCGTCGCGCGGTCGTGCGGTCATGTCGTCGCTCCAGCGGGGTGCACGCAGCGTGCCTCGTGGTCGGGGTTCCCGGGGCTCAGGGCGAGGTCGGTGGCGGTCGGGGCGAGCGGGATGCCGCCCGTGCGGCACGCGTCGTCGCCGCGGCCGCAGCGCGGCAGGAACGCGCAGCCCGCGTCCCACTCCAGGCGGTCGCGCACCGAGCCGGGGACGGGCTGCAGCGGCGAGCCCTCGGGGGCGTCGACGCGGGGGACGGCGGCGAGCAGGCCCGAGGTGTAGCGGTGCCGCGGCCGGGCGAAGAGGTCGTGGCGGCTCGCGGACTCCACCACGCGCCCCGCGTACAGGACGTTGACCCGGTCGCACGTGCCGGCGACGACGCCGAGGTCGTGGGTGATGAGGACCATCGCGGTCCCCGACTCCCGCACCAGCGTCGTCAGCAGGTCCAGGACCTGCGCCTGGATGGTGACGTCGAGGGCCGTCGTCGGCTCGTCGGCGATGATCAGCCGCGGGCTGCAGGCCAGCGCGATCGCGATGAGCACGCGCTGGCGCATGCCGCCGGAGAGCTGGTGGGGGTACTCCCCCAGCCGCCGCCGCGGGTCGGGGATGCCGACCCGGCCGAGCAGGTCCAGCGCCTCCGCCTTGCGCGCCGCTCGGTCGAGGTCGGTGTGCGCGCGCAGGACCTCGGTGAGCTGGCGCCCCAGGGTCAGGACGGGGTTCAGCGAGGTCATCGGGTCCTGGAACACCATGGCCAGGTCCTTGCCGCGGCGGCTCGCGAGCTGACCCGGCGCCATGGTCAGCAGGTCGGTGCCGTCGAAGCGCACCGAGCCGGTGACCGTGGTGCCCCGCGACGGCAGCAGCCCCATCACCGCCAGGGACGTGACGGACTTGCCGCAGCCGGACTCGCCGACGAGGCCGACGACCTCGCCCGCGTCCACGGAGAAGGAGACGCCGTCGACGGCGGTGGTCGAGGGCTGCCCGCGGCGCGAGAACGTCACGCGCAGGTCCTCGACCTCGAGCAGGGAGGGGCTCACCGGTCGCTCCGGGGGTCGAGGGCCTCGCGCAGCGCCTCGCCGAGCAGGGTGAACCCCAGCGCGGTGACGGCGATCGCGAGACCGGGGTAGAGGGCGAGCTGGGGCGCCTGCTCGAGGCGGTCCTGCGCGGTGACGAGCATGCGTCCCCACTCCGCGACGGCCGGGTCGGCCGCGCCGAGGCCCAGGAAGGACAGGGCCGCGACCTCGATGACGGCCGTGGCCAGCACCAGGGTGGCCTGGACCAGGACGGGGCCCAGGGAGTTGGGCAGCATGTGCCCGACGACGATGCGCCGCTGGCGCAGGCCGAGGGAGCGCAGCGCGACGACGTAGTCCTGGCCGCGCTGCGCGAGCAGCGAGGCCCGCAGCAGCCGCGCGAAGATCGGCACCTGCGCCGCGGAGATGGCCAGCATGATCGACCACTGGCCGCGCCCGAGGACGGCGGCGACGCTGACGGCGAGCAGCAGCGACGGGATGGACAGCAGGATGTCGACGATCCGCATGACGAGGGTGTCGACCCAGCCGCCGAGGCCGCCGGCGAGGATGCCGAGCACCGCCCCGACCGCGAGCCCCACGGCCGTGGAGACCACGCCGATGACCAGGGACGAGCGGGCGCCGTAGAGCAGCTGCGTCAGCAGGTCGGAGCCGAAGGAGTCCAGCCCGAGGACGTGGTCGGCGCTCGGCCCGGGCACCGCGGTGGGCGTGACCTCGCCGAACCACTCACCGGTGGCCGGCTGGTAGGGCGCGAGCAGCGGCGCGAGCACCGCCACGAGGACGAACAGCCCCACGACGACCGCCCCGACGATGCCGGAGGGGTTGCGGCGCAGCCGCCGCCAGGCCGCGGCCCAGGGCCCGAGCCCGGCCTCGCCCGTGGGTTCGGCCGTGGGCGAGGGCGGGGGCGCGATCGCGTCGAGAGCGCTCACGAGACGCGCACCCGGGGGTCGATGACGCCGTAGCTGACGTCGACCACGAGGTTGACGAGGGCGTAGACGAGGGCGATGAACAGGATGAACCCCTGGAGGACCGGGTAGTCGAGCTGGTTGACGGCGTCGAACAGGTAGCTGCCGATGCCGTTGATGGAGAACACCGTCTCGGTGAGGACCGCCCCGGACAGCAGCGCCCCGGCCTGCAGGCCCAGCGTCGTCGACACGGGCAGCAGGGCGTTGCGCAGGATGTGGCGCCGGCTGATGACGCCGCGGGCGAGGCCCTTGGCGCGGGCCGTGCGGACGTGGTCCTCCGACAGCACCTCGAGCACGGACGCCCGCGTGATCCGCACGATGATCGCGAGCGGGATGGACCCCAGGGCCAGCGCGGGCAGCACCAGGTGCTTCAGCGCGTCCCAGGACGCGTCCCACTCCCGCGTCAGCAGGCCGTCCAGGACGTAGAACCCCGTGATGTGGGTCGCGTCGATGCGGGCGTCCTGACGGCCCGACGTCGGGAACCAGCCCAGCCAGATCGACAGCACGTACTTCAGCAGCACCGCGAGGAAGAACACGGGCACGACGACGCCGAGCAGCGAGCCGCCGACGGCGAGGTTGTCGAGCAGCCCCCCGCGCCGCCGCGCCGCGAGGTAGCCCAGGGGCACCCCGACGACGACGGCGAGCAGGAGGGCCGCGACCGCCAGCTCGATGGTCGCGGGGAAGCGCTGCGCGAACGTCGACAGCACCGGTTCCCCGGTGTTGATCGAGGCCCCGAAGTCCCCGCGCAGCAGCCGGCCGAGGTAGGTCAGGTACTGCTGCCACACGGGCCGGTCGAAGCCGTACCGGGCGGTGATCTCGGCGATCCCCGCGGGGGTCGCCTTCTCCCCCAGCAGGGCCCGCGCCGGGTCGCCGGGCAGGGCCCGGACCCACGCGAACAGCAGCAGGGACAACCCGAACAGGACGAGCACGAGCAGCCCGAGGCGCCGGACGATCAGCGTCAGCACCCTCGCGCCCCGTTCCCGGCGGGTCCACGCGACGGCACGCGCCGTCGTCCGGCACCCGTCATCAGCTGTCCTTGCTCACCGAGACGAGGTTCCAGACCTCGTCCTGGACGGGGCTGGCGGTGTAGCCGTCGACCCCGGGCGCGAAGGCCAGCGACGGCACCGGGCTGGCGATCGGGATGCCCGGCAGCAGCGTCATGATCTGCTCGTTGATGTCCTCGTAGGCGCTGACCTGGGCGTCCTCGCTGGTCGCCGTGCGCGCCTTGGCCAGGGCATCGAACAGGCCCTGGTCGTTGAAGCCCCACTCGTTCGTCTGCGCGCCGAAGAACACGCCGACGAAGTTGTCGGGGTCGTTGTAGTCGCCGGTCCAGCCGAGCAGGTGGACGCCGTGGTCCGCCCCGCCCTGCACGGTGCCCAGGTAGTTGGGGTTCCACTGCTCCGCGACGGGGGTGATCTGGATCCCGACGGCCGTGAGCTGGCTGGAGATCGCCTTGTAGATCGTCTCCGGGTTCGGCATGTAGGGCCGCGAGACGCCGGTCGGGTAGTTGAACTTCAGGGCGAGGCTCGCCTGACCCGCCTCGGCGAGCAGCTTCTTGGCCGCGTCCGGGTCGTACGCGTAGGTCGTGACGTCCTTGTTGTAGCCGATGACGTTGTCCGGCACGAACTGCGTGGCGGCCTTCGTGCCCTCGGGCAGGGAGTTCTTCACGACGGCGTCCTTGTCGATCGCGTGGGCGATCGCCTGGCGGACCTTGAGGTCGCCCAGGCCCGGGGCCGCCTGGTTGATGCCCAGGTAGAGGATGTTGAACGCCGGGCGGTTCTGGACCTGGAAGTCGCCGCTCTTGAGCGTCTCGACGTCGGCGGGGGCGACGAGGTCGTAGCCGTCGATGTCGCCGTTCTGCAGGGCCTGGCGGCGGGCGGTGCCGTCGGAGATGAAGCGGACGATGGCCGTGGCGACCTTCGCCTTCTCGCCCCAGTAGGTGTCGTTGCGCTTCAGCGTGAGCTGCTGGCCGCGCTCCCACGCGCTGAACACGAACGGGCCGGTGCCGACCGGGCCGGTCGTGGCGTACGCGCTCTGGCGGGGGTCGCTGCCGTCGGTGCCGTTGCCGCCACCGGCCTCGACGGCGCCCGTCTCCTGCATGCCGAACGCGGGCAGGGTCAGCGAGGCGAGGAACCCGGCGAAGGGGCTCGTGAGGTTGACCGTCACGGTGCCGTCGGGGTTGGCGGTCGAGCCCGCGTAGAGGCTGGTGGTCAGCGCGGGGTCGTCGTTGATCTTGAAGCCGCGGAAGATGGAGCGGTAGTAGTACGCGAGGTCCTCGCCTTGGGCGAGGCCGCGCAGGTTGTACCAGCGCTCGAAGTTCGCGACGACGGCCGCGGCGTCGAACGGCTTGCCGTTGGAGAAGGTGACGCCCTCCTGCAGCGTGAACGTGTAGCTCAGGCCGTCCTCGGAGGCGTCCCACTTCGTGGCCAGCCCGGGGGCGAGCTCGGTGGTGCCGGGCTTGGTCGAGATCAGGCCCTCGAAGATCTGCCGGCTGACGCGGAAGGTCTCGCCGTCGGAGGCGAACGTCGGGTCCAGGGAGTCCGGGTCGGCCGAGCCGCCGAAGACGAAGGTGTCGACCTCGCTGCCGCCGCCGCTGCTGCTGCTCTCCCCGCTCCCGCTCTCGCGCTCGCTCTCGGCGCACGCGCTCGCGGTGGCCAGGGCGGCCACCGACAGGGACGCGAGGGTGAATGCGCGTCGGGTGGGTCGGGTCGGCTGCGTCGTCTCGGGCTTCAGCGACTCGGGCATCGGCGTCCTCGTTCTCTTCTCCAGCGGAGGTCCTGCGCTGCGCGAGGCGCGCACAGCGAGGAGGACGTTAGGGGATGCGCGGGTGCGCTCCAACACCGCCGCGCCGCGCGGGCCGGTCACGATCGGGACCACCGGGTGGCACATGCGCCCAGCCGGGGCCCGCGGGAGTGGGCAGAGTGCCGCCGTCCGGCCCGCTCGGGCGCACGCGGACCGCGGTGGTCGCCCCCGGCGCGGCAACGCAGGTTTCACCACCGGGAAACACGGACGCAACACCCCCCTGGCGAGACTTGGGTCCATACCTGTCGCCCGACAGGTATGGAGCGCCGGCCGAACCGAGGGCACCCCCCATGACCGTTCCCGCACCGCGTCCCGCCCCCGCGAGCCCCACCGGCCCGGGAGACCACCACGACCTCGCGACGTTCGGCTACGACCAGCGGCTGCACCGCGGCGTGGGCTCGTTCGCGTCGTTCGCGGCGGGGTTCTCGTTCGTCTCGATCCTCACGACCGTGTTCCAGCTCTTCGGCCTGGGGTTCAGCTTCGGCGGCGCCGGGTTCTTCTGGACCTGGCCCGCGGTCTTCGCCGGCCAGCTGCTCGTCGCCCTGTGCTTCGCCGAGCTCGCCGCCCGCTACCCGATCTCCGGCGCCATCTTCCAGTGGTCCTCCCGCCTGGCGGGCACGGACACCGGGTGGTTCACCGGCTGGATCATGGTGATCGGGCAGGTCCTCACCGTCGCGACCGCCGCCATCGCGCTGCAGGCCGTGCTGCCCGCCATCTGGTCCGGCTTCCAGCTCGTCGGCGGGTCCGGTGCCGACTCCTCCCCCACGAGCGCGACCGGCGCGCAGAACGCCGTCGTCCTGGGCGTGCTGCTCCTGGTCGTCACGACGGTCATCAGCATCATCGGCGTGCGCCTGATGGCCATGCTCACCAGCGTCGGGGTGGTCATCGAGATCCTCGGCGTCGTCGCCCTCGTCGTGGCGCTGGCCACGCACGCCGAGCGCAGCCCCGCCGTCGTCGTCACCACCGAGGGCGCGTCACCCGGCACCTACCTCCCGCTGTGGCTCGCGTCCTCGCTCATGGCGGCCTACGTCATGGTCGGCTTCGACTCCGCCGGCGAGCTCTCCGAGGAGACCCACGCCCCGCGCCGCACCACCCCCCGCACGATCCTGCGGGCCCTGACCCTCTCGGGCCTGGGCGGTCTGCTGCTCATCGTCGCGGGTCTGATCGCGGCGCCGAGCCTCACCGACGGCACCCTCGCCTCGGGCGGCCTGGCCGGCGTCCTGACCACGCGGCTGGGCGACGTGGGCGGGCGGATCCTCCTCGTCGCGGTCGCCGTCGCGGTCTTCGCCTGCACCCTGGCGGTGCAGACGTCGGGCTCGCGGATGATGTTCTCGATGGCCCGCGAGCGCGCGCTGCCGTTCTCGGGCGTCCTCGGAGCGGTGTCCGCCCGCACGGGCACTCCCGTCGCGACGTCCGTCGTCGTCGGCGTCGGCGCCGCGATCGCGCTGGCCGTGAACTGGAACCAGAGCGCGGTGTTCACCGCCCTGGCCAGCCTGTGCATCGCGATGCTCTACCTGGCCTACCTGGGCGTCACGCTGCCCCTGCTCGTCACCCGCGTCCGGCAGGCCCGCGCGCCGCAGGCCGGCCTGGACGCCGTCGGCTTCGCGGCCGGGCGCACCGACGAGGACGGCCGGCCGCTGTTCTCCCTGGGCCGCGCCGGGATCGCCGTCAACGCCGTCGCCGTGCTGTTCCAGGCGGTGATGGTCGTCAACCTGGCGTGGCCGCGGGCGGCCGTCTACGACCTGACCGGCGGCACGTGGTGGCTGCAGTGGAGCGCCCTGCTGTTCATCGCGACCTCGCTGGTCGTCGGTGCCCTCGTGCACTGGCGCAACCGCGTCCGCCACGGCGGGGCCATCGTGCTCGGCGCCGTGGCCGTCCCCGCCCCCCAGCCCGCCGAGGTGAGCGCCCCGTGACCGCCCCGTCCCCCACCTCCCCCGCGACGGGGGCCCGCGACACCGCGAGCGTCCTCGCGGCCCGCGCCGACGCCCGCGCCCAGGAGGGCCTGCGCTCGGACTGGATGCCCCACGTGCCGGCGTCGTCGAGCCCCCACCCGCCCGCGGGTGTGGACCCCGAGATGCTGACGTGGGCGGAGACCGTCGCCCCCGGCGGTTACACCCACAAGGTCCTGGCCCGCGGGACGCGGCTGCGGCTGGAGGACGTCACGGGCGACGCGTGCGCGCACGTCCTGGTGTTCTCCGCGCTCGAGCCGTGGGAGCGGCTGAACGTCGCCGACACCCAGAAGATCCCGTGGCAGGCCTACCTGGGCGAGGGGCACCCGCTGCTGTCCGGCGAGGGCCGAGTCCTCGCCACCGTCGTCGCCGACACCTCCGGCCACCACGACGCCTTCTGCGGCACGTCGTCGGACGCGTGGGTCCGGGCCCGACACGGCGACCCGGCCCCCGAGGGGCCGACGCCCTCGGGGCGCGCGCTGTTCACGCTGGCGGCCGCCAAGCACGGCCTCGGCCCGCGCGACCTGCCGCCGAGCGTCTCGTTCTTCCAGGGCGTGCGCGTGGAGGCCGACGGTGGGTTCCGCTGGCTGGGTTCCGCGGGCCCCGGGGCGAGCGTCGACCTGCTCGCGGAGGTGCCGCTCGTGGTGCTCCTCGCGAACGTCCCGCACCCGCTGGACCCGCGCGAGGACTACGTCGTCGGGCCGCTGCGCGTGCACGCCTGGCGCGCCCAGCCCACCACCCCCGCCGACGCGCGGTTCTCGGCCTCGCCGGAGCGCCGGCGGGCCTACCTGAACACCCTCGACCACCTGGGAGCCCGGGGCCTCGCATGACCACCACCACCAGCACCAGCCGTCTCGACTGGGGTTCTCCCCTCGTGGACGGCGACGTCGTCCTCGACGAGCGCGTCGCACCCCGCGCTCCCTGGTCGGCCGTCGTCTCGGCCGGCGACGTCCTCACCATCGTCGACGTCGGCGGCAACCAGTCGGCCGACTGCCTCGTGTTCAACGCCCACGACACCACCGAGCGCTACAGCGTCCCCGACACCCTCACGTGGCAGGGCAACGCCTACGTGCGCCAGGGCACCGTGCTGCGCAGCGGCCTCGGGACCCCGCTGATGACGGTGGTGGGCAACGAGGTCGCCCGCCAGGACACCATCGGCGGCGCGTGCGGCAAGGAGTCCAACACCCTGCGCTACGGCCACCACACGGCGTTCCAGCACGGCTGCCGGGAGAACTTCCTCGCCGAGGCCGCGAAGCACGGCCTCGGGGCGCGCGACCTCGTCTCGAACCTCAACTGGTTCATGAACGTCCCCGTCGAGGCCGACGGCTCGCTCGGCATCGTCGACGGCATCTCCGGCCCCGGCAAGCGGGTCGCGGTGCGGGCCGAGATGGACGTCCTCGTGGTCGTGTCGAACTGCCCCCAGGTCAACAACCCCTGCAACGCGTTCAACCCGACGCCGCTGCGGATGCTCGTGACCCGCCCCCGCACCACCACGACCGACGCGTCGACGACCGCCCCGGAGCCCACCTCGTGACCAGCACCCCGCCCGCCTTCGACGCGCTCCTCGTCGCCAACCGCGGGGAGATCGCCCGCCGCGTCCTGCGCTCGGCGCGCGAGCTCGGCCTGCGCACCGTCGCGGTGTTCTCCGACGCCGACCGGGCCGCCCCCCACGTGCGCGAGGCCGACACCGCCGTCCGCCTCGGCCCGGCCGCGGCGCGCGAGTCCTACCTGCGCGCCGACGCCGTCCTCGAGGCGGCCCTGGCCACCGGCGCCGGTGCCGTGCACCCCGGCTACGGGTTCCTGTCGGAGAACGTGGAGTTCGCGGCCGCGGTCGAGGCCGCGGGGCTGGCGTTCGTCGGCCCCACCCCGGAGCAGATCACCGCCTTCGGCAGCAAGCACACGGCCCGCGAGCTCGCGGGCCGCGCAGGCGTGCCCATGCTCGCGGGCACGGGACTGCTGGCCTCCGCCGAGGAGGCCGTCGAGGCCGCCGTGCGGATCGGGCTGCCCGTCATGCTCAAGGCCACGGGCGGCGGCGGCGGGATCGGCATGCAGGCCTGCGCGAGCGAGCACGAGGTCCGCGAGGCCTACGACCGCGTGGTGCGGCAGGCGGCCGCGAGCTTCTCCTCCACCGGGGTGTTCCTCGAGCGCCTCGTGCGCCCCGCCCGCCACGTCGAGGTGCAGGTGTTCGGCGACGGCCTCGGCGGCATCGCCGTGATCGGGGACCGCGACTGCTCGCTGCAGCGGCGCAACCAGAAGGTCGTCGAGGAGGCCCCGGCCCCCGCGCTGCCGGCGGCCGTGCGCCGGGAGATCGCCGCGACCGCGCACGACCTCATGGCCTCGGTGCGCTACCGCTCGGCCGGCACGGTCGAGTTCGTCTACGACCCGGTGCGCGAGGAGGCCGCCTTCCTCGAGGTGAACACGCGCCTGCAGGTCGAGCACCCCGTCACCGAGCTCGCCTACGGCGTCGACCTCGTGGCGGCCATGCTGCGCCTGGCCCGCGACGGGGCGTCCGGGGTGCAGGACGTGCTGGGCCGCACCTGGCGCGCCACCGGGCACGCCGTGGAGGCCCGCGTCTACGCCGAGGACCCCGCCCGCGGCTGCACCCCGAGCTCCGGGCTGGTGACGCGGGCGGTGTTCCCCGGCCAGGGCGCGGGCGAGCTCGCCGGGGTGCGCGTCGACGGCTGGGTGGAGACGGGCACCGAGGTGTCGGCGGCCTACGACCCGCTGCTGGCCAAGGTGATCGCCACCGCCCCGACGCGTGAGGGCGCGCTGGACCTGCTCGACGAGGCGCTCACCGCGAGCCGCGTCGACGGCATCGTGACGAACCTCGGCCTGCTGCGCGCCCAGGTCGGCGACCTGCCGCTGCGCTCGGCCACGCACTCCACGTCCACCCTCGACGTCACGACGGACCCCGACCCCCGCGTCGACGTCCTCGACCCGGGGGCCATGACCACGGTGCAGGACCTGCCGGGCCGCACGGGGTACTGGCAGGTGGGCGTGCCGCCGTCGGGGCCCATGGACCCGGTGTCGCTGCGCGAGGCGAACCTGGCCGTCGGCAACCCCGAGGGCGCACCGGGCCTGGAGGTCACGGCGACCGGCCCGACGCTGCGGTTCTCCACGGCGACGGTCGTGTGCGTCACCGGGGCCCCGGCGCCGGTGAGCATCGACGGCGCCGACGTGCCGATGTGGGAACCCCTCGAGGTGCCCGCGGGCGGCGTGCTGGCCATCGGCACGGCGCCCGGCCCGGGGCTGCGCCTCGCGGTCGCCGTGCGCGGCGGGTTCGACGTCCCGCCCTACCTGGGCAGTGCCTCGACGTTCACCCTCGGCGGCTTCGGCGGTCACGGCGGTCGCGCCCTGCAGGTCGGCGACGTCCTGCGCCCCGGCTCCCCCGACTCCGCCGCCGACCACCCGGCGTTCCCCGCGGGCACGCAGCTGAGCCGCCTCGGCGGCCCGACGCCCGCGCACCGCCGCCCGCACCTGACGGACACGTGGCGGATCGCGGTCACCGAGGGTCCGCACGCGGCCCCGGAGTTCTTCACCCGCGAGGACGTGGACGTCCTGTACGCCACCGACTACGAGGTCCACCTGAACTCGGCGCGCACGGGGGTCCGGCTGATCGGGCCGCGCCCGGCCTGGGCGCGCGAGGACGGCGGCGAGGCCGGGCTGCACCCCTCGAACATCCACGACACCCCCTACGCCGTGGGCTCGCTCGACTTCACGGGCGACACCCCGATCGTGCTGGGCCCCGACGGGCCGAGCCTCGGGGGCTTCGTCTGCCCCGCGGTGGTCGCCAGCGGCGACCTGTGGAAGCTCGGGCAGCTGCGCCCGGGAGACCGGGTGCGCTTCGTCCCCGTGCGCGAGGCCGCGGCCGCCGCCCTGGACGCGCACCGCGGCGCGCCGACACCCCCCGCACCCGGCGGGGACGGCGACGACGGCGTGCTGGGCCGCACCGCGCCCGCGCCGGGCCGCCCGGCGGTGACCTACCGCCGCGACGGCGACGACAACCTCCTCGTCGAGTACGGCGAGCAGGTCCTCGACCTCGGGCTCCGGATGCGGGTGCACGCCCTGCAGGAGGCGCTGGCGGCCGCCGCCCCGGCCGGGATCGTCGACGTCACCCCGGGGATCCGCTCCCTGCAGGTGCACACCGACCCCGCGGTCGTGCGCGCCAGCTCCCTCGTCGGGCTGCTGCGCGAGCTGGAGGAGGACCTGCCGGTCACCTCCGAGCTCGTCGTGCCCTCGCGCCGCGTCCGGCTCCCCCTGTCGTGGGACGACCCGGCGACGCGCCTGGCCATCGAGCGCTACGTCGCCGGCGTGCGCGACGACGCCCCGTGGACGCCGTCGAACATCGAGTTCATCCGGCGCATCAACGGCCTGGACTCCGTCGACGACGTGCACCGCACCGTGTTCGACGCCTCCTACCTCGTCCTGGGCCTCGGCGACGTCTACCTCGGGGCCCCCGTGGCGACGCCGCTGGACCCGCGCCACCGGCTGGTGACGACGAAGTACAACCCGGCCCGGACGTGGACGGCGGAGAACTCCGTCGGCATCGGCGGCGCCTACCTGTGCGTGTACGGCATGGAGGGCCCCGGCGGGTACCAGTTCGTCGGCCGCACGGTGCAGGTGTGGAACCGGTTCCGGCGCGGCGGGCTGTTCACGGGGGACCCGTGGGCGCTGCGCCCGTTCGACCGCATCGAGTGGTACCCCGTCTCGGCGGAGGAGCTGCTGGAGCTGCGCGCCGAGACCGACGCGGGCCGCGGGGAGTTCGAGACGGAGGACGGCACGTTCGCGCTCGCCGCGCACGAGGCCTTCCTCGCGGAGAACGCCTCCTCGATCGCCGCGTTCCGCGCCACCCAGGCCGCGGCGTTCGCGGCGGAGAAGGACCGGTGGCGCGCGTCCGGGGAGTTCGACGTCAAGCCCGAACCCCCGCCGCCGCCGGCCCCCGCGCAGGTGGAGCTGCCCGCCGGTGCGACGGCCGTGCGGGCCCCGTTCTCCTCGACCGTGTGGCAGGTCAGCGCCGCGGCGGGCGACCGGGTGGCCAGCGGCGACCGCGTGCTGGCCCTGGAGGCGATGAAGATGGAGACGGCCATGACCGCACCCGTGTCCGGGGAGGTGCTCGAGGTGTACGTGCGCCCGGGCCAGCCCGTGTCCCCCGGCCAGGTCCTGCTCGCGATCGGGGCGGCCGCGTGAACGCCGTCGAACGCGTGCGGGCCGCCTACGCGCGGATCGCCGAGGCGGACCGGCCCGAGGTGTGGATCGCGCTGCGCGAGCGCGAGGACGCGCTCGCGGAGGCCGCGGCCGTCGACGCGGCGGTCGCCGCCGGCGAGGACCTGCCGCTGGCCGGGCTGGTGGCCGCGGTGAAGGACAACGTCGACGTCGCGGGGCTGCCGACCACGGCGGGCGCTCCCTCCTACGCCTACGACCCCGCGGCGGACGCGACCGTCGTCGCCCGGCTGCGGGCCGCGGGCGCGGTGGTGCTAGGCAAGACGAACCTCGACCAGTTCGCCACGGGCCTCGTCGGCACCCGCAGCCCGCACGGGGCGGTCCGCAACGCGTGGGCCCCGGACCGGATCTCGGGCGGGTCCAGCTCCGGGTCCGCCGTGGCGGTGGCCCTCGGCCTCGTCGACGTGGCCCTCGGCACCGACACCGCGGGGTCCGGCCGCGTCCCGGCCGCGCTCAACGGCATCGTCGGCGTGAAGCCCACGCGCGGGCTGCTGCCGACGACCGGCGTCGTGCCCGCGTGCCGCAGCCTGGACTGCGTCACGGTGTTCGCGCGGGACCTCGCCCTGGCCCGGCGGACGGTGGAGCTGCTCACCGGCGTCGACGGGGTCGATCCGCTGGCCCGGCCGGACGCGGGCGGCCGCCCCGCCTCGGCGCTGGCCCGCGTGGCGGTCCCCGCGCCCGGGCACCTGCGCGACCTCGCGCCCGGGTGGGCCGAGGCGTTCGCCGCGGCCGTGGACCGCTTGCGCCGCAGCGGCGTCGAGGTCGTGGAGGTCGACATCAGCCCGCTGCTGGAGGCCGCGACCCTGCTCTACGACGGCGCCTTCGTGGCCGAGCGCACCGCGGCCGTCGGCGACCACGTCGCGGCGCACCCCGAGCTCGTGGGCACCGACCTGGACCCGGTGGTCGCGCGCATCGTGCTGGGCGGGGCCCGGTTCACCGCCGTCGACCTGCTGCGCGACACCGAGCGGCTGGAGCGGCTCGGGGTCGCCGGCCGCGCCGCCCTGGCCGGGACGGTGGCGCTGCTCACCCCCACGACGACGTCGCACCCGACGCTCACCGAGGTCGCGGCCGACCCGGTGGGGGCCAACGCCCGCCTCGGCCGGTACACGAACTTCGCGAACCTCCTCGACCTGTCGTCCCTGGCGGTGCCGGCCGGGACGGTCGACGGGCTGCCGTTCGGGGTGATGCTCACGGGCGCCGCCTTCGACGACCGGCTGCTGGCCGACCTGGCGACCCGGCTCGCGGCGCCGACGCTCGACCTCGTGGTCGTCGGCGCGCACCTCACGGGCCAGCCCCTGAACCACCAGCTGGTGGCCGCGGGCGCGACGTTCGGCGAGGCCGTGACCACGGCGCCGCACTACCGCCTGCACGCCCTGGACACCACGCCGCCGAAGCCCGGGCTGGTGCGCACCCCGGGCGACGGCGCCGCCATCGCCGGGGAGCTCTGGCGCCTGCCCGCGGCGGGGTTCGCGACCTTCGTCGCCGCGCTGCCGCACCCCATGGCGGTCGGCGCGGTCGACCTCGACGACGGCCGGACGGTCCCCGGGTTCCTCTGCGAACCGGCGGCGCTGGCGGGGGCGCGCGACATCACGGCGACGGGCGGCTGGCGGGCGGCGCTGGCGGGTGGCGACCTCCGGCCGGCGGGTGCCGGGCTGGCAGGATCGGCCTCGTGAGCAGCGACGACGCAGCCCCGCCCCGAGGAGGTCGACCCAGCGTGGGCCGCCCCCGGGCGGCCCGCACCGGCGGACCGCCTCAGGGCGCCCGCGAACCCCGCGCCGAGATCCTCGACGCGGCCGCGGAGCTGTTCACCCAGCTCGGCTACGCCGGGACGTCGACGCGCGCGATCGCGGAGCGCGTCGGCATCCGGCAGGCGTCGCTGTACTACCACTTCGCCGGCAAGGACGAGCTCCTGCTGGAGCTGCTGGAGAACTCGGTCCGCCCGACGCTCGACCTGGTCGCAGCGATCGAGGCCCGCGCGGACCGGGCCGAGGTGGCGTTGCACGCCCTGGTCAGCGTGGACGTCGCGACGCTGCTGCGGGCACCCCACAACGTCGGGACCCTGTACGCCGCGCACGAGGTGCAGCAGCCCGGCTTCGACAGCTTCCGCCGCCACCGCGCGGAGCTGCTGGCCGCCTACACGCGGCTCGCGGCCGCGAGCGCGCCGCAGTCCCCCGACCCCGACCTGCTGGGGGCGCTGTGCCTGCAGGTCGTGGAGCTCGTCATCCCGCTGCGCCGCGACGGGACGCCCGGGCCGGGCGTGGCCGACGACCTGGCGGCGGCGTGCCTGCGGGTGGTGGGTCTGGCCCCGGCGGCCGTCGACGCGGCCGTCGCCGACGGCCACGACCTGCTGGCCGCCCTCTCCCCCGTCACCGCCGCCACCTGACCCCCGTGATCATGCAGGGTTTACCTGCATGATCACCGCAAGGGCGCCCCCTCCCCCCGTGATCATGCAGGGTTTACCTGCAAGATCACGGAGGGGGTGGGGGTCAGAGGTCGCGGACGCGGGGCAGGACCTCGGTGCCGACGCGGGTGACCCAGGCCGCGGGGTCCGGGTGGCCCAGCGGGGCCCCCACCCACAGCGTGCTGACGCCGAGGCCGGCGTACTCGCGCGCCGCGGCGAGGAAGTCGTCGGTCGCGTCCAGCGGGTCCGGCCCACCGATGACAGTGGTGGCGATCTCGGCGGGGTCGCGGCCCTCGGTCTCGCAGTGCCCCCGCAGCACCTCGACCTTGTGGGCGATGACGTCGGGCCCGGCGGCGAACAGGTTGCAGGCGTCGGCGTGGCGGGCGACCAGGCGCAGCGTCTTCTTCTCCCCCATGCCCCCGATGAGGATCGGGGGGTGCGGGCGCCGCAGCGACTGAGGGGAGTTCAGCGTCTCGGCCAGCGTGGAGAACGTCCCCGCGAAGGGGCCGTCGTCGTCGCTCCACATCTGCTTGACCACGCGCAGGGCCTCGTCGAGGCGCTCGAACCGCTCGGCGACGGGCGGGAACGGCACGCCGAGGCCGAGGTGCTCCCGCTCGTACCAGGCCGCGCCGATGCCCAGCAGCGCCCGGCCACCGGACAGCACGTCCAGCGTCGTGACGGTCTTGGCGAGCAGGCCGGGGTGGCGGTAGGTGACGCCCGTGACGAGCAGCCCCAGCTGCAGGTGCTCGGTCTGGCCGGCCAGGAACCCCAGGGCCGTGTAGCCCTCGAGCATCGGGTCGGTGGCCGGCGCCATGTCCTGCATCTGGAAGAAGTGGTCCATGAGCGTCAGCGTCGAGAAGCCGGTGGTGTCGGCGGCGCGGGCGGTGGCGGCCAGCGTGGGGGCGATGCGGGCGGGGTCGCCCGCGCCGGTGAAGTCGCTGACGTGCAGGGCGAGGTCCATGAGGGGTTCCGTTCTTATCACGAGCAGGTGATGTTGATGTCGTCTCGTCAGCTCAGCGAGAGCTCAGTGGCGCATCGGGTCGTGGTGCCGAAGCGATGGCCAGACGGACGTCGTTGCCGAGCGTCTCGTCGACTCGGCGGTGCAGGCCGAGTGCGACGATCCTCCCGTCGCGCGGATGCCACTGACTGGTCGGTGTGGTGCGCCCGAGCAGCGCCTCCAGGGCATCGATTGACGGCTTCCAGAGATTCAGCCAGTTGCGGCGAGGACCGACCAGGAAGCTGATCTCCACAGCGACCGGCCCGTCAGGCAGTTGCTCGACTCCGCTGAGCTGGTCACGGATCTGCTGCTTGTAGGCCGACGTCTCCGTCGACGCCGTCGTTCGCACCTCGACCCAGTCGTCAGACACCGACGGACGGTCGGTGGCGACCACGCTCGCCACCGCAGCAGTGGAGACGCGACTGTGCTTCTTGCCGACCCAGACGCTGTCCGGCGGCTCCGCCCACGCCCTCGACAGACGGCTCGACAAGGGAAACGCGTAGTTGTCCAGGTCCCGTTGGTCCAGCAGATCGACGTCCTCCTTCAACCCCACGTCCAAGCGAAGCCCGACGGGTTCAGAGGACGGCGGACGCCTTGGCACGAGGAGGGCCTGAGCATGATCAAGAAACCTCTCCAGCTCAACCTGGTCAGGGTGACTCCGCTCCATCCAACTGGCGAGGCGTGGCTCGACCGCCAAGGTCACCGGCTCAGCGTCCGGGAGAGGGTAGAACACCGGCCAAGTCGTCACAGAGCCGACCGTAGCGCTCGTCGACCGGCTCTGGACCGGCCTCACTTGCGGGTCTCCGGCCGGCCGCCGTGGCGCAGAGGAACTGGGACGTCCGCGTCCCAGCTGGCCAGGAGGCCGAGGACGCGGGCGGTGGGTGAGTCGGTGGGGGTCGTGTAGACGATGAGGTGCTGGTCGGGGTCGTGCGGGGGGACCACGATCTCGATGTCGAAGGACAGCGGCCCGGCCGTCGGGTGCTGGATCTGCTTGGCCACCGACGTGTAGTCCCGCACGGTCTGGTCGTCCCACCAGCGCGCGGCGTCCTCGTCGCCCGCGCGGAGCTCGTCGATCAGGGCGCGCAGGGTCGTGTCGTGCGGGCGGCGGGCGGCCTCCCGCCGCAGGGACGCCACGGTGGTGGCGGCGAAGTCGGCCCAGTTCACGATGCGCTCGCGGGCCGTCGGGTCGAAGAAGAGGTACCGCACGAGCGACGAGCCGGGTTCCATCGGCCGGCCGAGCACCGAGCGCAGCAACGCGTTGCGCGCCAGCACCTCCCCGCGCCGCCCGAGGAGCAGGACGGGGCGGTGGTCGAGGTTCGCGACCAGCCGCAGCAGGCCGGGGTCGGGGCGTTGCCCGCGGTCCGGCACCGAGCGGCGCCGCGGAGCGGGGGCGGCGAGGTCGCGCAGGTGGGCGGACTCCACGGCGTCCAGGCGCAGCGCGCGGGACAGCGCGTCGAGCACCTCGAGGGAGACGTTCGCCTGCCGGCCCTGCTCCAGGCGGCTGTAGTAGTCGGGGCTGACGCCCGCGAGCAGGGACAGCTCCTCGCGCCGCAGACCGGGGACGCGGCGCGGCCCGGGGAACGCCTGGACGCCGGCCTGCGCCGGGGTCAGCCGGTCGCGGCGGGAACGCAGGAACGCTCCGAGGGCAGCGCGGTCGCGGGGCACGCCCCCACGCTAGGCGGCGCCGGCGCCGCCTGCCTGGTCCTGCCGGGACCAGGTCGGCCAGGACGGGGTCCGGCGCGACCTGGTGCCGCCTCCGCGGCCGACCGTAGAACCGTCGTCATGACCACCACCTCCCTCACCACCCCGGCCGGCCTGCTCGCCGGTCGCACCGCCCTCGTCACCGGCTCCACCAGCGGCATCGGTGCGGCGATCGCCCGCACGCTCGGCGCGGCCGGCGCCCACGTCGTCGTCAGCGGCCGCGACCCCGCCCGGGCCGCAGCGGTCGTCGAGGAGATCGAGGCGGCGGGCGGTCGCGCCGACGCCGTCGTCGTCGACCTCGCCGGCTCCTACGCCGACCTCCGCGCCTTCGCCGCCCGGGTCACCGACGTCGTGGGCGGAACCCTCGACGTCCTGGTCAACAACGCCGGCCTCTACCCCGTCTCGGCCACCGAGGACCTGCCCGACGCCGACCTCGACGCCATGCTCGCGGTGAACGTGCGGGCGCCGCACGTCCTCGTGGGCGCCCTCGCGCCGGCCATGGCCGCCCGCGGCAGCGGGGCCGTCGTGACCGTCGGGTCGTGGATGGCGAGCGTCGGCTCACCGTTCGGCGCGATGTACACCGCGACGAAGGCGGCCGACGCGCAGCTGACCCGCAGCTGGGCCGCCGAGTACGGCCCCCGCGGCGTCCGGTTCACCACCGTCGCCCCCGGCGTCACCCTCACGCCGGGCAACGGCGCGCACCGGGCGGTGCTGGACGCCATGACCGCCACGACCCCGGCCGGCGTCGTCGTGCAGCCGGAGGACATCGCCGCGGCGGTCCTCTACCTGGTCTCCGACGCGGCCCGCCTCGTCCACGGGATCACGCTCCCCGTGGACGGCGGCATCACCGCGACCCGGCTCGGCTGAGGCAGCCGGGAGGCCTCAGGCGAAGGCGGCGAAACCCGTGATGGCGCGGCCGACGATGAGGGTGTTCATCTCCCGCGTGCCCTCGTAGGAGTAGATGGCCTCGGCGTCGGCGAAGAACCGGGCGACGCCGTGCTCCAGGACAATCCCGTTGCCGCCCAGCACCTCGCGGCACCAGCCGACGGTCTCGCGCATGCGGGCCGTGGTGTACGCCTTGGCCAGCGCCGAGTGCGCGTCGTGCTGGCGGCCCTGGTCGAGCAGCTTGGAGACCTGCAGGCAGATCGCGATGCTGGCGGTGATGTTGCCCAGGCTGCGCACCAGGAGGTCCTGGACGAGCTGCCGGCTCGCGATCGGCTTGCCGAACTGCTCGCGCGTCTTGGCGTAGGCCAGCGCGGCCTCGTAGGCGCCGATCGCGACGCCCACGGCCTGCCACGCGACCTCGGCGCGGGTCAGGCGCAGCACGGTCGCGGTGTCGCGGAAGGAGTTCGCGTTCTGCAGGCGACGGGACTCGGGGACCTCGACGTCGGTGAGCACGATGTCGGCGTTCTGCACCGTGCGCAGCGCGACCTTGTCCTCAATCTTCGTCGCGACGAACCCGGGGGTGTCCTTGGTGACGAGGAACCCCTTCACCTGGCCGTCGCCCGTGTCCTTGGCCCAGATCACCACGACGTCGGCGAAGGTGGCGTTGCCGATCCAGCGCTTGGCCCCGTTGAGCACCCAGGTGTCCCCGCGCCGCTCGGCCGTGGTGCGCAGGCCGCGGGCCGAGTCGGACCCGGAGAACGGCTCAGTGAGCCCGAACGCGCCGATGACCTCGCCGCGCGAGAGCTGCGGCAGCCACTCGGCGCGCTGCTCGGGCGAGCCGGTCTCGGCGATGGACCCCATGGCCAGGCCGTTCTGCACGCCGACGAACGTGGCGATGGACGCGTCGACGCGGCCCATCTCCATGGCCGTCCAGCCGCGGTAGACGGCGGTGTTCTCGAAGTGGCGCGTCTCGGGCCACGGGGCGCCGAGCAGGCCGAGCTCCGCGAGGGGCTTCACGACCTCCATCGGGAACTCCGCCCGCGACCAGCAGGCGTCGGCGATGGGCCGCACGGAGGTCTCCATGTACTCGCGCAGGGCGAGCACGGCCTCCTGCTCGGGGGCGCTCAGCGCCTCCTGGAAGAAGTAGAAGTCGCTCTCGAGCAGGTTCGGCATCAAAGCTCCATCGCTGGTCCGACGATCCGGGAGACACCCGCCTCCCGGGCCCCAGTGTGCAACACTTCGACGGATGTTGCACCCACCCTCCGTCGCGGCCCTGCCGATCGGCCGCCGCGGCGTCGTGCTGGTGCCCACTCCCCTGTCGCAGCGGCTCGCGGCGGCCGGGACGTCGGCCGAGGTCGTGCACGCCTTCCGCCGGGCGCGGGCCGCGTTCATCGCCGGTGAGCGCCTGGACATGACGGCGCTCGCGGCCCAGATGGGCGTCGACCGCACGTCGCTGTTCCGCTGGGTCGGCAACCGCGACGCGCTGCTGTCCGAGGTCCTCTGGTCGCTGGCCGAACCCACCCTGGACCGCATCGACGCGACCGAGCGCAGCACCGGCCCCGACCGCGTCGTCGCCGTCCTCACCCGGTTCACCGGGGCCCTCATCCAGGCGCTGTACTTCCGGCAGTTCCTGCGCACCGAGCCGGTGCGCGCGCTGAAGCTGCTGACGACCGCGGCCAGCGAGGTGCAGCGGCGCCTGGTCGCCACCGTCGAGTCGGTGCTCACCGAGGAGGAGGCGGCGGGCCTGGACCTGCCGCTGCCCGCCCACGACCTGGCCTACCTGCTCGTGCGCGTCGCGGAGTCGTTCACCTTCGCCGACCTCATCGCCGGGGAGCGTCCCGACATCGACCGCGCCGCAGCGGCTCTCGCCCACGTCATGCGCACCGACGTCCCGGCTCGGCCCCGCGTGCCGGCCCTCGCCCCACCCCTCCCGACGACCTCGACGGAGCACCCGTGACCGACGACCGCTACCCCTACCGCCGCGAGTTCCCGACGCGGTGGAACGACAACGACGTGTTCGGCCACGTCAACAACACCGTCTACTACGCCGCCATGGACACGACCGTGACGTCGTGGCTGCTCACCGAGGCCGGCGTGCGGATGATGGACGGCGACACGATCGCGGTCGTGCGGGCGTCGTCCTGCGAGTACGAGGCCTCCGTCAGCTACCCGGACGTCCTCGACGTCGGCCTGCGGGCCGGGCGCGTCGGCACCACGAGCGTGACGTGGGAGTTCGGGATGCGCCGGGCCGGCGACGACGCGCTCGTCGCCCGCGGCCGGTTCGTGCACGTCTTCCTCGACCGGGCGACGCTGCGACCCGTCCCCGTGCCCGCCGACCTGCGCGCGCGGGTCGAGGACACGCTGGTCGTCGAGCGCGAGGAGTAGCCACCGGCGCGGGTGCCCCGGCGGCCGGACGCGCACGGCGGGTGCGGCCCGACCGCCGACCGCGACGGCGTCACTGCCGCGGGCCGCGGTCGGTCGAACCCGCCGCGGGGTGAGGGAGAGCGCGGCTCCCGGGCGGCCCGAGGAGGTCCCTCAGCGTGCGGAGGTTGTGCCGCTGGTCCTGCGCGAACTCCGTCAGCTGCGGTCCGCCGTGCGGGGCGACGTCCTGCTCGACGACGAGCCAGCCGCCGTAGTCCCTGCGCTGCAGCGCGAGGAGCACGCCGGCGAGGTCGACGTCGCCCCGCCCGAAGGTCACGTTGGCCTGCGACCACCAGTCCCGCAGCGGCACCGGGCCCCCGCGGCGGGCCTGCGCCGGCACGGCCGTCGCGACGTCCTTGAGGTGCACGTGGTCCACGCGCGCACCCCACGCCGCGACCGCCGCGACCGGGTCGGTGCCGGCCAGCAGCGCGTGCCCGGTGTCCAGGACGACCGTGGACGCGGTCGTGGCCAGCAGCCGCTCGACCTCCCACCCCGACTCCACGAACGTCCCCAGGTGGGGGTGGAACGTGGCGGGCAGGCCGTGGCCGGCCACGACGGCACGGGCCTCGGTGAGCATCCGCGCGGCCCCGGCCCAGGCGTCCGCGTCCAGGCCGGACGCGGTGTCCCGGGGATCGCGGGGGCCGTCCAGGCCCGGGGCGCCCTCGTCGGCCAGGACGATCGGCGCGGCGGGGACGCCGGGGACCCCGCAGCGGTCGGCCACCGCCCGCAGGGTGCGGCAGGCCAGGTCCAGCGCCGCCCGGCCCTCCGGGGTCCAGCGCCCGGCGGCGAGCTCCAGCCCCACGTAGACCCCGGCCGGGACCAGGCCGGCGGCCGCGAACCCGTCCGCGGTGCGGTCGGGGTCGCCAAGGTAGCCCGTGGGGCCCAGCTCGCTGCCGCGGTACCCCGCGGCCGCCAGCTTGGCCAGGACGGCGCGGCCGTCCCCGTCGGCGGGTCCGGTGTGCGGCCCCCAGACGCCGAAGCTGACCGGGGCGCCCGCGATCGCGGGGCCGGTCACGACAGCAGCCCGAGCAGCTGGCGCATGCTCTGCAGGTCGGCGACGGCACCGTCGACCCCGCTGTGCGGGTGCGGGGCGGCACCGCCGACGGCGGCGGCGAAGGACTCCAGCTGCCGCTGGAACGCCCCGTCCGCGGGCAGGACGGCGCGGCGCTCGCCCGCCGGGTCGACGACGGTCAGCGTGCTGCTGGCGTCCAGGCGGTAGGGCGGGGCCACGCCGAGCTCGACCTCCCCCGCGGTGCCGGTCATCCGGACGGTCTCGCGGTAGTCGGGGCGGTCGGGGGTCCAGGCCCAGTCCAGGACGAACCGCGCGCCGGACCCCAGGCGCCCGGTGGCGAAGAGCGTGGGCGGGGCGGTGCCGTCCCAGGCCAGCAGGTCGGCGTGGTCGAAGACGGGCAGGCCGAACCCGAGGGCCCGCAGCAGCGAGAACTCGTGCACGACCGACCCGCACAGCACCGACCGGAACAACCGGCGCAGCTCCGGGCTCGTCCCCGCCCCGACCGAGGCGTCCAGCGCGCGCTGCTCGGCGGCCTCGTCGGCGGCGACAGGACCGGCCGCGGAGGCGGGGAGGGGCTGCGGCGGGGCCAGGTGCAGGTGCTCGACCTGGGGAGCGTCGACGGGGTGGCGGACGCTGATCTGGACCAGCCGGGGGCTGCCGATGCCGGGAAGGGCCGCGACCGCGGCGTCGGTGGCCCGGTCGTGGACCTTCATGTACCCGACCTGCAGCAGCAGACCGCGCTCGGTCGCGACGGCGGCGGCGGCGCTCGCCTCCTCGACCGACAGCGCGAGCGGCTTCTCGGCCAGCACGTGCTTGCCGTTGCGCAGGGCGGCGACGGCGTGCGCGGCGTGCCGTCCGGGGGTGGCCACCAGGACGGCGTCGACGTCGTCGGCCGCGAGCAGCGCGGCGGGGTCGCACGCGCGGGCCCCGTACCGGCCGGCCAGGTCGGCGCACCGGCCGGGGTCGAGGTCGGCGACCGCGACGAGGTCGTGCCCGGGCATCCGGGCGATCAGCGGGAGGTGGACCGCGCGGGCGATCGTGCCGAGTCCCAGGACTCCCCAACGCAGGGTCATGCGTGCGCCTCCTCGGCGGTCGTGTGCGGGTGGTGGTGCGGCCGGGGTCAGAACGGCCGGTCGAGGACCGCGGGCGGCCCGGCGAACAGCGTGCGCAGCAGGCCGGCCGTCGACGGGTCGGTGGTGAGGATCCCCGCGTGGGCGGCGGCGACGGGGTCCAGGTGCCCGGCGTACACCGACGCGAGGTCGGCGCCGGAGAGCCGCACGGCGGGGCCGTCGGCGTCCGGGTCACCGGGCGCGGTGCGGCCGCTGCCGTCGGCCACGTGCAGCGTGGTCGCGGTCCCGTCCACGTCGAAGCGCACGCGCGCGCTCACCCCGGCCGGGTAGCCGCGCGCGGCCAGCGCACCGGGGACGTCGAGCAGCCCGAGCATCCAGGTCGAGTCCTCCACGGGCTCGGTCTGGCGCGGGAGGTGGTGCTCGAGCAGACTCCCGGTCGGGAGCAGCGCGTGGACCTGCGACGCGCTGGGTTCATCGGCGACGAGGTCGCGCCAGATCGCGAGCTCGGCCTCGGCGTCGGCGGCGACGAGGTCGTGCACGACGACGGTGTAGAGGCTGCGGGTGGACGGCCGGCGGCGCAGGGCGCACCAGCCGACGACCCGGCCCGCGCGCTCGGAGACGAACTGCGCGCCCCCGGTCTCGACGTCGTGGTCGAGGCCGCCGTTGCCGCGGACGGAGCGGGCGGCCACGAGGGCGGCGACGGCCGCCGCGTCGGCGGGGGTCGCGGCCCGGTGGACGAGGCGGACGGCCGGGCGCGGCAGGGCCCGCAGCTGGTGGCTGGCGATGGCGTAGACGGGGCGGCGGCCGGCGGTGCCGCACCCGCTGCGGCGGTAGAAGGCGTGCGTGGAGGGGATCAGGGCGACGACCAGCGCGCCGGCGGCGCGGGCGGCGGCGAAGGCGTCGGCCAGCAGCGCGGCCCCCACCCCGCGCCCGCGGGCGGTGAGGTCGACGGCCACCCCGGCCAGGGCGGCGGCCGGGACGACCCGGCCGCCCCACCCCTGCCCGGCCAGGCGCAGGGTGGCGGTGGCCAGCAGCGCGCCGTCCCCGGTGCGCTCGGCGACCCGGCGCAGGACGGCCGGGTCCTCCGGCCAGGCCTGCGCCAGCCCGGGCCGGTGGGAGTCGTCGGAGAACGCCTGGGCCACCAGCCCGGCGACGGCGTCCTCGTCCCCCGCGCGGGCGGCGCGCAGGACGAACCCCGCACCGCCCGCCGGGTCAGCGGACCGCACCCTTGACCGAGTCGGAGACGAACTGCTTCGAGAAGACCAGGAACACCACGACGAGCGGCACGATGGCCAGCAGCGCCCCGGCCATGACCACGGCGTAGTCGGTGGTCCGGGTCGCGTTGAGCTGGGACAGGGCGACCTGGAGGGTCAGCATGTCCGGGTTGATGAGCACGATGAGCGGCCAGACGTAGTCGTTCCAGGCGGCGACGAAGGTGTAGATGCCCAGGAAGGCCAGACCGGGCCGGATGACCGGCAGGACGACGAGCACGTACTGGCGGAAGAACCCGCACCCGTCGACGACCGCGGCGTCCAGGATCTCGTCGGGCACGGCGGTGGAGATGTACTGCCGCATCCAGAAGATGCCGAAGGCGTTGGCCGCGGCGGGCACGATGAGGGCCTGCAGGGTGCCGACCCAGCCGATCTGGATCATGGTGATGAACTGGGGCACCGTGGAGAGCTGCGCCGGCACCATGAAGAAGGCCAGCATCAGCCCGAAGAGGAGGTTCTTGGCCGGGAAGTCGTACTTGGCGAAGGCGAAGGCGGCCATCGAGTCCAGGAACAGCACGAGCGCCGTGACCGAGGCGGCCACGATGAAGGTGTTGGCCATGGACCCGAAGAAGTTGATGCTCGTCAGCACCGACGAGATGTTCTCCAGCAGGTGGGTCCCCGGGACGACCTTGGGCGGGGTCAGGTAGAAGTCCGCGTTGGTGTTCGTGGCCATGACCACGGTCCAGTAGAAGGGGAACAGCAGCAGCAGGGAGGTGAGGACCAGCGGCAGGTGCGCCCACCGCGCCGCGTTGCGCACTCCCTTGCTCCTCGTCACCGGCGCGCCGCTCGTCTGCGCGCGCGGCGTCTCGATCGTCTTCTGCGCGGCCATCTCGGTCACCTCTCCGATCGGGCGGTGAGGCGCCAGTTGATCAGGGCGAAGACGGCCACGACGGCGAACACCGCGTACGCGATGGCGGCGCCGTAGCCGAAGTTGTTGTTGTTGAAGGCCTGCTGGTAGAAGTACAGGACCATCGTGAGCCCGGCCTGCCCCGGTCCGCCGCTGTTGGGGTTGATCGAGGCGTTGGAGCCGAAGAGGACCTGCGGCTCCGCGAAGGTCTGCAGACCGCCGATCGTCGAGATGACGACGGTGAAGAGGATGACCGGGCGCAGCAGCGGCACGGTGATCGACACGAAGGTGCGCAGCGCCCCGGCGCCGTCCAGCTTGGCCGCCTCGTAGACCTCGCTGGAGATGGCCTGCAGACCGGCGTAGTAGAGGATCGCGTTGTAGCCGACCCACTGCCAGGTCATGAGGACGGCCAGGACGATCTTGATCGTCCAGTAGCCGCTGAGCCACTCCACCGCCGGCAGCCCCAGGCCGGTGAGGACCTGGTTCACGATCCCGACCTGGTTGTTGAAGATCGCCTTGAAGAAGATGGCGATCGCGACGACCGAGGTGACGCTGGGCAGGAACAGCACCACCTGGTAGAAGGTCTTGAACCGCCTGACCGCGTTGAGCATCGACGCGATGCCCAGGCTCATGACGAGCATGGGCACCGTCGCCATGACCCAGATGATGACGGTGTTGACGACGGCCTTGCGGAACGTCGCGTCCGCCGCCAGGAAGCGGAACTGGTCGAACCCGGCGAAGGTCACCGGGCTGATCCCGTCCCAGCGGTGGAAGGCCAGCCACGCCGAGAACCCCAGGGGGAACAGCCCGAACACCGCGAAGAGCAGGAAGAACGGGCTGACGGCCACGTACTGCGGCCAGTAGCGCAGCGGGTTCCGCCGGGGACCCGTCGCCGCCGGCTTCGCGGCGGGCGGCCGGGACCGGCTCCGCCGGAACCCCCGGTCGAGGCTGGCTGAACTCACTTCACGCCCTGCCGCTGGGCGATGTCCCTGGCGGCGGCGACGGCGTCGGTCCACGCCTGGGCCGGGTCCTTGCCGTTGGCCTCGACGTTGGTCAGCTCGTTGTAGAAGGCGGCCGAGACGGCGGAGTCGGACGCCGCGACGTACTGCTCGGGCACCTCCCGGCCGGCGGGCCCGAAGATGTCGATGGTCTTCTGACCGCCGAAGAAGGCGTCACCGCCGGTGAGGGCGGGCAGCTCCCACGCGGCCGGGTCCGCGGGGAAGATGCTGGCGTCGGTGAAGGCCTCGCCCTGGTTGTCGGTGCCCAGGACCCACTTGATGATCTCGAACGCGCCGGCCTTGTCCTTCGTCGCGGACGGGATGGTCAGGAAGGAGCCGCCGAAGTTGGTGGGCTTGACGGGGTTGTTGGCCACCATCCACTTGCCGCTGGTGTCCGGGGCGGCGAGCTTGATGTCCAGCGCGTGCCACGCGGCGCCCAGGTCCACCGCGGTGACCCCCGAGGCCAGGGCGGCGTCCAGGCCCTGCGCGGCGTTGGCGTTGATGCCCAGCGCCTGCGCCTTGACGGTGGTGTCCCAGGCCGACTTCATCTCGTCGCTGTCCCCGACGAAGGTGTCGTCCTCGCTGACGAAGCGCTGCGAGATCTGGCCGACGATGATCTGGAAGACCGCCGAGAGGCTGGGGACCGGGAAGCTGGCCGGGACCTTGCCGTGCAGCTCCTGCCCGAAGGCGTAGAAGTCGTCCCAGGTGGAGGTGGCCGCGGCGACCTCGGTCGGGTCGGTCGGCAGGCCGGCCTGGGCCAGGATGTCGCTGCGGTAGAACATCGCCGTCGGGCCGATGTCGATGGGGAAGCCGAGCTGCCGGCCGTCGGGGGTCTGGGCCTCGGCCCACTTCCAGGCCAGCTGGCCGGCGGCGATGTCGGCGGCACCGAGGGTGTTGAGGTCGGTGAACTTGTCGGCCACCGAGCGGAAGAAGGGCATGTCCTCGCCCTTGACCCCGGTGATCTGCGGGATGAAGGAGCCACCGGTCAGGGTGGTCTGCAGCTTCTGCTTGAAGTCGCCGCCGACGACCGAGGGCGTGATGCCGGCGTCGGGGAACCGGGTCTTCGAGGCAGCGACGACCTTGTCGCTCAGCCCCCCGTTCCAGTACCAGAGGGCGGTGGCGGTGGAGCCGGACGTGCCGCCCCCGGAGGTGCTCGTGGAGCAGGCGGCGAGGGCGCCGGTCCCGAGGGCGGCGAGGCCCGAGCTCAGGAGGAGGTGGCGACGGGACAGGTTCATTGGGGGGGACCCTTCTCGATGTCCAGACGTCGTGATCGATCGCTCAGGATGCGGCAACCTCTTCGACGAGATTGCGCGAACAGTACGGGTGGCATGCGCGAACGCGCAAGGTATTCTGTCGACCGTGCAGGCAGAGGAGCGGCGGGAAGCCATCGTCACGGTCGTGCGGACCCAGGGTCCGGCCAGCGTGGCCGAACTCGTGGAGCGCCTCGGGCTGTCCGAGGCCACCATCCGGCGGGACCTGGTCAAGCTCGACGACGCCGGTCTCCTCAAGCGCGTGCACGGCGGGGCGCGCCCGGTGGACGTGCGCGACGACGTCTACGCCGACCTGGTGGACCGCCAGGCCGAGCCCAAGGAGGCCATCGCCCGCGCCGCGGCCGCCCGCGTGCGGGACGGCCAGTCGGTCCTGCTCGACATCGGGACCACGGTCGGGCGGGTCGCGCGCCACCTGCACGGCCGGCCGGTGACCGTCATCACCCGCAACCTCGCGGTGTTCGCGGAGCTGGGCGACGACCCGGTGGTCGACCTCGTGCTGCTGGGCGGCTCGGTGCGCCCGGCCCACCGCTCGCTGGTGGGCTACCTGACGGAGGAGAGCCTGCGCCAGCTGCGCGCCGACGTGCTCCTGCTGGGCACCAGCGGGATCCGCCGCACCGGCCACTCGGTCGACACCGTCACCGAGGAGGTCCCGGTGAAGCGGGCCATGGTGGCCGCGGCCGACGAGGTCGTGCTGCTCGCCGACGCCTCGAAGTTCCCGGGCAGCGGCACCGCGACCGTGCTGGACGCGGACAACTACCACCGGCTCGTCACCGACGCCGACCCCGACGCCGAGACCCGGGCCGCGCTGGAGCGGGCCGGTGTCGGCATCGACCTCGTCCCGGCCGCGGCGCGTCCCCCGGGCCCCCACGGCCGGGCCGGGGCGGGCCGGCCGGGCTGAGCCCTCAGGGCCCCGGGGCGCTCACCACTCGTACCGCAGGTCGCGCGTCGGGCCCACCGGGGCGACGTCGCGGACCACCCCCACCTCGTGGTCGGTCTCCAGCGAGGCCGGGCGCACCCCCACGGCGGCCAGCAGGGCCGGGGTGACCTGCTCGCTGCGCAGGCTCGTGAGGGCGGCGAGGGGAGCCGGCAGCGGTCCCCCGAGGCGGTGCAGGAGCAGGAACGAGCGGCGGACCAGAACCTCGTCCTCGCCGTGCCCGCCCTCGGCCCGGTGGCCGTGGTCGGTGGTGACGGCGACGAGCCAGTCCTCCCCGAGCTGCTCGAAGCGCTCGGCGACGGCCTTGACCAGGTGGCGGACGTGCTCGTCGACGGCGCTGATCGCCGCGAGGTACCCGGCCGAGGCCGCCCCCGCGCGGTGACCGGCCTCGTCCACGCCCTCGAGGTGGACGAACGCGGCGTCCGGGCCCTCGTGGTTCAGGACCCAGGCCGCCCGGGTCGTCACCTGACGGTCGGCCGAGCGGCAGCCGTCGCTCACGTCGGTGCCGGCGAAGAGCTGGTGCTGACCGCCGACCTGCTGGTCGGGGCGCTGGTGGACGACCGGGCCGGGACCGGAGGCGTCCACCAGGGCCGGCCACGTGGACGCCGCGAAGGTGCGGGCCCGCGGGTCGGCGGCGAACACCTGTGAGAGCAGGTCCGGGCAGCGGGCCAGCCGGTGCCCGACGAACTCGTTCCACCACACGCCGTTCTGCTCGTGGGTGGTCCCGGTCAGCAGCGACGCCCACCCCGGCCCGGAGTCGGTGGGCGGGGTCATCCACACCGGGACGAGCCGGCCCCCGGCCGCGAGGCGGGCCAGGGTGGGGGCCACCGGCGTCGCCGGGGGCGTCCCGAACGCGGCGCCCGGCCCACCGGGGGCGCTGAAGCGGGGATCGCCCGGGTGGTCCGGCGCCGCGAACGCAGGGTCGGCGGCGACCAGCTCGGGCAGGGCGAGGTCGGCCCGCACCCCGTCGAGGCCGATCAGCAGGAGCTTCACCGCACGGCCCCGTGACCGTGCGACACCGTCCAGGCCCAGGTGTGCGTGCCGGGGACGATCCGGAACTGCGGCAGCCCATTCGGGCCGCAGGAGGCCGAGCCGAGACCGCGGTGGCGGACGTCGGCCGTCAGCTCCAGCCCGCCTCGGCGCGCGAGGGTCATCAGCACCGGCTGCGCGAACCCGAGGCGCAGGCCGTCCGCCGCCTCGCCGAGCAGGACCTCCCGCACTCCCGTCCGCCCGCCGTTCTCCTGCGGCCGCACGTACGGCACCGCGAGGTCGTCCACGGGCCGCTCGTGCCAGCCCGTCGGCGCGGTGCAGCGGTCGGGGTAGGTCTCCCACGGCCCCGCGCCGAACCAGCGCACCGTCGCGGCGTCCCCGGCGAGGGCGATCCGCAGGCCGATGCGCGGCAGGTCGTCCAGCCCCGCCGGCACCTCGACGGTGTCCTCGCCGTGCAGGACGACCGTCGAGCCCGTCCCGGTGACGGTGCTGAACCGCTGGGTGTGGACGACGTCGCCGGCGCCCGTGCTCAGCCGGGACACGACGACCGTGGCCGCCCCGTCGCCGTGCACGGACTCCACGACCGGGCGGGCGGTGTCCAGGCCCCAGGCCGTCCACCGCGCGGCGTCCCCGGCGATCACGTCGTTGTCGGTGGGGTCGCGCCACAGCGTCAGCTCGGGACGGCCGGCGAGGCCCGCGAGCACCAGCTGCCCGCGGTCGTCGACGACGACGGGGACCGCTGCGGCCGTCGAGGTCGTCCGGACCGCGGCGGGCCGGTCCGGCAGCCGCACGCACGGCCGGCTGACCTCCGCGCCGGCCGGGGCCCACGCGGTGGCGGCGGCCTGGGTGACGACCAGCTGCAGCCACCGCTCCCCCGTGCCGGCCGCCGCCAGCTCCGCGGGCAGCGCCACGACGGCGCTCTCCCCCGCCGCCAGCGCCGGCAGCTCGGCCGCGACGCGCAGCGCGGTGCCGTCGGTGGCCTCCAGCCGCCACTCGCCCCGCAGGTGGGCCAGGTCCAGGACGTCGAGGGCGTTGCGGACCCGCAGCCCGCCGTCCTGCAGCGAGAGCCGCACCGGGGAGCTGAGCTCGCGGTGCTCGAACATCGCCGGCTTCGGGGTCCCGTCCGGGAACGTCATGCCGTCCAGGCAGAACGCGCCGTCGTTGGGGGTGTCGCCGAAGTCGCCGCCGGAGGCCCAGCGGTAGCCCGGCGCCGGGACGCCGTCGGCGAACATCCCCGCCCCGGCCCGGCCCGCGGGCAGGCCGTCGTCGGTGCGCTGCAGGATGCCGTGGTCGGCGAACTCCCAGACGAACCCGCCCTGCAGCCCGGGCAGCGACTCGATGGCCGCCCAGTACTCGGCCAGCGACCCGTTGGAGTTGCCCATGGCGTGGGAGTACTCGCACTGGACGACCGGGCGCAGCGGGCCGGCCTCCGCGTACGCGACCAGCTGGTCGAGGTGGGCGTACATGGGGCAGACGAGGTCGCTGGCCGCCGCCCCGGCGTACCAGTCGTCCTTGATGGCGCCCTCGTACTGCAGCGGGCGCGTCGGGTCGTCGCTGCGGATCCAGGCCGCCACGGCGTCGTGGTTGGCGCCGTGGTCGCTCTCGTTGCCCAGCGACCAGATGACGACGCTGGGGTGGTTGCGGTCCCGGCGCACCATCCGCGCGACCCGCTGGGTGAACGCGGGCAGGTAGGCGGGGTCGTCGGAGATCTCGTGGGCCCACGCGTGGGACTCGACGTTCGCCTCGTCGACGACGTAGAACCCCAGCTCGTCGGTGAGGTCGTAGAGCACCGGGTCGTTGGGGTAGTGCGAGGTGCGGACGGCGTTGAACCCGAACCGCTTGAGGGTCAGGAGCTCCTCGCGCACGGCCTGCGCGGTCACGACCCGGCCGGTGAGCGGGTCGCGGTCGTGGCGGTTGACCCCGCGCACGAAGATGCGGCGGCCGTTGACCAGCAGGTCGGGACCGACGACCTCGACGGTGCGGAACCCCACCCGCTGGACCACGGCGTCGACGAGCGCGCCGGCGGGGTCGCGCAGCTCGACCGTGAGGTCGTGCAGCGCAGGCGTCTCGGCCGTCCACGTCGCGATGCCGGCGAACTCCCCCGTGAACCGGGCCCGTCCTCGGTACAGGGAGATCCGCTCGTCCTCGAGGTCGCGCGCGTGCGCCGCGGCGTCGAAGGCGAGCTCCGTGCCGCCGAGGCGGGCGGCGACGCGCCAGCCGTCGGTGAGCCGGCCCTCGTCGGTGCCGACCCGGACGTCGACGCGCAGCGCACCGTCGGCCCCCGCGACGGTCCGGACGTCGGACAGGTGCAGGACGGGACGGGTGAACAGCCGCACGGAGCGGGTGATCCCGCCGTGCCACCACTGGTCCTGGTCCTCCACGAACGTCGCGGCCGACCACTTCACGACGGTGAGCTCCATGCGCACCGTCGTCCCGGGTGGCGCCCACGCGGTGACGTCGAACTCCGCGGCCAGGTGCGAGTCGGTGCTCGACCCGACGTCGTGGCCGTCGACGCGCACCAGCAGCACGCTCTCGGCGGCGCCGACGTGCAGCACCACCCGCTGCCCGGCCCACCCGGCCGGGACGCTGACGTCGCGGGCGTGGACGCCGGTGGGGTTGTGCGCCGTCGGCGGGAGCGGGGGCAGGTCCGGCCACGGCATCTGGTCGCCGGTGTACCAGGGCGGGTCGGGGACCTCGCCCCACAGGCCGGGTTCGGTGGTCCAGCACCCGGGGACGCGGGCCGTCGACCACCGCGTCCCCGGGCGGTCCCGGGGGGTCGCCAGCAGCTGGAAGTCCCAGTCGCCGTCGAGGTCCAGGCAGGTCGCCCCGTCGTCGGGGACGGCGCGGCGCAGGGTGCCGACCGGTTCCCGACGGCGACCGACGTGCTCGGGGTCGGACCAGACGCCCTCCGCCGCGTTCACGCCCGGCGCAGCCGCAGGGTCAGGATCTGGAACGGGCGCAGGGCGAAGCCCACGGACCCGTCGTCGTGCTGGGCGGCGTACCCGCGGGCGGCGGCGGAGCCCGCCTCGGCGGGCTCCTCCATGAGGTCGACGACCGTGACCTCGGCCAGCGGGAACGAGGTGCGCAGGACGCCCTGGGCGCGCGCGCCCCAGGCCTCGTAGACGCGCACGACCACGTCGCCGGAGCCGTCCTGGGCCAGCTTCACGGCCTCGAGGGTCGCCCCGGAGCCGGTGACGGTCACGGGCGCGGCCGGGGCCTGCTCCGGGCCGTCGACGACGCGCAGCGGGAGGTTCACGTCGTAGCCGGAGCGGACGGCGCCGTCGATCCCGGCGCCGGGCACCAGGGAGTACGACATCGCGTGCCGGCCCTGGTCGGCCTCGGGATCGGGCATCCGCGGCCCGCGGACCAGCGAGAGCCGGACGGTGGTGGTCGTCCCGCCGTCCTCGCGGGAGGCGCGGGTGGTGTCGTGGCCGTACGTGGAGTCGTTGACGACGGCCACCCCGTACCCGGGTTCGGCGACGTGGACCCAGCGGTGCGCGGCCGTCTCGAACCGGGCGTGGTCCCAGCTGGTGTTCGTGTGCGTCGCGCGCTGCACGTGGCCGAACTGGATCTCCGAGGAGCTGACCGCGGCGTGCAGGTCCAGCGGGAAGCTCGCCTTGAGGAACTTCTCCTGCTCGTGCCAGTCGATCTCGGTGCGCACGTCGAGCCGGTCCGAGCCGGCGGCCAGGACGTACTCCTGCACGATGCGCGAGGCGCGGACGGTGCGGACCACGCGGACCCGGGCGCGCAGCGGCCCCGGCTCGACGAGGGTGACCTCGTCGGCCGCGACCAGGTCGACGACCCGGTTGCGGTAGTGCTGGTCGACGTCCCAGGCGTCCCAGCTGTTCGGGAAGTCGGTGTGCAGCTGCAGGAGGTTCCCGCGGCCCCCGGGGGCCAGGACCTCGCGGTCGGCCACCTCGTCGACGACGGAGGCCAGCAGCCCGTCGGCGTCGACGACCACGGTGATCCTCCCGTTGGCCAGGACGAACCCGCCGTCGCGCGGTTCCGCGCTCACGCCCGCGACCTCCCCGGTGGTCTCCGCCAGCGCCGCGGCGCCAGAAGCGGGCACCCGGACCAGCAGCGTGCGCCCGTCGGCCTCGAGGACCTCGGTGCGCTCGTGCGGCGCGGTGTTCAGGACGACCCGGTGGCCGGTGCCCAGGGCGGCGACGGCCTCGGCCACGAGGGCCTCGAGGTCCGCGCGCACGGCGGCGTAGGTCTGCTCGGCCTCCCGGTGCACCCAGGCGATCGAGGACCCCGGCAGGATGTCGTGGAACTGGTGCAGCAGGACGGTCTTCCACAACCGGTCCAGCTCGGCGTGCGGGTAGGCGTAGGACGGCGCGTTCAGCGCGGCCGTCGTCGCCCACAGCTCCGCCTCGCGCAGCAGGTGCTCGCTGCGGCGGTTGCCGGACTTGGTGCGGGCCTGGCTGGTGTAGGTCGCGCGGTGCAGCTCGAGGTAGAGCTCACCGCTCCACACCGGCGCGGCCGGGTACTCCGCCTCGGCCTCGGCGAAGAACACGTTCGGGTCCTGGATCACGACCTTGGGCGAGCCCTCGAGGTCGGCGAAGCGGCGGGCGCGCTCGAGCATCTCGCGCGTGGGGCCGCCACCGCCGTCGCCGTGGCCGAAGGGGGCCAGCGAGCGGGTCCCGCGGCCCTTCTCGGAGTAGTTCTCCACCGCGTGCGTCAGCTCCTCGGCGGAGAAGATCGCGTTGTAGGTGTCGACGGGCGGGAAGTGCGTGAAGATCTGCGTCCCGTCGATGCCCTCCCAGCGGAAGGTGTGGTGCGGGAAGGCGTTCGTCTGGTTCCAGGAGATCTTCTGGGTGAGGAACCAGTCCATCCCGGCCAGCCGCGCGATCTGCGGGTAGGCACCCGAGTACCCGAAGGAGTCCGGCAGCCACACGCCCTTGCAGTCGACGTCGAACTCGTCGCGGAAGAAGGCCTTGCCGGTGAGGAACTGGCGGACCAGCGCCTCGCCGCCGGGTAGGTTCCCGTCCGCCTCGACCCACATGCCGCCGACCGGGACCCACTGGCCGGCGCGCGCCGCGGCCTGCATGCGGGCGTAGACCTCCGGCGAGCGCTCCTTGACCCACGCGTACTGCTGGGCCTGCGAGCAGGCGAAGACGAGCTCGGGGTACTCCTGCGCCAGCGCGGTCACGTTGGCGAACGTCCGCGACGTCTTGCGCTCGGTCTCGCGCAGCGGCCACAACCAGGCGGAGTCGATGTGGGCGTGCCCGACCGAGGAGAGCGTGTGCGCGCTGCGCACGGCCGGGGAGGACAGGACGTCGACCAGCTCGGCGCGCGCGGCGGAGGCCGATCCCGAGACGTCGTCGAGGTCCAGGGCGTCCAGGGCGCGGTCCAGCGCGCGGGCGATCTCGTACCGGCGGGGTTCGGACGCGGGCAGGTGGCGCATGAGGTCGTCGAGGACCTCGACGTCCACCGCCAGCATCCAGACCTCCTCGTCGAGGACGACGAGGTCGGCCACCTTCATGGTGTAGAGGTGCGCCTGCCCCGCGGTCGCCTTGTCCCCCAGCGGGGTCGGCTTCATGTCGTCGGCCATGACGTCGGGGTTCGCGGCCATCTCCAGCAGCAGGTCGACGACCTCACCGCCCTCGGCGACGCGGACCACGGGGACGACCTGGTTGTCCGGGGCGACGCCCTTGATCGGGATGCCGTCCAGGGAGTGGACCAGGGCCTCGGCCTGGTTGCCGGGCCAGTCGCCGACGAAGCCGAGGTCGAAGTGCGCCTCGACGCGGCGGCCGGCCCACTCGGCGGGCACCTCGCCGTGGGCGCGGACCCAGGTGGTCGACCAGGGCCGGCCCCACGTGGTGCCGACGGCGAACTCGCCGAACGCCCCCTGCTCCAGCGCCGCGACGGCCTCGCCCGCGGGCACCGGCTCGTCGGGCACCAGCCACGCGGTGAGGCTCAGCGGGACCCGGTGCGAGTGCACGGCGGGACGGATGCGGTGGGTCAGGACGCGGCGGACGCGGCCCTCCACCAGGGAGCGGTCGTCGTGCACGGGGTTCTCCTCGTTCGGGGGTGGCGCGCGGGGCGTCGGGGCGAGCGGGGGGTCAGGGGCGGGAGGACGGGCGGGTGGCGGACCGGTCGAACACGGCCGCCACCTCCGGGATCCGTTCGACGTACCCGGCGAGGAGCTTCTCGGCGACGTCCACCGAGCGCACCAGGGGGTGCGTCGCGAACGCCAGCAGCGCCTCGGACCTGTCGCCGTGCAGCGCGGCGGCGATGACGTGGCGCTCGACGGCCTTGACCTGCTGCATGAGGCCGAGCTGGTGCAGGTCGGGCGCGGGGGTGGCGAAGGGCCGCACCCCGCTGCCGTCGACGGCGACGGGCACCTCGACGACGGCGTCCTCGGGCAGCCCGGCGACGGTGCTGCCGTTGCGCACGTTGAGGATCGCGGTGGACGGCTCGTCGCGGCTGATCGCGGCCATGACGGCGAGAGCCACCCCCGCGTAGCCCTGCTGCGACGGATCGGTCTCCGGGGGTTCGGGGTTCTCCGGAGCACCCTGCTCACCGCCCTTGGCCTCGGCCATGTAGCTGGCGCTGCGGTCCAGGACGGTGTCCCGCCAGAGCTGCGCGGCACCGCGGCCGGCCGAGGGGAGCTGGTCGAAGAACTCGCCCTGGGTCTTGAGCAGGAACTCCCCGCGGGTCATGGCCGACTCCCGGATGCGGGCGACGGCCTCGACGTTGCGGTACCAGTAGTAGAGGTACTCGTTGGGCACGGACCCGAGGGACCTCAGCCAGGGGGCGCCGAAGACGTGCTGCTCCTCCAGGTGGGCGAGCAGGCCGTCGTCGCCGAGCAGGTCCGGCAGGACGTCCCGGCCGCCGACGACGACGCGGCGCAGCCAGCCGAGGTGGTTCAGGCCCACGTAGTCCAGCCGGGCGTGGTCGGGGTCGTGGCCCAGCAGGAGGGCGACGCGGCGGCCGAGGCCGGAGGGGGTGTCGCAGATGCCGAGGACCCTGTCACCCAGGACGCCCTGCATGGCCTCGGTGATGATGCCCGCGGGGTTGGTGAAGTTCAGGACGTAGGCGCTGGGGGCCAGCCGCTCGACGCGCTCGGCGACGTCCACCATGAACGGCACGGTGCGCAGCGCGTAGGCCAGGCCCCCGGGTCCGGTCGTCTCCTGCCCCAGGACCCCGAGGTCGAGCGCCACCCGCTCGTCGGCGCAGCGGCCGGCGAGGCCACCGACGCGCACGGCCGAGAACACGAAGTCGCTGCCCTCGAGGGCGGCGTCCAGGCTGGTGGTGGTCCGCAGCACCGGGGGTTCCCCGAACCCCTCCGCCAGCTGCTCCAGCACGGCCCGCATTCCGGCCAGGCGCTGCTCGCTGGTGTCCTGGAGGGTGACGCTCGTGATGCGCGGGGACCCCTGGTCGCGCAGCAGGGCCTGCCACACGAACGGGGTCCGGAAACCACCGCCACCCAGGATCGCCAGCTTCACGCCCCGCACCCACTCTGCTCGATCACGCAGAGAGCCTATGACCGATCGCGCATCTCTGGCTAGTCTGTCACGGACGTCCTTGCACGATCGATCATCCAGTGCGCACCAGGAGGACCCTTGACCGACCTCGACCTCGTCTTCGGCGGCCGGGTGTTCTGCGACCTGGTGATGTCCGGCGTCCAGGCCCCGGCCCCGGGCGCCGAGGTGTTCGCCGACGGCCTCGCCGTCACCCCCGGCGGCACCGCCACCCGGGCCGTGGCCGGCGCCCGCCTCGGGTTCGGGACCGCCCTCGTCGGCGCCGTCGGCCGCGACCTCTTCGGCACCGCCGTCCTGGACCGCCTCGCCGCCGAGGCCCGACTCCGGCTGGACTGGCTGACGGTGCTGCCGGAGGCCCGCACGGCCGTCACGGTGGCCCTGACCGACGGCGTCGACCGCAGCTTCGTCACCTACGAGGAGCGCGGCACCTGGCTGTCCGACACCCTCCCCACCCCGCTGCCCCCGGTCGCGGCGTGTCACGTGGGCGTCGCCGAGGGCGTCCCGGCCTGGGTCCGCGACCTGCGCCGGGCCGGGACCGTCGTCGTCGGCGGGGTGGGGTGGGACGAGACCGGCCGGTGGGCGCCGTCCGTGCTGGACGCGCTCGCGGAGGTCGACGCCTTCGTGCCCAACGAGGACGAAGCGCTGCTCTACACCCGCGCGGACGACGTCGACGCCGCCCTGGACGCTCTCGCCGAGCGCACGCCCCTCGTCGTCGTCACCCGCGGAGCCCGGGGAGCGCTCGCGCTGGACAGCGCCACCGGTGAGCGCTGCGAGGTGATGGCGCCGCCCACGACCGCCGTGGACCCGACGGGGGCCGGCGACTGCTTCGTCGCCGCCTTCTGCGGAGGGCACGTCGCCGGCTGGGACCTGCGCACCTGCACCGCCTTCGCCGTCGTCACCGCGTCCCTGTCCGTGCAGCGGGTCGGCGGGGCCTCGGGCGCCCCCCGCGCCCGGGAGGTCCGCGACGCGGTCCTCCTCGGGCTGGACCGCGACGACCTGCCGGCCGCCGAGTGGATCGCCGTGCTGGACCACCTGGCCGGCGCGGCCTGATCGGGACGGCTGACCGGGACGCCTGACCGGGACGGCTGTGACCAAGCCCTCGTCGCCATCTCGGCGGCCGGGTCCGCAGACTGGAGGCGTGCAGCTAGGGGCCACCGCCGCCGAGTCCGTGACCATCCGGGGTAGAGACGTCATCCTGCGCGCCGACGGGCGCACCGAGGTCTACGACCTCGACTACGTGCGGATGCTCCTGCCCTACCTCACCGGTGCGCGGACCCTGCCGCCCATGCGGCTGGCCCACTTCCGCCCCGGCGTGAAGCCCTGGCTCTGCCTCAGCGTCCTGGACGACGACGGCCACGAGCCGGACCTGTCCGGCGTGGCCATCTACTCGGGCCTGGGCACCCACCGGGAGATGGGGCTGCACCTGAGCGTCGTCGAGGCGTGGCGCCTGGCCGACATGCTGGAGCTGACCTGCCCCGCGCGGCAGCCGGGCGGGCCGGAGGAGGCAGCGGACGACTGAGCCGCCGGGCCGGGCTCCCCGCGAGGGGTCAGGACGCCGGCGCGCTCCCGCCCTGGGTGACCAGCGGGGAGGACAGCAGCCGCACCTCGGCGGTGCCGGCGCCGGAGATCCGCGCGGAGAGCATCTCGACGGCGACCCGGCCCATCTCCCCGACGGGCACCTCCACGACGTCCACCGGCTGCGGCAACCCCGCGGCCGCGCCGGCGGCGCCGACGCTGACCAGCGACAGGTCCCGGGGGATGCGGACGCCCTGCTCGCCCAGGGCCGAGACCAGGTGCGGCAGCGCCGCCTCGTGGTGGACCACCAGCGCGGTCAGGTCGGGTCGCTGCGCGCGCAGGCCGGCCAGGCACGTCCGCGCCGCCGCCGCGGTGGGGTCGCAGGACTGGGTCGCGACCCGGACTCCCGCGGCCGCGGCCTGCTCGAGGAAGCCGGCCTGCAGCCGGTCGGCGTAGCCGGCCTGGTGCACCGACGACGTGCTCGAGCTGACGAGGCCGATGCTGGTGTGCCCCAGCCGGGCCAGGTGGTCCACGGCGGTGCGGGCCGCGAGCGCGAAGTCGAAGTCCACGCAGGACAGTCCCTGCGTCTCGCGGGGCAGGCCGATGAGCACGACCGGGCGCCCGAGGCCCGCGAGCAGCGGGATCCGGGGGTCGTCGACCGCGATGTCCAGGACGACCAGCCCGTCGACCAGGGCGGTGGCGGTCACCCGCTCGAGGCCCGCGGAGTCCTCCTGGGTGAGCAGGAGGACGTCGGCCTCGTGGCGCCGGGCGGTCGTGGTCACCGCCCGCACGAACTGCATGACGACGTTCACGTCGGCGTCCTCGTGCAGGGGGACGACGAGGCCGATGACGCCCGTGCGGTTCGAGGCCGACGCCAGCGCCCGGGCCCCGGCGTTGGGCCGGTAGCCGAGGAGGGCGACGGCGTCCAGGACGCGGGTGCGGGTGGGCTCGGAGATCGACCGCTTGCCGCTCAGCACGTACGACACCGTGCTGAGCGAGACCCCCGCCGACCGCGCGACGTCGCTGATCGTCGCCATCCCACCTCCTGATCACCGCTGCCCGCTCACCGCTACCCGGGACCGACCCATCCTGTCGGACGCCGGCCGCCGGGGAGGCCACGGCGCCAGAACCGGAGCGTCGCGGGGGGAGCACTTGACAACGGCGCGTGAGGGCGAAGAAGCTCTCGGCATTCGTCGTCGAAGCGCTTCGATTCAGTGCGGACGGCATCCCCCCACGTCGAAGGAGACGGACATGCGCAGGAGGACCTTCGCGGCGGCCACCGCTGCGGCAGGCTTGGCGCTCACGCTCAACGCCTGCTCGAAGGGCGACAGCAGCAGCAGCAGCGAGGACGGCGGGCCCGTCACCCTGACCTACTGGGGCTGGGGCACGGCGCAGGACGGCATGGTCGCGGCCTGGAACGAGGCCCACCCCGACGTCCAGGTCCGCAAGACCGACGCGGGCGGCTCGACGGAGTCCAGCGCGAAGCTGCTCACGGCCACCCGGGCGAAGAACGCCCCCGACGTCGCCGTGGTGCAGTACGACACGCTGCCGGCGATGATCGTCGGCGGCGTCGCCGCGGACATCAGCAGCTTCGCCTCCGACGCGAAGGCGCAGTTCACCCCGGGCGTGTGGAGCCAGGTCGAGTTCGACGGGGCCGTCTACGGGATCCCCCAGGACGTCGGCCCGCAGGCCCTGGCCTACAACCAGAAGCGGTTCACCGAGCTGGGCATCGCGGTGCCGACGACCTGGGCGGAGTTCGCCACGGCCGCCGAGGCGGTGCGCGCCGCGGACCCCGGGTCCACGCTCGCGACCTTCGCCCCGGCGGAGTTCGGCGGCTTCGCCGCCATGGCGCAGCAGGCGGGTGCGCAGTGGTGGACGGTGGACGGCGAGAAGTGGACGGTGTCCATCGACGACGCCGCCTCCCGCGAGGTCGCCGCCTACTGGCAGGACCTCGTCGACCGCGGGGTCGTCGACGCCGAGCCCCTGCTCACGCCGGAGTGGAACGCGAAGCTCGCCGCGGGCAAGGTCCTCTCCTGGCCGGCGGCGCTGTGGGCCAACGGCGTCATCAACGGCGTCGTGCCCGAGCAGGCCGGGGACTGGGCCCTCGCGCCCGTCCCGCAGTGGAAGGCGGGCGACTCGGCCGTGTCCTTCCAGGGCGGCTCGGCCGTCGTCGTGACGACGTCGTCGAAGCACGCGGAGCAGGCTGCGGAGTTCGCCGCGTGGATCAACACGAGCCCCGAGGGGTCGGCGGCCCAGATCAGCGCCGGTCAGTACCCGGCGTCGCTCGACGGTCAGGAGCTGACGCTGAAGAGCGATCCTCCCGTCCAGTCGCCGCAGCAGGCGGACTACTGGCAGGTCGCGCAGCGCATCTCGAGCAACACGGTGCCCGAGGTCAGCTGGGGCCCGAACGTCAACGTGGCCAACAGCGCCTTCCAGGACGCGTTCAACGACGCCGTGACCAACCGCACGTCGTTCATCGACGCGCTCGCCACCGTGCAGGAGGCGGTCGTGGCCGACATGGAGAAGTCCGGCTTCACCGTCAGCGCCGGCTGATGAGCCCCACCACCGCCACGGCGGCCGGCCCCCGCGCCCGTGCGGGGGCCGGACGGCCCGGGCGCCGTCCCGTCGCCCCCTACCTGTTCCTGGCCCCCGCCCTCGTCCTGTTCGTCGTCTTCCTCCTCGTGCCGATCGGGTACGCGGTCTACCTGAGCCTGCGGGGGTTGCGGGTCAGCGGGGCGGGGCCCTTCGGCCGCCGCGAGGAGACGTTCATCGGGCTGGACAACTACGTCACCGCGCTGACCAGCACCGACTTCCTGGAGGGCTTCGGGCGGCTGCTGGCCTACGGCGTGATCGCCGTGCCCCTCACCCTGGGCCTCGCCCTGGTGTTCGCGCTGCTGCTGGACGCCACGACGACCACCGCCAAGCGCTTCTCCCGCACGGCCATCTTCATCCCCTACGCCGTGCCGGGCGTCATCGCTTCCCTCCTGTGGGGCTTCCTGTACCTGCCGACGACGAGCCCGATCAGCGACGTCACGCAAGCCCTGGGCCTCGGCACGATCCCGTTCCTGTCCGGCTCGACCCTGTACGGCTCGGTCGCGAACATCGCGATCTGGGGCGGGGTCGGCTTCAACATGATCATCATCTACACGTCGCTGCGCGGGATCCCCGCCGAGCTGCACGAGGCGGCCCGCCTCGACGGCGCCTCCGAGCTGCAGATCGCCGTGCGCGTGAAGGTGCCCCTCGTCGCCCCGGCCATCGTGCTGACGGCGCTGTTCGCCCTCATCGGCACCCTGCAGGTCTACGGGGAACCCACGACGTTGCGCCCCATGACCACGTCCATCTCGCAGACCTGGGTACCCCTCATGACGATCTACCGCGACGCCTTCACCCGCGACGACCTCCCGCTCGCCGCGGCCGCCTCCGTGCTGCTGGCGGTGGGCACCCTCCTGGTCTCCGTCGTCCTCCTGCGCCTCGCGCAGCGCCGCGCGTTCGGGGACGCCTGATGAGCGCCCTGGACTCCGCGGTGAGCCCCGTCGTGACCGCGCCGCACCGCGCCCCCGCGAGGCCGCCGCGGCAGGCGAAGGTCGTGCCCACCGCGATCCTCGTGCTCGGGGCGGTCTACTGCCTCGTCCCCGTCGCCTGGGTCCTCGTCGCGTCGAGCAAGTCCCCCGGCGAGCTGTTCTCGACGTTCACCTTCGCCCCGGGCACCGGCCTGCTGGACAACTTGCGTGCCCTCTTCGCCTACGGGGACGGGCAGTTCCTGCTCTGGAGCCTCAACAGCCTCGTGTACGCCGGGATCGGATCGGTGCTGTCGACCCTGGTCTCGACCATGGCGGGGTACGCCCTGGCGAAGTACCGGTTCCCCGGCCGGGACGCCGTCTTCCTGGCGATCCTCGGCGGGGTCCTGCTCCCCGGCATCACGCTGGCGATCCCGCAGTACCTGCTCATGACGAAGATCGGTCTCGCCGGGAGCTACTGGTCGGTCCTGCTCCCGTCGATCATCTCGCCGTTCGGCATCTACCTGTGCCGCGTCTACGCCCTGGCCGCCGTGCCCGACGAGGTCGTGGAGGCCGCGCGCATCGACGGCGCGAGCGAGTGGCGCACCTTCCGCGCGGTCGCCCTGCCCATGCTGCTGCCCGGCATGGTCACCGTCTTCATGCTGCAGTTCGTCGGCGCCTGGAACAACTTCCTGCTGCCCTTCGTGATGCTGTCCGACGAGCGCCGGTACCCGCTCACGGTCGGCCTGTACTCCCTGCTGGCGAAGGGCTCCGGCGAACCGGCGCTGTACACGCTGGCCATCGTGGGTGCCGCCGTGTCGATCGTGCCGCTGATCGCCATGTTGCTCTTCCTGCAGCGCTTCTGGCGCATGGACCTGATCAGCGGAGGGCTCAAGGGATGACGGCGCAGCACGCGAGCGCTCGGCCCGCGCGGCGGCTCGGCACCGACCGGTTCCTGTTCGGCGGCGACTACAACCCCGAGCAGTGGCCGGAGGAGGTGTGGGCGCAGGACGTCGCCCTCATGCGGCGGGCGGGGGTCAACGCCGCCACCGTCGGGGTGTTCTCCTGGGCGCTGCTCGAGCCGTCGGAGGGGACCTACGACTTCGGCTGGCTGGACCGCGTCCTGGCGACCCTGCACGAGGGCGGCATCGGCGTCGTGCTCGCGACGCCGACGGCCTCCCCTCCCCCGTGGTTCACCCGTGCCCACCCCGACGCGATGCCCGTCGACGCCGACGGCCGGTCGCTCGTCCACGGCAGCCGCGACACCTACGCGGTGAGCGCCCCCGCCTACCGCGACGCGTGCCGGGCGATCGCCGGGGAACTGGCCGCTCGCTACGGCGACCACCCGGCGCTCATCGCGTGGCACGTGCACAACGAGTACGGGACGCTCGACCACGGCGAGCACGCGGCCGCCGCGTTCCGCCGGTGGCTGCGACGGCGCTACGGGACGCTCGAGGAGCTGAACCGACGCTGGTACACCGCGTTCTGGTCGCAGGGCTACTCCTCCTGGGAGGACGTCCTGCCGCCACGGCGGACCCAGTACCTGGCGAACCCGACGCACGCGCTGGACTTCAAGCGGTTCTCCTCCGACGAGATGCTGGACGCGCTGCGCGAGCAGCGCGACGTCATCCGGGCCACCGGGTCGCCGGCCCCCGTCACGACCAACTTCATGCTGCCCTCCTGGAACCACCTGGAGCAGTGGGGCTGGTCGGCCGAGCTGGACCTCGTCTCGGTGGACCACTACCTCGACACGACGGGCCCGGACGGGGAGACCCACGCCGCCTACGGCGGGGACCTCACCCGCTCCTGGGCCGGTGGCGGGCCGTGGCTGCTCATGGAGCAGAGCAGCACGAGCTCGTCCCTGCCGGGCCGCCGCGCCCACAAGGAACCCGACCGGGTCGTGCGCAACTCGCTGTCCTACGTCGCCCGGGGTTCGCAGGGCGCGCTGTTCTTCCAGTGGCGCGCACCGCTGGCCGGGTCGGAGGCGTGGCACGGCGGGATCGTCCCCCACGCCGGAGCGGAGTCCCGCTCGTTCCGGGGCTTCGAGCAGCTGGGCCGGGTCCTGGAGTCCATCGCCGAGGTGGCCGGAGCTCCGGCCGACGGGCCGCTGGTCCTCGCCGACGTGGCGGTCGTGTGGCACGCGGAGGGCTGGTGGGCCACGGACACCCACCAGCTGCCCAGCGACGACCTCGACTACTCAGCCACCGTGCGCGCCGCCCACCGGGCGCTGTGGCAGGAGGGGTTCGCGGTGGACTTCGTCGCCCCGGACGCGGACCTCTCCCGCTACCGCCTGGTCCTCGTGCCGAGCATGTTCGCCCTCGGCGACGCCGCGGTGGAGCGCCTGCGCGCCCACGTGAGCGGCGGCGGGCACCTCGCCGTCTGGCCCTTCACCGGGTACGCCGACGAGCACCTGCACGTCGTGCCCGGCGGGTACCCCGGGCGCCTGCGGGACCTGCTGGGTGTCCGCGTGGAGGAGCTGCACCCGCTGGGTGCGGGAGAGCAGGTCGTCCTCGAATACGGGGACGGCGAGCTCACCGGCACCGTGTGGAGCGAGGTCGTCGACCTCGACGGCGCCGAGGTGGTGGCGCGCTACCGCGGCGGGGAGCTCGACGGCGCCCCGGCCGTCACGCGGTGCGCCACGGGTCGCGGCGTCGCCCACTACGCCTCGACGTTCCTGGTCGAGGACTCGCTGCGCCGCTGGCTCCGCGGGCTCTGCGCGCAGGCGGGGGTCTCCCCGGTCGTCGAGGGCTGCCCACCCCTCGTGGAGGTCGTGCGCCGCCGGGGCGCCCGGGCGGACTACCTGTTCGTGCTGAACCACTCCGCCGCCGCGGTGCGGGTCACCGGGCCCGGACACGACCTCACGACGGGGAGCGAGGCCGACGCCGGACTCGACGTGGCCGCACGGGGCTGGGCCGTGCTCCGGATCCGCGACGGGGCCGCGCCGTGGCGGGTCGCCCCGGCCGGGTGACCGGCGCGCCGCTCACCCGGCCGCGCCGTCGGGCGCCTCGACCCGCGGCCGGCCGAAGCGCGCGACGCAGTGCCACACCCGCTTGAGGACCTGCTCGTCCTCGAGCCCGGCGCGCACGGCGTCGCCCACCACGCGCGCGGTCAGCACGCCGTCGGCGGCGGCGATGCGGGCGGCCGCGGCGACGACGTCCGCCCCGCGGTACCCGGGGTGCGCCGCGACGACGTCGACCGTCGTGGCGAACCCCGGGTGCCACTCGACCGGCACGCCGAGCAGGGCCGCGTCCCGCTCGACGTCGGTGCCGCGGTGGCAGGGGTCCAGCACGAGGGCCTCGACGTCGCGGCCGAACCGGACGCCGCCGTGGACGTGGGCCTCCACGTAGTCGTCCAGGGGGTCGAGGTCGCCGGAGCGGGTGGCGGCGTCCGCGAGCCCGACCACCGCGGCGCGGGAGGCGTTCCCGACGTCGACGGGCTCGAAGACGCTGTCGGGGTAGCAGAAGGTGGTGCGGGACAGGGCGTCCGCGGCGAGGCGGAGGTGCGCGGACCCGAACCGCGGTGAGCCGCCGACGCTCCGGCGCCGGTGGTTCAGCGAGCCGTAGACCGGGCGCTCGGCGGCCGGCGCGTCGTCGTAGGCACCGCCGAAGAGGCGACTCTCCCACCGCCAGCGGTCGCCGCCGGGGTGCGCCGTCAGCCCGCCGTTGCCGGTGCCCGTCTCGAACTGGGAGCGGTAGCGGCCGTCGGCGGCCATGGCGCGCAGGACCGGGGTGCCGGCGACGAGGCGGTCGGGGTGGAAGTGCAGCGTTGCGCGCCACGACGCGTCCAGCGGGCCGCCGCGGGCGAGGCCCGCCACGTGGGCGAGCGCCCGGTTCGCGGCCGAACGCGGTACAGGCGTCGTCACCGCCCCAGGGTGGCAGCGCCGGGACGGCCGTCCCAGCGGGGCCGCCCCGGGGTGGCACCGCCGCGGCCTACCGTGCTCCCGTGGACGAGGCTTGGGACCCCGGCGCACCGGGGGTGCTCGTGCTGCCCGCCGACCGCACCGCGGCCGCGCCGGTCGCCTGACGGCCGGGCCCGGTCACCGCTCCTCGCGGGCGATCAGCCGCTGGCCCTCCCCGGCGGTGAGGGCCGCGACGACGAGGGGGTCGTCGTCCGCGGCGAGCAGGTCGACGACGTCGTCGGGCAGCGTCGCGTCGCCCGCGAGGTACCACCGCGCGACGGGCGAGCCCGCCCGCGCGACGCGTCGCGCCCGCTCGGGGTCGGGGGCGGGGGCCTCGTGCTCGGCACCCGCCGGCTGCACGGCCAGCTGCAGCATCGCGGGCGCCAGCCGGGTGCCCCACCACCGCTGCCGCGCGTGCTGCAGCAGGACGAGCGCGGCGCCGGCAGACCAGCGGCGCCACTCCGCGTCGGGTTCACCGCCGGGGACCAGGCCGGCCTCGCCGGCGTCCAGGCGGGCGCCGAGCCGCGTGACCGCGCGGGCGACGTCGTGGTCCCAGCCGACCGTGAACACCGACAGGCCCGGCGGGTGGGCGACGGACTCGACCGTCCAGGACGGGTCCTCGACGCACGCCCAGGACCCGCCGACCGTGCCGCGCACCCAGCCGGCCGCGGTGAGGACGGCCGCCATCCCGTCCGCGTCGGTCAGGAGCCTCCCGCCCACGGCGTCGCGCAGGAGCAGCAGGACGCCCGCGGGGACGTCGGCCTCCTCGGTCGCACCCGTCACGGCCGGCCTCCCTGGTTCGACGACAGGGCGACAGTCTGACCGAGGACCCGCGCGCCCACCCCCGCGACCAGCGCCAGCGCCGCACCGGCGGCCACGCTGACGAGGAAGGCGGCCGGGGCCCCGCGGGCGTCGACGGCCAGGCCGGCGAGGGCGGTCGCGCCCGCGCTGCCACCCGCGGCGGCGGAGTTCAGCCAGGTCAGCGCCTGCGTCAGCGAGCGCGGGTCGACGTGCGCCTCGGCCAGCACGGTGCTCAGCACGAGGACGGGCGGGACGACCGCGCCCGCGAGCAGGACGGCGGTGACCGCGACGGGCAAGGCGGTGCTCAGGCTGAGGGCCGTGCACGCCACGGCCAGGGCCGCGCCGAGCACCACCAGCTGCCGCGGGGGTGCGCTGCCCCAGCGCCGCAGCCCGTACGCCCACCCGGCGAGGAGCCCGGCCCCGCTGGAGATCCCGAACAGGACCCCGGCCAGCGCCGGGGTCCCGCGCTCGACGGCGAAGGCCGTGACCGCCACCTGGCTGGCGCCGAAGTGGACGCCGATGGCCAGGTTCACCAGCAGGACGGCGAGGAACCCGGGCCGCAGCAGGCCGCCACCGCCCCCGGCGGGGTGGTGAGCCGGGTGTCCCGCGGGCGGTGAGGTGCTGCGCTGCAGCGCGAGGGCGAGTCCGGACGCGACGACGAGCCCCGCGGCGACGCCCGTGCCGAGGGCCGGGTCGACCGCCCCCGCCAGGACGCTGACCAGGACGGGCCCGGCCAGGTAGGCGAGGGCGTTGACGAGCGACTCGAGCGAGAAGGCCGCCGGCAGCGAGGCCGCGAGCCGTCGCCCGCGCAGCAGCGCGACCCACCGGGCCGTGGACAGGGCGCCGAGCTGCGGGATCGTCGCGCCGGCGAGGGCCGCGAGCGCGAGCGGCGGCACCGGGCTCAGCAGGAGGCCCGCGACGGCGGCCGCGTGCGCCGCGACGAGCGGGGGCAGGACGCGGGACTGTCCCCAGCGGTCCACGAGGCGGGCGACCTGCGGGCCGAGCAGCGCCTCGGCCACGGCGAAGGCGGCGACCACGGCACCCGCGGTGGCGAAGGAACCGCTGCGCTCGCGCACGAGGAGCAGCAGGCCCAGGCCGGTCATGGCGATGCCGATGCGGCCGGCGGCGGCCGTCGCGGCGAAGAGCGCGGCGCCGGGCAGGCGCAGCAGCACCCGGTAGGGGGAAGGAGGACGGCCGTCGTCGACGGAGGCGGGCACGAGAGGTCCTTCGTGCTGCCCGGTCGGCGGACCACCCGGGGTCGTCGGCGTCCTGGAGGAGTCGCCCCGTGGTCCCGCCGAGAACCGTCCAGTGGTGGCGCGGACCGGGGACGCTCGTCCCGCACCGACTCCACCGGGCAGAGTGCTCAGAGGTTCGCTTGCTCCGGCGACTCTAGCCCCACGGCGCGGAGCGCGTCAGGCCGCGGCGCGGCACCCCCGCGGTCCCCCGCCCACCGTGATCATGCAGGGACTACCTGCATGATCACGGAGGGTGGGTCAGTCCGCGAGGGCCGCGCGGACCTGGTCGGCGGTGCGGCGGGCCGCGTCGAGCAGGGCCCGCGGGTCGGGGCCCGCGCCCAGGACCTCACGCGAGCTGGTGGCCAGGACGAGCCGGCGGGCGTCGCCGAAGACCGTCCGCAGGTCCTGCGCCGTCGCGCCCTGCGCCCCGACCCCGGGGGCCAGGAGCGGCCCGTTGACGGCCGCGAGGTCGAGGCCGAGGTCGGCGACGGCCGCCCCGACCGTCGCGCCCACGACGAGGCCGACGTCGCCCAGCAGCGTGGCACCGGCGTTCTCCGCGGCCGCGGCCTCGGCGATCGACCGGGCGACCGAGCGGCCGTCGGCCGCCACGGCGTGCTGCACGCCCGGGCCCTCGGGGTTCGACGTCAGGGCCAAGACGAACACGCCCCGCCCGTGCTGCGCCGCGACGTCGAGCAGGGGGCGCAGCGACTCGAACCCCAGGAACGGGGACACCGTGACGGCGTCGCCCGCGAGCGGCGAGTCCCCCGCGAACGCGTCTGCGTAGGCGGCCATCGTCGAGCCGATGTCCCCGCGCTTGGCGTCGACGACCGTCAGCAGCCCGGCCGCCCGCGCGTCGGCGAGCACCCGCTCCAGGGCGGCCACCCCGCGCGAGCCGTGGCGCTCGAAGAACGCCACCTGCGGCTTCACCGCGGCCACGTGCCCCGCCAGCGCCTCGACGACCGTGCGGCCGAACCGCTCGACGCCGTCGGCGTCGTCGGTCAGGCCCCACGCCGCGAGCAGCGGGGCGTGCGGGTCGATGCCCGCGCAGAGCGGGCCGTGCTCGGCCGAGGCCGCGGCCAGCCGCGCGCCGAACCGGGCCGCCCCGTCGCCGGAGCGGGGGCTCACTCCCGCCACCCGTCCCAGGCCGCGGCGAGCGTGGCGGCGTGCTCCTGCAGCGGTGCCACCGAGGTGCCCTGCCCGGCGCGCAGCGCCTCGATGGCCTGCACCGCAGCGGCGAGCTGCTGCACGGTCGTGAGGATCGGCGCCCCCACGGCGGTCGAGGCCGCGCGGATCTCGTAGCCGTCCGCGCGGGCCTGGTTGCCGGACGGCGTGTTCACCACGATCGCGACCTCGCCGGCCGAGATCTTCTCGACGATGGTCTGCTCGCCGCCCTCGCCGGTGCCCTCGGAGTGCTTGCGCACCACGGTGCTGACGATGCCGTTGCGGCGCAGCACGTCCGCGGTGCCCTCGGTCGCCAGGAGCTCGAACCCGAGGTCGGCGAGCCGCTTGATCGGGAAGATCATGGCGCGCTTGTCGCGGTCGGCGACCGAGATGAACGCCGTCCCCTGCGTCGGGAGCCCGCCGTAGGCCGCGGCCTGCGCCTTGCCGAACGCCGTCGGGAAGTCGACGTCGATGCCCATGACCTCACCCGTGGAGCGCATCTCCGGCCCCAGCAGGCTGTCGACGACGTGGCCCTCGGCCGTGCGGAACCGCGCGAAGGGCAGCACGGCCTCCTTCACGGACACGGGCGACTCCGGCGGCAGCAGGCCGCCGTCACCGCGCGAGGGCAGCAGCCCCTCGCGGCGCAGCTCGGCGATCGAGGTGCCCGCCATGACCCGCGCGGCCGCCTTGGCCAGGGCGACCCCGGTGGCCTTGGCGACGAACGGCACCGTGCGGCTGGCGCGCGGGTTCGCCTCGAGGACGTAGAGGATGTCGGCGGCCAGGGCGAACTGGACGTTCAGCAGGCCCCGCACGCCCACGCCGCGCGCGATCGCCTCGGTCGAGGCGCGCACGCGCTCCAGCTCCCCGCGGCCCAGGGTCGCGGGCGGGATGACGCACGCCGAGTCGCCGGAGTGGATCCCGGCCTCCTCGATGTGCTCCATGATCCCGCCGAGGTACATCTCCTCGCCGTCGAACAGCGCGTCGACGTCGATCTCGATGGCGTCGTCGAGGAACCGGTCCACCAGCACGGGGCGCTCGGGCGAGACCTCGGTGGCGGTGGCCATGTACTGCTCGAGGGACGGCTCGTCGTAGACGATCTGCATGCCGCGCCCGCCGAGGACGTAGGAGGGGCGCACCAGGACGGGGTAGCCGATCCCGGCCGCGATCGCCCGCGCCTCGGGGAACGAGGACGCCGTGCCGTGCTTGGGCGCGGTGAGCCCGGCCTCCTCCAGCACGCGGCCGAACGCCCCGCGCTCCTCCGCCAGGTCGATCGCCGCGGGGGACGTCCCGATGATCGGGACCCCGGCCTCGGCGAGCTTCGCGGCGAGGCCCAGCGGCGTCTGCCCGCCGAGCTGCACGATGACGCCCGCGACGGGGCCGCAGCGGGTCTCGGCGTGCACGACCTCGAGGACGTCCTCGAGCGTGAGCGGCTCGAAGTACAGCCGGTCGGAGGTGTCGTAGTCCGTGGACACCGTCTCCGGGTTGCAGTTGACCATGACGGTCTCGTAGCCGGCGTCGCGCAGCGCGAAGGAGGCGTGCACGCAGGAGTAGTCGAACTCGACGCCCTGCCCGATCCGATTGGGCCCCGAGCCGAGGATGATGATGGCGGCCTTCTCGCGGGGCCGCGTCTCGTCCTCCTCGTCGTAGCTGGAGTAGTGGTACGGCGTCGAGGCCGCGAACTCCGCCGCGCACGTGTCCACCGTCTTGTAGACGGGGCGGATGCCCAGCGCGTGCCGGACGCCGCGCACGACGTCCTCGGGCAGGTGCCGCAGCTCGCCGAGCTGCGCGTCGGAGAACCCGTGCCGCTTGGCGTGGCGCAGCAGCTCCGGCGTCAGCTCGGGCGCCTCGCGCACGGCGCGGGCGACCTCGTCGAGCAGGAACAGCTGGTCGAGGAACCACCGGTCGATGCGGGTGGAGGCGAAGAGCTGCTTCGCGGTGGCGCCGGCGCGGATCGCCTGCATGACCAGGCCGATGCGCTCGTCGGTCGGCTGCGCCGCGCGGCGCAGCAGGTCGTCGAGGTCCCCGACGGGGCCCGCCCACGTGAAGGGAGCCCCGCGCTTCTCGGTGCTGCGCAGCGCCTTCTGCAGGGCCTCGGTGAAGTTGCGGCCCATGGCCATGGCCTCGCCGACGCTCTTCATGGTCGTCGTCAGCGTCGGGTCCGCGGCCGGGAACTTCTCGAACGCGAAGCGGGGCACCTTCACGACGACGTAGTCGAGGGTCGGCTCGAAGCTGGCCGGGGTCGACTGCGTGATGTCGTTGGGGATCTCGTCGAGGGTGTACCCGACGGCGAGGCGGGCCGCGATCTTCGCGATCGGGAACCCCGTGGCCTTCGACGCCAGCGCCGAGGACCGCGAGACGCGCGGGTTCATCTCGATGACGATGATCCGGCCGTCCTCGGGGTTCACCGCGAACTGGATGTTGCAGCCGCCGGTGTCGACGCCGACCTCGCGGATCACGGCGATGCCGATGTCGCGCATCCGCTGGTACTCGCGGTCCGTCAGCGTCATGGCGGGCGCGACGGTGATCGAGTCCCCCGTGTGCACGCCCATGGGGTCGAAGTTCTCGATCGAGCAGACGACGACCACGTTGTCCGCGCGGTCGCGCATGAGCTCGAGCTCGTACTCCTTCCACCCCATGATCGACTCCTCGAGGAGGACCTCGGTCACGGGCGAGTGGTGCAGGCCCTGCCCGGCGATGCGGCGCAGGTCCGCCTCGTCGTAGGCGAAGCCGGAGCCCAGGCCGCCCATGGTGAAGCTGGGGCGCACGACGACGGGGTACCCGAGGTCCTCGGCGCCGGCCAGCACCTCCTCCATCGAGTGGCACAGGTGGCTGCGGGCGCTCTCGGCGCCGCAGCGCTCGACGACGCCCTTGAACAGCTGGCGGTCCTCGCCCAGCTGGATCGCCTGCACGTCGGCGCCGATGAGCTCGACGCCGTACTTCTCCAGGACCCCGCTGTCGTGCAGCGAGATCGCGGCGTTCAGCGCAGTCTGGCCGCCCAGGGTCGCGAGGACGGCGTCGGGCCGCTCGCGGGCGATGATCGCCTCGACCGCGGCGGGCGTGATCGGCTCCACGTAGGTGGCGTCGGCCATCTCGGGGTCGGTCATGATCGTCGCGGGGTTGGAGTTCACGAGGATGACGCGCAGCCCCTCGGCGCGCAGCACCCGGCAGGCCTGCGTCCCGGAGTAGTCGAACTCCGCGGCCTGGCCGATGACGATCGGGCCGGAACCGATGACGAGGACCGAGGAGATGTCGGTGCGACGGGGCATCAGGCGTCCTTCTGCGAGTCGGCGGGGTTCTCGGTGGTGTCCACAGCGCCGGTGTCGTCGACCAGGGCCGTGGTCGGCACCCCGTCCATCAGGTCGACGAAGCGGTCGAACAGGTACGCGGCGTCGTGCGGCCCGGCCGCGGCCTCGGGGTGGTACTGCACGGAGAACGCCGGGACGTCGAGGCAGCGCAGGCCCTCGACCACCCCGTCGTTGAGGCCGACGTGGCTGACCTCGGCGCGGCCGTAGGGCGTGGTCCGCACCTCGCCCGCGACGGCGTCGACGGCGAACCCGTGGTTGTGGCTCGTCACCTCGACCTTGCGGGTGGTCAGGTCCATGACGGGCTGGTTGATCCCGCGGTGGCCGTACTTGAGCTTGTAGGTGCCGTAGCCCAGGGCCCGGCCCAGCAGCTGGTTGCCGTAGCAGATGCCGAAGAACGGCACCCTGCGCTCCAGGACGCCCTGCAGCACCTCGATCTCGTGCACGGCCGCGGCGGGGTCGCCCGGGCCGTTGGAGAAGAACACCCCGTCGGGCACGCCGCCGTCGGCGCCCGCGCTCAGCACGTCCTCGAGCGTGGCCGTCGCGGGCAGCACCGTGACCTCCACGCCGCGCTCGGCGAGGCGCTGCGGCGTCATCGACTTGATGCCGAGGTCGAGGGCCGCGACCGAGTAGCGCCGCTCCCCCACCGCGGGCACGGTGTAGGCCTGCTGCGTGGTGACCTGACCGGCGAGGTCGGCGCCGGCCATGGCCGGCGCGCCCTGCACGGCGGCCATGAGCTCCTCGGCGGAGCGCTCGGCGGCGGGGCCGGAGAACACCCCGGCGCGCATGGAGCCGCGCTCGCGCAGGTGCCGGGTCAGGGCGCGGGTGTCGACGCCGGAGATGCCCACGACGCCCTGCGCCGCGAGCTCCTCGCCCAGCGTGCGGCGCGAGCGCCAGCTCGACGGGACGCGCGCGGGGTCGCGCACGACGTACCCGGCGACCCAGATGCGCTGCGACTCCTGGTCCTCGTCGTTGTAGCCGGTGTTCCCGACGTGCGGCGCGGTCATGACGACGACCTGCCGGTGGTAGCTCGGGTCCGTCAGCGTCTCCTGGTACCCGGTCATGCCGGTCGAGAACACGGCCTCCCCGACGGTCTCCCCGACGGCGCCGTACGCCTCGCCGCGGAACGTCCGGCCGTCCTCGAGCACCAGCACCGCCCGCACCGGCAACTCCTGTCCGCCGCTCACTTCTCCCCCTCGGTCGTGCTCCTGCTGCGCGATGAGCGCACGAGTTCCTCCACCTGCTGCGCGAACCGGTCCCCGTCGGCGGTGCGGCGGGGCTTCACGCCCGTGTCGACGACGCGGTCGCCGAGCTTCCACCGCAGCACGACGATGCCGTCGCTGCGTCCCATCCACTTGCCGACCATGCCGGGCCCGTGGCCGACGCCGACGACGTCGGCCGCCGGCACGACGAAGGAGCGGGCGCCCTGGCGCAGGAACCCCACGCCGCCGTCGACGAACCCCAGCTGCACCGCGCTGCGGGTGCCGAGGCCGTGCGCCGCGATCCGGTCGAGGGTGTTCTCCGCGTCGGTGGTGGAGATGAAGATCCCCTCCACCGCACCGGTCATGGCCTTCCAGTCCGTCGCCCCGGCGGGGCGCGGCAGGGCCTTCTGCCGGTTGGCGCGCCCGCGGTAGCCGGAGAACATCATCCGCCACAGGATCATGAGCCCCATGACCAGCAGGACGACGGCGATCCACTTCACGGGGTGCTCCTGACGAGGTGGGAGTCGAGCACGGTCGGTCGCCCGCGCAGCACGGTGGCGACGACCCGGCCGGGCAGGTCCATGCCGCGGAACGGCGAGTTCCGGCCGCTCGTGGCCATCTGCGCGGGGTCGACCGTCCAGCGGGCCGCGGGGTCGACGAGGACGAGGTTCGCGGCGCTGCCGGGGGCCAGGGGCTCGCCCTGACCCGCGAGCCGGCCGATGCGCGCGGGCGCCGCGGACATCCGGTCGGCGACCTGCGCCCAGGTCAGCAGGCCCGTGTCGACCATGGCGTGCTGGACCACGGACAGCGCCGTCTCCAGGCCCGTCATGCCCATGGCCGCGGCGGCCCACTCGCAGTCCTTGTCCTCCAGCGGGTGCGGCGCGTGGTCGGTGGCCACGATGTCGATCGTGCCGTCCGCCAGCCCCTCGCGGACCGCCTCGACGTCGGCCTGCGTGCGCAGCGGCGGGTTCACCTTGTAGACGGGGTCGTAGCTGCGGGCCAGCTCGTCGGTCAGCAGCAGGTGGTGCGGGGTGACCTCCGCGGTGACCTGCACGCCGCGCGCCTTGGCCCAGCGCAGGATCTCGACCGAACCCGCCGTGGAGACGTGGCAGACGTGCAGGCGGGAGCCGACGTGGTCGGCCAGCAGGACGTCGCGCGCGATGACCGCCTCCTCCGCGACGCTCGGCCAGCCCCGCAGGCCGAGGACCGCCGAGACGGTCCCCTCGTTCATCTGCGCGTCCTCGGTCAGCCGCGGTTCCTGGGCGTGCTGGGCGATCACGCCGTCGAAGGCCTTCACGTACTCCAGCGCCCGGCGCATCAGCACGGCGTCGGAGACGCAGTGCCCGTCGTCGGAGAACACCCGGACCCCGGCCGCGGAGTCGGCCATCGCGCCGAGCTCGGCGAGCTGACGGCCCGCGAGCCCCACGGTGACGGCGCCGACGGGGCGGACCTCCGCCCACCCGGCCTCGTCGCCGAGGCGCTTGACCTGCTCGACGACGCCCGCGGTGTCGGCGACGGGGAACGTGTTGGCCATCGCGAACACGGCCGTGAACCCACCGCGCGCCGCGGCCTGCGTGCCCGTCTCGACGGTCTCGGCGTCCTCGCGGCCGGGTTCGCGCAGGTGGGTGTGCAGGTCGACGAGCCCGGGCAGGGCCACGAGGCCCGTGGCGTCCACGACCTCCGCGCCCTCGGCGGACAGGCCCGGCCCGACGGCCGCGATGCGCCCGTCGGTCAGCAGCAGGTCGGTCGGCTCCCCGCCGAGGACCCGTGCGCCGGTGACGAGGGTGGAGCTCACGAGGGGCCTCCGGTGCTGGTCGTGGTGGTGGTGCCGTCGCCCGCGAGGAGCAGGTACAGGACGGCCATCCGGACGGCGACGCCGTTGCCGACCTGCTCGACGATCGTCGAGCGGGGGCTGTCGGCCGCGTCGGCGGAGATCTCCAGCCCGCGGTTCATCGGGCCGGGGTGCATGACGATCGTGTGCCCGGGCAGCAGCGCGAGGCGGCTGCGGCCGAGGCCGTAGCGGCGCGTGTACTCGCGCGCCGAGGGGAAGTACCCGCCGCCCGCGCTCTCCATCCGCTCCCGCTGGACGCGCAGCATCATCACGGCGTCGGGGGCCCCGTCGGCCAGCGCCGCGTCGAGGTCGTTGGTGACCCGGCACGGCCAGGCCTCGACCCCGACGGGCAGCAGCGTCGGCGGGGCGACGAGCGTGACCTCGGCACCCAGGGTGTGCAGCAGCAGGACGTTGGAGCGCGCGACGCGGGAGTGCAGGACGTCGCCGACGATCGTGACGCGCACGCCCTCGAGGTCCTGGCCCGTGCCGCCCTGGCCCGCCCCGCCGGCCGGGCGCAGGTGGCGCCGGATCGTGTAGGCGTCCAGCAGGGCCTGCGTGGGGTGCTCGTGGGTGCCGTCGCCCGCGTTGACGACGCTGCCGCGCGTCCAGCCGGCGTGCGCGAGGCGGTGCGGCGCGCCGGAGGCCCAGTGCCGGACGACGACGGCGTCCGCGCCCATCGCCTCCAACGTCAGCGCGGTGTCCTTGAGGCTCTCGCCCTTGGAGACGCTGGAGCCCTTCGCGGAGAAGTTGATGACGTCGGCCGACAGCCGCTTGGCGGCGGCCTCGAACGACGTCCGGGTCCGCGTGGAGTCCTCGAAGAAGAGGTTGACGACCGTGCGCCCCCGCAGCGTGGGCAGCTTCTTGATCTCGCGGCGCTGGGTCGCGGCCATCTCCTCGCTGACGTCGAGGACGGCGACGGCCTCGGCCCGGTCGAGGTCGGCGGCGGAGAGCAGGTGGCGGTTCACGCGCGCGCCTCCGGCTCGGTCGACGGCGCGGAGGACAGCACGACCGCGTCCCGGCCGTCGCGCTCGGCGAGCAGGACGCTCACGCGCTCCGCGGCCGAGGTCGGCAGGTTCTTGCCGACGTGGTCGGCGCGGATCGGCAGCTCGCGGTGGCCGCGGTCGACGAGGACCGCGAGGCGCACCGCGCGGGGCCGGCCGAGGTCGGACAGCGCGTCGAGGGCGGCGCGGATGGTCCGGCCCGAGTAGAGGACGTCGTCGACGAGGACCACGACCTTGTCGTCCAGGCCCTCGGGCGGCAGCTCCGTCGGCAGCAGCGGGCGCGTGGGGTGACGGCGCAGGTCGTCGCGGTACATCGTCACGTCGAGCGACCCGGTGGGCACCACCGTCCCCTCGACCTCCAGGAGGCGCTGGGCGAGCCGCTGGGCGAGCGGGACGCCGCGGGTGGGGATGCCCAGCAGCAGCAGGTCCGCGGGGCCCTTGTTGGCCTCCAGCAGCTCGTGCGCGATGCGGGTCAGCGCCCGGTGGATGTCGGCGCCCTCGAGCAGGACGCGTCCGCCGGCCGTGGGGTCGGCCGTCTGGTCACGGGCAGCACTCACGTGCGACCTCCTTCCCCGCCTCACAGGGCGGATCCTTAAAGGACGTCAGGCGCTGCACACCGTCCAGCGGCGGCAGCGGTGCGAGACTACAGGAGCGGCTCGGGCCCTCCGGGAGGCGCCGAGACCCCCGAACATCTGTCGTTGTGAGATCAAGCGCTCACCCGGAGTAGCGGAGGGCGTGCCGACCGGGTGGGACTTCGCACCGAACCGGCCAGATGCGGCCCGTCAGCTTGACGGGGGACATCACGCTCCGTGACGATCCTCCCATGGCATCGGACTACTCCCGCGCACTCGGATCGCGCCTGCGCGCCATCCGTACTCAACAGGGGCTGTCCCTGCACGGCGTCGAAGAGAAGTCCGAGGGACGGTGGAAGGCCGTCGTCGTGGGCTCCTACGAGCGCGGCGACCGTGCAGTGACCGTCCAGCGACTGGCCGAGCTCGCGGACTTCTACGGAGTCCCCGTCTCGGCTCTGCTCCCCGAAGGCGCCCCGCAGGGCAGCAGCGAACCGCCCCCGCGGCTCGTGCTCGACCTCGAGCGCCTCCAGGAGGTGCCCGCCGAGAAGGCCGGGCCCCTCGACCGCTACGCGAAGACGATCCAGTCGCAGCGTGGCGACTACAACGGCCGGGTGCTCAGCATCCGCGCCGACGACCTCCGGACGCTGGCCGTCATCTACGACGTGCCGGCCACGACCCTGTGCGACGAGTTCATCGCCTGGGGTGTCCTGAACGCCGACGCCCGCAGGGCCGTCGAACACGGCTGACAGCCCCGCCCGAACGACGAGAGGCCCCGCCCGCGGAACGTCCCGCGGGCGGGGCCTCTCGTCGTTCGTCCTGCCTCGTGCACCGGTCACCGACGCTGAGCGCCCTCAGGCGCGCAGGGTCTCCTTGAGCTCGGCGATGCGGGCCAGCAGCCCGTTCACGAACGTCGGGGACTCGTCCGTCGACAGCTCCTGGACGATCTCGACCGCCTCGCTGATCGCGACGTGGTCGGGGACGTCCTCGGCGTGCAGGATCTCCCACGTCGCGATCCGCAGCGCCGCCCGGTCCACCGCCGGCATCCGCTCGACGGTCCAGCCCATCGAGTAGGTGGACAGCACCTCGTCGATGCGGTCGGCGTTGGCGACCACGCCCTCCACGACGGTCACGGCGTACTCGCCCACGGGCGGGTTCGCGCGCTCCATCTTGGCCTTCAGGACGACGATCGGGTCCATCGCGCGCTGGTCGGCCTCGAAGAGGACGTCCAGGGCGCGCAGCCGGGCCTTGCGGCGGGCGGCCACGTCAGCTCACGCGACCGAGGTAGTCCCCGGTGCGGGTGTCGACCTTGACCTTGGTGCCCTGCTCGAGGAACAGCGGGACCTGGATCTCCGCGCCCGTCTCGACGGTCGCGGGCTTGGTGCCGCCCGTGGAGCGGTCACCCTGCAGACCCGGCTCGGTGTAGGTGATCTCCAGCACGACCGAGGCCGGCAGCTCCACGTACAGCGGGGTGCTCTCGTGCGTCGCGATCATCACGTCCTGGTTCTCCAGGAGGAAGTTCGCGGCGTCGCCCACGGTCGCGGGCGGGACCATCACCTGGTCGTAGGTGGAGGAGTCCATGAAGACGAAGTCCTCACCGTCGCGGTACAGGTACTGGAAGTCCCGCTTGTCCACGGTGGCCGTCTCGACCTTGCTGCCGGCGTTGAAGGTGCGGTCGACGACCTTGCCGGACAGGACGTTCTTCAGCTTCGTCCGGACGAAGGCACCGCCCTTGCCGGGCTTCACGTGCTGGAACTCGACCACCGACCAGAGGTTGCCGTCGAGGTTGAGCACGGTGCCGTTCTTGAGGTCGTTCGTCGAAGCCACGTCGTCTCTCAGTCCGTCTCGCTGGTCGCGCCGGCGGCAGCCGGGCCCGCCCATGCTACCGGCGGCAGCAGGCCGGGCCGTCGCCGTGCGCGGCCCCGGCTTGCGCGGCTCACTCCCGGCTGATCTCCGCGTAGGCGGCCTGCAGCATCGCCGGGTCCGGGCCCTCGAGCCGCGACGGGCGCGCGATGCCGTCGAGGACCACGAAGCGCAGCAGCGCGCCGCGGGCCTTCTTGTCGCGCTTCATGGCGTCCAGCAGCTGCGGCCAGCGGTCGCCGCGGTAGGTCACGGGCAGGCCGAGGGAGGTGAGGACCTCGCGGTGGCGGTCGGCGTCGGCGTCGGAGAGCCGGCCCGCCAGGCGCGCGAGCTCGGCCACGTAGACGAGGCCCACGCTGACGGCCGCGCCGTGGCGCCACTGGTAGCGCTCGACGAGCTCCACGGCGTGGGCGAACGTGTGCCCGTAGTTGAGGACCTCCCGCAGCCCCGACTCCTTGAGGTCCTGACCCACGACGTCGGCCTTCACGCGGATCGCGCGCACGACGAGCTCGGCGAACACGTCGGAGGTCGGGTCGGTGGCCGCGGCCACGTCGGCCTCGATGAGCTCGAGGATGCGCGGGTCGACGATGAACCCGGCCTTGACGACCTCCGCGAGCCCGGCGCGCACGTCGTGCGCCGGCAGCGTCGCGAGCGCGTCGAGGTCGCAGAGCACGCCCGCCGGCGGGTGGAAGGACCCGACGAGGTTCTTGCCCTCGGCGGTGTTGATGCCGGTCTTGCCGCCCACCGCCGCGTCGACCATGGCGAGCACGGTCGTCGGCAGGTGCACCACGCGGACCCCGCGCAGCCAGGTGGCCGCGACGAACCCGGCGAGGTCCGTGACCGCTCCCCCGCCGACGCTCACGACGGCGTCGGAGCGCGTGAAGTCGGACTGGCCGAGGACGGTCCAGCAGAACGCCGCGACCTCGGCCGCCTTGGCCTCCTCGCCGTCGGGGACCTCGGCGAGCACGGCCGCCAGCCCCTGCGCCGCGAGGTCCTCCCGCACCGCCTCACCGGTGCTGCGCAGTGCCCGCGGGTGGACGACGAGGACCTTCTCGACCGCGGGGCCCAGCAGGCCCCGCAGCTCGCCGAGCAGGCCTCGCCCGACAACCACCTCGTAGGGGGCGTCGCCCGCGACGGGGATCCGGGTGGTGGCGCTGGTCATCTGTCCTCCGGGAGGTGCGGGGTGGTCCGGTCGGCGATCTCCTGCGCCACGTCGGCGGCGCTGCGGTCGTCGGTGGTCACGGTGAGGGTGGCGACGTCGGTGTACACCGAGCGCCGGGCGGTGTGGAGCTCCGCGAGCCCGGGGCGCTGCAGCACGGGCCGGTCGGTGTCCGAGCGCGTGCGCCGGCGCACCTCCTCCAGCGTGACGTCGAGGTGCACGACGGTGTGACCGGCCAAGACCTCGCGGGTCGCGGCCCGGCCGCAGGCGCCCCCGCCGAGGGACACGACGGCCTCCTCCCCCTGCAGCGCCTGCGCGACGGCGGCCTGCTCGAGGTCGCGGAACGCCTCCTCGCCGTCGGTGGCGAAGACGTCGGCGATGCGCCGCCCCGCCTGCGCCTCGACGAGGTGGTCGGTGTCCACGAAGGGCCGCTGCAGGCGCTGCGCGAGCAGCCGGCCCACGGTCGTCTTGCCCGCGCCCATGAAGCCGACGAGGACGATCACGGTCGGGCTCCTCGGGTGCTCGGATGACGGCGGGTGCCCGGCGATCCTAGGCCGCGACGCACGAGGGCCCGCACCGTCACCGGTGCGGGCCCTCGCGTGCGGGTCGGTCAGCGCGTCAGCGCAGCCCGGCGTCGCCGAAGTGGACGGTGCCCGCGTCCAGGTCGCCCGACGCGGCCGTGACCGCCGAGGACGTGGTCACGAGCGTGAGGCGCTGGACACCGCGCACGTCGACGCGGATCGCGGCGGGCTTCCCGGCCGCGACGTCGTAGGACGCGAGGGGGCGCTCGTCACCGACGACCTCGACGTGGACCGCGAGACCCGAGGTCGTCCCGTCGGCGACGCCGGCCGTGGCCGTGAAGGTCCCGGCGGAACCGCCGAGGGTCCACGTGCGGTACTCGGAGTTCCGCGGGTCCGTCGCGAAACCCACCGACCGCGGGTAGAACACGCCGCCGATGACGGCGTGGGTGTCGCGCAGCGCGGCGTTCCCCGTGGGCGGGGGGAGCTCGTCGAGGTAGGTGCGGACGTCGCTGCCGCAGGAGGTCCGCTTGGCGGCGGCGACGGAGTAGACGGCGTCTCCGCCGATGGCCTGCAGCGAGTTCGGGGCGAGCCGCTCGACCTCGAGGTTCACCGCCTGCGGGACGCAGTCCTTCGGCGTGAGCAGCAGGGGCGAGCGCCGGCGCCCGGCGAACGCCCCCGCCGCCACGGCGTCGGGCCAGCTGGTCCCCGAGACGAACTGGGTGGTCGGCGCACCGGTCGGGAAGAACGCCGCGCTGACGGCGACGGCCGTGGCGTAGCGGTCGGTGCCGGCGACGCGGGTGACGGTTCCCGTGGTCGCGGAGCGCAGTTCGGCCAGCACGTCGTCGGGGACCGCACCGGTACCGCCGAGGACGGTGATCCTCCCGGGCCTCAGACGCGCGAGTTCCGCCCGGGTGCTCTGGGGGACGGAACCGCCGTCCACCAGCAGGAGCGGGGCACCCGCCTTCGCGGCCGCGGCGGAACCCGCCAGGGCGTCGGGGAACGTGCGACCCGTGGCGACCACGACGTCCGCGACGCCGGGCGCGAACTCCTGCGCCGAGAGCCGGGCGGCCGTGTCGTAGCGGTTCTCCCCGGCGACCCGCGTCAGCTCGGCACGGGTGTTGCGCTGCAACCAGGTCATGACGTCGGGGCCGACGGGGCTCTCCCCGCCGACGACGACGACCTTGCGGTAGTAGCCGAGGACGGCGCGCACCTCGGGCGTCAGCTGGTCGTGCGGGGTCAGGAACAGGTTGCGGCCCGGGGTCCCGGCGAGGGCCCCCGCGGTCAGCCCGTCGGGGAAGTCCCGCCCGGTCACGACGTAGGCCACGTCGCGGGAGGGGTCCTCCAGGAGCGAGGCCGTGATGTAGCGGTCGGCGCCGTAGCCGCGGTGGGCCACCAGCGGCGTCGGCGTCGCGGCGGCCGAGAGGGCCGGCAGCAGCGCGGCGCAGCCGAGGACGGCGCCGAGCAGGGCGCGGCGGCGCGTGCGGGTCACGGGGAACCTCCTGCGGCGGGGGACGGCGTCGGCGACCGGGCGCTGGGCCCGCCGTGGAGCTGCTGCGTCAGTAGGAGACACCGTCGGCCTCCCCTGCGCCGAAGCGGCCGAAGGAGATGACCGGGCCGTCGGAGAAGTAGACGTCGCCCCGGGCCAGCGACGGATCGCCCGCCTGGACGGCCCAGCGCGTGTGGACGTCGTTCGTCTCCCCCGTGAACGTGAGGGAGGTGCCCGGCACCGCGGTGCCCACGGCCTGCAGCACGTCGACGCGGCGGTCGACGCGCAGGAAGTACTGCTCGCGCAGCAGGCCGATGACGCGGGCCCGGCCCTGGGTGCGCCCGACGACCACGTCGGGCAGCGCGGTGCCGGGCGGGACGATCCACCCGGTGCTGCGGTCGCCGGCGGTGAGCAGGACGCCCAGCAGCTTCGGGGGCTCGGTCGTCGCGGACGTGGAGCTCGAGGGCGTCGGGCTGCTGGACGGGTCGTCCAGCACGACGCCGGCGTAGACGACGCCGAGCGGGTAGACCGCCTGCCCCGTCGTGAACGTGCGCGTCTCGCCGTCGATGTCGAAGGTCCCCGAACCCGCCGAGCCGCCGACGAAGCGGACGACCGGCGTCACCCAGCCGGGAGCCGAGGAGACGGGGGCCGTGACGGCGGGAGGCGGCACGACCGACGGCGCACCGGACGTCGACGGGCGGGGAGCGGGCGCGGTGGTCCGCGTCGGCACGACCGGGCCCGCGGGTCGCACCGACGACGGGGCGGTGGTCGGCGACGTCACGGGCCGACCGCCACCGCTCGCGGGGCCGAAGTCCGTACCGGTGCCCGTGCCGGTGCCGGTGCCGGTGCCGGTGGCCACGTCGTCCGATCCGGTTCCGGTGCCTCCCGAGGTCGCGAACACCTCGCGCTGACCGAAGGCGATGCCGGTGGCGCGCACGGGGCCCGCGACCGACGGTGTGCTGCGGGCGCCGCCGAGGGCGGCGTCGGCCACGTCACCGGAGGGCGTGCTGCTGATCCAGAGGAAGCCGGCCGTCCCCGCGCCGAGGACGGCCACGACGGCCGCGCCGGCGAGCAGGGACCTCAGGACCCGGGGGTCGACGGGCGTCCGCTCCCGGACGGGGGCGGACGTCTCGACGACCTCCGTCGCGGCGTCGTCCGCGGGGAACAGCTCGGCGCCGAACGGCGAGGGGTTCGTGCTCATGGCGTTCCTCCGCTCAGGACAGGGTGGTCGGGCCGGTGCCGGCGGTGGTGCCGCCCGGGACCGCCGTGGTGGGGGCGGGAGCCGTGGTGCCCGCGATGGCCGGCGTCGCCGCGCTCGCCGACGCGGAGAGGACGAACACCTTCCCGGTGATGACCGTCGAGATCCCCGAGGAGGTGCCGCTGACGCCGCCCGTCCCGGCGGAGAGCGCCACGGACTCGATGAGGAAGTAGCGCGTGGAGTCGGCCTGCAGCTGCTTGAGGTAGAGCTCGACCTCGGCGAGGGTGCCGTCCACGGACACGACGACCGGGACGCTCACCACGCCCGGGGCGCCGGTCGCGTCGTAGGCGGCGGCGGTCCCCGGAGCCACGGACGTCAGCCTGACCCCGGTGTTCTCGGCGGAGGACTCCAGCTGGCGCAGCAGCTGCGGGAGCCGGCTGTCGTCCGGCAGGCTCGCGAGGATCGCGGCGAGCTGCGCCTTCTGGGCCGGGAGCTCCTCGAGCTGCGCCTGCAGCTGCGCCTGGTTCAGCGCCAGCCGCTCGTTCTGCTCGGCGACGAAGTTGCGCTGGGTGGCGAGGTCCGCCGCCTCGGCGCGCTGCGGCCCCAGCACCAGGAGCCAGCCGCCCGCGAGGACGAGCAGGGCGATCAGCGCGGTCGCGAGGGTCCACAGGGTGGACTTGCGCATCGTCATGGTCGGCTCTCCGTCTCGGGCCGCGTCACTGCTGGTTCAGCAGGGCGCTGGGCGTGATGGTCGTCGTCGTCGTGTAGGTGACCGAGTCGTCCTCGGTCGCCGCCGCGGACGAGACCAGCGGGTGGGCGAGCCCGGGGACCTGCGCGAGGCCTTCGAGCAGGGAGGCGACGGCGTCCTGGGACGGGGCGGTGCCGACCATGCTCACGCTGCCCACGCCGGGGACGCCGAGGGGATCGGTTGGGGCGGTGACACCGCTGCCGCCCGGGGCCGTGGCCGTCGGGTCGAGGGCCAGCGTCATGGTCGACACCGTCGTCTCGGCGGGCGTCCGGCCGGCGACGGCGTCGAGCATCCCGAACCAGCTGACGTCGAAGGCCGACACGGCGCGCTGCGCGGCGCGGGCCGCGTCGAGCTGCTGGGAGACGACGGGGACCTCGGCGTACCGGCTCTGCTGACGCTGCAGCTGCACGGTGCGCTGCTGCTCGCCGTCGAGGGCGTCCTGGGCGGTCTGCACGTGACTGGCCCCGATGAGGGAGGCGAGTCCGACGAGACCGACGACGGCGACGAGCGAGGCACCGAGACCCGCCTGCACGAGCCGGAACCTCCGGGCGTCGTCGATCCCCTCGGGCAGCAGGTCGACCCGGGCGACGACGGACTGCGTCGCCACGGCTTCGAGGGTGGCGAGGCTCACGATGCGACTCCGAGGGCGAGGCCGACGGGGACGGCGGCGAGGGGCTGCAGGAGGGACAACTGGTCGTCGTCGAGGCCGGTCTGGCCCAGGTGCAGCGTGGACAGGGGGTCACCCGACCGGGTGGGGATGCGGGTGGCCGCCTCCAACCGGGCGGCGATGCCCGGCAGCAGGGAACCCCCACCCGTGAGCACGAGGCGCTCGGGGCGGTGCTGGGGGTTCGAGGCCGAGAAGTAGTCGATGGAGGAGCGGATCTCGTCGACGAAGGCCTCGAGCATGAGGTCCACGGCGCTGCCGGTCAGCTCCAGGTCCTGCTCGGTGGCGTCCTCCATCCCGAAGCGCTTGATGGCCTCGGCGAGGTCCAGCGGAACCCCGAGCCGCTCGGCGATGGCGTCGGTGACGTCTTGACCGCCCATGAGCAGGACGCGGACGAAGCGGGGAACCCCGCCGGAGTGCACGACGAGGTTGGAGACGCGGGACCCCACGTCGATGAGCGCCTCGGTCGCCACCTCGCTGTGCGGGCGACCGACGGAGCGCAGCACCGCGAAGGAGCTGAGGTCCACCGACACCGGCCGGAGCCCCGCGGCCTGCACCGCGCGCACGTTCGACATGACCATGTCCCGGGCGGCCGCGACGAGCAGACCGCGCAGCACGCGCCCGCCGCCCGAGGTGATCTCCTCGGTGACGTGGAAGTCGATGACGCTGTCCGCCACGGGCATCGGGAGGTAGTCCTGCACCTGCAGCGGCAGGGACTTCCGCAGCTCGGCGGCCGGGACCCAGGGCAGGTCCACCTGGCGGACGACGACGCGCTGGTTGGCGACCCCGAGGGCGACCTTGCGGCTGCTGAAGCGGCCGCTCTTCCACAGCGTCTTGAGGGCGTCGACGACCACCGCGTGCTCGACGACCTCCCCGTCGCGCACCGCACCGGGGGGAACCGCCACCTGGCCGAACTTCTCCAGGGTGCTCCCGCCGCTGCCGAAGGACAGCTCCGCCGCGCGAACTCCCGACGTGCCGATGTCGAGGCCGATCGCCGTTCGTCGCGGCACGTCGTCTCCTTCTGCTCCGGCTCGCGCACCGCGGGCCCGTGGGGGTTCTTCTCCCTAGAGCTTCGGCCGCGGGCGGCACCCCCTTGAGCCGCCCACGACCCGCGGTCACGAGCGCGACCGCCGTGCGGCCGGCCGGGTGCCGCCGGACGGGTCAGGCGGTGGCGCTGAGGCCGACGAGCGACAGGTACCAGCTCGACAGGGGCGCGGCGACGACCAGGGCCGCGAGGGCCGCGACCAGCATCGAGGGGCCGAAGGGGATGGCGGTGCGGCGTCCCGCGCGGCCGCTGAGCAGCAGCGGCAGGCTCACGAGCCCACCGACCACGAACGCGAGGAAACCGCCGACGGCGAGGGCGTCCCACCCCCACCACCCGAGGTACAGCCCGAGGACGCCGGCGAGCTTGACGTCGCCCAGGCCCATGCCGCCGGGGCGCACGAACCACAGGACGAAGTAGAGGGCGAAGAGCGCGGCCGCACCGACGAGGGCGCGCACGAACGCACTCCCGTCGCCGCCGAGCGCGCTCGCCGCGCCCAGCAGCACGAGGGCCACGGGGTAGGACGGGAGCACGATGGCGTCCGGGAGGCGGTGGACCTCGAGGTCGATGAGGGCCAGCGCCACGGCGATCGCGGCGAGGTACAGGTACGCCGGCAGGGCCCAGGAGACACCGACCACGAGGAGGACGGCGACGAACAGCAGCCCCGTGCCCGCCTCGACCAGCGGGTAGCGTCCGCTGATCCGTGCCCCGCAGTCGCGACAGCGCCCGCGCAGGAGGATCCAGGACAGCACGGGGACGTTGTCGCGCGGACGGATCGCGTGCCCGCACCCCGGGCAGGCGCTGGGCGGCGCGACGATCGACTCCCCCCGGGGGACCCGGTGGACGACGACGTTGAGGAACGACCCGACCGCGACGCCGACGACCGCGACGAGGAGGACGAGCAGCATCAGCCGCTCACCCGGTACCGGGGCTCCAGCTCGGCGCTCAGGGTCGGCGCGAACCTGCTCGTCGTCGGGTTGAGGAAGTGCGGCGGCGAGTCGTAGCGCAGGCGCTGGTCGTAGACGTAGTTCTTGTCGTACCCGGCGGACCCCTGCTTCACGACACCGCGGTAGAACTGCGTGATGCTGCCGTTGATGGTCAGCGTCCCCAGCGACGCCCCCTGGTCGTAGTGCATGGTCCCGATGGAGTGCTGCAGGGAGACCATGGCCGCCGAGACCGTCGGGTTCACCAGCGGCTGGGACTTGGCCGCCTGCGCGGGGTACTGCTTCGCCGGCAGGTTGATGTTCTTGCCGGTGCGGTCGGTGGGGTGCCAGTACCAGACGCTCTGGTTGGCGATGAGGCCGAGGATGCCGCTGGTGGGGCCGTAGTGCAGGTTGTCGGTGACGTAGATGTTGCCGGCCGTCGCGACGGTCAGGCGACCGGTCAGCCCGTTGGCCGCGGCGCCGTCGAGCTCCTGGACGAAGGCGTCGCCCGCGGTGCAGCCGTAGGCCCAGCCGGACTCCGTCGGCAGGGGGTAGCCGACCGGGTTCCCGCTGGTGATGCCGTCGCCGACCTGCTGGTCGCAGAGCGCCTGGACGGCGGCCGCGTCGGCGGTGCTCCAGCTGTTGACGTCGGTGGAGTCGTTGGCGGGGCGGTCGTCGACGTAGACCGTGCCGTTGGACGGGATGGTGATCCACTGGTCCAGGGCGCACCGCGGCGAGGTCCGGGTCCACGGGCTGTGGACGAACATCTGGTTCTTGTTCAGGGTGATGGTGGTCGGCCCCACGAACAGGCACCCCTGGGTCGCCGCGGAGCCCACGGTCTGCTGCTTCACCGTCTGGTTCGTGCTCGGCACGGGGATGACCGGGACCTGGGTGGGCACGCCGGCCTGGAACACCGGCGCCGGGTTGGTGCTCCCGCAGGGGGTGGTCCGGTAGAACTTGCCGCTCCCCTGGTCCGGCGTGGCCGAGGTGACCTTGTCGGTGAAGACGACGTTCTGGCAGATGAGCATCGTGTCGTTGCTGTGCACCGGCCCGCTGAGGCGGTCGTTGCCGAACTGGATGTCGCGGCAGTTCGACGGCCGCCCGTCGTAGTAGTGCTTCAGGGCGCAGGTGGTGGGGTTCTTGCCCTGCGCGGGGTCCTGCGTCTCGTACTCCGTGAAGTACAGGTTGTCGAGGAAGCCGCTGCGCCGCAGCTGGGTCTGCAGCGTCCTGGTCCGCGTCCCGACCTTGCCGGTCGAGGTGACGGTGATGACGCCGGTCTGGGGGACGCCGGCGCCCGTGTAGGCGGCGGTGTCGGCGGTGTAGTGGAACGACGCCCGGCTGCTGCCGCCGTCCGACTGGAGCACCGGCGCCCAAGTGAGGGGGCTGCCCGGGGCGGACATGGCGGGGTTCGCGGGGTCCACGCTGGCCGTGCCGTCGTACTGGTAGTACCCGCCGTCGGTGTTGTTGAGCCGCTGCAGGTAGTCGTCGATGCCGGCCTGCGCCGCCGCCAGCGCCGCGTTCCAGTCCTGCTGCTTGCGCTGGAAGCGCGAACCGGACACCACGAGGCTCACCACCACGGAGCACACGAGGAGGAGCACGAGCATGAGCATGAGGACGCCCATCAGCGCGAAGCCCTCGTCGGGCGACGCGGAGCGCCGGCGAGGCGTCAACGAGCGGATCATGTCGTGCTCCTCACAGGTTCAGGCAGGCGACGGTGTTCGTCAGCGTCGTCCCCGGCAGCCGACCGCCGCCGTCGGAGTCCACGGTCAGGTCGACCTTGACGGACTGGACGAGGGACAGGTCGGCCGCGCCGGTGATCGTGGCCAGGAAGACGGTGCGGTCGCTCGACTTGGCGTAGGCGAACAGGCCGGTGGACGTGATGTTGCGGGCCAGCGTCGTCGTGGTGACCGGCGGCGTCGCGGTGAAGGTCGACCGCGCGCCGGTGCCGGCCGTGTCGGGCTGCTGGACCGAGCGGGTCAGCGACCCCCCGGTGAGGGCGTAGGTGACCTTGACGGGGTCGGCCGCCACCCAGGTGACCACCGTGAGGCTGGTCGGTGTGGCGACGCTGAACGCCGGGAGCGTCGTGGCCCCGACCTGGGGCGCGATCGCCTGCCGGAGGTCCTTGGACAGGACGTCCATGGCCAGGGCGACGGACGTGGAGTCCCGCTCCCGCAGCGTCGTCTCGCGCTGGATGCGGAACGCCTGGATGGTGGTCGTCGCCACCAGGACGGCGATGACGCCCGAGATGACCATCGCGATGCACAGCTCGACGAGGGTGACACCGTCGTCGTCCCCGCCCCGCGGACGGAACCTCGCGCCGCCGCTCACGAGACCGTCACCGTGCCCGTGGGCGCGCCGTCGGTCAGGCTGACCGCCGCGGGGGAAACGACGGCACCACCCGGCGAGGTCACGGCCCACTGGCCGAAGGGCACCGTCACGCGGTAGGTCGCGCCGGGTGGCAGCGTCCCGGTGTAGCTCGTCGCGCAGGAGGAGTCGGTGTGCTGCAGGAGGATGCTGACGCTCGCCGCGCCAGTGTTCCTCAGCGTGAGTCCGCCGGCCGGCACGGTGACCTGCGGCGAGGCCCCGGGCAGCGTCGTGAAGCTCACCCGCGAGGTCGGCGCCTCGCTGACGCACCCGCCGAGCCAAGTCTCGTAGCCGCTGGCGGCCGGGTACAGGACGGGGGTGACGACCCCCGTGGACGTCGTGCCCGGGAAGCTCGACGTGCCGCTGTTCAACGTGAAGCCGGGGGTGCCGTAGAACACGTACGCCGGGTCGAGCGTTCCGTTCGGGCCCGCCGTCCCGAAGGTGATCCGGGGAGTCGCCGCCTTGGCGTAGGTGAGGTTGACGACCGTCGCACTGGCCGCGACGACGCCCGCCGTCTGCGTCGCGGACTGGCCGCCGCTGGGGTTGACGTACCCCGGCGCGGTCGCGGTCGCGGTGTAGTTGCCGGCCGGGAGGCCGCTGAAGTAGGCGCACCCGCTGTCGTCGGTGACCTGCGTCGCACCGGAGCTCAGGGTCACGGGCACGCGCGGCTGCGGCTGTGCGGCGGGGCCCGCGACGACGACGCCCACCGCGCCCTTGGTGAGGTCGGCGGCCACGCCCGGGTTCTGCACGATCGTGTCGCTCCGCACCGGCTGGACCGAGCCGGAGGCCGGCCAGGTGACCGTGACCCCGACCTTCTTGAAGATCTCGTCCGAGAGCCCACCCGCAGCACACGGGCTGCCGGCGTTGGCCTTCCGGACCGCCGTGACGCTGGCGAAGACGGAGTAGGTGCGCCCCTGCACCACGACGTCACCCAGCTGACGGGTCGCCAGGCCGGTGTACCCCTGGCCCGTCGCGCCGCTCTGCCGCAGCGTGTCCATGGTCTGGGCGGCGATGTTGGCGGCCGCGGCCCGCGCCCGGTTGTCGCTGGAGCCGGCGACCCCGCGGACGAGGACCGCCGCCGTGGCGGAGGCCACGATGCCGAAGAGGACCAGGGCGATGACGACCTCGAGCAGGGTGAAACCTTCGTCATCACCTGCGCGTTCGCGCACGTCGTCCTCCGGGTGTGTGGTGGGCGCCCGACCCGACGACCTTCGTCCGTCGGTCATCTGATCAGCGTTGACACGATCTCGTGACGAGGGACGCACCCTCGCTCCTCCGCCGACATGTCAGTGGCTGGACCGGGACGTGTTCCCGGCCCAGCCACCTGAAGCAGGGGTCAGCAGGCGGCGTTCTGCGACAGCCCGTCCTGGTTGAAACGCCACGGCTTGTCGGTCGAGGTGCCAGTACCAGTGGCGGAGAACCCGCTCTGCACGATGACGCAGTAGCTGGCGCCGCTCGCGATCGTAGCCACGGTGATCTTGTTGCCGTTGCTCAGCTTGCCGGTGGAGACGTCAGTGGTGACCGGGTTCGTCGCGAGGGTCCAACCCGTCGTCGAGTTGCCGCTGGCGGTGAGCGCCGCGGTGCCGTCGACGTAGTAGGCAGCGACCTCCTTGCCGATGACCGAGACGTCAGCCTTGGCGGACGTCTCGCGCGCCTTCGTGCGCTGCGACAGGAAGACCGGGATGGCGATCGCGGACAGGATTCCGATGATGATCATGACGACGAGGAGCTCGATCAGGGTGAAGCCCTGGTCCTTCTCGTCCATGGACTTGCGGATGCGAGCGAGCATCAGGCGCTCCCCTTCGGTGAGATGACTGAGCCGCTCGCACCTCGCGTCCCGGGTGTCCGGGATCGCGGCTCGTTGACACCGTGGTCATCGGCCGGGTGCGCCCGTGACTTGAGCACGATGTTCGTGGCGTCACCCGGAGGGACCCGTCACGGTTGCCGCAACGCACCACGGCCCGTGAGCAGCGAGCTGCTCACGGGCCGTGGTCGGGCGCAGGTCACTGAATGAGCTCGAACACCCCGAAGATCGGCATGTACATGGCGACGATCATCGCGCCGATGATCCCGCCCAGGAAGGCGATCATCAGCGGCTCGATGAGGCTCGTGAGGGCCTCCGTCGTCGCGTCGACCTCCTGGTCGTAGAAGTCGGAGATCTTGTGCAGCATCTGGTCCAGGGCGCCGGTGTCCTCACCCACGGACATCATCTGCACGACCATGGGGGGGAACACCTTGTGCTCCGTGAGGGGGCCGGCCAGCGACCGGCCCTGGCGGACGCTCTCCATGACGTCGTTCGCGGCGCGCTCCAGCACGACGTTGCCGCTGGCGCCACCGACGATCTCGAGGCTCTGCAGGATCGGGACGCCCGAGCGCAGCATCGTCCCGAGGTTGCGGCTGAACCGGCTGAGGGCGATCTTCTGCACCAGCAGGCCGAAGACGGGCAGCCTCAGCAGCGCCGGGTCGACGACGTTCCGCACCGCCGGCCGGTTCTTGATGCGGCGCCACACGACGGGCAGGACGACGGCGAGCACCACCAGCGCGGGGGCCGTGACGCGCAGCCCCGACGACAGCGAGACGAGGATCTGGGTGGGCAGCGGGAGGGTCCCGCCCATGTCCGAGAACATCTTCGCGAAGATCGGGACGATGAACAGCAGCATGCCGACGACCGCCACGATGGCGATGACGAACACCACGACGGGGTAGGTCATGGCCGACTTGATCTTCGCCTTGAGCTTGACCTCGGCCTCGAAGTTCTCGGCGAGCTGCACGAGGACCTGGTCGAGGAACCCGCCCACCTCACCGGCGCGCACCATGTTGATCATGAGGGGCGGGAAGGTGTTGGGGTGCTTCGCCAGAGCGGTCGACAGGGCGGTGCCGGTCTCGACCTCGCCGCGGACGACCTGCAGCGTCTCCGCCAGCTTCTTGCTCTCGGTCTGCTCCGAGAGGATGGTCAGCGCCTTCAGCAGCGACAGCCCCGAGGACACCATGGTCGCGAACTGCCGCGACATGAGCGCCAGGTCCTTGAGCGTGACGCGCCCGGCGCCGGGCAGGGTGATCTCGATCTGCAGGCCCTTGCCGGCCTTGGACTCCTCGACGGAGACGGGCGCCATGCCCTGGCTCTTCAGCCGGGTCACGACCGCCGTGGCGTCGTTGGCCTCCAGGGTGCCCTTGACGAGCTTGCCCGTGCGGTCGCGCACGGCGTAGTCGAACGTCTTCAGCTTGCTGTTCTTCTGGGGCGTCCGGGTGGGCGTCCTGGTGGCGGTGGCCATGGCTGCTCGGTTCCTCTCAGCGGCCGGTGAGGCGGCGGAACTCGTCGGCGGCGTGGCACTTCTCCAGGCCGTGCTCGAACGTGATCTGGCGGGTGCGGACCAGTTCCGCGAGGTGCTGGTCGAGGGTGTGCATGCCGAACTGGCCGCCGGCCTGCATGGCGGAGCCGATCTGGTGGGTCTTGCCCTCGCGGATGAGGTTGCGGATCGCAGGGGTCGCCACGAGCACCTCGGTGGCCACGACGCGGCCGCGGCCGTCGGCGCGCTTGCACAGCGTCTGGCACACGACGCCCTGCAGCGCACCGGCGAGCTGCGCCCGGATCTGCTGCTGCTGGTGCGGGGGGAACACGTCGATGACGCGGTCGATGGTCTGGGCGGCGTCCTGCGTGTGCAGGGTGCCGAACACCAGGTGGCCGGTCTCGGCCGCGGTGAGGGCGACGGAGATGGTCTCCAGGTCGCGCATCTCGCCGACCATGATGATGTCGGGGTCCTGGCGCAGCACGTGCTTGAGGGCGGACGTGAACGACTTGGTGTCCTCCCCCACCTCGCGCTGGTTGACGAGGCAGGACTTGTGGCGGTGCAGGAACTCGATGGGGTCCTCGACCGTCATGATGTGGTCCTTGCGGGTGCGGTTGGCCAGGTCGACGATCGACGCGAGCGTCGTCGACTTCCCGGAACCCGTCGGACCCGTGACGAGGACGAACCCGCGCTGCAACCCCGCGAAGCTGCCGACGACGGGCGGGACACCGAGGTCCTCCAGCGGCTTGATCTCGTAGGGGATGCGCCGGAACGCCGCACCCACGGACTCGCGCTGGCGGTAGACGTTCACGCGGAAGCGCGAGTGCCCGGGCACCTGGTAGGCGAAGTCGAGCTCGAGGTTCGCCTCGAACGTCTCCCGCTGCTTCTGGGTCAGGATCGCGTAGACCATGCGCTGCAGGTCCGCCGCGGCGAGCTTGCCGAAGCCCTCCATCGGCTCCAGCTCGCCCGACAGCCGCACGGTCGGCAGGGCGCCCGTCGTGATGTGCACGTCGGAGGCCCCGAGCTTCAGGGCCGCGATGAGGACGTCGTTGACCTTCAGCGGCGGGGCGCTGTCCAGAGGCGCCGCCGCGGGCGCGCCGGGTGCGGCGGCGCGGCGGTGCTCCAGCGGGTCGGGGGCGAGCAGGGACGCCACGTCGCGGCGCACCGGCCGCGCGGGCACGCCCGGCTCGGCGGCGCGCGCCGTCGGGGGTGCTGCCAGCGGGCTGCCGCCCGGACCCGCGTCGACCATGTCGCTCCCCTCCACGGCGCCGCAGGACGGCGCACGGCGCCGCTCGTCGCGGGCGCTCTGAGGTGGTGCATCGACCGTCGCGCCGGTCCGCTTGAGGGGTGGGCGCCGCTCAGGCCTGGGCGCGGGCGCGCAGCGCGGCGAGCCCGGCGGCGCGCATCGCCTCGACGGGCGCGGTGCGTCCCGTCATGAGCTGCACCTGGGCGGCGGCCTGGTGCAGCAGCATCTCGAAGCCGCCGACGACGACCCCGCCCCACGCGGCGGCCAGCGGCGTCGGCCACGGCGCGTAGACGACGTCGAGCAGCAGCGGCCACCAGACGGGGCGGAAGCCGCCCAGCAGCGCCTCCGTCATGGCGGCGGAGGCCCCGATCGGCACGGTGGACAGGACGACGTCGGCGGTCAGGGCCACGGGCAGCTCCGACCAGTCCCGCACGTCCAGCTCGCCGCCGAGGCGGGCCGCGACGGCGCGCAGCTCCCCCGCCCGCGTCGCGTTGCGCACGACCACGACGGGCCGCGTGCAGCCGGCCTGCAGCAGCGCGACGACCGCCGAGCGCGCCGTGGCTCCCCCGCCGAGGACGACGCCGCGGGAGATCCGCTGCGCCCCCTGCTCGGCCAGGGCGGTGACCAGGCCGATGACGTCGGTGTTCTCGGCCCGCAGGCGCACCCCGCGCCGGCCCGGGACGCCGCGGCGGTCCAGGCGCGGCTGCACGACGACCGTGTTCACGGAGCCGACGGCGCGGGCGAAGTCGCTGACCTCGTCGACCAGCGGGATGACCGCCTGCTTCAGCGGCATCGTCAGCGACAGCCCCGCCCACGTGGCGTCGAGGGCGGACACCACGTGCGGCAGCCGCTCCTCGTCCACCTCGAGCAGGTCGTACTCCCAGCCGTCCAGCTCCAGCGCCGCGTACGCCGCGCGGTGCAGGGCGGGCGAGAGGGAGTGCTGGATCGGCGACCCGCAGACCGCCGCCCTCACCGCCGGCCCCCCGCGCCCGTGCTCCGCCCGCTCACCCCTCCGGGTGCTCCCTCAGGTACTGCCGGAACAGCTCGACGTTGGCGGCGTGCTCCGCGTCCGTCGTGGCGAAGCGGGTCTCGCCCGTCGCCAGGTCCACCGTGACGAAGTAGAGCCACGGGCCGGGCGTGGGCTCCATGGCCGCCCGCAGCGCGTCCTCGCCGGGGTTGCTGATGGGCCCGGCCGGGAGGCCCGGGTGCAGGTAGGTGTTGTACGGCGAGTCCGTGGCCCGCTCGGCCGCGGTCGTCGTCACCGTGGAGCCGTTGACGGCGTAGCTCACGGTGGAGTCCAGCTGCAGGGGGCGGTCGGCCGCGAGGCGGTTGTCCAGGACGGTGACCACCTTGGCCATGTCCTCGGGGGTCCGCGCCTCCTTCTGGGCGATGCTCGCCTTCACGACGACGTCGTGCACGGCCTCGGGGGCGACGCCCAGGTCGGTGAGCGCCTGGTTGGTCCGCGCCACCATCCCGGACAGCAGCTGCACCGCCGTCTCGTCGGGGTTGACGTCCCACGTGGCCGGGAAGAGGTAGCCCTCGACGTTGCCGTTCGCGGCGGGCGGCAGGCCCAGCGCCGCCGGGTCCTGCAGCGCCGCGTCCAGCTCGGCGCGCGTGATGGGGGTCTGCTCGGCGATGCGGTCGAGCACCTGCGTGGCGCGCAGCCCCTCGGGGACCGTGAGCTTCGTGGTGATCCGCGACGCCGGGTCGAGCAGCAGCGAGACCGCCGCGGCACCGGACATCTCCTTCTTCAGCCGGTAGGTGCCCGGCTGGATGCCCGCGGTGTCCGGCTGGGCCGTCGCCGCCTTCACGAAGGCGCTCTGCGACTTCACGACGCCGGCCTCGGCGAGGGTCGCGCCGATCGCGCGGCCCGTGTCGCCGGAGGCGACCTTGACGTCGACCTGGCCGGATCCCGCGCCCTCGAAGTCGTCGCTCTCGGTCACGCTGGCGACGAGCGGGCCGAGGGTGCCCCAGGCGGCCCACGTCGCGCCGGCGAGCAGCAGGAGCGCCACGAGGACGGCGACCGCGGTGCGGCGCCGGCGCACGCGCCGGCGCTGCCGCTTGCCCGCTCCGTCGGGGCGCGAGGACCCCGGCAGGTCCGTGAGATCCATCATGAGCCCCAGCCTTCCCTGGCTTCAGGACGTGCGGTGGCGTCGGGACGTGCGGGAGGGGCCACCGACGCGGTGTCCGCGCCAGCCTGGCCCCGCGGCTTGCGCGGCTTGCGGACTCCGGTGGAGATCACCCGTCCGGGTGCACGCCCGGACGTGCGCTCGACGTCGAGCGCGGCCTGCAGGAGCACCACGGCGGCGACCTGGTCGACCACCGAGCGGAAGGAGCGCTCGCTGCGCCCCGACGCGTGCAGCACGCGGTGGGCGTCGACCGTGCTCAGCCGCTCGTCGACCATGCGGACCGGCAGCGGCGCGACGGCCTTCGCGACGCGGCCCGCGTAGTCCAGGGCCCGCTGCGCCGCAGCGCCTTCGGACCCGTCCATCGACAGCGGCAGCCCGACGACGACCTCGAGGACGCCGCGGTCGGCCGCCTCCCGGGCGACCTCGGCGACGTCCTCGTCGTGCACGGCGTCGCGCACCAGGGTGCGCAACGGGGTCGCGATCATCGCAGCAGGGTCGCACGTCGCCAGGCCGACGCGGACGCTGCCCACGTCGACGGCGAGTCGCACGCCCTGCCGCACTGAGTCCGTCACCGCTCAGGCACTGCCGGTGACGCGCTGCCCGACCGCGTGCTCGATGCCGGCGAGCGCCTCGCCGACCTTGGCCGCGTCCTGACCGCCGCCCTGGGCGACGTCGTCCTTGCCGCCCCCGCCGCCGCCGAGGGTCTTCGCGGCGCCGCGCACGAGCTCACCGGCCTTGACGCCCCAGCGGCGCGCCTCCTCGTTGGTCGCCACGACCACGACGGGCCGGTCCTTGGCGACGCCCGCGACCGCGACGACCGAGGGCCGGTCGTTGCCGAGGCGCGAGCGGACGTCGAGCACGAGGGTGCGCAGGTCGTCCGCCGAGGCGGCCCCCGCGTCGTGCACGACGACCGAGACGCCGAAGGTGTCCTTCGCCGCCGCCGCGACCTGCGGGGCCGCCGCGAGGACCTGCCCCGCCCGCAGCTTGGCGATCTCCTTCTCCGCGTCGCGCAGGCGGGTCATGAGGGCGCCGATGCGGTCGGGCAGCTCCTCCGGGCGCGCCTTGACGACGTCGGTGAGCTGGTTGACCAGCACGTGCTCGCGGGACAGGAACGCGTACGCGTCGTCGCCCACGAGCGCCTCGATGCGCCGGGCCCCGGAGCCGATGGAGCTCTCCGAGACGATGGAGACGAGGCCGACCTGGGTCGTGGTGAGGGTGTGGGTCCCGCCGCACAGCTCCTTGGACCAGTCTCCGCCGATCGACACCACGCGGACGCGGTCGCCGTACTTCTCCCCGAACAGGGCCATCGCGCCCGAGTTCAGCGCCGACTCGCGGTCCATCACGTCGGCGCGGACCTCGAGGTCGTCGGTGACGCGCGCGTTGACGACGGCCTCGATGTCCTGCACGACCTGCCCGGCCACGGAGGCGCTGGAGGAGTAGTCGAAGCGCAGCCGTCCCGGCGCGTTCTCCGACCCGGCCTGCGTCGCGGTGTCGCCCAGGTGCTCGCGCAGCACCTGGTGGACCAGGTGCGTCGCGGTGTGGGCGCGGCTGATGGAGCGGCGGCGGGTCGCGTCGACCTCGGCGTGCACGGCGTCGCCCGCGGTCAGCTCACCGCTGGTGACGGTGCCCTTGTGGACGTAGAGCCCGCGGACGGGCTGCTGCACGTCGTGGACCTCCACGACCGCGCCGGAGGCGGAGACGATGCGGCCGTGGTCGGCGAGCTGACCACCGCCCTCGGCGTAGAACGGCGTGCGGTCCAGGACCACCTCGACGTCCTCGCCCGCCCGCACCGCGGGGGTCGAGGCACCCGCGACGAGCAGCACGGACACCCGGGCCTCCGACGACGGCTGCTCGTAGCCCGTGAACAGCACGGGGGCGGACAGGCTCTCCAGCAGCGCGCGGTAGCCGGAGAGGTCGGCGCCGCCGGCCCGCTTGGCGCGCGCGTCGGCCTTCGCGCGGTCGCGCTGCTCGGCCATGAGGCGGCGGAAGCCCGCCTCGTCGACGGAGACGCCCTGCTCGGCCGCCATCTCCAGCGTCAGGTCGATGGGGAAGCCGAAGGTGTCGTGCAGCGCGAAGGCGCGCTCGCCCGACAGCGACGTCCCGCCCGCGGACTTCGTCTGGCGCACCGCGGTCTCGAACAGCGTCGTGCCGGAGACGAGGGTGCGGCGGAACGCGTCCTCCTCGGCGTAGGCGACCGAGGCGATGCGCTCGAAGTCGCGGCGCAGGTCCGGGTAGGAGGCGCTCATGACCTCCATGGACGCGGGCAGCAGGTGCGGCAGCGCCTCCTCCTCCACGCCCAGCAGGCGCATCGCGCGCACGGCGCGGCGGATGAGGCGGCGCAGGACGTAGCCGGGGCCCTCGTTGCCGGGGGTCACGCCGTCGCCGATGAGCATGAGGGCGCTGCGGACGTGGTCGGCCACGACGCGCATGCGGACGTCGTCGTCGTGCACCGCGCCGTAGCGCTTGCCCGACAGCTGCGCCGCGCGGTCCAGCACCGGCCGGACCTCGTCGATCTCGTACATGTTGTCGACGCCCTGCAGCAGGAACGCGACGCGCTCCAGGCCCATGCCGGTGTCGATGTTCTTCGCGGGCAGCTCGCCCTCGACGTCGAAGTCCGTCTTCGAGCGGACCGCCGAGAGCTGGTACTGCATGAAGACGAGGTTCCAGATCTCGATGTAGCGGTCCTCGTCGGCCTCCGGGCCGCCCTCGGCGCCGAACTCGGGCCCGCGGTCGTAGTAGATCTCCGAGCAGGGGCCACCGGGGCCGGGCTGGCCGGTCTGCCAGTAGTTGTCGGCCTTGCCGCGGCGCTGGATGCGCTCCGCGGGCACGCCGATCCCGCGCCACAGGGCCTCGGCCTCGTCGTCGTCGAGGTAGACGGTGACCCAGAGGCGCTGCGGGTCGAAGCCCAGGCCGCCGTCGGCCTGCGGGGTCGTCAGCAGCGCCCACGCGAAGTCGATGGCCTCGCGCTTGAAGTAGTCGCCGAAGGAGAAGTTGCCGTTCATCTGGAAGAACGTGCCGTGCCGCGTGGTCTTGCCGACCTCCTCGATGTCGAGGGTCCGCAGGCACTTCTGCACGCTCGTGGCCCGCTTGTACGGCGCGGGCACCTGAGCGGTGAGGTAGGGGATGAAGGGCACCATCCCGGCCACGGTGAACATGAGGCTGGGGTCGGTGGAGACCAGCGAGGCGCTGGGCACGACGGTGTGGCCCCTGCTCTCGAAGAACTCCAGCCAGCGGCGACGGATCTCTGCCGTCTGCATCGTGGTGATGCCTCCTGCTCGTGGTTCGGGGGTGGTGCTCGTGGTCCTGCGGTCGTCGTGCGGGTGGTCCTGCGGGTCGTGCGGTCTAGGGGAGGTCCGGGTGCACGCCGGCGGGCTCCTGCACCAGTCTGCGCGCTGACGCGGCCGGCACGCCGCCCGCGTCGACGCCCAGGGCCAGCCGCAGCTCGGCCTCGCGCTGCGCGGTGCCCTCCGCGACGGCGCCCGCGAAGGCGCGCAGCGAGCCGGTGCGGTGGCGGACCAGGACGGTCGCGGCGGCCAGCACCGCGAGCGCTCCCCCGGCCAGCTGCCGCGTCGTCACGACCGGGCCCGGCCGCGCCGCAGCGCCGAGCGCACCCCGTAGCTGAAGGCGGCCACCTTCACGACGGGCGTGCCCAGCGTGGCGGCGAACAGCCCCGTGAGGGCCGAGACGTTGGTGCTGATCTGCGCGGCGCTGGTGGTCACGGTGTCCACCTTCGCGAGCTGCGCGCTGGTCGTCGAGACGGCCTCCGTGACCGACGCCAGCAGCGGCCCGGTGCTGTCGGAGATCTGCTTGACCGTCGCGCGGGTCTGGTCCAGGACGCGGCCCAGCTTCACGAGCGGGACGGCGAGGACGCCCACGAGAGCCACGAAGGCCAGCGCCGCGATCAGTCCCGCCCAGTCCCCTACCGACACGGGCCACGACCCTACCGTCTGCCCCCACCGCGGCCGGTCACCAGCCGTTCACCCGCCGGGCCTCGGCCACCACCTCGTCGAAGCGCTCCCGCGGCAGCGTCGAGCCCTCGCGGCGCACCTGCGCGGGCGACACCGTGAGCACCCGGTCGACGCGGACCTCGCTGGGCCGGCCCTGCCGGTCCCAGGCCCCGGTCCCGACGTCGACCCAGCTCCGCCCGTCCGCCGGACGCCCGTCGTGGTCCTTGCTCGTGAGCATCAGGCCCACGAGGTCCGCACCCGTGCGGCCCACGATGAGCACCGGCCGGTCCTTGCCCCGCCCGTCGTCCTCCTCGTAGGGCACCCACGTCCAGACGACCTCGCCCGGGTCGGGGTGGCCGTCGGCGCGGGGCGCGTACTCGACCTGCACGCGCCCGGGGACGGCCGACGCGCCGCCGCGCCGGGGACGCGGGCGCTCGCGGGCGGCGTCGACCGTGTCGGGCGTCCGGCGGGGCGCGGCGCTGCGGCGCTCGAGCTCCGCCAGGGCGGCGCGGCCGCCGAGGGCGAGCAGGCGGGTGAGGGTGGATCGCAGACCAGGCACGGGCGGACCCTAGCCAGCCGCGGCGTCAGCGGCCGCGGACGATCCGGCGCAGCCGGGTGAGGCGCTCGCGGACCTGGGCCTCGAAGCCCCGGTCGGTGGGGACGTAGTAGTCCCTGCCCACCAGCTCGTCGGGCGCGTACTGCTGCTCGGCGACGCCGGCCGGCGCGTCGTGGGAGTACTGGTAGCCCTTGCCGTGGCCCAGGCGGGCCGCGCCGGAGTAGTGGGCGTCGCGCAGGTGCGGCGGGACGGTGCCCGCGAGGCCGCCGCGGACGTCGGCGATGGCGGCGCCGATGCCGTTGTAGACGGCGTTGGACTTGGGCGCGACGGCGTTGTGCACGACGGCCTGGGCCAGGATGATCCGCGCCTCGGGCATGCCGATCTGCGCGACGGCGTGCAGGGCCGCGACCGCCGTCTGCAGGGCGCTCGGGTCGGCCATGCCGACGTCCTCCGAGGCCGAGATGACGATGCGGCGGGCGATGAAGCGGGGGTCCTCCCCCGCCTCCAGCATCCGGGCCAGGTAGTGCAGGGCGGCGTCGACGTCGCTGCCGCGCATGGACTTGATGAGCGCGCTGGCGACGTCGTAGTGCTGGTCGCCGGCCCGGTCGTAGCGCACCGCGGCGCGGTCCAGCGCCGTCTCGGCGTGCGCGAGCGTGATCCGCGGCGGGCCCGCGGACGCGTCGTCGAACGCCGTGCCCGCGGCCGCCTCGAGCGCGGTCAGCGCCCGCCGCGCGTCCCCGTCGGCCAGGCGCACCAGGTGCGCGAGCGCCTCGGGCGAGAGCTCCACCTCCCCCGCGAGCCCCCGCGGGTCGGCGACGGCGCGCTCCAGCAGCCCGCGGACGTCGTCGTCGTCCAGCGGCTGCAGGGTCAGCAGCAGCGAGCGCGACAGGAGCGGGGTGACGACGGAGAAGTTGGGGTTCTCCGTCGTGGCGGCCACCAGGACGACCCAGCGGTTCTCGACCCCCGGCAGCAGCGCGTCCTGCTGCGCCTTGGTGAAGCGGTGGATCTCGTCGAGGAACAGCACCGTCTGGCGGCGGTAGAGGTCGCGGCCGTCGCGCGCCTCCTCCATGACCTTGCGGACGTCCTTGACGCCCGCGGTCACGGCCGAGAGCTCCGCGAACCGCCGCCCGCCCGAGCGCGCGAGCACGTGCGCGAGCGTCGTCTTGCCCGTGCCCGGGGGCCCCCAGAGGATCACCGAGGCGGGCCCCGCGCGGCCGAGCTCCTCCTCCGACGCGAGCCGCCGCAGCGGCGATCCGGGGCCGAGCAGGTGCTGCTGGCCGACGACCTCGTCGATGCTGCGCGGGCGCATCCGGACGGCGAGCGGGGCTCCCGCGAGGACGGTGGGGACGTCGCCGCCGGTGCCCGGGTCGTCGTCGAGCCCGGGGCTGGAGAACAGGTCGGCCACGGGCGCCACCGTAGTCGCCGGGCCGCGCCGGACGGTCCCCGCACAGGCGGCGTCCAGCCCTTCCAGGAGATGCACAGCGCGCACCGGCGCCCCACCCACGCGCGGGGTCGAGGGTTGCCGCACCAGAACCCCTCCACCCCAGGGAGACCGCCATGACCACCACCCCGTTCCGCCTCGTCAGCCGCACCGTGACGACGCCGCCCCGCGGCGCCGAGCTGCCGTCCCTCACCGCGGGCGCCTTCGACGACGAGCAGGTCCCGGCCTCGGCCGTGCGCACGCGGCGGCGCGGCGCCGTCCTCGACGTCGTCCTCACCGGCGACGTCGACCTCCTCCTGACCCCGCGCCTGGACGAGGTGCTCGTGCAGGCCGAGACGCACTGCCGCGGTCGCGAGCACCCGCGCGTGCACCTGGACCTGCGCGGCGTGACCGCGGTGGACTCGACGGCGGTCCGCTTCGTCGAGCAGCTGCGCCGCTGCACCGCCCGCGCGGGCGGATCGTGCTCGCAGTCGTCGGCGCGCGGAGCGGTCCAGCGCGTGCTGGCCCTGGCCCGGACCCTGCCCACCGGCGAGCTCGCCGCCTCCTGACCGGCCGGCGGTCCCCCGTGGCAACGACCACTCACAGGTCGGTCACAGTCTTCCCCGGGACACCACGCAGGTGGGGGTCCGATGATCGGGGCATGACCGCGCCGACCGCCGCCCGCCGCACGGAGCTCTCGCGCCCCGACGGCACCGCCCTGCGAGTGCTCGTGGTCGACGACGAGTCGACCCTCTCCGAGCTCCTGTCGATGACCCTGCGCTACGAGGGCTGGGAGGTGCAGACCGCCGGCAACGGCCTCGAGGCCGTCCGCGCCGCCCGCACCTTCCGCCCCGACGCGGTGATCCTCGACATCATGCTGCCGGACATCGACGGCCTGGAGGTGCTGCGCCGCCTGCGCGCCGACGCCACCGACGTGCCCGTGCTGTTCCTCACGGCCAAGGACGCCGTCGAGGACCGCGTCGCCGGTCTCACGGCGGGCGGCGACGACTACGTCACCAAGCCGTTCAGCCTCGAGGAGGTCGTGGCCCGCCTGCGCAGCCTCCTGCGGCGCTCGGGCCTCGCGGCCGCCAAGCAGGAACCCGTGCTCGCGGTCGGCGACCTGGTGCTGGACGAGGACAGCCACGAGGTGGTGCGCGCCGGCACCGAGATCCGGCTGACCGCCACCGAGTTCGAGCTGCTGCGCTACCTCATGCGCAACCCCCGCCGCGTGCTGTCGAAGGCGCAGATCCTCGACCGGGTCTGGAACTACGACTTCGGCGGTCAGGCGAACATCGTCGAGCTCTACATCTCCTACCTGCGCCGCAAGATCGACGCGGGCCGCAACCCGATGATCCACACCGTCCGCGGTGCCGGGTACGTCCTGAAGCCCGCGGACGCCGCGCCGCCCGCGTGAACTCCCTGCGGTCCCGGCTGACGCCGCAGTCGCTGCGCAGCCGGTTGCTGGTCACGACGATCGCGCTGCTGCTCGGCGTCGGCCTCGTCATCGGCGTCGTCACCACGATCGCGCTGCGGCACACCCTGAACGGCCAGCTCAACACCCAGCTGGAGGAGGCCGCGGGCCGTTCCCAGCGCCTCGTCGCGGGCGACTTCCGCGGCGGCGGGGTCCCCCGACCGGGGCTGCCCGGGTTCGACGCCGACGACACCGCCTGCGCCACCGGTTCGCTGCCCGCCCTGGGTGGGCCCGGCCAGGTCGACGGGACCCTCTACGCCCAGTTCGTCGGCGGCCGGGTCGACCTGGCCGACACCGGTGTCCTGGAGATCAGCGCGACCCAGGCGTGCAGCTCGCCCCTGACCGGCGCGCAGGCCGCGCAGCTGAGGAGCGTCGCCGGCGACGGGCAGCACACCGTCGACCTCGACGGCCTCGGCGACTACCGCGTGAGCGCCACGACCCGGGCCGACGGTTCCGTCGCCGTCACGGGCCTGCCGCTGGACGGGGTGAACCGCACGGTCCTGTCCGTGATCGCCGTGGAGGCGGGCGCCCTGCTCGTGGGGGTGGCCGCGGCCGCCGTCCTCGGCTCCGTCCTCATCCGCCGCGACCTGCTGCCGCTGCGGCGCGTCGCCGCGACCGCGGGGCGCGTCTCGGAGCTCCAGCTGGACCGCGGCGACGTCGGTCTCGAGGACCGGGTCCCGCTGCAGGACACCGACGAGAACACCGAGGTCGGCCGCGTCGGGTTGGCGCTGAACCGGATGCTCGACCACGTCAGCAGCGCGCTGGAGGCGCGGCACGCCTCCGAGCTGCAGGTGCGGCAGTTCGTCGCCGACGCCTCCCACGAGCTCCGCACCCCGCTGGCGGCGATCCGCGGGTACTCCGAGCTGACCCGCCGCAGCCGCGACGCCGTCCCGCCGGACGTGCTGCACGCCATGGGGCGCGTGGAGTCCGAGGCCGTGCGCATGACGGGCCTCGTGGAGGACCTGCTGCTGCTCGCGCGGCTCGACGCGGGGCGCCCGCTGGAGCGCCGGCCCGTCGACCTCACGATGATCGTCCTGGACGCCGTCAGCGACGCGCAGGTCGCCGGCCGCGACCACACCTGGCGCCTGGACCTGCCCGACGAGGTCGTCGAGGTCGTCGGCGACCAGGGCCGCCTGCACCAGGTGCTGACCAACCTGCTGGCCAACGCGCGCACCCACACCCCGCCCGGGACCACGGTGACCGTGGGCATCCGCGCCGAGGGTGGCGCGGCGCACCTCGACGTCGTCGACGACGGCCCGGGCATCCCGCCGCAGACGCTGCCGCACGTGTTCGAGCGGTTCGCGCGCGGCGACTCCTCCCGCTCGCGCGAGGCCGGCAGCACCGGCCTCGGCCTGGCCATCGTCGACGCGGTCGTGGCCTCGCACCACGGGGCCGTGTCGGTCCAGAGCACCCCGGGGCGCACGGCGTTCCGGGTCACGCTGCCCACCGCCTGAGGGTCCCCGGGCGGGGACGCGGCGCCCTCGTCCGGCCCCGAGCCCGGTGCGGGGCGAGACCCACAGGTCGACCACAGCGCGGCCCCACACCGCGCGGAGGTCGGCGACCGAGAGTCCTCCCATGACAGCGACGACGATCCCGCCCGGGCGGACGACGACCCCGCGCCCGCGCACTGCCGTCGACGCGGAGCCCCGGGAACCCTCCTCCGCCCCCGTCCTGGACGTCGTGGTGCCGGTGTTCGACGAGGAGACCGACCTCGGGCCCTGCGTGCGCCGGCTGCACGCCCACCTCGCCGGGTTCCCCTTCCCCTCCCGGATCACCATCGCCGACAACGCCAGCACCGACGCGACCCCCGAGGTCGCCCGGGCGCTGGCCGCGGAACTGCCCGGAGTCCGCTTCGTCCGGATGGAGGAGAAGGGGCGCGGCCGGGCGCTGAACCAGGTGTGGTCCACCTCCGACGCGGACGTCCTGGCGTACATGGACGTGGACCTGTCCACCGACCTCGCCGCGCTGCTGCCGCTGGTCGCCGGACTGCTGTCGGGGCACTCCGACGTGGCGATCGGCTCGCGCCTGGCGCGGGGTTCCGTCGTCGTGCGCGGCGCCCGGCGCGAGGTCATCTCCCGCTGCTACAACCTCCTGCTGCACGGGACCCTGCGGGTGCGCTTCAGCGACGCCCAGTGCGGGTTCAAGGCGATCCGCGCCGACGTCGCGCGCCAGCTGCTGCCGCTCGTGGAGGACACGGGCTGGTTCTTCGACACCGAGCTCCTCGTGCTCGCCGAGCGCTCGGGCCTGCGCATCCAGGAGATCCCCGTGGACTGGGTCGACGACCCGGACAGCCGCGTCGACATCGTCGCCACAGCCCTCGCCGACCTGCGGGGCATCCGCCGCCTCGGCACGGCCATCGCCACCGGTCGCGTTCCGCTGCAGCAGGTCCGCGAGAGCCTGGGCCGCGGCCGGCAGCCCGCCTCGCTCGCCGGGGTGCCCACGAGCCTGGCGGGGCAGCTCGCGCGCTTCGTCGGCGTGGGCCTGGTCTCCACGCTCGCCTACGCCCTGCTGTACCTGCTGTTCCAGGAGGGTTCCGGCGCCCAGGTCGCCAACTTCCTCGCCCTGCTGGTGACGGCCGTGGCGAACACCGCCCTGAACCGCCGGCTCACCTTCGGCGTGCGGGGCCGCGAGGGGGCGGGCCGGCACCAGGCGCAGGGGCTGCTCGTGTTCCTGCTCGGCTGGGCCATCACCGCCGGCAGCCTCGCCCTCCTGCACGTGGGCGCTCCCGCCGCGGGGCGGGGCGTGGAGCTCGCCGTCCTGACCGTCGCGAACCTGGCCGCCACCGTGGTCCGGTTCCTGCTCCTGCGCACCTGGGTGTTCCCGGGACGTCGCCACCACCGACCCGGCAGCACCACCGGAGGGACCACCCGATGAGCGTCTCCCCCGACCTGACCGGCCGCTGGTTCCGGCGGCGCGAGACGGCCGCCGTCACGGCGACGTCGCCCGTCACCACCGCCCCGGGGCGGGCGGCCCGCCTGTGGCGCGGCCGCCCCGGCGACCCCGCCTGGGTGCGGCCCGCGGTGCTCGGCCTGCTGGTGGCCACCGCGGTGCTCTACACCGCGGGGCTGTCGGCCTCGGGCTGGGGCAACGCCTTCTACGCCGCTGCGGTGCAGGCGGGTTCGCGGTCGTGGGAGGCGTTCTTCTACGGCTCCTCCGACGCCGCCAACGCCATCACGGTCGACAAGCCGCCCGCCTCGCTGTGGGTCATGGCGCTCTCGGTGCGGATCTTCGGGTTGTCGTCCTGGTCGGTCCTGCTGCCCCAGGCCGTCGAGGGCGTCGCCGCCGTGGGCGTCCTGTTCGCCGCGGTCCGGCGCCGCTCGACGCCCGCGGCCGGGCTGCTCGCCGGCGCGGTGCTGGCGCTCACCCCCGTCGCGGCGCTGATGTTCCGCTTCGACAACCCCGACGCGCTGCTCGTGCTCGTCATGGTCGTCGCCACGTGGGCGCTGCTGCGCTCGGTCGACTCCGGCCGCGCGCGCTGGCTCGTGCTCTGCGGGGCCCTGCTCGGCCTCGGGTTCCTCACCAAGCAGCTGCAGGTGCTCCTCGTCCTGCCCGGGCTGGCGCTGGCCTACCTGTGGGCGGCGCCGCACCCCCTGGGACGCCGGACCCGGCACCTGCTGCTCGGGGGCCTCGCCCTCGTCGTCGCGGCCGGCTGGTGGGTCGCCGTCGTGGAACTCGTGCCCGCGTCGATGCGCCCCTACGTCGGGGGCTCGCAGGACGACTCGATCCTCGGGCTCACGTTCGGCTACAACGGCTTCGGCCGCCTGACGGGCGAGGAGACCGGCAGCGTCGGGGGCGGCGGCGGCTGGGGCGAGACCGGCATCGCCCGGTTGTTCGGCAGCGAGATGGGCGGCCAGATCGCGTGGCTCCTGCCCGCCGCGCTGCTGCTCGCGGCCGCCGGGTTCGTCCTCACCCGGCGCGCCCCGCGCACCGATCCGCACCGCGCCGCCTACGTGGCCTGGACCGGCTGGGTGCTCGTCACCGGCCTCACCTTCAGCTTCATGTCGGGGATCATCCACCCCTACTACACGGTCGCCCTGGCGCCCGGCGTCGCGGCGCTCGTCGGCCTCGGGGCCGTCGACCTGTGGCGCTCGCGCGCCCGCCGGTGGGCGCTGCCCGCCCTCGCGGGCGTCGTGCTGCTCACCGCGGTGTGGTCGGCCGTCCTGCTCGGGCGGACCCCGGAGTTCATCCCGTGGCTGCGTGCCGTCGTGCTCGTCGCCGGGGTGCTCGGCGCCGCGGCGCTCGTGGCGGGTTCGCTGCTGCGGCACCGGCTGGTGCCCGCGCTGCTGCGCGGGGGCCTCGCCGCGGCCGTGGTGGCCGGGCTCGCCGGCCCCGTCGCCTACACCGCGCAGACCGTCTCCACGGGTCACGAGGGCTCGATCGTGTCGGCCGGCCCCACCGTGGCCGGGGCGGCCGGCGGCCGGCCCGGCGCGGGCTTCGCCGGCGGTGGGCCGTCCCGCGGCCGCTTCGGTGGGCAGGTCGGTGGGCAGGCCGGTGGGCAGGGCGCGACGGCCGCCGCTCCTCCGGGCGGGTTCGCCGGTGGGTTCGCCCCGGGCGGCGGGCCGACCGGGGTCCGCGGCACCGGCGGCGGGATGGGAGGCCTGCTGGGCTCGACGACACCCGGCGCGGACGTCGTCGCACTCCTGGAGGCCGACGCCTCCTCCTACCGCTGGGTCCTCGCGACCACGGGCTCCAACAACGCCGCGGGCTACCAGCTCGCGACGCAGGACCCGGTGATGGCCGTCGGCGGGTTCAACGGCACCGACCCGTCGCCGACGCTGGCGCAGTTCCAGGCGCACGTCGCCGCCGGGGACATCCACTACTACGCGCAGGGCCGCAGCCTCGGCGGCGCCTCGAGCACGGGCGGCACCGAGCCCGCGGCCCAGATCGCGGCGTGGGTCGCGGAGAACTTCACCACCACGACCGTGGACGGCACGACGTTCTACGACCTCACGCAGCCGGTCGCGGCGTCCACCGCCCTCGCCTCCGCCACCGCCGCGTGACCCAGCCCTGCCGTGGTCGTGCAGGTGATGCCTGCATGATCACGGCGGGGAGGGGCGGGTCCCCGGTCCGGGGCGACGGTGGGCGACGGCCGTCGCGGTCGCCACCAGCAGCCCCGCGAAGAGCCAGCCCGCGAGGACGTCGCTCGGCCAGTGGGCCCCGAGCCAGACGCGGTCGACGCCGACGACGAGCAGGACCACCGCGCCGACCGCCCACCGTCGCCACCGGCGCGCCCGGTCGGCGGCGGGCGGCAGGAGCAGGATCAGGACGTAGAGGACCACGGTCGCCGACGCCAGGGCGTGCCCGGACGGGTAGGAGCCGCCGCCCGCGGTGGTCAGCCCCGCCTCCAGGGCGGGCCGGGGCCGGTCGACGAGCGTCTTGACCAGCGGGGACACCGCGACGGCGGCGGCCCCGGCCGCGAGCGCGGCCAGGGCGTCACGACGGCGGCCCCGCCCGAACACCGCGATGAGGGCGAGGACCCCGGCCGTGTGGAACCACACCGGTTGCGTCACCTGCTCGAGGACCTGCCAGCCCGTCGTGACCGCCGGGGACCGCAGGGCCGCCGCGACGGCCGCCCGGGAGACGGGGCCGTCGACCCCGCCCGTCCAGCCCCGCAGCACGGCCACCGTGAGGAGGCCGACGGCGGCGGCGCAGGCCAGGGCCGCCCGCACCGCCACCCTCCCCTTCTCCACGCCTCAGGCGCCGGCGGGCGCCGCCCCGGGCACCGGGGGCTTCGCGTCGACCCCGGCCTCCTTGCGCTGCTGCGGGGTGATGGGCGCCGGCGCGGCCGTCAGCGGGTCGTAGCCGCCGCCGGACTTCGGGAAGGCGATGACCTCGCGGATGGAGTCCGCACCCGCCAGGAGGGCGACGATGCGGTCCCAGCCGAACGCGATCCCGCCGTGCGGGGGCGCGCCGAAGGTGAACGCGTCGAGGAGGAAGCCGAACTTCTCCTGCGCCGAGGCCTCGTCGATGCCCATGACCGCGAACACGCGCTCCTGCACGTCGCGGCGGTGGATCCGGATCGAGCCGCCGCCGATCTCGTTGCCGTTGCAGACGATGTCGTAGGCGTTGGTCAGCGCCGAGCCGGGGTCGACGTCGAAGGTGTCGAGGTGCTCGGGCTTGGGTGCGGTGAACGCGTGGTGCACCGCGTTCCAGGCCCCGCCGCCGATCGACACGTCGTCGTCCTCGGCGGCGTTCTTGAACATGGGGGCGTCGACGATCCACGTGAAGGCCCACGCCGACTCGTCGACGAGGCCGCAGCGGCGGGCGATCTCACCGCGGGCCGCGCCCAGCAGCGCGCGGGACGGGTTCAGCGCCCCGGCCGCGAAGAACACGCAGTCGCCGGGCGCCGCGCCGACGTGCGCCGCGAGCCCCGCCTTCTCGGTGTCGGAGAGGTTCTTCGCGACGGGACCGCCCAGCTCGCCGTCCTCGCCGACCAGCACGTAGGCCAGGCCGCGGGCCCCGCGCTGCTTGGCCCACTCCTGCCACGCGTCGAGCTGCTTGCGGGGCTGCGAGGCCCCGCCGGGCATGACGACGGCGCCGACGTAGGGGGCCTGGAAGACGCGGAACGGGGTGTCGGCGAAGTACGCCGTGCAGTCGACGAGCTCGACCGCGAAGCGCAGGTCCGGCTTGTCGCTGCCGTAGCGCGCCATGGCGTCCTCGAACGTCATGCGCGGGATGGGCGTCACGACGTCGTGGCCGATCAGCTTCCACAGCGCGACGAGCACCTCCTCCGCGAGCGCCAGGACGTCGTCCTGCTCGACGAAGCTCATCTCGACGTCGAGCTGCGTGAACTCCGGCTGCCGGTCGGCGCGGAAGTCCTCGTCGCGGTAGCAGCGCGCGATCTGGTAGTACCGCTCCAGCCCGGCGACCATCAGCAGCTGCTTGAACAGCTGCGGGCTCTGCGGCAGCGCGTACCAGGACCCCGGGCTCAGGCGGGCGGGCACCAGGAAGTCGCGCGCGCCCTCGGGCGTGGAGCGCGTGAGGGTCGGGGTCTCGACCTCGGTGAAGGCGTGCGCCTCGAGGACCTCGCGCGCGGCCCGGTTCACCTGGCTGCGCAGCTTGATCGCGTTCGCGGGGCCCGTGCGGCGCAGGTCGAGGTAGCGGTACTTCAGGCGCGCCTCCTCGCCCACCTCGACGTGGTCGTCGATCTGGAACGGCAGCGGCGCGGCGGAGCTCAGGACCTCCAGCTCGGTCGTGTCCACCTCGACGGCGCCCGTCGGCAGGTTGGGGTTCTCGTTGCCGGCCGGGCGCTCGCGGACGGCGCCGGTGATGCGCACGCAGTACTCGTTGCGCAGGTCGTGGGCGCCGCCGCGCTCGAGGACCTCGTCGCGCGCGACGACCTGCACGACGCCCGAGGCGTCGCGCAGGTCCAGGAAGGCCACTCCCCCGTGGTCCCGCCGTCGCGCCACCCAGCCGGTGAGCGTGACGGTCTGTCCGGCGTGACCGGCACGCAGGGTGCCGGCCTCGTGGGTGCGGAGCACAGGAGGTCCTCTCGTCGTCGGGCGCGGGAGTGCGCGCCGACGATCCTACGGACGTCCTCGCGCCCGCGCCGCCACCCTCGCGGCGCACCGGGCGGGCCACCCCCGGGCGTGTGCCAGGGTTCGCGGTGTGCCTCGCCTGATCACCCCCGTCCGCACCGTGCTGCTGCTCGGTGCGCTCCTGGGGGCCGCCCTCAGCTGGGTGGCCTCCGACGGGCTCACCGACGACACCTACATCACGCTGTCCTACGCGCGGAACGTCGCCGAGCACGCCCACTGGGGGCTGACCCCCGGGATGACGTCGAACGCGGCGACGTCGCCCCTGAACGTCCTGCTGCTGGCGGGGTTCACGGTGCTCCTGCGGCCCGTCGCCGGCGTCGACCCCGTGCTCGCGCTCGGGGTGCTGACCACGGTGCTGTGCGCCGTGGCGGGCTGGTGCGCGGCCCGGGCGGCGGTGCGGCTGGGCGTGTCGACGGCGTGGGCGGGCGTCGCCCTCGTCGTGGTGCTCGCCAACCCCTTCCTCGTCTCGGCCCTGGGGCTGGAGGTGGTGCTGCTCGCGACGGCGATGGCGGCGCTGCTGGCCACGGCCCTGGCGCGCCGGCCGGCGCTGTACGGGGTCGTCGCGGGGGCCGCGCTGCTGGCGCGCCTCGACATGGTCGTCTTCGTGGTCCTCATCGCCCTGACCGCGCCCGGCGTGCTGCGCCGGCTGCACGTCGCCGTCGGCCTGTGCGCCGCGGTCTCGCTGCCCTGGTTCGCCTTCAGCTGGTTCCAGCTGGGCTCGGCGATCCCCGACACCTTCGTCATCAAGACGCTCCAGCACACCTTCGGCCCGGGACGCACCTACCTGCAGGGCCTGTGGACGCATTACCACCCGCTCATGACGACCGCCGTGGTCGTCGGGGTGGTGCCCGCGGTCCTGGGGCTGCTCGTGCTCCTCGCGCTGCTCGTGGCCGCGGCCGCGCAGGGCCTGCGCCGCGCCGTCACCCGTTGGCGCTCCCCGGAGGCCGGGCCCACCCGGCGGCCCGCCGCGGGCCCTCTGCTCGGCCTGGGCCTCGGCGGCGTCGTGTACTTCGGCGTCTACAGCGTCCTGGGCGTGCCGCCCTACCAGTGGTACTACGTGCCGCCCATGGCGTCGCTCTCCTACGTGGCCGTGCTGGGCACCGCGGTGCTGGCGCGGGGCGCGCGGCACCGGTGGCCGGTGCGCGCCTGGCTGTCGCTCCTGGCCCCCGCCTCCGTGGTCGGCCTGGCCCTCAGCGTCCCGGCGGCCGCCCTGCCCGTGCCGTGGGGCTACCCCCCGGTGTTCGGCAACTTCGCGACCCCCGCGCAGTACCGCACCATCGGGCTGCAGGTCGGGAAGCTCGTGGGCGACGAGCGGGTCGCGTCACCGGGCGAGATCGGCACCCTGGCCTACAGCTGCCGGTGCGAGATCGTCGACGCCTTCTCCGACCCCGCGGCCGTCCAGGGCCAGATCGAGGAACGCACCCAGGAGGCGGGCCCGGTGCTGCAGGCGCTGCTGCGCGCCAACTACGCCCGCCGGCAGCACCTGGAGCAGCAGCCGGTGCAGCAGGTGATGCGCTGGACCGCACCGGGCACCGAGCCCCCCGCGGGCACGCGCTGGTGGCCGACGACCGCGGGGACGTGGCAGCGCCAGGACAAGCTGATGCTGCTGCCCGCCGGCAGCTAGCGCCCCGCGCCTCCCGGCGGTCCCCCCGGGGCAGCCGGTCAGAACAGCGCGGGCTGCTCGTCGCGCGGCTCCGCCACCACCGGGGCTCCCGTGCCCTCGGGCATGCTGCCCGCGGGGAACTCCCCGTCCGGGTCGCCCGGCATCCCCCGCACCTGGACCCCGGCGCTGCCGGGGGCGAAGCCGTGCCGGCGCAGCAGGGGCGCGACCCGGTCGGCCAGGAAGCGCCGGTACTCCTGCCCGACGTAGGACCCGCGGCCGTACAGCTGCGCGTAGCCGCGCACGAGGTCCGGCCGCTCGCGCTGCAGCCACTGCTGGAACCACTCCTTCGCCCCGGGCCGCAGGTGCAGCGGCAGGACGGTCACCCCCGTGGCGCCCGCGTCGGCCAGCTGCGCGAGGGCGTCGTCGAGGGCGGCGACGGAGTCGGTGAGCCACGGCAGCACCGGCGCGAGCATCACCCCGCACGGCAGGCCGGACGCCCGCAGGTGCCGGACCATCGCCAGCCGCGCCGCGACGCCGGGCGTCCCCGGTTCGAGCGACTCCTGCAGCGCGTCGTCGTAGATCGCCAGGCTGACCCCGAGCCCGATCGGCACCCGCTCCGCGGCGGCCTGGAGCAGCGCGACGTCGCGGCGCAGCAGCGTGCCCTTGGTGAGGATGCTGAACGGGGTCCGCGCCTCGGTGAGGGCCTCGATGATCCCCGGCATGAGCCGGTAGCGGCCCTCGGCGCGCTGGTAGGGGTCGGTGTTGGTCCCCAGGGCCACGTGCTCGCGCGCCCACGACGGGCGGGCCAGGTCCCGGCGCAACGCCTCCCCCGCGTTGACCTTCACGACGACCTCGCGGTCGAAGCCCACGCCGGTGTCCAGCTCCAGCCAGCTGTGGGTGCCGCGGGCGTAGCAGTAGACGCACGCGTGCGAGCAGCCGCGGTAGGGGTTGACCGTGTGCCGGAACGGCATGGCCGAACCGGCCGGCACCGGGTTGAGCACGGTGCGGGCCGTGACCTCGTGGAAGCGGATGCCCGCGAACTCCGGCGTCGTCACCGTGCGCAGGAACCCGCGGACCTTGGCCATGCCCGGCAGCGCCAGGGCACCCCCCGCCGCCTGCTCCGCGTCCAGCTCCTGCCCCGACCACCGCATGCCCGCAGTCGAACAGGCGTTCGAGGAGCTGTCAAGCGGCGCCCCACCCGCGTCCCCCGGAAGGGGGCTGCCCTCCGGGCCCCGCGCCCGCTTGACTCGGAGCCCAGCGGAAGGACCCCGGCCCCCGCGTGGTCGGCGCCGACCTCGACGACCCGGGGCAGGAGGCGGTGCGTGAGCGACCACCTGTCCCGCGAGCACCTGCTGCGAGTGCGGGCCGAGGGGGTCCGGGCCGCCCTGGAGGCCCTGTGGGGCGACCAGCTCCCCGACTCACCCGACCCCGTGACCACCGTGCTCGTGGACGCCGTCGCGGTCGACGACCAGCTGGGCCTCGACGACGGCCTGGTCGTGCAGGGCGACGGGCTGAGCTGCGCGGCGCTGGCGCGGATCGTGGCCGACGTCCGCTCCCCCGCCGTGCTGCACCGCCTGCCGCCCGAGCTCCGCGCGCGGATCGCGCGGCTGCTGCCCTCCGCGACCCGGCTCGTCGACCTGCGGACCAGCGGCGACGAGGCGCTGCCCAGCGACGCGTCCGGCGCGTGGGAGTACGACCTGTCGACCGGGACCGTCAGCTGGGACGCCCGGGCCGCGGTGGTGTGGGGCCTGGGCCAGCGCCCCGGCACCGCGCCGTGGCCGGAGTGGTTGCAGCGCAGCGTGCACGAGGAGGACCGGGCCTCGGTGGACACGGCCGTGCGCGTCTCGGCCACCACCGGGCTGCCCTGCGAGGCGCGCTTCCGCGTGCCGCCACCCCGCCGGGCCGCCGTCGTGTCCCGCGGGCGAGTGCTGACGGTCCCCGGCGGCGGCGTCCGCATCCTCGGGTTCTCCGCGCCCGACGACACGCTGCGGTGACCGGGCCGCGCCGGCCGCACCTGCGACGCTGCTGCCCGTGGTGACCCGACGCCCCGACCGCGAGACCCCCCGGCCCCCGAGCCCCGACGTGGGCGAGCTCGTGCCGGCGCCGGGCCCGCCCGCGGCCACCCGGTCCCACGACGGCCTCGAGTACCGCGACGTGGACCTCTCCGGGGTGGACGCGCGCGACGCGCGCTTCCTCGGCTGCGCCTTCACCGGCTGCCGATGCGACGACCTCGACCTCGCCGGGGCGCGGCTCGTCGACTGCACCCTCGACGCCACCACGGCGACCACCGCGGCGTGGCGCTCGACGACCTGGCAGGACGTCACGGTCGACGGCTTCCGCTTCGGCGCGCTCGCCCTGCCCGCGGCCGACCTCACCCGCGTCCGCTTCAGCGCCGGCCGGGTGGACTTCGCCAACCTGCGCGACACGACCTTCACCGACGTCGTCTTCGCCGGCTGCGACCTGCGCGAGCTCGACGCCGCAGGCGCCCGCTGGACGCGCGTGCGGTTCGAGGACTGCCGGATCGGTCACCTCGACGTCCACGCGGCGACGCTCACGGCGGTCGACCTGAGCGCGGCCGAGCTCGAGGGCGTCGCGGGCGTGGGCGGGCTGCGCGGCGCCCGCATCAGCGACGTGCAGCTGCTGCAGCTCGCCCCCGCGTTCGCCGAGCACCTCGGCGTCCGCACGCCCGGCCGCTGAAGCCTCAGCCGGCGCGAACCACCGCGGGCCGCAGGTCGGCCGCGGGCGGCGCCCAGCCCGACGCGTCCGCGTCCACCTGCTCGCCGGAGCGGATGTCGCGGACCTGGTCCCCGCCGTCCTCGCCCGCCCCCGCGAACCAGACGAAGGGGATGCCGCGGCGCTCGGCGAAGCGGATCTGCTTGCCGAACTTCGCCGCGTCCGGCGAGACCTCCGTCGCGATCCCCCGGGCGCGCAGGGCCGCCGCGGTGCGGGCCGCCGCGGGGCGCCCGGCCTCCTCGCCCAGCGCCACGAGGACGCACGTCGGGGTGCTGCGCGAGGCCGTCAGGACCCCGCGGGCGAGCAGTGGGGCCAGCGCGCGCGTCACGCCGAAGGAGATGCCGACGCCGGGGTAGGTCGTCTTCCCGTCGCTCGCCAGGGCGTCGTAGCGCCCGCCCGAGCAGATCGAGCCGAGCGACTCGAAGCCCTCCATGCGCATCTCGTAGACGGTGCCCGTGTAGTAGTCGAGGCCGCGGGCGATGCTCAGGTCCGCGACGAGGCTGAAGCGGTCGCTCGTCAGCCCGGCCGTGGCCTCCAGCACCGCCCCGAGGTCGGCGATCCCCTCGTCCAGCAGCGGGTCCTGCACGCCCAGCGCGCGCACCCGCTCGAGCACCGACGGGTCGGACCCGCTGATCGCGGCGAGGGCGAGGCACGCCTCGGCCTGCTCGGCGTCCAGCCCGGCCGGGCCGGTCAGGAGGGTCCGCACGCCCTCGGCGCCCACCTTGTCCAGCTTGTCGACCGCCTGCATGACGGCCGCGGGATCGCTCGCCCCCACGCCGCGGAAGAACCCCTCGATGAGCTTGCGGTTGTTCACCTGCATGCGCAGCGGGGGCAGCGGCAGGGCGGTCAGCGCCTCGGACATGACGAGCGCCATCTCGGCCTCGTAGTGCGCGGGCAGCACGTCGCGCCCGACGACGTCGATGTCGGCCTGGCAGAACTCGCGGTAGCGGCCCTCCTGCGGGCGCTCACCGCGCCACACCTTCTGCACCTGGTACCGCTTGAACGGGAACTGCAGCGTGCCGGAGTTCTCGACCACGTACCGCGCGAAGGGGACCGTGAGGTCGAAGTGCAGCGCGAGGGTGTCGTCGCCCACCTCGGCGTCACCCGCCTCGTGCAGGCGGCGCACGACGTAGACCTCCTTGTCGATCTCCCCCTTGCGCAGCAGCTGCGAGAGGGGTTCGACGGCCCGGGTCTCGACGCTCGCGAACCCGTGCAGCTCGAACACCCGGCGCAGGCCGTCGAGGACCTGCTGCTCGACGATGCGCTCGGCCGGGGAGTACTCGGGGTAGCCGGAGAGCGGGCGGGGGCGTGCCATGGGTCAGGACTCCGTTCCGGGCGCGGTGCTCCGCGCCAGCTGCAGCAGGTGGGGGTTGGTGGCGCGTTCGCGCCCGATGGTCGTGGCGGGACCGTGCCCGGGCAGCACGTCGGTGGCGTCGGGCAGGGGCAGGACCCGGGTCAGGAGGCTGCGGACCATGGCCGCGGAGTCGCCCCCCGGCAGGTCCGTGCGCCCGATGGAGCCCGCGAAGAGGACGTCCCCGGAGAGCAGGAGGTCCGGCTCGCCGGGCCGCGCCACGGAGAACATCACCGAGCCCTCGGTGTGGCCGGGGGCGTGCGAGACCGTCACGTCGAGGCCCGCGACGGCCAGGCGCTGCGCGTGCTCGACCGTCACCACCTCCTGGGGCTCGCGCCACTGCAGCCGCCCGTACTCGGCCGTCAGCGCGGCCAGCAGCGCCGGGCCCAGGTCGGCCAGCGGGTCGGTCAGGCGGTAGCGGTCCTCGGTGTGCACGGTGGCGGCGATGCCGTGCGCGCCGCAGACCGGGGTGACGGAGAAGGTGTGGTCGAGGTGGCCGTGGGTCAGCAGGACCGCGGCGGGCCGCAGGCGGTGCCGCCGCAGCACCTCCAGCAGCCGGTCCTCCACCCCGATGCCGGGGTCGACGACCACGCACTCCTCGCCGGCCGCGGGGGCCAGGACGTGGCAGTTGGTGCCGAACACGGTCGCTTCGAAGGACTCCACCAGCACCCGGCGAGCCTAGGGCCTGCCCGGGCGGGGAGTCGGTCGGCCGTCCGGACGCCGCGTCTCCACGCCGGTCCTCACGCTGAGCCCTCGTCAGGCGACGCCGGGTGGCGCTCCGCGCCGTCCGGGGAGGCTGGCACCTAGACTGCCGCGGGTGAGCGAGCGACCCCAGGAGCCGGCGTCCGACGAGGACGTTCAGGACACCCCGACCACTGCGACCACCGAACCGGGCGACGGCGCCCCCGAGAGCGAGGCCGTGCCGGAGCCCGTGACGGCCCCGGAGGCGGAGGCCGCACCCGCGACGGAGCCTGCGGCGGCCCCGGACGCGGAGCCGGTGGGCGACGCCGCCGACCCCGCGGCGGAGGTGGACGCGAGCCCCGAGGCCGAGGCCGCGGACGTCTCCGCGGCGGCCGCTGAGCCGTCCACCGAGGAGCCCAGCACCGGGCAGCCGTCGGAGGAGCAGCCGTCGGACGGTGGCGCCGCTGCGGGCGACGCTCCGGCCGCGGTGCCGGGGGAGACCCCGGAGCCCGCGCCGCGGCCCACGCCCGCGGGCATGCCCGCGCGCCCGACGCCCCGCCCGGCCCCCTCGGTGCCCGCCCAGGCGGCCACCACGGGTGACGCCCCGGCGGAGGTCCCGCACACCACGAGCGTCGACCGCGCGGCGGCCGCCGCCTTCGGCCGCGTCGACGAGGCCGGCACCGTCTGGGTGCGGCGCGGCGACGGCGAGCACGAGGTCGGGCAGTACCCCGACGCCACGCCCGAGGAGGCGATCGCCTACTTCGTCCGCAAGTTCGAGGAGGTCGTCGCCCAGGTCGACCTGTTCGAGCAGCGGCTGCGCAGCACCGAGCTCGCCGGCAAGGACATCGTCGCCGGCGTCGGCGCCCTGCGGACGGCCATCGCCGAGACGCACGCCGTCGGGGACGTCGACGCCCTCGCGGCCCGCGTCGAGGCGCTCGCGACCGTGGCCGACGAGGCCCGCGCCGCGGCCGACCGCGCCCGCGCGGAGAACCGCGAGCGGCTGCGCGCGGCGCGCGTGACGATCGTCGAGGAGGCCGAGGCGATCGCCGGCCAGGACCCGGAGCGCGTGCAGTGGCGCAGCTCGGGCGAGCGGCTGCGCACCCTCTTCGAGGAGTGGAAGGCCGCCCAGCGCGAGGGCCGGCTGGACAAGCGGACCGAGGACGAGCTGTGGAAGCGCTTCAGCCACGCGCGCAGCAGCTTCGACAAGGTCCGCCGCCACCACTTCGCGGCGCTGGGCGAGGAGCGCTCGAGCATCCGCGGCGACAAGGAGAAGCTCGTCGCCGAGGCCGAGGCGCTGTCGAGCTCGACGGACTGGCGGGGCACCACGAACGCCTACCGGGCGCTCATGGACCGCTGGAAGGCGGCCGGTCGCCTCGGGCGCAAGGACGACGACGCCCTGTGGGACCGCTTCCGCGCGGCGCAGGACGTGTTCTTCGCCGCCCGCACCGCGGCGACCGACGAGGTCGACGAGGAGTTCCGCACCAACCTCACGGTCAAGGAGCAGCTGCTCACCGAGGCCGAGGCGCTCGTGCCGGTCCGCGACCTGGGCGCCGCGAAGAAGGCGCTCAGCAGCATCCAGGACCGGTGGGAGGCCGCGGGCAAGGTGCCGCGGGGCGACCTGCAGCGCATCGAGGCGCGCCTGCGCGCCGTCGAGACCGCGGTCCGCGACGTCGAGGAGACCCGCAAGCCGCGCGTCACCTCCGACGCCGAGGTCCGCGCGCAGGGCGTCGTGAGCCAGCTCGAGGGCGCGATCCGCGGCCTCGAGGAGGACGTCGAGAAGGCGCGCCAGCGCGGCGACGCCCGTCGCCTCGCCAAGGCCGAGGAGGCGCTGCGCGCGCGCCAGGAGTGGCTCGACTCCGCTCGGTCGACCCTGCGCGACGTCGCCCGCTGAAGCACCGCTGAGGAGTCGCACGACCGACGCCGCCGCCGGGTCCACCGACCCGCGGCGGCGTTCGTCGTCCACAGGGGAGCGCTGACCTGCCCCGGTCCCCGGCGCGGGCGGGTGGACTGCGTCCGTGCCCCTCCTCCCCGGCCCCTCGTCGGACCTCGCGCCCGCCACCCGCACCTGGCTGCGGCACCTGCTGCACCCCGCGGTGGCCGTCGACCCCGCCCTTCCGCACCGGCCCGGTCCGGGTGCCGCCGAGCGGCGCGCGGCCGAGCGCGATGTGCGGGACGGCCTGCTGCGCCGCGTGGTCGGCGACGTCGTCGTCGCCGCGGACGTCGAGCTGGGCCCGGCGGGCCGCGCCGCCGCGCTCGCCCTGCTGATGCCGCCCGGCGCCGTCGCCCTCGGGGCCACGGCCGCCTGGGTGCACGCCGGCGCGCTCGCGGGCGTCCCGGCCGTGCTGGAGGTGGCGGTCGAGGCGCCCGCCGTGCGGCGGCTGCAGCGCGACGGGTGCGGTGCGGGCGTCCCGGTCCGTGCGACCCGCGCAGTCCCACCCGCCGGCGACCTGGTCGACGTCGGCCCGCTGCGGGTGACCTCGCCCGCGCGGACGCTGCTGGACGTCGCCCGCGCCTCTCCGCAGCGCACCGCCCGGGTGCGCCGGGCCCTGCTGGAGGCCGGGGCGCGACCCGAGGCGCCCGCCCCGGCCGGCGCTCAGTCCCGCGAGCGCGACGCCATGACGCGGTAGGCGTCGAAGACGCCGTCCACGCGGCGCACGGCGGACAGCACGTGCCCCAGGTGGTTCGGCTCGGCCATCTCGAACGAGAACTTCGACACCGCGACGCGGTCGCGGCTGGTGCTCACGGTCGCGGAGAGGATGTTGACGTGGTTGTCCGACAGGACGCGGGTGACGTCGGAGAGCAGTCGTGCGCGGTCCAGCGCCTCGACCTGGATCTGCACGAGGAACAGCCGCGACGCGACCGCCGCCCACGCGACGTCGACGATCCGCTCGGGCTCGGCGCGCAGCCGGGCCACGTTCTCGCAGTCCTCGCGGTGGACCGAGACGCCCGCGCCCCGGGTGACGAAGCCGACGATCGGGTCCTGCGGGACGGGCGTGCAGCAGCGGGCCAGCTTGACCCACACGTCGTCGCTGCCGTTGACGACCACGCCGGCGTCCGCGCTGCGCGGCCCGCGGCGCGGCTGGCCGGGGGTCGTCGCCTCGGCGATGTCCTCCTCGGCGCCGACCTCGCCGCCCACGGCGACGACGAGCCGCTCGACGACGTGCTGGGCGGAGACGTGGCTCTCCCCCACCGCCGCGTACAGCGAGGACACGTCGGCGTAGCGCAGCTCACGGGCCACACCCACGAGCGACTCGTGCGAGAGGAGGCGCTGCAGCGGCAGGTGCTGCTTGCGCATCGCCTTGGCGATGGCGTCCTTGCCGTTGTCGATGGCCTCCTCGCGACGCTCCTTCGAGAAGAACTGCTTGATCTTGTTGCGGGCGCGCGGGCTCTTGACGAACGTCAGCCAGTCGCGGCTGGGACCCGCGCCGTCGGCCTTGGACGTGAAGATCTCGACGAGGTCGCCGTTGTCGAGCGTCGACTCCAGCGGGACGAGCCGGCCGTTGACGCGGGCGCCCATGGTCCGGTGCCCGACCTCGGTGTGCACGGCGTAGGCGAAGTCCACGGGCGTCGACCCGGCGGGCAGCGCCTGGACGTCGCCCTTGGGCGTGAAGACGAAGACCTCGCTCGCCGTGAGGTCGAAGCGGAGGTTGTCGAGGAAGTCGCTGGGGTCCTTGTTCTCCTGCTGCCAGTCGACGACCTGCTTGAGCCAGGCGTTCTGCTGGTCCCCCGTGGAGTTCGGGTCGTCCTTGTACTTCCAGTGCGCCGCAACGCCGTACTCGGCGCGACGGTGCATGAGGTGGGTGCGGATCTGGATCTCGACGGGCTTGCCCTCGGGCCCGATGACCGTCGTGTGCAGCGACTGGTACATGTTGAACTTGGGCATCGCGATGTAGTCCTTGAACCGGCCGGGGACCGGGTTCCACCGCGCGTGCAGCGCGCCGAGGACGGCGTAGCAGTCGCGCACCGAGTCGACCAGGACGCGCACCCCGACGAGGTCGTAGATCTCCGCGAAGTCGCGGCCGCGCACGATCATCTTCTGGTAGATCGAGTAGTAGTGCTTGGGGCGGCCGCTCACGGCGGCGCGCACGCGCGCGGCCTTGAGGTCCTCCTCGATCTGCTCGCGGACCCCGGTCAGGTAGTCCTCGCGCGCCGGGGCCCGCTCGGCCACGAGCCGCACGATCTCGTCGAAGCGCTTGGGGTAGACCGTCGCGAACGACAGGTCCTCCAGCTCCCACTTGATCGTGTTCATGCCGAGGCGGTGGGCCAGCGGGGCGTAGATCTCCAGCGTCTCGCGCGCCTTGCGCTCGGCGGAGGCGGCGGACACGTAGCGCCAGGTGCGGGCGTTGTGCAGGCGGTCGGCCAGCTTGATGACGAGGACGCGGATGTCCTTGGCCATCGCCACGACCATCTTGCGGACGGTCTCGGCCTGCGCGGCATCGCCGTAGGTGACCTTGTCGAGCTTGGTCACGCCGTCGACCAGCAGGGCGATCTCGTCGCCGAACTCCTGGCGCAGCGCGGCGAGGGAGTAGTCGGTGTCCTCGACCGTGTCGTGCAGCAGCGCCGCGGCGAGCGTCGGGGGCGTCATGCCGAGCTCGGCGAGGATCGTCGCCACCGCCACGGGGTGGGTGATGTAGGGGTCGCCGCTCTTGCGCCGCTGGCCGTCGTGCGCGCGCTCGGCGCGCTCGTAGGCCCGCTCGACGACCGAGAGGTCCGCCTTGGGGTGGGTGCCGCGCACCGTGCGCAGCAGCGGTTCGAGGACCGGGGAGACCGTCGAGGAGCGGTGCTGCCCGAATCGCGCCAGGCGCGTGAGCATCCGGCCCGCGGTGACGGGGCCGGTGTGGGCGGGGTCGGGGCGCGGAGGGAGCTCGGGGCCCCGGCCGGGCTCGGCGCGGCCCGCGGGCACGACCACGGCGGAACCGGGACCGGGAGCGGCGGGCGGGGGCGCACCCGCCCCGGGACCGACCACGGGGGCGGGCGTCGGAGTCGTGCCGGGGTCCGCGACCGCCTCGTCGGCGCCGGGCGCCTCCGGAGGGGTCTGCGGGCGCACGCCGACGGCGCGACCCTCGATGTCCGTCCCGTCCGCCACGGCACCCCTCCGTCCTGGTTGAGATCGAGTGTAGGAGCAGCCTGCCCCGGTCGTGACCCGGTGGCCCCCCGCGGGGTGTCGCGGCACCCGGTCGGCCCCGCGACGGCCGGGCGGGCGGGGCCGCGCCCGTCCCGGCGGCGGCACCGCCCCGGGTGCGGCGCCCTGCGCTGCGTGCCAGGGTTCCCCCCGTCCGTCCCGGGGGCACGACCCGTGTCCCGGCAGCACGGCGTTCCCGCAGCAGCACAGGAGGTCCCGTGACGCCCTAGGACAAGAGCGGCTCCCGCACAGCCGACGTCCTCTTCGACATCCGCACCGTCATCGGCGGCCTGTTCGCCGTCTACGGCGTGGTCTGCCTCGTCGCGGGGCTGGTGTCCTTCAGCGCCGCGGACAGCGCGAAGACGGGGGGCGTGAACCTCAACCTCTGGTCCGGCATCGGGATGCTGGTGCTGGCGGCCGTCTTCATCGTCTGGACCCTGAGCCGCCCCCTGCACCCCGCCGAGGACGCCGCCGGCTCCGACGCGCAGCAGCCCGCCGCCGGGGAGGAGCGCTGATGCTCACCGCCCTCGCGAGCGAGTCCTCGCTGCGCATCGACGCCCACCTCGTCGACTACCTGCTGGTCGGGTTCTACTTCCTCGTCGTCCTCGGCATCGGCCTCATCGCCCGCCGCAGCGTCTCCTCGAGCCTGGACTTCCTGCTCTCCGGGCGCAGCCTGCCGGCGTGGGTGACGGGGCTGGCGTTCGTCTCGGCGAACCTCGGCGCCACCGAGCTGCTGGGCCAGGCCGCCAACGGCGCCCAGTTCGGCGAGCAGACGTTCCACTACTACTGGATCGGCGCCATCCCCGCGATGGTGTTCCTCGCCCTGGTGATGATGCCGTTCTACTACGGCTCGAAGGTCCGCTCCGTGCCCGAGTTCCTCGGCCGGCGCTTCGACGCGAAGACCCAGCGGCTGCAGGGCCTGCTCTTCGCCGTGGCCTCCGTCCTGCTGGCCGGGGTGAACCTCTACGCCATGGCCATCGTCGTCAACGCGCTGCTCGGGTGGCCGACGTGGCTGGCCATCATCGTCGCCGGCGTCGTCGTGCTCGCCTACACGTTCCTCGGCGGGCTGTCCGCGGCCATCTACAACGAGGTGCTGCAGTTCTTCGTCATCGTCGTGACGATGGTGCCGATCACGCTGATCGGCCTGCACCGGGTCGGCGGCTGGGGCGGCCTGGTCGACAAGCTCACGGCGCAGGGCAGCGGCGCGATGCTCGAGCCCTTCCCCGCGCAGGAGCTCACGGGCATCGACTCCCCGATCGCCTCGACGATCGGCGTGGTCCTCGGGCTCGGGTTCGTCACGAGCTTCGGCTACTGGACGACCAACTTCACCGAGGTGCAGCGCGCCTTCTCGGCGCGCAACGCCGCCGCCGCGCAGCGCACCCCGCTCATCGCGGCCATCCCCAAGGTCCTCGTGGCGCTGGTCATCATCGTCCCCGGGATGATCGCTGCGGTCCTCATCCCCGGCATCGAGGACCTCAAGCGGGGCCTGCCGAGCGACACCACCTACAACGACGCCGTCCCGCTGCTGCTGCGTGAGCTGCTGCCCAGCGGCTTCCTCGGGGTCGCCCTCGCCGGCCTGCTGGCCGCGTTCATGGCGGGCATGGCCGCCAACGTCAGCTCCTTCAACACGGTCTTCACCTACGACCTGTGGCAGGACTGGCTGCGCCCCGACCGCGACGACCGCTACTACCTCAAGGTGGGCCGGACGGTCACCGTCGTCGGCACCGCGCTGGCGATCGGCACGGCGTTCATCGCAGCCGGCTTCACCAACATCATGGACTACATCCAGACGCTGTTCTCGTTCTTCAACGTCCCGCTGTTCGCGGTCTTCATCTTCGGGTTGTTCTGGAAGCGCCTCAACGGCAACGGCGGGTTCTGGGGCCTGCTGTGCGGCACGCTCGGGGCGGTCACGATCTTCGTGCTCAACCAGGTCGGGGTGCTGTCGCTGTCGGGCCAGGGCTCGAGCTTCATCGGCGGCGGGGTGGCCACCGTGGTCGCCATCGCGGTCGGGTTCGTCGTCGCGACCCGCGGCCGGGCCAAGCCGGAGGACGACCTGAAGGGGCTCGTCTGGTCGCTCACCCCGGCCGAGGTGCGCGCCGTGCCGCGGGAGGCGGGCTGGTACCGCTCCCCCGTGGTCCTGTCCGTCCTCGTCCTGACGCTGGCCGTCGCCGGCTACGTCCTCTTCGCCGTCATCTGACGGGCACCCCGCGACCGGGCACCGCGGGGTGCCCGGTCGTGCGGTGCGACCTCCCGCCCGCCGCGCGGACGGAGGCCGCGACCCTCAGACGGTGAGCAGGGCGAGCACGTCGAGGCCGGGCAGCTTGTCGCGGCCGCCGAGGGCCCGCAGCTCCATCAGGACGGCGACCTGGGCGACGCTCGCGCCGGCCTCGGTCACCAGGGCGCACGCCGCCTCGGCGGTCCCGCCCGTCGCGAGCACGTCGTCGACGACGAAGACCCGGTCCCCGGCGCCGACGAGGTCGCTGCGCAGCTCCACGGCCGCGGTGCCGTACTCGAGCTCGTACTCGCGGTGCAGGACGGGCGGCGGCATCTTGCCCGCCTTGCGCACGGGCAGGAACGGCAGCCCACAGCGCTCGGCCACGGGGGCCGCGAGCATGAAGCCGCGGGCCTCGATGCCCGCCACGGCCGTCGCGCCGCTGGCTCGGGCGGCCCGGGAGAGCTCGGCCACGACGGCGGAGAAGGCGGTCGGGTCGGCCAGCAGCGGGGCGATGTCCTTGAACCCGATGCCGGGCGAGGGCCAGTCCGGGACGTCGCGCACCGCCGCGGCCACGAGGGCCGCGACGGAGGCGGAGACGTGCTCGTCGTGCGGGTGCTGGTCGTGCGAGGAGTCCACGCCGTCACGCTACCGGCGGCGCGGTGACCCTCAGGCCGAGCTCGGCTCGGTGACCGGGCCCCGGGTCGCGGGGCGCTCGTCGACGTCGTGCGCGAGGTCCTTCACGCGCCCGTCGCGGCGGCGCAGGTCCACGAGCAGCGGCGTCGCCACGAAGATCGAGGAGTACGCGCCCACGAGCATGCCGACGAACAGCGCGAGGCTGATGTCGCGCAGGGTCCCCGCGCCCAGCAGCAGGTCGCCGATGAAGAGGATGGCGGCCACGGGCAGCAGCGCGACGACCGTGGTGTTCACCGAGCGCACGACCGTCTGGTTCACGGCCAGGTTGGCGGCTTCCGCGAACGTCCGGTCCCGCTTGGTGAACGCGTCGGCGGTGTTCTCGCGGACCTTGTCGAAGACGACGACCGTGTCGTAGAGGGAGTACCCGAGGATCGTCAGGAACCCGATGACCGAGGCCGGCGTCACCTCGAACCCCACGACCGCGTAGACGCCCGCGGTGATGACGAGGTCGTGCACCAGCGCCAGAAGCGAGGCGAGCGCCATCGTCCAGGTCCGGAAGTACAGGCCCATGACGAGCGAGACCAGGACGAAGAACACCACGAGCGCCGTGATGGCCTTGTCGGTGACGTCCGCGCCCCAGCTCGGCCCGATGCTCGAGGACGTGATGAGGTCCGGCGAGACGTCGTAGGCCGAGGCCAGGGCCGTCCGGATCTCGTCCAGCTGGTCCGTCGTCACCGTGGAGGTCTGGACCCGGATCGCGTCCGTGCCGAGCTTGGTCACCTCGGGGGTCACGTCGGGCAGCACGGTGGCGACGGCCTCCCGCGCGGGGGCCTCGTCGGTGATGCGGGGCCCGTCCGCGGGCGAGCTGACGCTGAACTGCGAGCCGCCCTCGAACTCGATGCCGAAGGTCAGGCCGGGCTTGACCAGCAGGAGCGCCGACACCGCGATCAGCAGGACCGCGACGAGGTACCAGAGCTTGCGGCGGCCGACGAAGTCGAAGCTCTTCTCGCCCGTGTAGAGCTGGTTGCCCAGCTGCGCCATGCCCATCAGGCGTTGCCTCCGTCGTGCTCGTCGTGTCGGGCGGGACCGTCGTGGTCCTCGACCACGGTCGTCCCGCCGCCGGCCCGGGCGCGCTCGCGCTCCTGCGCCCGCAGGCTCGCCAGCGTCGGGCGGGGTGCGCCGCTGTGCAGGGCGCCGCGGGCGACGACGCTGCCGAGGTGCTCCGGGTCGAAGCCGGACCACTTGTGCCCGCCGCCGAAGAACTTCGTGCGCCCCAGCAGGGCGACGACGGGGTGGGTGAACAGGAAGACGATGACGACGTCGATGACCGTCGTGATGCCCAGCGTGTACGCGAACCCGCGCACGTTGCCCGTGGCCAGGACGTAGAGGACGACGGCCGACAGCAGGCTGACCGCGTCCGAGATGATGATCGTGCGCCGGGCCCGGCGCCAGCCCGCCTCCACGGCGGAGGACAGGATGCGCCCGTCGCGGATCTCGTCGCGCACGCGTTCGAAGAACAGGATGAACGAGTCCGCGGTGACGCCGATCGCGACGATGAGGCCGGCCACCCCGGCGAGGCTGAGGCGGAAGCCCTGCAGCCAGCTGAGCAGCAGGATCACGCCCCAGTTCAGCGCCGCGGCGAGCACCAGGCTGCCGACGGTGACGAGGCCGAGGCCGCGGTACTGCAGCAGCGAGTACCCGACGACCAGGACCAGGCCGATGAGGCCCGCGATGAGCCCGTTGCGCAGCTGCTCGCTGCCGAGCGTGGCGGACACCTGGTCCTCGGTCTGCACCTCGAAGCTCAGCGGCAGCGCACCGAACTTGAGCTGCTGGGCGAGCGCGTCGGCGCTGGCCTCGGTGAAGTTGCCGGTGATCTGGGCCTTGCCGCCCGGGATCACGGAGCTGACGCTCGGGGCGGTGACGACGAGGCCGTCGAGCACGGCCGCGAACTGGTTGGCCGGCTGGGTCAGCGCGCTGATGCGCTGGGTCAGGTTCTGGAACGCCGTGGCGCCCGAGGAGTCGAACTCCAGGTTGACCTGCCAGCCGCCCGTGATGCGGCCCTGCTGGTTGGTCTGCTGGCCCGAGGACGCGTTCGTGAGCTGCGTGCCCTCGATCTCGGCCGGCCCGAGGACGTACTTGGCCGAGCCGTCCTGGCTGCAGGTCACGAGGACCTTGGCCGGGTCGTCGACGATGCCGCCCGTGCGGTTGGCCGGGTTCGAGCAGTCGAGCTGGGTGAAGAGGCGCTGGACGTCGGCCGACTGCAGCTGCACCTGGTCGCTCGCGTCGGTCGGCGCGGGCGAGGGCGTGTCCGTGGGCTGACCGGGGCCGGTGCCCGTGGTCGGCGTGGCGTCGGCGCCCGCGGGGGCCGTCGTCGACGCGCTCGTCGGGGCGGCGCTGGGCGTCGCCGAGGGCGTGGTGGCCTGGCGCAGCGCCTGCGGGGCCGCGGCGCCCGTCGCGCTGGTCGACGGCGAGGCGTCCGGCGTGGCCGGGGCGGAGGCGGTCGCGTCCGGTGCGGGGGTCGTCGGAGCCGGCGTGGCCGGGTCCGTGGCGGCAGGGTCCGTCGCGGCGGGGTCCGTCGCGGCGGGGTCCGTCGCGGCGCTGCTCGGCGTCGGCGCCCCGGCGGCCTCGAAGAGGACCACGCGCATCCGCAGGAGCGCGGACTGGGCGATCAGGTCGAGCTGCTCGCGGGTGGCCTGGCCGGGGATCGACACGGAGATGTTCCGGCCGCCCTGGACCTGCACCTCGGACTCGCTGAGGCCGGTGGCGTCGACGCGCTGGCGGATGATCGCCGCGGCCTGCTCCATCTGCGTGGCGTCGACCGGGGCGTCGCCCTGCGTGGCGCGCGCCTGCAGGACGACCTGCGTGCCGCCCTCGAGGTCGAGCGCCAGGCCGGGTGACCACTTCGCGGCGCCCCAGACGGACCCCGCACCCACCGCCCCGAAGAGGAGGACGACGATCACGGCCAGCACGGCGAGCGTGCGGCCCGGGTGGGGTCGGCGGATGGGTGCGCCGTGGCGCACTCGCTGGGGCCTGTCGTTGGACACTCGCTACCTCGGGACGGGGCTCGCCGGGAGACTGCTGTCCCCCGGCGGGCCCAAGCTTGTCACTGCACGTGGACGGGTGCTGTCTTATCAGTCACCAAGGGTCCTCGTGTTCGTGCGGACCGTCACGCGCGAGGCGTGTCGCTGTTCCCGTCGACGTCCTTGCGCAGGTCCAGGGACCCGTGCTCGGGGCCGCCGACGACGTCACCGTCGCCCGCCTCGACGGGCGCGGAGGTCACGACGCGCGAGACCGCACGACGCGTCCACCGGGTCTGCACACCGGGGGCGATCTCGAGGGTCACGACGTCGCCGTCGATCGAGACCACGCGCCCGTACGTGCCGGACGTCGTCATCACCTCGGCCCCGGGGCCGACCCCGCTCTGCATCTGCTGCTGCGCCTTCTGCTGCTTGCGCGTGCGGCTGAACATGAACACCAGCAGCGCGACCATCAGCAGCAGGAAGACCAGCTGGCTGCCTCCACCACCCACGACATCCCTCTCCGCACCGGTGCGTTCGACGGCTCACCGGTGCTGCGCCGGCCTCGTGCCGGCACCGCGGGGGCAACGGCACGCTCGCGCGGGAGGTTCCCGCCCGCACGCGCCGGCCGACCCGCGCCCGGGAGTCTAGACGGCTCACCCGGACGGCCCTCGCGCCTGCGCAGCGTGTCCGGCGCGCGCGCAACGTGTCCGCGAGCAGTGCGGCACCGGGCCGGCGCTCAGGCCGGCGCCGGCCCGTCCTCGGCGGCGTCGTCGAGCGGGAGCTGCCAGACGGCGTCGCGCGGCGGCGTCAGCCCGAGGTGCGCCCACGTGGCGGGCAGGGCGACGCGACCGCGCGGGGTGCGGCCCAGCAGGCCCTCGCGGACGAGGAACGGCTCGGCGACCGTCTCGACGGTCTCCGCCTCCTCCCCGACCACGACGGCGAGCGTGGACAGGCCCACGGGCCCGCCCCCGAAGCGCTTGCAGAGCGCCTCCAGCACGGCGCGGTCCAGGCGGTCGAGGCCGCGCTCGTCCACCTCGTAGACCAGCAGGGCCGCGCGCGCCGCGCGGCGGTCGACGATGCCCGACCCGCGCACCTGCGCCCAGTCGCGCACGCGCCGCAGGAGCCGGTTGGCGATGCGCGGGGTGCCGCGCGAGCGGCGGCCGATCTCCTCGGCGCCCTCGGCGGTGAGCTGGACGTCGAGCAGGCTCGCCGAGCGGCGCAGGACCTGGACGAGCTCCTCCGGGGAGTAGAAGTCCAGGTAGCCCGTGAAGCCGAAGCGGTCGCGCAGCGGGGCGGGGAGCAGCCCCGCGCGCGTGGTGGCGCCCACGAGGGTGAAGCGCGGCAGCTCCAGCGGGATCGCGGTCGCGCCCGGGCCCTTGCCGACGACGACGTCGACGCGGAAGTCCTCCATCGCGATGTAGAGCATCTCCTCCGCGGGCCGGGCCATGCGGTGGATCTCGTCGACGAAGAGCACCTCGCCCTCGTCGAGGGAGCTCAGCACGGCCGCGAGGTCGCCCGCGTGCTGGATGGCCGGGCCGCTGGTCTGGCGCAGGGGTGCGCCCATCTCGGACGCGACGATCATCGCCAGGGTGGTCTTGCCGAGCCCGGGCGGCCCGGAGAACAGGACGTGGTCGCTGGCCGCCCCGCGGGCGCGGGCCGCGTCCAGGACGAGCGAGAGCTGCTCGCGGACGACCTTCTGCCCGACGAACTCCTCCAGCCCGTGCGGGCGCAGGGCGGACTCGGCCGCGCGCTCGTGGTCGTCGGCGCCCGTCGTGACGATCCGGTCGGACTGCATCAGCGGCCGCTCAGGTGCCGCAGCGCCGCGCGCAGCGCCCCGGCGACGTCCAGGTCGGCGGCGGGGTCGGCAGCGGGGTCGGTGTCGTCCGCGTCCAGCACGGCGTCGACGGTGTCCCCGGCCTGCTTCACCGGGTAGCCGAGCCCGACGAGGGCGTCGACGACCTGCTGGCGCCGGACGTCGGCGGCCGCGGGAGCCGCCGCCACCGGGGTCGCGGTCGCGCCGCTGGGCGGGCCGAGGCGGTCGCCGAGCTCGAGGATGAGGCGCTGCGCGCCCTTGCGCCCGATGCCCGGGACCCGCATGAGCGCGGTCTGGTCCTCCCCCGCGACGGCCGCGCGCAGCCCGTCGGGGCGGTGCACCGCGAGCATCGCCAGCGCCAGCCGGGGCCCGACGCCCGAGACGGTCTGGACCACCTCGAACACCTCGCGCTCGTCAGCGTCGGCGAAGCCGAAGAGGGTGAGGGAGTCCTCGCGCACCACGAGGCTGGTCGCGAGCGTGGCCTCCTCCCCCACCCGCAGCGGCGCCAGCGTGGCCGGCGCGGCCTGGACGAGCATCCCCACGCCACCGACCTCGACGACGGCCGAGTCCAGCCGCACCGACAGGACCGTGCCGCGCACCGACGCGATCACCGAACGACCTCCTCCACCACCGAACACCTGTACGAGGGTCACGCTACCCAGCCGTCCCGGGGCCCGTCGCCCGGCGCGCCGGGCCACCCCGCCGGTGCGGGGCGGCGGGCCACGGGGCAGAGTCGGCCGGGTGAGCCACGAAGAGCACGAGAACCCCCGTCAGAACGTCACCTTCCCCGCCACCGACGCGGCCGGCGCCGACCACGCGCACGGCTACCTCGCGGTGCCGGCCTCGGGCAGCGGCCCGGGCGTCGTCGTCATCCAGGAGTGGTGGGGCCTGACCGACCACATCGTCGCGATCGTCGACCGCCTCGCCGCCGAGGGCTTCGTCGCCCTCGCGCCGGACCTCTACGGCGGCCGCACGACGCACGACTCCGCCGAGGCCATGACCTTCCTCACCGAGCTGCCGCCCGAGCGCGCCGCGCGCGACCTCGCGGGCGCCGTCACCTACCTCGAGGGCCACGACGCCGTGACGTCGCGCACCGTCGGCGCCGTCGGCTTCTGCATGGGCGGGGCGTTCGTCCTCTCGCTGGCCGCCCAGCAGGGCGACCGCATCGGTGCGGCGGTGCCCTGGTACGGCCTGCCCGCCGAGGAGACGGACTTCTCCTCCCTCACGGCCCCCGTGCTGGGCCACTACGGCGAGAGCGACCAGTCGATCCCGGTCGAGGCCGTGCACGCGACGGCGGAGCGCATCCGCGCCCAGTCCGGCGTCGAGCCCGAGCTGCACGTCTACCCCGCGGGGCACGCCTTCTACAACGACGAGCGGCCGAGCTACGACCGCGAGTCCGCCGAGCTCGCGTGGGAGCGCACGACGACGTTCCTGCGCAGCCGCCTGGGCTGACCCCGGCGGCCCGCACCCGCCTCAGCGGGCGCGGGCGACCGGTGGGCGGGGGCGGCGCGCGGCCGCCTCGGCCTCCGCGTAGGCGTTGCGGCGGCCCGTGACGAGCGCCGAGTGCGCCGCGGCCTCGAGCCGCGACGACGCCCCGCCCCGCCACAGGTGGCACAGCGCGAGGGCGAGGGCGTCGGCGGCGTCGGCCGGCCGGGGCGCCTCGGCGAGCCCGAGGATGCGGGTGACCATCACGGTCACCTGCTCCTTCTCGGCGCGCCCGGAGCCGGTCACGGCGGCCTTGACCTCGCTGGGCGTGTGCATGGCGACCGGCAGCCCGCGGCGGGCCGCGGCCACGAGGACGAGGCCGGCGGCCTGGGCGGTGCCCATCACGGAGCGCACGTTGGCCTGGGCGAAGACCCGCTCGACGGCGACGACGTCGGGGGCGTGCTCGTCGAGCCAGCTCTCGAGGCCCTCGCTGATGGCGAGCAGCCGCGCCTCGACGGGGTCGGTGGCCGGGGTCCGCACGACCCCCACGGCCACCATCGTGGCGCGGCGGCCTCCCGTGGAGTCGACGACGCCGATCCCGCACCGGGTCAGGCCGGGGTCCACCGCCAGCACGCGCACGGCCCCCACCCTCGCACTCGGCGGGGGCAGGGGCCGGGAGGCGATCGGCGTGCGCGTGTCAGGCGTCCTCGAGGGCCGCCATGATCTCGTCGGAGACGTCGTAGTTGGCGATGACGTTCTGGACGTCGTCGCAGTCGTCGAGCGCGTCGATCAGCTTGAACACCTTGGCGGCGCCGTCGGCGTCCAGCGGCACCTGCACGCTCGGGACGAACGTCGCGTCGGCGGAGTCGTAGTCGATCCCCGCGCCCTGCAGCGCCTCGCGGACCGCGAGGAGGTCCGTCGGCTCGCAGACGACCTCGAAGGTGTCGCCCTGGTCGGTGACCTCCTCGGCCCCCGCCTCCAGGACCGCCATGAGGACGTCGTCCTCGGTGAGGGTGGTGCCCTCCTTGCCGACCACGACGACGCCCTTGCGGGTGAACATGTACGCGACGCTGCCCGGGTCGGCCATGGTGCCGCCGTTGCGGGTCATCGCCGTGCGCACCTCCATGGCCGCGCGGTTCTTGTTGTCGGTGAGGCACTCGACGAGCAGCGCGACGCCGTTGGGCCCGTAGGCCTCGTACATGATCGTCTGCCAGTCGGCACCGCCGGCCTCCGCACCGGAGCCGCGCTTGACGGCGCGGTCGATGTTGTCGGCCGGGACCGAGGTCTTCTTGGCCTTCTGGATCGCGTCGAACAGCGTCGGGTTGCCGGCGACGTCGCCGCCACCCGTCCGTGCCGCGACCTCGATGTTCTTGATCAGGCGCGCGAAGCTCTTGGCGCGCCGTGAGTCGACGACAGCCTTCTTGTGCTTGGTCGTCGCCCACTTGGAGTGGCCGGACATCCTGTCCCCCTTCGCCTTCTCGATCGCCGTCGTCGGTGCTGCTCGTGCTGCCCGCTGCTGCTCGCCCTACTCGGTGCTCGTGGTGCCGCCCGGACGGTCCACCGGCGGGCCGTCCTGCGAGCGCACCATCTCCACGAAGTAGCGGTGCACCCGGTCGTCCCCGGTGATCTCGGGGTGGAACGACGTGGCCAGCAGACCGCCGTGTCGCACGGCGACGATCCTACCCGCGGCGGGTCCGGAGCCCACCCGGGCGAGCACCCGGACGTCCGGCCCCGCCTCCTCCACCCACGGTGCGCGGATGAAGACGGCACGGACGTCCTCGCCCGCCGCCGTGACGCCCTCGAGCGGGAGGTCCTCCTCCCAGCTCTCCACCTGGCGGCCGAAGGCGTTGCGGCGCACCGTGATGTCCAGCCCCCCGAGGGTCTCCTGGTCCGGGGCGCCGTCCAGCACGCGGTCGGCGAGCAGGATCATCCCGGCGCACGAGCCGTAGACCGGCAGACCCCCGGCGATGCGCTCGCGCAGGGGTTCGCGCAGCTCGAACGTCCGCAGCAGGCGGTCGATGGTCGTGGACTCCCCGCCGGGCAGGACGAGGCCGTCGACGGCCGCGAGCTCGGCGAGGCGGCGGACCGTCACGGCGTGCGCGCCGCCCGCCTCGAGCGCCGCGAGGTGCTCGCGGACGTCGCCCTGCAGCGCGAGGACACCGATGGTGGGCCGTGCGGGAGTCACCCGGGGAGCCTAGGAGGCGAGGACCGGCAGCTCCCGCCGGGTCCGGCGCGCCCCCGGGACGCCCGCCCCCGCCCCCGCGGCGCGGTAGGCGGCGAGGGTGGCGGGCAGCACGCGGTCCCACGTCACCGACGGCAGCGTCGCCGCGTTGTGGCGGGCCAGGCGCCCGACCTCCGCGCGGTCCACCGCCCAGCCGGCGAGCACGCGCGCGAGGTCGCGGTCGTCGCGCGCGAGCCGGCCCTCCACGCCGTCGGCGACGAACTCCGCGAGGCCGCTGCCCGCCCGGCCCGCCACCGGCAGCCCCGCGCAGCGGGCCTCGAGCGCGGCCAGCCCGAACGACTCCCACACCGCCGGCGCGACGTAGGCGTCCGCCGCCGCGAAGCAGCGCGCCAGCCCGTCGCGCGTCGTGCGCCCCGGCAGCTCGACCCAGTCCGCCATCCCGAGGCGGGTCACGGCGGCCGCGACGGCCGCGTGCTGGGGCCCGTCCCCCACCAGCACCGCGCGCAGCGGCACGTCCGCGGGCACCCGGGCGCGCACCGAGCGCAGGACCCGCACGAGCGGGATGACCCGCTTGCGGGCCGTGAAGCGACCGGCGCTGACGACCGTGAACGCGCCGGACGACCCCGCAGCCGGGGGCCCGCCACGCCAGGGCACCGGGTCGACGCCGTTGTGCAGGACCGCGACGGGTCGTCCCGTGAGGCGCCGCAGCGGCGCGGCGACGGCCTCGCTCACGGCCGTCCACCGCACCTCGCCCACCCACCGCGGGTGCAGGGCGGCGGCCAGGGCCACCCCCGTGCCCAGCGGCACCATCGAGTGCACGGTCACGACGGCGGGCACGCCCGCGAGGTGCGCGGCGCGCGCCGCGGCCCAGGCCAGCGGCGACACGACGGAGGAGTGGACGTGGACGACGTCGGCGTCCGCGACCGCCCGGGTCAGGCCCGCCCGGTCCGCCCCGCGCCAGAGCGCCGGGTCGACGGGGCCGGGGGCCCCGGCGGGCTGGAGGCGGTGCACGACGAACGGGTCCGCGGCCGCGGTGCCCGGGCCGCCCGTCGCGGTGACGACGCGGACGTGGTGGCCCTGCGCCGCCAGCCGGCCGGCGAGGTCGCGCACGTGCAGCTCGATGCCGCCGAGCCGGGGCAGGTAGCTGTCGGTCACGAGGACGACGGTGAGGGCCCGTCCGGGCCGCGGCGGCGGGACGGCGGCCGGCCCGGCGGGTGGGGCCAGGGGCGTCGCGAGGCTCACCGCAGGCCCCCGCGGGCGACGGCGAGCGCGGAGGCGGTGCGGGCGGGGACGGCCCGGCCGGCCAGCAGCCAGCCGCCGAGCAGCACGCCCCCGACCGGCACCTCGAGCACGACGAGGAACAGGCGGTAGAGCAGGACCCCGGCCAGGACGTGGCGCGGGTCGCCGCCGGCCCCGACGAGCACCGCGCACGCGGCCGCCTCGGCGAACCCGGCCCCCGAGGGGGTGATCGGGACGGCGCTCACGACCCGGTCGACCGCGAAGGCGGCCAGGAGCGTGACCACCGGCAGCCGGACGCCCGCGAGGTGCAGGCAGAGGACGGCCAGCAGGGCCTGCAGGCCGACGTAGGCGAGGACCGCGGTCATCAGCGGCCGCCAGGCGGAGCGCAGCCGCTCCCCCACCGCGGTCCGGACGTCGAGCAGCCGGCCGCGGGTCCGCGCCGCCACCTCCGCCCGCCCCGGACGCCGGCGCAGCCGGGCCGCGAGCGCCGCCGCCGCGGCGGTGAGCGCGGCGAGCCGGTCCAGCCCGCGGTCGGTGCCGGCGAGGAGCGTGCCCGCGGCCATGACGACCATCGTCGCGGCCAGCGCGAGCGCCCACCCGGTGGCGCCCGGCACCTGCGGCAGCCCGCCCGCGGCCAGGGCCGCGACCAGGACGGGCAGGACGAACAGCAGCTTGCCGACGACGTCGACGACGTTGCTGGTGACGGTGAAGGAGGCGATGTCGCGGCCCCGGAAGGACCAGCGCCGCAGCATCGACGTGTTCAGCCACATCCCGAGCGCCCCGCCCAGCGGGACCGCCCCGGCGACGGCGCTGCCCGTGAGGTTCAGCAGCAGCGCGCGGCCGGACGTGAGGCCCGGCAGGGACGCGGTGAGCACCTTCGAGCAGCAGCAGAGCCCGGCCACCCAGAGGACCAGCAGCCCGAGCACGTCCACCGCCCCGAGGTGGCCGACGGCGCCCCGGACGTCGTGCCAGGTCGTGCCCACCAGGCGCGGCAGGAGGAGGACCGCGGCCAGCGCGGCCGCCGTCGTCAGCGCCCCCACCGCGGTGCGCGCGGGTGGCAGCGCGGGCCGCCGCAGGGGTGGGAGCAGCGGTGGGGGGGCCGTCCCCTCACGCTCGTCGATCGCCTGCACCGGTAGCCCCTTCCCCGCCCGCCGCCTGGTCGGCGGCCACCCGGCCAGCGTGGCCGGGGCGGGGAGCCCTGGTCATCGCGCGCCAGAGCGAACCCACCCTCATCCCAGGGCATGATCCTGAGCGTGAGCTGCCCGACCACGGGGGGTCCGCTGGGGGTCCCGGGTCCCCCTGCGGGAGGGCGTCCCTGCGCGGGCGGGTGTGCCAGGCTGCGGCCGTGGTCGGCGCCCGGAACCCCGTCCCGCGCGAGCGTCTCCCGCGCGAGCGTCCGGGTCCCCGCTTCGTGCTGGTGTCGCTGCACGCCCACCCCGACGACGAGGCCCTGCTGACCGGCGGCACCCTCGCGCGCGCGGCGGCGGAGGGGCACCGGGTCGTGCTCGTGGTCGCCACGGACGGTGCCGCGGGCCTCGCCGACGCCGGCCCGGGCGCGGACCTCGCGCAGCGGCGCACCCGCGAGCTGGCCGCGTCGGCCGCCGCGCTGGGCGTGGCCCGCGTGGTGCGGCTGGGCCACCGCGACAGCGGCTACCTGGAACCGGCGGGCGCCGACGGCGACGCGGTGCCGGTGTTCAGCGCCCTGAGCGTGGGGCAGCTCGCGGCCGAGGTCGCCGCCGTGCTGCGCGAGGAGGGAGCCGACGTCCTCACGACGTACGACGCGCGAGGCGGGTACGGCCACCCGGACCACGTCCACGTGCACGCCGTGGGCGTGGCGGCCGCCGCGCTCGCGGGGACCCCCGTGGTGCTGGAGGCCACGATCGACCGGACGTGGGTGCGGCGGGCGCTGCGCGTGGCCGCGCGCGTGCCGGGGCTGGTGGGCGACGTGACCGCCGACCGCGTGGGCGAGGGGTTCACGGCCCGGGGTGACCTGACGCACCGGGTGGACGTGCGGGCGCACGCGGGCGCCAAGCGGGCCGCGCTCGCGGCCCACGCCAGCCAGTCCGAGACGGGGGGCCGCCGCGGGGTCCGGGGCATCGGCGCGCTGCTGCTGCTGCCGCGCCCCGTGTTCCGGCGGGCGCTGGGCCGGGAGTGGTTCACCGAGCGCGGCCGGGCTCCCGGCCCCACGCTCCTCGACGACGTGTTCGCGAGCCTGCGCGGGCGCTGACCCCCCTCGCCGGGGGGCCGCCTCAGCGCACCGGCAGCGGGGGTCCGTCCCAGCGATCGGGCAGGTCGGCCACGAGGCGCGGCAGGTCCGGTGGGTACACGGCCTCGCCGGCCCCGGCCACGCCCGCGAGCTCGGCCGGGGTGAACCACCGCACGTCGGTCAGGGTGTCGTGCTCGAGCTGCGTCCACCCCTCGCGGGTCAGCGCGGCGCCCGCGGCGACGCGGTGCACGAAGAACTCCTCGGTCTGGCGGCACGAGCGGCCGTAGAACGGGAACTCCGCCGTGCGCACCCACACGGGACCGTCGAGGTCCGCGGGCGCCGCGAGCAGGCCGGTCTCCTCGCGCAGCTCCCGGACCGCCGCCTCGCGGGCCGGCTCGTCCGCGCCGCGACCGCCGCCGACGGTGAACCACCACCGCTGCCCGGGGCGCTCGGGATCGGTCCCCCGCACCAGCAGCACGCGGCCCGCGCCGTCCAGCAGGACGACGCGGGCCGCGGCGCGCGTGCGGGTCCCGTCCGGTTCCACGGCCCACTCGGGGCCGAGCGGATCCGCTGCGGGAGAAGAGGTCACCAGCCGCGCGTGGCCAGCCGGTGCGGCTCCGGGATGGCCTCGACGTTCAGGCCGACCATGGCCTCGCCGAGACCGCGGGAGACCTTCGCGATGACGTCGGGGTCGTCGTGGAACGTGGTGGCCTTGACGATCGCCTCGGCGCGCTGGGCCGGGTTGCCCGACTTGAAGATGCCCGAGCCGACGAACACGCCGTCGGCGCCGAGCTGCATCATCATCGCCGCGTCGGCCGGGGTGGCGATGCCGCCCGCGGTGAACAGGACGACGGGCAGCTTGCCGGCGGCCGCGACCTCGCGGACCAGCTCGTAGGGGGCCTGCAGCTCCTTGGCCGCGACGAACAGCTCGTCGGGGGACATGGAGCGCAGGCGGTTCAGCTCCGCGCGGATGGTGCGCATGTGCTTGGTCGCGTTGGAGACGTCACCCGTGCCGGCCTCGCCCTTGGAGCGGATCATCGCCGCGCCCTCGGTGATGCGGCGCAGGGCCTCGCCGAGGTTGGTGGCGCCGCACACGAACGGCACGGTGAAGTCGTGCTTGTCGATGTGGTGGGCGTAGTCCGCGGGGGTGAGGACCTCGGACTCGTCGATGTAGTCGACGCCCAGGGACTGCAGGACGCGCGCCTCGACGAAGTGGCCGATGCGGGCCTTGGCCATCACGGGGATCGACACCGACGCGATGATCGAGTCGATCATGTCCGGGTCGCTCATGCGGCTCACGCCGCCCTCGGCGCGGATGTCGGCGGGCACGCGCTCCAGCGCCATGACGGCGACGGCGCCCGCGTCGGCCGCGATCTTCGCCTGCTCGGCGTTGACGACGTCCATGATGACGCCGCCCTTGAGCATCTCGGCCATGCCGCGCTTGACGCGCATGGTGCCCACGGCGGGCGTGCCGTTCCGCCCGTCGCTCGTCCCGGTGCTCAGGTTGCTGCCCACGTCGGTGCTCACGGTGGTCCCGCCTCGCGCTTCGTCTCGTCGGTCCGCCCGGCTGACCCGGCGGCTGCGGCGCCCCCGGAGGAGCACCTGGGCCCCATCCTACGAGTCGTAGGAAGAGGCCCCGTCGTCGAAGTCCGCGGTCTCCGGCAGCCGCGCGTGGCCCGCGAGGCGCCCCCACCGCACGACGCGCTTGGCGCGCAGCCGCCGGGTCTGCACGACGGCGTCGTTGTGGAAGCGGCGGGCCAGGGCGACGCGGTGCGCGGCGTCGCCGACGCGGCCGGTCGCGGGCGCTCCCCCGGCCTCCCCCAGCCCGTCCGCGGCCGGCAGGACGACCGCGAGCGCCCGGGAGAGGCCGCTCTCGGCGGCCCAGCGGGCCGCGTCGTCGGCGTCGGTGGCGTCGCGCAGCGCGGCGGGGGTGCGCGGGGCGTCGAGGCTGGCGGTCGCGGCGTCGGCGAGGATGAGCGACGTCGCCGGGTCGAGCTCGCCGGACGTCGCGAGCTCCAGCGCCGCGGACGCCCGGCGGGTCAGCTCCACCTCGAGGCCGGCGCGGCTGGTCTCGACGCGGTGGTGCAGCCGGTCCAGGCGCTGCGCGGTGGCGGAGAGGTAGCCCGCGAGCGCGCAGACCACGAGCAGCGCCAGCAGGGCCCAGGCGAGGCTCGTCACGCGCCCGGCCCGCGCGGCGCCGGCAGGCGCCGGTCGGCGACCACGCGCGCGTGGGCGGCGACACCGGTGCGGATCGTGTCGTAGACGGCCAGCACCTCCCCCGCGACGACGGGCCAGTCGTAGCGGCGCGCCACCCGCTGGCCCGCGGCCGCGACCTCCGCCCGGCGCGAGGGGTCGGTGAGCAGGCCGAGGACGGCGGCCGCCGCGGCGTCGGCGTCCCCCGTGGCGAAGAGCACGCCCGCGTCGCCGTCGTCGAGCACGCGCCGGAACGCGCCGAGGTCGCTCGCCGCGACGGCCGTGCCCGCGGCCATGGCCTCGACCAGGACGATGCCGAAGCTCTCCCCGCCCGTGTGCGGGGCGAGGTAGACGTCCGCGGAGGCCAGCAGGGCCTGCTTCGCGGCGTCGTCGACGGGCCCGAGGAACTCGACGCCGGCGGGGTCGGCCAGCAGCGCCCGGGCCGCGGCCAGGTCGCCGCGGCCCGCGACGAGGAAGCGCGCGCCGGGCAGGACGGCCCGCACGCGCGGCACGACCTCGCACAGCACGGGCAGCCCCTTGCGCGCCTCGTCCAGGCGGCCGACGAAGGCGACGACGGGGCGCTCGGGCGTGCCCGACCACTCCGGCCGCGGGGCGGCGCCCGCGAAGTCGTCGACGAAGACGCCGTTGGGCACGACGACCGCGTCGCCGCCGATGTGCTCGACGAGGGTCCGGCGGGCGTCCTCGCTGACCGCGATGCGGGCGGCGATCTTCTCCAGGCTGGGGCGCAGCAGCGGGAACGCGGCCTGCATGGCGCGCGAGCGCAGGTTCGCGGTGTGGAAGGTGGCGACGATCGGCCCCTCCGCGGCCCACAGCGCGAGCATCGACACGCTCGGGGACAGCGGTTCGTGCAGGTGCAGGACGTCGAAGGCGCCCTCGGTGAGCCACCGGCGCACGCGGGCCGCGGTGAGCGGCCCGAAGGACAGCCGCGCGACGGAGCCGTTGTAGGGCACGGCGACCGCGCGCCCCGCGCTGTCGATGAAGGGCGGTAGCGCGGCGTCGTCGTCGGCGGGCGCGAGGACCCGCACGTGGTGGCCGAGGGACAGCAGGTGCTGCGCGAGGTCGCGGACGTGGAACTGGACGCCGCCGGGGACGTCGAAGGAGTACGGGCAGACGATGCCGATCCTCACGGCGCGGCCCGCCGGGCCCGCTCGACGTCGGCCGTGAACACGGGCTGCAGGACGTGCCAGTCCTCCGGCCGCGCGGCGACCGCGGCGGCCAGCCCGTCGGCCAGCTCCTGCGTGAGCGCGGCGACGGCAGCCGGGCGTCCGGCTCCGCGCACGGCGGGAGGCACGGTGAGGCGCGGGCCGAACGCGAGGTGCAGGCCCCAGCGGGCCCCCGTGCGCCGGGCGGGGTGCCCCGGCGGCAGCGGCACCGACGTCACCGCGGTGGTGAACAGGGCCGCGCCCGTGGCCAGCGCCAGCGACGCCGGCCCCGCGGCCATCCGCAGCTCCTCGCCGAGGAAGCGCACGGGCACGCCGTGGCCGGTCAGGTCGCGGTCGGCCAGCAGGGGCACGAGCGCCCCGGCGCGCAGCCGGCGCACGAGCGTGGCCGACGTGGCGGCCTCCCCCAGCGGCAGGACGGTCATCCCCAGCGACGCGCGGAAGGCGAGGAAGGCGTCGTAGACGGCCTCGGGCCGCAGCCGCTCGGCGACGGTGACGACGGGCGCGAGCTCCAGCGTCGCCCAGGCCCCCGCGTGGTCCCAGTTGCCGAGGTGCCCGAGCGCCAGGACGACACCGCGGCCCTCGGCGAGCGCGGCCCGGACGGGCTCCAGCCCGGACGTGCTGACGGTGGTGACGATGCGCTCGCGCGAGAAGGAGGGCAGCCGGAACGTCTCGCACCAGTAGCGGGCGTAGGAGGCCAGCCCGGCGCGCACGACGCCCTCCAGCTCCGTCGGCGCCGCGTCGGGCCGGGCGCGGCGCAGGGTCTCCCGCAGCTGCCGGACGCGCGGGCCGTCACCGCGGTGCAGGCGCGCGGCGACCCGCTCGGAGCCCGCGAGGACGACGGCCTCGGGCAGCACGCGCAGCACCCGCCAGCCCGCGCGGAAGGCGAGGCCGACCGCGACGTCGTGCGCGCGGCTCACGCGGGCGGCGACCCGGCCAGCGCCTGCTGCCGCACGAGCGCCATGCGCTGGCCGACGGTGACGAGGCTCGCGACCGCCAGCAGGGCCAGCACGACCGTGAGCACGACGCGCGGGGCGCCCACGCCGACGGCCGCGGCCCCGACGAGGACGGCGACGAGGCGGTCGGAGCGCTCGGCGATGCCGACGTTCGCGCGCAGGCCGAGGCCCTCGGCGCGGGCCCGGGCGTAGGGGACGATGCTGCCGAGGACCAGGCACAGCAGCGCGAGGCCCGCGGTGAGCTGGCTCCCGCCGCCCCGGGCGTACCAGACGACCAGGCCGCCGAAGACGGCCGCGTCGGCGAAGCGGTCCAGGGTGGAGTCGAGGAAGGCGCCCCACTTGCCGGAGCGGCCCGAGGCGCGGGCCATGATCCCGTCGAGGGTGTCCGAGAGGGCGAACACGGCCACCGCGAGGGCGCCCCAGAACAGGTGCCCGAGGGGGAAGAGGACCAGCGCGCTGGCGCAGACGCCGACCGTCCCGACGGTCGTCACGAGGTCCGGCCCGACGCCGAGGCGCAGCAGCAGGTGGGCCAGCGGCGTGAACACCCGGGTGACGAAGGCGCGCGCGAAGCGGTTGAGCATCGGTCCGTCTTCTGTGCGGGGGCGGGCGGGGCCCGGCGGTCACCGCCGAGGCGCCCTCACCCTAGGGGGTCGCGCCCCTAGGCTGCCGAGGTGCTCGAGCCCGCCGCGGGGATCCGCCGCCTGCCCCGCGCGGGCCTGGCCTGGCGCAGCGTCGCCGCCGTCGCCTTCCTGGGGCTGCTGGTGCTCGGCACCGTGCAGGGCAACGACGACCGCTGGCCGTTCGCGCCCATGTCGCAGTACGCCTTCGCGGTCCACCTCGACGGCGAGGTCCGCTCCACCCGGATCGAGGCGGTGACGACGGGCGGTGTCCGCACGGTGGTGCCCCTGACTCCCGGCGGCGTCGGGCTGCGGCGCGCCGAGGTCGAGGGGCAGCTGCAGCGCTTCGTCGACGACCCGGCGCTGCTGGAGGCCGTCGCCGCCGCGTACGCGCAGCGGCACCCGGGCCGCGCCCGCTACGCCCACCTCGAGGTCCACCAGGACGTCACCCGGCTCGTGGGCGGCGAGCTGACCGGCGCGCCCCGCGACGTCGAGCTGGCCGCGTGGGACGTCGCGGACCCGCGGCACCCGCTGGGGTGCTGCCGGTGAGCTCGACGACGCGCCGACCGGCCCTCGGCGGGACGACCGCGGGAGGGACGACCGCGGGAGGGACGACCGCGGGAGGGACGACCGCGGGAGGGACGGGGAGGGCGGGCGCGTGGCGCTCGTGGTGGGCGCCGCCCGTCGCGCTGGGGCGCGTCGCCGTCCTGCGGTTCGTGCTCTACGCGTTCGTGGTCCTCGACGCCCTGCACATCACGACGTGGCCGCTCGGGCACGGCGACGTGCCGGCCGTGCTGTACCGCCCGATCCTGCTGCGCCGCCTGCTGGACCTGCCCGCCCCGACGGAGACGTCGGTGCGCGTCGTGCTGGTCGTCCTCGTGCTCAGCGCCGTGGTCGCGGCGCTGGGGCGGCTGCCGCGGGCGGCGGGCTGGGTCTGCGCAGCCGCGTACCTGGAGTGGATCAGCAACGGCTTCAGCTACTCCAAGATCGACCACGACCACGTGGCCCTGCTGGTCGCGCTGCTGGTGCTCCCGACGGTCGGCGCGGCCCGGGACCCGTTCCTGCGCAGCGAGGCCGCGGGCTGGGCCGTGCGCTGCGTGCAGGTCGCCGCGGTCTGCACCTACTTCCTCGCGGCCCTGGCCAAGATGCGCTTCGGCGGCTGGGACTGGGCGAACGGCGCGATCTTCACGTGGGCCTTCTCGAGGCGGGGCAGCACCCTGACGGACGCGCTGCTCGCCGTGCCGCACCTGGTCGTGGTCATGCAGTGGGGCGTGCTGGTCGCGGAGTTCCTCAGCCCGCTGATGCTGTGGCTGCGCGGGCGGGCGCTCGCCGCGGCCGTGGGGTTCTGGCTGGTGTTCCACCTCGGGACGTACCTGACCATCGGCATCCACTTCCTGCCCACGGTGGTGTGCCTGCTGGCCTTCGCGCCGCTGGAGCGGCTGCCGCAGGCGTGGCGCGCGCGGACGCTCCCCCGCTCTGCGCGGCGGGACCGCGCGGCCGCCCGGGGCTGAGCCGCGGGCCCTACCCCTGCGTCGTCGTGGCGTACCAGTCGGCGTAGTCGGTGTTCCGCGCGAGGTGGCGCGTCAGGTCGGGGGCGCCGTCGTCCCACCACACCGGCCCGCGCTCGCCGAGCTCGTGCTTGGCCTGGTCGACGCGGGCCCGCGCGTCCTCCCGGGCCGCCGCGTCGTCGGCGGCCATCGCGGTCCGCTTGTCGCGGCGCGCGGTCATGAGCCGCTCGACGAGCTCCTGGCGGTGCTCCGGGTCCAGCCCCGGGTCCGAGCAGCGCCACAACCGGCCCCGCACGACGAGGTAGCGGCCGTCGGGGGTCGTCAGGGCGGGCTCGCGGGTCATGGTCCGACGATCCTCGACCGGGGACGCCGCGCACGCACCCGCAGGGCCGTCAGGCGGGCGGTTCCGCCGTCGTCCAGGCCGCGGCGACGCGCCGGCGGGTGTCCTCCAGCAGCTCCGGCAGCGCCTTCGTGCGCGCGACGACCGGCAGGAAGTTCGCGTCGCCCTCCCAGCGGGGCACGACGTGCTGGTGCAGGTGGGCGGCGATCCCGGCGCCCGCGACGCCCCCCTGGTTCATGCCCAGGTTGAAGCCCGCCGGGTTCGAGGCGGCCTGCAGGGACAGGACCGCCGCGCGCGTCAGGGCCGTGAACTCCGCGAGCTCGTCGGCGCGCAGGTCCACGTAGGAGGACACGTGCCGGTAGGGGCACACGAGCAGGTGACCCGGGTTGTAGGGGAACAGGTTCAGCACCACGAAGGCCGTGCGGCCCCGGTGCACCACGAGCCCCTCCGCGTCGTCCAGACCCGGTGCGCGGCAGAACGGGCACTGCGCCGAGTCGTCCGGGTCCGAGGGCTTCCGGTCGCCCTTGATGTAGGCGAGGCGGTGCGGCGTCCAGAGCCGCTCGAACCCGTCGGGGTCGCCGGCGAAGGACGCGGCCTGCTCCACCTGCGCCGCCTCCACCGCCGGCTCGTCGCCCACGCTCAGACCTGGACCCGGCGCTGCACCGCGTCGACGATGCGCTCGACGGCCTCGTCCACGGGGATGCCGTTGTCCTGGCTGCCGTCGCGCAGGCGGAAGGAGACGGCGCCGTGAGCGGCGTCCTCCTCCCCCGCGATGAGCAGGAACGGCACCTTCTGCTTGGTCCAGGTGCGGATCTTCTTGGGCATCCGGTCGTCGGCCGCGTCGACCTCGACGCGGATCCCGCGCGCCTTGAGCTTCGCGGCCACCGCCTGCAGGTGGTCGACGTGCGCGTCGGCGACGGGGATCCCCACGACCTGGATCGGCGCCAGCCACGGGGGGAACGCGCCCGCGTAGTGCTCGGTCAGGACCCCGAAGAACCGCTCGATGGACCCGAACTTGGCCGAGTGGATCATGACCGGCTGCTGCTTGGAGCCGTCCGCGGAGGTGTACTCCAGGCCGAAGCGCGCGGGCTGGTTGAAGTCGTACTGGATGGTCGACATCTGCCAGGTGCGCCCGATGGCGTCGCGGGCCTGCACGGAGATCTTCGGGCCGTAGAACGCGGCGCCGCCCGGGTCGGGCCGCAGCTCCAGCCCGGTGCCGAGCGCGGCCTCCTCGAGGACGGCGGTGGCCTGCGCCCACTCCTCGTCGGAGCCGATGAACTTCTCGGAGTCGCCGCGGGTGGACAGCTCCAGGTAGTAGTCGTCCAGGCCGAAGTCGCGCAGCAGGCCGAGCACGAAGTCCAGCAGGTGCCGGATCTCCGCCGGCGCCTGCTCGGTGGTCACGTAGCTGTGCGAGTCGTCCTGGGTGAGCCCGCGCACGCGGGTCAGGCCGTGCACGACGCCGCTCTTCTCGTAGCGGTACACCGAGCCGAACTCGAAGAACCGCAGCGGCAGCTCGCGGTAGGACCGCCCGCGCGAGCGGAAGATCAGGTTGTGCATGGGGCAGTTCATGGCCTTGAGGTAGTACTTCGAGTTCTCCAGCTCCATCGCCGGGAACATCGTGTCCTCGTAGTAGGGCAGGTGCCCCGAGGTCTCGAACAGCCCGCCCTTGCTGATGTGCGGGGTCCCGACGTAGTCGAAGCCCTCCTCGATGTGGCGGCGGCGGACGTAGTCCTCCATCTCCCGCTTCACCACCCCGCCCTTGGGGTGGAAGACGACCAGGCCGGAGCCGATCTCGTCGGGGAAGGAGAAGAGGTCCAGCTCGGTGCCGAGGCGGCGGTGGTCGCGGCGCTCGGCCTCGGCCACCCGCTCCTGGTACGCCTTCAGCTCGTCCTTCGTCGGCCACGCGGTGCCGTAGATGCGCTGCAGCTGCGGGTTCTTCTCGCTGCCGCGCCAGTACGCGGCCGCCGAGCGCAGCAGGCTGTAGCCGTTGCCCGACAGGCGCGTGGTCGGCAGGTGCGGGCCGCGGCACAGGTCCTTGAACGCCACGGTGCCGTCGCGCCGGACGTTGTCGTAGATCGTCAGCTCGCCCGCGCCCACCTCGGCGTCGGCGCCGTCGGCCGCGTCGCCCGCGGAGGACTTCAGCCCGATGAGCTCCAGCTTGTAGGGCTCGTCCGCCATCTCGGCGCGCGCCTCGTCGTCGGTGACGACGCGGCGCTCGAAGCGCTGCGCCTCCTTGACGATGCGCTGCATGGTCTTCTCGACGGTCTTGAGGTCCTCGGGGGTGAAGGGACGCTCGACGTCGAAGTCGAAGTAGAACCCGTCGCGGATGGGCGGGCCGATGCCGAGCCTGGCCTCGGGGAAGTGCTGCTGCACCGCCTGCGCCATGACGTGCGCGGTGGAGTGGCGCAGCACGGCCAGCCCGTCCTCGGAGGAGATGAGGACGCCCTCGACCTCGTCGCCCTCGGCCAGGACGCGGCTGAGGTCGCGCAGCTCGCCGTTGACGCGGGCCACCACGACGTCCCGGTCGTCGGCGAACAGCTCCGCGGCCGTCGTGCCGACGGCCACCACGACGGGCTCGCCGGAACGGTGGACGGTGAGCTGCGCGGACACGCGGGCCTCCGGGGACGCGGACGACGGCGGGACGGTCGTCCCGGCGCGCCGACTCTATCCGGGTGCCGCGAGGACCTGGACGGGCGCGCCCCGGCGCACGCGCCCGGGGGTCACGACCTCCGCGAACCAGCCGGCGCAGTGCCGGGGCCGCAGCCCCAGGCGCAGCCGCACGGGCGCCTCGCCCAGGCCGCCGAGGAGCAGGTGCGCACCGTCGACGGCCGCGGCCTCGGCCGCCGGGTCGAGGTCGACGACGAGGTTGGCGCGCGAGGAGTCCCCGGCGGCCGGGTCCGCGCGCTGGGCGAGGGAGACGACGTGGACGGCGGCGACCTGGCGCGCGCCCGCGGCCTCGGCGCGCAGCCGCAGCGGGGAGGTGCCGAGGTGGGCCGCGACGGCGGCGAGGTCGCCCGGGCGCTGCCCCGGGGCCGCGAGCAGCGGGTCCTCCGCGGTGCCTGCGAGGGTCAGGGTCCGCAGCAGCGGCGCGGTCTTGGCGGTCAGGACGGTGCCCTCGGCGGTGACCAGGACGTGGCCGCGGTCGCCGCGCAGGCCGACGGGCTCCAGCAGCGCCTCGTCGGGGCGCAGACCGGCCACGGACTTCACGGGGAAGAGGGCCAGGGCGACGAGGACGCCGGCACGGGGAGAGGTCACGGCGGGTCCTCGGGGGAGGTGTTCGGGTGGGCGATACTGGGTTCGAACCAGTGACCCCCTCGGTGTGAACGAGGTGCTCTACCACTGAGCTAATCGCCCGGGCTGCGGCGGACCGCGACCGGCCTGAGAACCATAGCGTCTCGCGAGCCGCGCTCACGACACCCCCTGACCGGCGCCGCCGCTCAGCGGACGCCCGGCACCCGCTGCAGCTGGGCCGTGACGACCTCGGGGCTCCACGACGGCACGCCCTGCCACGCGAACCAGCCCCAGACGGCGAGGAGCACGACGGCCCCCGTGCCGCCGCCGAGCGCGATGCGCGTGCGCCACGACCGCCGCTCGACCCAGCGCACCCAGCGGTGCAGCTGCCGCTGGCCGAAGGCGTTCAGGCGCCGCGCGGAGGAGAACTCCGAGCCGAGGACCGCGAGGCCGAGGAAGACGACGAGCCAGCCGGGGCCGGGCAGCGGCACGAGGACCAGGCCGAGGACGACCACGACGGTCCCGACCGCGCCGACGACCATCCGGTAGAGGTGGTTGCGCTTGGGGTTCGCCCGCAGGGCCTCGCGGCGGCGCCGCACGGAGCCGCGCCACCCGTGGTCGGGGTGGGGGCGGGCGGTGCGGGCGCGCTCGCCCGGGTCGGCGGGCCGGGGCACCAGCGCCGAGCGCACGGACTCCGGGGCCGCCGGGGGGTCCGCGGGTGCGCCCGCGCGCTCCGCCTCGTGCGCTCCACCGTGCGTCGTGCCGTCCGTGCGCACGCGTCCACCCCGCTCCACCGTCACCGTGCTCCGCCCCGGGGTGCCGACCCCGCGTCCGACCCGTCTCCCCGGTGCCAACGCGCGGGGGCGCCGGAGTGCTCCCGGCATCCGGGTGGAGGTTCTGCGCACACCGGGGAGGCCCCGCAGGCCCGGAACTCCTTCGCCGAGGACACCGGATCCGGCCTCCGGAGGGCCCCGGGGAGCCCGGAGGGAACCGGACCGATCACAGGAACGTCCCAATCGCCACGTTCGGGTGTTTCAAGAGGGTGAACAGTGGGAAAGTTCCTGACACGGTCGCTGGAGCCCGTCAGCGGCCATGAGCACACGGAGGTCGACGTGCCCGCACTGCCGCACCGCAAGACCGAGGTCGACGTCGACGTGTCGCTGCGCCTGCGGACCACCAGCGGTCCTGGACTGCCCGTCCCCGCCAGCCTCCACTACGGCGCCGACGACCCGTACGCGATCCACGCCGTGTTCCGCGGCGGCGACACCGATGTCGAGTGGGTCTTCGCGCGGGACCTCCTGAGGGAGGGGCTCGTCGCCCCCGCGGGCGACGGCGACGTCCACGTCCGGCCCTGTCCCCACGCCGCCGACGGCCGGGCCCGCGTCCTGCTGCGCCTGTCCTCCCCCGACGGCAACGCCGAGCTGGAGGCCGACGAGGCCGACGTGCGGCGCTTCCTGCGCCGGGCCGACGCCCTGGTCCCCCCGGGCCGCGAGACCCGGCACCTGGACCTCGACGACCTGGTCCACCGGCTGGTCTCCTGACCGGTCCCCCGCAGCACCGCGAGACCACAGCACCGCTGGACCGCAGAGCCCGCGCGAGGCCCCGACGAGGGTCCGGACGCGGGCTCTCGTGCGTCCATCGGGGGCGGATCCGGGGGTCCGGGCGCGCGCGGGCCCGCGCGTCTGGTACTCCCGTCCCATGACGGACACAGTCGAGCGACCCCACGTCGAGCCGGCCGCGGACCCCGCCCTCAACATCCGCGAGCTGCGCGAGGCCGCCCTGCAGCAGCTCCGGGCCGGTGCCTTCGGGCAGCCCATGTGGGACTACCTCGAGGGCGGCAGCGGCGACGAGCGCAGCCTGCGGTGGAACGAGGAGGCCTGGGGCGAGATCCGCCTCTCGCCCCACTGCCTCGTGGGCGTCGAGGACATCGACACCTCCACGACCCTCTTCGGCTCCCGCCTGGCCTCCCCCATCGGCCTGTCCCCGGCGGCCAGCCACAAGATCTGGCACCCGGACGGTGAGCTCGGCGTGACCGCGGCCGCCGGCGAGGCCGGGATGGTCTACTGCCAGAGCACCCTGGGCACGACGTCGATGGAGGACGTCGCCGCCGCCGCGACGAGCCCGCTGTGGTTCCAGCTGTACGTGCGCCGCGACCGCGACCTCACGGCGAGCCTCGCGCAGCGCGCCGCGGCCGCCGGCTACCAGGCGCTGGTCGTGACGGTGGACACCCCCGTGCTCGGGGCGCGCGACACCGACCGCCGCCGCAGCGTGCGCCTGCCCTCGGGCATGGCCTTCGCCAACCTCCCGGCCCTCACGGCCCGCGTCGAGGACGACCTGCCGGCCCACCGCCGCGTCTACGTCGAGCGCCTCGACCCGACGCTGCGCTGGAAGGACATCACCTGGCTGGCCGAGCTGACCGACCTGCCCGTGGTGGTCAAGGGCGTCCTGCGCGCCGACGACGCGGCCCGCGCCCTCGACCACGGCGCCGCGGGCGTCTGGGTCTCCAACCACGGGGCGCGCAACCTCGACACGGTCGTCCCGACGGCGCAGGCCCTGCCCGCGGTCGCGGCGGAGGTGGCCGGGCGCGCGCCCGTCATCGTCGACTCGGGCGTGCGGCGGGGCACCGACGTCCTGAAGGCGCTGTGCCTGGGCGCGGACGCCGTCTTCGTCGGCCGGCCCTACCTCTACGGCCTCGCCGCCGCGGGGCGCGAGGGCGCCCTCATGGCGCTGCACATGCTTGACACGGAGCTGCGGATGGCCATGGGCCTCTGCGGCGCCCCGGACCTCGCCTCCCTCACGCCCGACCTGCTCTGGCACTGAGCTGAGCGGCCGCGCCCCCGTCCGGCGGCACGCCGGACGGGGGCGGTTTGGCTCCGGGAGTGCGGGTCGGCTACTGTCTACGACGTCACCAGGAACGGCCGCGAGGCCCGGAACGGTCAGACATGCGGACGTGGCGCAGTGGTAGCGCATCACCTTGCCAAGGTGAGGGTCGCGGGTTCGAATCCCGTCGTCCGCTCGGGTGCACGAGCTGTTCCGAGGCATCCGCCTCACGGTGGAGTGGCCGAGAGGCGAGGCAACGGCCTGCAAAGCCGTCCACACGGGTTCGAATCCCGTCTCCACCTCGGCACGGCACCAGGCAGCTCGTCCGCCTGGTGAGGTCGCGGGCGATTGGCGCAGCGGTAGCGCGCTTCCCTGACACGGAAGAGGTCACTGGTTCGATCCCAGTATCGCCCACCTGAACGACGCAGGCCGGATCCCCCTCGGGGGTCCGGCCTTCGTCGTCCCCGCCCCCGGGCGGGCCGCGACCGTCCCCGTTCGTCGTCCGGCACGTCAGCCGCCATGATGACCGGGACCCGACGGGCGCCGCGACAGCCGGCGCCCGCCACCTGGACGACCAGGCACGACGCCCCCACGTGCTGCGGAGGACTCGCGAGATGCAGATCTGGCCCGGACGGCCCTACCCCCTCGGCGCCACCTACGACGGCGCGGGCACCAACTTCGCCCTCTTCTCCGAGGTCGCCGAGCGCATCGAGCTCTGCCTCGTCGAGGAGGACGGCACCGAGACGCGCGTCGACCTCCCCGAGGTCGACGGCTTCGTGTGGCACGCCTACCTGCCCTCGGTCATGCCCGGGCAGCGCTACGGCTTCCGCGTGCACGGGCCCTTCGACCCCGCGAACGGCCACCGCTGCCAGCCCGAGAAGCTGCTGCTGGACCCCTACGCCAAGGCGATCGAGGGGCAGGTCGACGGCGACGAGTCGCTCTTCTCCTACGAGTTCGAGGCCAACGACGCGATCAACCCGGCCGACAGCGCGGGGCACACGATGCTCTCCGTCGTCGTCAACCCCTTCTTCGACTGGGGCAACGACCGCCGCCCCGGCCACGAGTACCACGAGTCGGTGATCTACGAGGCGCACGTCAAGGGCCTGACGATCCAGCACCCCGACATCCCCGAGAGCATCCGCGGGACGTACGCCGGCATGGCGCACCCCGCGATGATCGACCACCTCAAGGGCCTCGGCGTCACGGCCGTCGAGCTCATGCCGGTGCACCAGTTCGTGCAGGACACCCACCTCGTGGACAAGGGCCTCGCGAACTACTGGGGCTACAACACGATCGGGTTCTTCGCGCCGCACAACTCCTACTCCTCCACGGGCCAGCGCGGCCAGCAGGTGCAGGAGTTCAAGTCGATGGTGCGGGCGCTGCACGAGGCGGACATCGAGGTCATCCTCGACGTGGTCTACAACCACACCGCCGAGGGCAACCACATGGGCCCGACGCTGTGCTTCCGCGGCATCGACAACCAGGCGTACTACCGCCTGGTCGACGGCGACCAGGCGCACTACTACGACACCACCGGCACCGGCAACAGCCTCCTCATGCGGCACCCGCACGTCCTGCAGCTGATCATGGACTCGCTGCGCTACTGGGCCGAGGAGATGCACGTCGACGGGTTCCGCTTCGACCTCGCGGCGACCCTGGCGCGGCAGTTCCACGAGGTGGACCGGCTGTCGGCCTTCTTCGACCTGGTCCAGCAGGACCCGGTGGTCTCCCAGCTCAAGCTCATCGCGGAGCCGTGGGACGTGGGCGACGGCGGCTACCAGGTCGGCGGCTTCCCGCCCCTGTGGACGGAGTGGAACGGCCGCTACCGCGACGCCATCCGCGACTTCTGGCGCGGCGAGCCGCACACGATCGCCGAGTTCGCGAGCCGCCTGACGGGTTCCAGCGACCTGTACGAGCACTCCGGGCGCAAGCCCATCGCCAGCATCAACTTCGTCACCGCCCACGACGGCTTCACGATGCGGGACCTGGTGTCCTACAACGAGAAGCACAACGACGCCAACGGCGAGGGCGGCAACGACGGCGAGAGCCACAACCGCTCCTGGAACTGCGGCGTCGAGGGGCCCACGGACGACCCCGAGATCGTGGCGCTGCGCGCGCGCCAGCACCGCAACCTGCTGACGACCCTCCTGCTGAGCCAGGGCGTGCCGATGATCCTGCACGGCGACGAGCTGGGCCGGACCCAGCAGGGCAACAACAACGTCTACTGCCAGGACAACCCGCTGGCCTGGGTCGACTGGGACCTGAGCGACCCGCAGAAGGAGCTCCTGGCCTTCGCCCAGCGCGTCGTGGCCCTGCGCCGCACCGAGCCCGTCTTCCAGCGCCGCCGCTTCTTCGCGGGCGACGCCGGGCACGGCGGCGAGAGCCAGGTCGGCGACATCGAGTGGTTCAGCGCCGACGGCAGCGCCATGACCGACACGGGCTGGGGCGACGCCACCAACCGCAGCGTCATGGTCTTCCTGAACGGCGAGGCGATCCCCGAGTCCGACCGCCGCGGTGAGCGCATCGTCGGGGACTCCTTCCTCATCCTCTTCAACCCCTGGCACGAGCCGCTGGACTTCACGCTCCCCGAGAAGGCCTACGGCGACGGCTGGGCCCCCCGGCTGGACACCGCCGACGACCAGGTCGGCGTCGTGTCCATCTTCACGGAGGAGTCCGCCTTCTCCCCCGGTACGACCGTCCCGGTCGCCGGACGCTCCATCCTCGTGCTGGCCCGCGGTCCCCTGGGAGACAAGTGAACGACGAGTACCGACCGGCCGTCGTGCCGGCGAGCACCTACCGCCTGCAGATCCAGCCGGCCTTCACCTTCGACGACGCGGCCGCCCGGGCGGCCTACCTCGCCGACCTCGGGGTGACGCACGCCTACCTGTCGCCCGTCCTGGCCCCGGCCAAGGGCTCGACGCACGGCTACGACGTCATCGACCACTCGCGGCTGAACCCCGAGGCCGGGGGCCGCCCGGCCTTCGACCGCCTCAGCGCCGCGCTGGAGGCCGCCGGTCTGGGCGCCGTGGCCGACGTGGTGCCGAACCACATGGCCGTCCCGACCCCCGCCTCCGACAACGCCCAGCTGTGGTCGGTGCTGCGCGAGGGCCCCGAGTCGCCGTTCGCGAGCTGGTTCGACGTCGACTGGTCGGTCCCCGACCGCGCGATCCTCATGGCCGTGCTCGGCCAGCGGATCGGGCAGGTCCTCGCCGCGGGCGAGCTGACGCTCGACGTCACGGGCGACGAGCCCGTCCTGCGCTACTACGACCACGTCTTCCCCGTCCGCCCCGGCACCGAGGACCTGCCGCTCGCGCAGCTCGTCGACCGGCAGTGGTACCGCCTCGCGCACTGGCGCGTCGCCGACGAGGAGCTGAACTACCGGCGCTTTTTCGACGTCGACACCCTCGCCGCCGTGCGCGTGGAGGACCCGGAGGTCTTCGACGCCTCCCACGCGCTGCTCCTGGAGCTGCTGCGCGCCGGCGAGCTGCAGGGCCTGCGCATCGACCACCCGGACGGCCTGGCCGACCCCCGCGGCTACCTGGCCCGCCTGGCCGCCGCGACCGAGCGGGACGGCAGCAGCGCCTGGGTCGTCGTGGAGAAGATCCTCGAGGGCGGCGAGACGCTGCCCACGGACTGGGCGACCGCCGGGACCACCGGCTACGACGCCCTGCACGAGGTCGGCGGGCTCTTCCTCGACCAGGCCGGCGCCGAGCCCCTGACGTCGCTGTACGCCTCCCTCACGGGCGACTCCGAGCCGTTCTCGGCCGTCGTCGAGCAGGCCAAGCGGGAGGTCGTCGAGCACGGCCTCTACGCCGAGGTGCACCGCCTCGTCGACCTGCTCGCGGCGATCTGCCACGACGACGTCGACCTGCGCGACCACACCCGCCGCGGGCTGCACGAGTCCGTCGTGGAGCTGCTCGTCGCGTTCCCGCGCTACCGCGCCTACGTCGTGCCCGGCGAGGCAACCCCGGCGGAGGCCGTCGAGGTGCTCGAGGAGGCCGCCACGGCCGCCCGCGCGCACCTGGCCCCCGAGCGCCACGACACCCTCGCCGTGGTCGTCGACCTCGCGCTGGGGCGCGCCGGCAGCCCCGACGACCCCCGGCTCGCGGAGTTCGTCGTCCGCTTCCAGCAGACCTGCGGGCCCGTCATGGCCAAGGGCGTCGAGGACACGGCGTTCTACCGCTGGTTCCGGCTGTCCTCGCTGAACGAGGTGGGCGGCGACCCGACCCGCTTCGGGACCTCGCCGGAGGAGTTCCACAACTTCGCGGGCGTCCTGTCGCGGACCTGGCCGTCGGCGATGACCACCCTGTCCACGCACGACACCAAGCGCAGCGAGGACGTCCGCGCCCACCTCACACCGCTGTCGGAGCACCCCGACGAGTTCGCGGCGGCCCTGGCGGGCTGGCGCGAGCTCGCGGCCGCGCACCGCGACGCCGAGCTCGACGTCCGGACCGAGCTGCTCGTGTGGCAGACCCTCGTCGGCACGTGGGGCCGCAGCGGCCCCCTCGCCGAGGAGCGCCTGCTCGCCTACCTGGAGAAGGCCACCCGCGAGGCCAAGGACCACACGACGTGGACCGCGCCGGACGAGGCCTACGAGGCGGCGGTGCAGCACTTCGCGCGCGGCGTGCTGGGCGACGAGGCGGTGCTGGCCGCCGTCGGCGCGTGGGTCGAGCGCACGGCCGACGCGTCGCGCGTGGCGGTCCTCGGGCAGAAGTTCGTCCAGCTCGCGATGCCCGGCGTCCCCGACGTCTACCAGGGCACCGAGCTCGTCGACCTCTCCCTCGTCGACCCGGACAACCGCCGCGAGGTGGACTACGACGAGCGGGCGCGGCGCCTGGCCGCGCTGGACGCGGGCGAGCGCCCGGCCGACGTCGACGACGAGAAGCTGCTCGTCGTCTCGCGCACCCTGCGGGTGCGCCGCGAGCACCCGGAGGCCTTCCTCGGCGAGACCGCCGCCTACGCCGCGGTGCCGACGTCGACGGGCAACGCCGTCGCCTTCGCCCGGGGCCCGCTGGACGCCCCGGTCGTCGTCGCCGTCGCCACCCGCCTGCCCGGCTCGCTCGAGCGCCTCGGCGGGTGGGGCGAGCACACGCTGGCCCTGCCGGCCGGGACGTGGCGCAACGCCTTCACCGGCGTCGAGGTCCCCGGCGGCAGCGCACGCTTCGCCGACGTGCTCGACGGCCTGCCCGTGGCGCTGCTCGTCCGCGTCTGAGCCGTCCGCACGACCAGCACCGCGAGCCGGTGCCGCCGACCCCGCCCCGGGGCCGGCGGCACCGGCTCGTCGCGCTCCTCAGCTGAAGCGCTGCAGCAGCAGCACGGTCAGCTCCTCCCCGGCCCGGTCCTTGCCGGTGACCGTGCACAGCCCCGCCCGCAGCGGCAGCCAGTGCGGGCCGGTGCCCGACGGCATCAGCGTCGCGGCGAACGGGTGCCCGTCCAGGGTGCCCGCCACGCGCACCGCGCGCCGCGTCCCGAGGACCTCGTCGGAGCCCGCGAGCTCGACGTAGGTCGCGAAGGCCCCGTCCTTGCGGATGCGCGCCGTGAACGCCGCCTCGATCGCGCGGCCCTCCCGCTCAGCGGCCATGCTCGCTCCTCCCCTGCCCGTCCCTCGCTCCGGCGCTGCCACGACACCGGTGCGTGCGGCGCTGCCCTGCACCCGAGACCGGCCCGCGGGCCGGAACTCATCGCCGCTCGCGGGCTGCGGTGGTGGCCCGCTCCCGCGTCCGGTTGGGTGGGGGCATGGAGTTCGGGGTGTGGGCGCCGGGAGCGCACGAGGTCGAGGTCGTCGTCGAGTCCGAGGAGGGGTCGCAGGCGCACGCCATGACCCGCACGGACCTGCCCCGCGAGGGCTGGTGGCACCGGCAGGTCCCGGGAGCCGGGCACGGGACGCGCTACTCCTTCCGCCTCGACGGCTCCGACCCGCGGCCGGACCCCCGCTCGGGCTGGCAGCCCGACGGCGTGCACGGCCCGAGCGCGGTCGTCGCCCCGCTGACGTTCCGCTGGAGCGACTCCGGCTGGAGCGGCCGCGACGCCCGCGGCGCCGTGTTCTACGAGCTCCACGTCGGCACCTTCACGCCCGAGGGCACCTTCGCCGCGGCCGCCGCGCACCTGGACCACCTCGTGGACCTGGGCGTCGAGGTCGTCGAGGTGCTGCCCGTGTCCGCCTTCGACGGCCGCTGGGGCTGGGGCTACGACGGCGTCGCCCCCTACGCGGTGCACGAGCCCTACGGCGGGCCGGAGGCGTTCGCGGCCTTCGTCGACGCCTGCCACGCCAAGGGTCTCGCCGTGGCCCTGGACTGCGTCTACAACCACCTGGGGCCCAGCGGGAACTACCTGGGCGAGTTCGGCCCCTACTTCACCGACAAGCACGAGACGCCGTGGGGCGCCGCGGTGAACCTCGACGACGAGGGGTCGGTGGAGGTGCGCCGCTGGATCGTCGACAACGCGCTGCGCTGGTTCCGCGACTTCCACGTCGACGCCCTGCGCCTGGACGCCGTGCACGCGCTGGTCGACGACTCCCCTGTCCACGTCCTGCAGCAGCTCGCCGACGAGGTTGCGGAGCTGTCCGCACACCTCGGCCGGCCCCTGTCGCTGGTCGCCGAGAGCGACCTCAACGACGCCGCCATGGTCACCCCCACCGCCGAGGGTGGGCGCGGGATGACGGCGCAGTGGGACGACGACGTGCACCACGCCCTGCACGCCTGGCTGACGGGCGAGCGGCAGGGCTACTACGCCGACTTCGGCTCGCCGGAGGTCCTGGCCACGACGTTCACCGAGGCCTTCTGGCACGCGGAGCGGTTCTCCTCCTTCCGCGGCGAGGACTGGGGCCGCAGGGTCGACCGCGCGCGCGTCGGCGGGCACTCCTTCCTGGGCTACCTGCAGACGCACGACCAGGTCGGCAACCGCGCCGTGGGCGAGCGGATCGGCGCGCTGGTCCCGCAGGCGCGCCTCGCCGCGGGCGCCGCCCTGTACCTGCTGGGGCCCTTCACGCCGATGATCTTCATGGGCGAGGAGTGGGACGCCTCCACGCCGTGGCAGTTCTTCACGGACTTCCCGGACCCCGAGCTCGGGGCCGCGGTCAGCAAGGGCCGCCGCTCGGAGTTCGGCGACCACGGCTGGTCCGCCGAGGACGTGCCCGACCCGCAGGACGCGGCCACGCGCGAGCGCTCCGTGCTGCGCTGGGACGAGGTCGGCGACGGCGGGCACGCGCGCGTGCTGCGCTGGTACACCGACCTCCTCGCGCTGCGCCGCGCCGAGCCGGACCTGCGCGCCGACGACCTGCGCGACGTGCGGGTCGACGTCGACGAGAACTGGGTCGTCCTGCACCGCGGCGCCTTCCGCGTCGTGGTGAGCACCGGCTCCGGCGCCGACGTGCCCGTCGCCGGCAACCCCGTCGAGGTCGTCCTGGCCCACACCGACGCCCCGCACACCCCCGAGCTGCTCAGCGAGGGCGTGCGCCTGGTCGGCGAGTCCGTCGCGGTCGTGCGCGTCGCGAACCCCGGGGCGTGAGCGGCCCCGGCGCGAGCGGCGAGGGCACGGACGGCGGGGGCGCGCAGGAGGAGCTCGACGCGGCCGACCGCGTGCGGCGCGCCGCCGTGCGGCTGGCGGCGATCGCGCAGACCGGTCTCTCCTACGCGGACGCCGACCCGTCGAAGGACTACGACGCCGCCCGCTACCGGCAGGTCGCGGACCTCGCGACGGAGCTGCTGGCCGCCGTGTCCGGCGCGGACCCCGCCGCCCTCCGCCTCGACCTGGGCGGCGGCACGGGCTACGCCACCCCCAAGGTCGACGTGCGCGCGGCGGTCGTCGACGAGCGCGAGCGCTTCCTCATGCTGCGCGAGCGCAGCGACGGCCGCTGGTCGCTCCCGGGCGGGTGGGCCGACCCGGGCGACCGGCCCGGTGAGGCCGCGGTGCGCGAGGTGCTGGAGGAGACGGGCTACCCGGTCGCGGCCGTGAAGCTCGTCGCGGTGTGGGAGCGCGACGCGCGGGGGCTGCAGCCGCCGCTGCCCGTGTCCGTGTTCCACCTGTTCTTCCTGTGCCGCGTCGTCGGGGAACCCGTGGCGCCGCAGGACCTCGAGACCCTCGACGTCGGCTGGTTCTCCCTCGACGAGCTGCCGGAGCTGTCGACGATCCGCGTCGTGCGCGAGGAGCTCGAGCGGGTGCTGCTGCACCACCGCGACCCGGACCTGCCGACGGAGTGGGACTGAGGGCTAGGCTGCCGGCTTGTTGCGACTCAGGCGCAACAAGCCACCCGAGGGAGCCTGCATGTCCGACGCCCTGCTCACCTCCGCCACGCGGGCCGCGGGCCGCCGCTGGGACCGCACCGACAGCCGGCGCCTCACGCGCCTGCTCGCCGTCGTCCTCGGCCTGCACGTGCTGGGCTGGGGCGTGCTCGGGTTCGTCGTCGTCCCCGCCGGGCACACCGTGGGGGCGCAGGTCTTCGGCTGGGGCCTGGGCCTGACGGCCTACGTCTTCGGCGTGCGGCACGCCTTCGACGCCGACCACATCGCGGTCATCGACGGCGCCACCCGCAAGCTCACGGCCGACGGGCAGCGCCCGCTCTCGGTCGGGTTCTGGTTCTCCCTCGGCCACTCCAGCGTGGTGGTCGCCATGGCCGTCGTCATCGCCACGGGGGCGAGGTTCGCGAGCGGGCTCGTGACGGAGGGCAGCGCCGCCCACGACGCCCTGGGCGTGTTCGGCACCACGGCCGCCGGCGTGTTCCTGTGGGTCATCGGCCTGGTGAACCTCGCGGCCCTGCTGGGGATCCTGCGCACGGCCCGCCAGCGCCGCCGCGGCGAGCTGGACGACGCCGCGCTGCACCAGCGCCTCGCCCTCGACGGCGCGCTCGCGCGGCTGCTCGCGCGGTTCACGCGCCGCATCCGCTCGCCGCGCCAGATCTACCCCGTCGGGCTGCTCATGGGCCTCGGCTTCGACACCGCCACCGAGGTCGCGCTGCTGGTGCTCGCGGGCACCGCGGCCGTGACGCTGCCCTGGTACGCCGTGCTCGTCCTGCCGGTGCTGTTCACCGCGGGGATGTCCCTGTTCGACACCCTCGACGGCGCCTTCATGAACCTGGCCTACGACTGGGCGCTGGCGAACCCGCTGCGGCGCCTGGCCTACAACGGCGTCGTGACGGGCGTCTCGGTGGCCGTGGCGCTGGCCATCGGCACCATCCAGCTCGTCTCGGTGGCCCACGACGAGCTCCACCTCGGCGACGCGGCGAGCACCTGGATCTCGGGCCTGGACACCGGCGTCGTCGGCTACGCCGTGGCCGCGCTGTTCCTGCTCGTCTGGCTCGGCGCCCTCGTGTGGTGGCGCGTCACCGGGGCGGGCCGCCGCAGCCCCGCCGACGCCTCAGGCGAGGGCGGCGCCGTCGCGGGCCAGGGCCGAGAGGCGTGAGACGGCCCGCAGGTACTTCTTGCGGTAGCCGCCCTCGACGAGCTCGGTGGTGAAGACCTCGTCGAAGGGCACGCCCGAGGCCACGACCGGCACGTCGCGGTCGTAGAGCCGGTCGGCCAGCACCACCATCCGCAGGCCGACCATCTGGTCGCTCACCGTGCTCACCCCGCGCAGGCAGACGGCGCTCGTGCCGGCGACCATCGCGCCGTAGCGGCTGGGGTGGACGTCGGCGAGGTGGCTGAGCACGGCGGAGAAGTCGTCCAGCGTCGCGCCCTCGCGGCTCGCGGCGACGCGCTCGACGGCCGCGTCGTCCAGCGGCTCGGGGGCCGCGGGCAGGCCGCGGTGGCGGTAGTCCTCGCCGTCGACGCGCACGACGTCGAAGCGGCCGGCGAGCGCCTGGATCTCGCGCTGGAAGTCCTGCGCGGCGAAGCGGCCCTCGCCCAGCGCGCCGGGCAGCGTGTTCGACGTCGCGGCCAGGCGGACGCCGCGGTCGACGAGCTCGCGCATCAGCCGCGACATCAGGACGGTGTCGCCCGGGTCGTCCAGCTCGAACTCGTCGATGCAGACGAGGGCGTTGTCCGCGAGCGCCTCGACGGCGGGCAGGAACCCGAGCGCGCCCACGAGGTTCGTGTACTCCACGAAGGTGCCGTAGGCGGCCCGGCGGCCACCGTCGGTGACGACCTGGTGGTACAGCGAGGACAGCAGGTGGGTCTTGCCGACGCCGAACCCGCCGTCGAGGTAGATCCCGGACGGCCCGGCGGGGGTGGCGCTGCGGCGCTTGAACAGCCCGGCGAGGCCGCCGCCCTTCTCCTGCCCCCCGGCGAGGACGCCTGAGCCGAAGGCGTCCATGGCCTGCACGGCGCCCGCCTGGGTCGGCTGGTCCGGGGCCGGCACGTAGGTCGCGAACCGGACGTCGCCGAAGCGCGGCGGGGGGACCAGCTCGGCGACCAGCTGCTCGGGCGGGACGCGGGGACTGCGCGCGGCCAGGGACTGCACGGCGGTCTCCTCGGGGCTGCTCACCCCGCGAGCGTAGTGAGGCACCGCGGGCACCACCCGGCCGGTGGCCCGCGGCGGCGGGTGGTGCTGGTCACGCGCGCACGGGCGGGCCCGGGCGGCGTGGCAGGATCGCCGCCCGGGAACGCCCCCGGGAACGTCCGCGGGAGCCGGGGTGTTGCCGCTGACGACGCGCCACGGCACCCGTGCCCCGCGGTGGTGCGAGACGAGCCCTGGAGGAACGACCGTGACCCTGCCGCTGGACCCCGACCCGAAGCTCGCCGAGTACGCGCACCCGGAGAAGCTCGTCACCACCGCGTGGCTGGCCGAGCACCTGGGCGAGGACGGCCTGCGGGTCGTCGAGAGCGACGAGGACGTCCTGCTCTGGGACACCGGTCACGTCGCGGGCTCCGTGAAGGTCGACTGGCACACCGAGCTGAACGACGAGGTCACCCGCGACTACGTCGACGGCGACGCGTTCGCCGCCCTGATGCGGCGCAAGGGCATCTCGCGCGAGGACACGGTCGTCATCTACGGCGACAAGAACAACTGGTGGGCCGCGTACGCCCTGTGGGTGTTCACGCTCTTCGGCCACCCCGACGTCCGGCTCCTCGACGGCGGCCGCGCGAAGTGGGCCGCGGAGGGCCGTGAGCTCACCACCGACGCCCCCACCCCCGCGCCGGGCGACTACCCCGTCGTGGAGCGCTCCGACACCGCCGTGCGCGCCTTCAAGGAGGACGTGCTCGCGCACCTGGGCGGCAAGCTCATCGACGTCCGCTCCCCGCAGGAGTACACGGGCGAGCGCACCCACATGCCCGACTACCCGGAGGAGGGCACCGTGCGCGGCGGGCACATCCCCGGCGCGGACAGCGTGCCGTGGGCGCGGGCGGCCGCCGAGGACGGCACCTTCAAGCCGCGGGCCGAGCTCGAGGCGATCTACCAGCAGGAGAAGGGCCTCGACCCCTCCGACGACGTGATCGCCTACTGCCGCATCGGGGAGCGCTCGAGCCACACCTGGTTCGTGCTGTCCGCGCTGCTGGGCTTCGCCACCGTCCGCAACTACGACGGCTCCTGGACCGAGTGGGGCAACAGCGTCCGGGTGCCGATCGCGCGCGGCGCCGAACGCGGTGAGGTCGCCGCGCGATGACGGCCGGGACCGAGGACCTGACGGCGGGGCTGCCGCCCGCGCTGGCCGAGATCGTCGAGGACTTCAACGCCCTCGCGGTCGCCGACCGGCTGCAGCTGCTCCTGGAGTTCAGCCAGGGCCTGCCGCCCCTGCCCCCGCGGCTCGAGGGTCACCCCGAGCTGATGGAGAAGGTCGAGGAGTGCCAGTCCCCGGTGTTCGTGGACGTCGAGGTCGACGACGACGCCACGACGCACCTGCACTTCTCGGCCCCGCGCGAGGCGCCGACCACCCGCGGCTTCGCGGGCATCCTCGCGGAGGGCCTCGAGGGGCTCTCGGCGCAGGAGGTCCTGGCCGTGCCCGGTGACGTCGGCTCGCGCCTCGGCCTGGACCAGGCCGTGAGCCCCCTGCGGATGCGCGGGCTGGCCGGGATGCTGGCGCGCGTCAAGCGTCAGGTCCGGGTGGCGACCGCGACGTCGTGAGCACCCTGCGAGAGGACGACGTGACCCCCGTGCCGGAGCGCGTCCCCGCGACGACGCCGGCGGCCCACCCCCACCTGCCGGTGGTCCGGGTCGCCGAAGCGCGGCTGCCCACGACCCACGGCACCTTCCGGGCCGTGGCCTACCGCCAGGCCGACGGCGTCGAGCACCTCGCGCTGGTGGCCGGCGAGATCGGCGACGGGCACGACGTCCTCGTCCGCCTGCACTCGGAGTGCCTCACGGGCGACGTGCTGGGCTCGCTGCGCTGCGACTGCGGGCCGCAGCTGGACGCCGCCCTGGACCTGGTCGCCTCCGAGGGGCGCGGCGTCGTCCTGTACCTGCGCGGGCAGGAGGGCCGCGGCATCGGCCTCGCCGAGAAGATCGCGGCCTACGCGCTGCAGGAGCAGGGCCGCGACACGGTCGAGGCCAACCTCGACCTGGGGTTCCCGGCCGACGCCCGCGACTACACCGGGGCGGTGGCCGTCCTGCGGGACCTGGGCGTGCGCGACGTGGAGCTGCTGACGCACAACCCGGTCAAGGTCGAGGCGCTGCGCTCACACGGCGTGCAGGTGCTGCGCCGGCGCGACCTGCCGGTCGCGCCGACCGCGGACAACGTCCGCTACCTGCGCACCAAGCGGGATCGGATGGGCCACCGGCTGCCCGGGATGCCCTGACCCCGCCCGTCAGACGAGCGCGTCAGATGAGCCCGTCCGCGCGGGCGGCCTCCACGGCGAGCGCCGTGCTGCGGACCCCGTACTTGCGGCGCACGGCGACGAGGTGCTGGGCGACGGTGTTCAGCGCGACCCCGAGGTCGGTGGAGACGGTGACCATGGCGTCGCCGCGGGCGACGCGGCCCAGGATCTCGGCCTCGCGCGGGGTGAGGGTCACCAGCGAGCCGCGGCCGTCCGCGCCCCGCAGCGCGTCGTAGCGCTCCTCGGGGAGGCAGACGAGGCGGCCGGCCGCGGTCTCCACGACCGCCACCCCGTCGCGCGCCGCGGCCTCGAGGAGGGCGTCGAAGGAGGGGGGCGCCGCGGCGTCGTCATGGTCGTCGGCGGGCCCGCCGGTTCTCGGCCCGGACCGTCCGGGGAGTGCACTCACGCGGGGATCTCCACTCGTGGCCTCGGGACGTGGACCCGGCGGCGGTCGTCGCCGGGTGACGCTCTAACGCGAGTGTATTAGAGGTCGCGGCCCGCGCGTCAGGCGACGCACCCGGGGACGTCCGCGACGTCCGCGCCGGAGCGCTCCTCCACCGGCGCCGTCAGGACCGCGGCCCCGGTCTGCACGAGGTCCGCGCAGAGACCGGCGAGCGACCCGGGGTCCAGCAGCCCCCCGTCGCAGTCGCGCTCCCAGCAGGCGAGGGTCGTGACGCCCGTGCGGATGACCTGCACGACGCGGCGGCTCGCCACGGGCTCGCGGCCCTGCGCGGACACCGCCCGCAGGAGCGTGAGCGTGCGCGTCAGCGCCCGCAGGCTCGTGGCCGGGTCCCCGGCGCCGTCGCTCTCCAGGCGCGTCAGCGCGTCCAGGGGGTAGCCGCTGAGGACCGCCTCGTTGAAGCGCGCCCAGTAGCTGGGGGTGCGGCGCACCAGCTCGGCCGCGACCGGGACCACGAGGGCCGCGACCAGCGCTGCCGGGTCCGCGCTTCGGCCGCTCCGCTCGAGGGCGGTGACCTCGCGCGCGCGGTGGCGGTCGATCTCCGTGGTGCGGCGGAACCAGACCGCCGTGAACAGACCCCGCCGGTCGCCGAAGTGGTAGGCGATCGCGTTGCTGTTGCGGTGCCCCGCGGCGAGCGTGATGGCCCGCGAGGAGGCCCCCAGGAGACCCTCCACGGCGACGAGGCGCTCGGCGGAGTCCAGCAGCCGGTCGGCCGAGCTGCCGGGTCCCGGCAGTCCGTCACCCGGGATCCAGCGACCAGCCACGGCGCGAGTGTACGGACGCGCACCGCCGCAGCGAGCGCGCTCTCACCGGCGGGTCGTCACCGGTGGGCGGCGACGAAGTCGCGCACCGCCCGCTCCCAGCCCTGCGGGTCGACGTTCCACTCCTTGGTGTGGCGCGCCCGGTCGCTCGCGACGTAGGTGACGAGGTCCGGCCGGGCCTGCGCCAGGCGCCGGGACGGCCCGGAGGGCACGTAGTCGTCGTCGTCGGAGTGCAGCAGCAGGATCGGCAGCTCGAGCTCCTCCGCCCGCGCCACCCAGTCCATCAGCCGCAGGTCCAGGGGTCCCTCCAGCCCGACGAGCCGGCGGGCGAGGGGGTGGCGCAGCAGGCGCACGCCGTAGCGGCCGAGCCGCACGGGCAGCCCGCGGGTCCTCGCCTGGTGGTCGAGGACGTCGCCCCAGTCCACGACGGGGCCGTCGAGCACGACCGCGCAGACGGCCGGGGCCAGCGGGGAGCGGGCGAGCAGCTGCAGCACGATCGCGCCGCCCATGGACCACCCCACGAGCACGACCCGGCGCGCGCCCGCGTCCAGCGCGTGCTGCACGACGGCCTCGACGTCGGGCCACTCCGTGTCGCCGAGGCCGTAGGTGCGCGCGGGCGAGACCGGTCCGTCGGCGTCGTTGCGGTAGCTGGGCACCAGGCAGGTCAGCCCCGCGGCGTGCAGCACGCCGACCGCGCGCAGCGCCTCCTCCCGGGTCGCTCCGCGCCCGTGCACGAGGACCGCCCAGGTGCCGTCGGACTCCCCCGCGCCCGGCACCGACCAGCACGGCAGGTCACCGACGGGGCCGGGCACGAGGACGTCCTCGTGCGCCAGGCCGAGCGCGGAGCCGGGGTCGCCCGAGAAGTAGTACTGGTTCCAGCGGGCCGCGCCCGGAAGGACCACCCCCGCGTCCACGCCGAGCAGCTCGCGGACCACGTGCTCGTCGGTCACCGCGAGGACCTCGCCGACGCGGAAGTGCCCGCGCCCGTCGTCGGTCCACACGCCGTAGCGCCCCGGGACGACGGTGTCGGGGCTGCGCGCGAGCACGACGCGGGACGGCCCGACCTGCAGGACCTCCACGTCGTCGGGCTTGTGCCGCGCGGGGGTCACGACCGCCCGGGCGAAGGCCGTCGCGACCGCCGTGACCCCGACCAGGCCGAGGGCGGCGGTCCCCACCGAGGCGGCGGCACCCACCGCGGCCCGGCGACGGCCCTTCACGCGCGGGCCACCCGCACCGCGGCCACGAGCAGCGGCACCTGCATCGGCAGCCGCACCAGGGCCGCGGCGGCCCGGCGCGCGTGGGCGGGGCTGCGCCCGCGCCGGCGCCAGGCGTCCAGCGCCTGCTGGCCGTTGGCGGGCCACACCGCGAGGAAGAGCGCGGCGGTCCCCCAGCCGGCCGCGCGGCGGGTCGCCGGGGCGGCGAGGCCCGCCGCGAGGCCCAGCTCGGCCACCCCGGAGGCCAGCGTCCAGGTGCGCGCGGAGAGCGGCAGGGCCCGCGGCACGATGCCGTCGAAGGTCGCCGGGTGGACGAAGTGCGCCGTCCCCGCGACGCCGAGCAGCACCGCCAGGGGCACCCAGGGGCCGCCGGGTGCGGTGCGGGAGGACATGCTCGGCATCCTGCCCGAGCGGCGCGCGGACCGGGACCCCGCCCCCGCTAGCGTGGCCCCGTGCCCGAGGACCTGACGACCGCCCGCCCGACCGTGCTCGTCCTGACGGAGGAGGCGTTCGGCGACGTGGACGCCCGCAACCTCGCGCAGCTGCACCGCGCGGAGGACGGCAGCGACGGTGGCGACGGGGGCGGCGACGCCGCTGACGTGCAGCACCTCGTCCTGGTCCCCGCCGACACGCACCGCAGCGTCCTGGCCGACCTGCTGGACCACCTGAGCCTGGGCGAGCTGCGCGAGGCCCTGGGCTCCGTGCGCGAGGGGCAGCCCGACGCGACGGCCGCGCGCGCCGAGGCCGAGACGGCGCTGGCCGCGACCCTGGCGGCGCTGCGCGCGGAGGGCCTGCAGGCTGAGGGCCGCACCACCGACGACGACCCGCTGCCCGAGGTGCGGCGCGTCCTGGCCGCCGGCGGGGGCGTGCGCGAGCTCGTCGTCGTGACCCGCCCGCACGCCGTGGAGGACACCTTCCACCGCGACTGGGCGTCGCGGGCGCGCGACGAGTTCGGCGTGCCCGTCCTGCACCTGTACGCGGGAACGTCCCGCCTCGGCTGACGGTTGGAACGGGCATGAGGAACCACGGCACGAGCACTCCCGAGGGCACCGACGACCGCTACGCCGTCACCAAGAGCGAGGCCGAGTGGCGCGAGGAGCTGAGCCCGCAGGAGTACGCCGTCCTGCGCCAGGCCGGGACCGAGCGCCCGTTCACGGGCGAGTACGAGGACACCACCACCGAGGGCGTCTACGCCTGTCGCGCGTGCGGCGCCGAGCTGTTCACGAGCAGCGAGAAGTTCGCCTCGCACTGCGGCTGGCCGTCCTTCTTCGACCCGAAGGACTCCGCGGCGGTCGAGCTGATCTCCGACCGCTCGATGGGCATGGTCCGCACGGAGGTGCGCTGCGCGAGCTGCGGTTCGCACCTGGGCCACGTCTTCGAGGGCGAGGGCTACCCGACGCCGACGGACCAGCGCTACTGCATCAACTCGATCAGCCTGTCGCTGCGCCCCACCAGCTCCGCGAGCTGATCCCGGCGACGTGCGTCCCGGCCCCGGCCCGGGCAGAGTGGGCGGCATGACCGAGCCGTACGCCGAGAGCTACCAGGACACCGACCGCGAGCTGGACCCGCTGGACGACCCGGACCTGCGCGCCGAGAACGCCGAGCTCGCGGGTGAGGACGACGCCGACGCGCTCGACGAGGTCGGGGCCCTCGGGACCGACACGCTCCTCGCGGACGACGACGACGACACGTACGACACGACGCGGGCGGTGAGCCACGCGACGGAGGAGCTCATGAGCGACGACGTCGACGCGGACAACGAGACGATCGACGAGCGGATCACGCAGGAGGTGCCCGACGAGTCGGGCGGCACCGGGGCGTCGGGCCTGTCCGACCACGTGGCCGCCGCCGACGCGGAGGACCCCGAGCGCCTCTGACCGCTCAGCACCGCACGCGACGAGAGCCGCCGCCCCCTGAGGGGACGGCGGCTCTCGTGCGTGCGGGCTCTCGCGGGTGCCGAGGTGCGGCTCAGGGCAGCTGGGCCACGAGCTCCGGCAGCTCGACGCGCGGGCCGGTGTAGAACGGCAGCTCCTCGCGCACGTGGTGGCGGGCCTCGGTGGCCCGCAGGTCGCGCATGAGGTCGACGATGCGGTGCAGCTCGTCGGCCTCGAAGGCGAGGACCCACTCGTAGTCGCCCAGGGCGAAGGCGGAGACGGTGTTGGCGCGCACGTCCTCGTAGGGGCGGGCGGCGAGGCCGTGGTCGCGCAGCATGGTGCGGCGCTCGGCCTCGGGCAGCAGGTACCACTCGTAGGAGCGCACGAACGGGTACACGCACACGTAGTCGCGGGCGCGCTCGCCGGACAGGAACGCCGGGACGTGGCCGCGGTTGAACTCCGCGGGGCGGTGCAGCCCGACGACGGACCAGACGGGCACGAGGTGGCGCCCGAGGCGCGTGCGGCGCAGCCGTCGGTAGGCCTCCTGGACGAGCTCGACGGTCTCCGCGTGCCACCACACGAGCAGGTCGGCGTCGGCGCGCAGCCCGGCGACGTCGTAGAAGCCGCGCACGACGAGGCCCTTGCCGGCGAGCTCCTCGAGCAGCGACTGCACCTCGGCCGTGAGCTCCGCGCGGTCGGCGTCGCCGAGGGTGTCCCGCACCGCGAACACCGAGTACATCGTGTACCGGATGGTCGCGTTGATCTCCTCGGCCGTGGGTGCTGCGGGGGCTTCGGCTGGCTGCGTCATGCCCCCATCCTCCCGCGCCCGCGCCGCGCCCACCGCCCCGGGTGCGGTGAGCCCGCTCACCCCGGCGCGGCCCCGCCGGAGGTGGCGAGGGCGGCGAGGACGTCGGCGGCCGCGCGGTCGGCGGCGGCGATGCAGGCGGGTACCCCGACGCCGTCCAGGACGGACCCGCACACCGCGAGCGCCCCGGCCTCCGCGACGGCGGCGCGCACCCGCGCGACCCGGTCGACGTGCCCCACGGCGTACTGCGGCAGCCCGTCGACCCAGCGGGTGACGGAGCCTGCGACGGCGGTCAGGGGGCGCCCGAGCAGGAGCGAGGCGTCGGCCGCGGCGGTGGCGAGGACGTCGGCGTCGTCGCGCTCGAGGACGGCGGTCTCCCGCGCGCGCCCGAGCGAGACCCGCACCACCCGGACGTCCGGGTCCTGCGCGGCGACCCACGCCCACTTGTTCGCCGACAGGGTCAGGGCCTTGACCTGCAGGCCCTCGGCGCGGCCGACGACGGGCGGGACGAGCACGCCGGAGCCGGCCAGCCCGGCGAGCTGGCCGGTGGGGACGGCGAGCGCCGCGATGACCATGCTCGCGGTCTCGACGCCGGCCAGCTCGGTCGCGGCCGCGGGCACGGGCCCGCGCAGCAGCCGGGCGGCGACGGGCGCGGGGACCGCGAGGACGACCGCGTCGGCGTCGACGCCTCCGTCCGGGGTCTGCAGCCGCCAGCCCGTGGCCGTGCGGGTCAGCGCGGTGACGGGCGCCGAGCGGCGCAGCGTGCCCCCGCGGGCCTCGACCGCCGCGGCCAGCGCCTCGGGCAGCCGGGACACCCCGCCGCGGATGCCCGCGAAGACGGGGGTCGTCGCCGCGGGGCGGGCGGCGGCGGCGCTGACGGCCTCGAGCAGGGAGCCGCCCGCGCGGGCGTGCTTCCACAGCGCGGGGACGGTGGCCTGCAGGGACAGCCGGGCGGCGTGCCCGGCGTAGACCCCGCCCAGCAGCGGTTCGACGAGGCGGTCCACGACGGCCCGCCCGACGCGGGAGGCGACGTAGTCGCCCACGGACACGTCGGCGTCCAGGGGCGGGGCGGGCAGGCCGGGTTCGGCGGCGACGCGCTCGACGTCGGCCGGGGCGAGCAGCCCCTCGACCGCGGCGGCGCTGCCGGGCACGCCCATGACCGTCCCCGTCGGCAGGGGCCGCAGCGCGCCCTCGGTGCGCACCGAGGCGCGGGCGGTCTCCGGGTGGACCAGGTCCTCGCCGAGGCCGACGGCGCGGACCAGCTCGACGGCCTCGGGGCGGCGCGCGAGGACCGACTCGGCCCCGGTGTCCACGACGACCCCGCCGACCTCGACGCGGTCCAGCACCCCGCCGAGGCGGGGCGAGGCCTCGAGGACCTGGACGCGGACCCCGGCGCTGGCCAGGCGCCAGGCGGCGCTCAGCCCGCTGACGCCTCCCCCGACGACCACGACGAGCGGGGGCGCCCCCGCCGTCGCGGCGGGCGGCTGCTCAGGCACCCGCCCGCCAGGCGTGCACCTCGTCGACCACGCGCTGCAGGACGTCGGGGTCCGTCGTGGGGGGGACGCCGTGGCCGAGGTTGAAGACGTGCCCGCCGCCCGCGGCCTCGCCCGCCTCGAGCACGCGGTGCACCGCGGGGCGCAGCACGTCCCACGGGGCGAACAGCAGCGCGGGGTCGAGGTTGCCCTGCACCGCGACGCCGCGGTCGAGGCCGGCCGCGGCCAGGCCCTCGCGCCCGCGGCGGGCGCCCTCGTCGAGCGGGACGCGGAAGTCCACGCCGAGCACGTCGACGCCCCCGTCGACGGCGGCCAGGTCGCCCAGCAGCTCGCCGGTGCCGGTGCCGAAGTGGGTGCGCGGCACGCCGAGGTCGCGCACCGCGGCCAGCGCGCGCGCCGAGTGCGGGGCGACGGAGGTGCGGTAGTCGGCGACCGAGAGGGCCCCGACCCAGGAGTCGAAGAGCTGCACGGCGGAGGCGCCGGCGGCGACCTGCGTGCGCAGGAACTCCCCGGTGATCTGCGCGAGGCGGTCCAGCAGGTCGTGCCACAGCCCGGGGTCGGCGTGCATGAGCGCCTTGGTGCGCAGCAGGTCCCGCGACGGGCCGCCCTCGACGAGGTAGCTGGCGAGGGTGAACGGGGCGCCCGCGAACCCGATGAGCGGGGTGGCGCCGAGCTCGGCCGTGATGAGGCCGACGGCCTCGGTGACGAACCCGACCTGCTCGGGGGCCAGCTCCGGCAGGCGGTCGAGGTCGGCGCGGGTGCGGAACGGCTCGGCCACGACGGGGCCGGTGCCCGGGACGATGTCGAGGTCGACGCCCGCGGCCTTCAGCGGCACGACGATGTCGGAGTAGAAGATGGCCGCGTCCACGCCGTAGCGCCGCACGGGCTGCAGGGTGATCTCGGTGACCAGCTCGGGCGTGCGGCAGGAGTCGAGCATCGCGGTGCCCTCGCGGGCCGCCCGGTACTCCGGCAGCGACCGCCCGGCCTGGCGCATGAACCACACGGGCACGTGGTCGGAGACCTCACCCCGCGTCGCCTGCAGGTAGGGCGCGCTCGCCGGGACCGAGGTCGTCGCGGGGGCGGTGGGCGGGGTGGACGGGGGGGTGCTCGGCACTGCCCGATGGTCGCACGGCGTGCCGTCACGCCACGGGGGGACCACCGTGCCTACTCTCCGTGTCGTGAGCGTCCACCGCGTCTCCAGCGGAGGGCCGACCGCCTTCGTCGAGGCCGTCGCGGCCCTGCGCGACGTCCGGTTGCGCGCGGAGGTCCAGCTCACCGAGGTCCCCGCCCCGGCCCGCATCGCCCCGCACGCCGTGGCGCTCGCCGGGGACGTGCTGCTCGGCGAGGACGAGCTCGCCACGGGCCGCTTCATCCTCCTGCACGACCCGTCCGCGCCCGCAGAGTGGGACGGCACGTTCCGCGTCGTCACCTACGCCCGCGCCGACCTCGAGGCCGACCTGGGCTCCGACCCCCTGCTCGGGCAGGTCAGCTGGACGTGGCTGGAGGACGGGCTGGCGAGCGCCGGGGCCCGGGCGGCTCGCGTCGGCGGCACGGTCACCCGCGTGCTGTCGGAGAGCTACGGCGACCTGGCCGACCGGGAGCCGTCCGTGGACGTGGAGCTGCGGGCGTCGTGGACGGCCGAGCCCGACGCGGCGGGCCACGTCGACGTCACCACCCACCTGCACGCGTGGGGCGAGCTGCTGTGCACCGTGGCGGGGCTGCCCCCGCTGCCCGAGGGCGTCGCGTCCCTCGGCCGCCGCCACCGCTGATCGGAGGCGGCCCGCAGCGGCCCGGCTGCGTCACCCCCGGTGCGCCGTTCGGGGTCAAGGTCGGGTGCGTCCCCGCCGATCACTCTGCAGAAGACAGAGGCGTGCCGCAGGAGGCGGGCGCCCCACCTGCTGCAGGAGGACCACGTGACTGCACTCGTCGAGCGGCCAGGGATGGCCGTTCCGTCACGACTCGGCCGCTTCGCCGCGCTCGTCGCCGTCGCCGACCCCGCGATCCGCGAGTCGGTGACGCGCACGCTGCGCCTGCTCGGCGCCGTCAGCGTCGAGCACGCCACGAGCGTCGCCCAGGCCCGCGCGCTGGCCCGGACCGGGCCGCGCGCCCTGTTCATCGCCGACGCCGGCCTGCCCGACGGCTCCGGCGCCGCGCTCGTGTCCGAGCTGCGCTCGGCCGGCTGGAACCGCTGCGTCGTGCTGTCCAGCAGCGCCGACCCGTTCGCGGTCCGCGGTGCGGTCGCCGCCGGGGTCCGCTGCTACCTCGTGACGACGCGCCCCGAGGGCGTCGGCTTCGAGGGCCGCGGCGGCGAGTCCGGCGTGGACAGCCTGTCCGAGCGCGAGATCGAGGTCCTGCAGCACGTGGCCGACGGCCGCTCCAACAAGGACACCGGCGCCCTGCTCGGCCTGTCCGCGCTGACGGTCAAGAGCCACCTGGCGCGCATCGCCCGCAAGCTCGGCACGGGTGACCGCGCCGAGATGGTCGCCATCACCCTGCGGGCCGGCGTCATCCAGTAGTCCGGACCGCCGCCGGTCCCCGGGAGAGCAGCCGGGAGGGGCCGGGCGGCGGGGCGGGGACACCGCCGCGCGGGCGCCCCGTACGGTGGGCGGCGTGGCAGCGGACGCGAGCAGTGCGGCAGCGGAGGAACCGGCGGACCCGGTTCCCGAGGCGCCCCTGCTGAGCAGCCCCGCCGAGGGCGTCCCCGACGTCGTCACCACCCCCGAGGCCCTGGCCGACGTGGTGGCCGCGCTGTCGGCGGGCACCGGCCCCGTCGCGGTCGACGCCGAGCGGGCGTCCGGCTACCGCTACGGCCAGCGGGCCTTCCTCGTGCAGCTGCGCCGCCGCGGTGCCGGCACCCACCTCGTCGACCCGGACGCCCTGCCGGACCTGTCCTCCCTCGGCGAGGCCCTCACGGACGTCGAGTGGGTGCTGCACGCGGCGAACCAGGACCTCCCGTGCCTGGCCGAGGTCGGCATGCGCCCCACCACCCTGTTCGACACCGAGCTCGGTTCCCGCATCGCGGGGCTGCCCCGCGTGGGCCTCGGCGCCGTCGTCGAGGAGTTCCTCGGCATCCGCCTGGCCAAGGAGCACTCGGCCGTCGACTGGTCGACCCGCCCCCTGCCGGAACCCTGGCTGAACTACGCGGCCCTCGACGTCGAGGTCCTCCTGGAGCTGCGCGACGCCCTCGCCGAGCGCCTCACCGAGCAGGGCAAGCTCGCGTGGGCCGAGGAGGAGTTCGCCGCGGTCGTCGACGCTCCCCCGGCCACCCCGCCGGCGGAACCCTGGCGGCGCGTGTCGGGGCTGCACGCCGTGCGCTCCCGCCGCCAGCTCGCCGTGGTCCGCGAGCTCTGGCTGGCCCGCGACGCGGAGGCCCGCCGCCGCGACACCTCCCCCGGGCGCCTCCTGCCGGACTCCGCGGTCGTGGCGGCGGCCCGTGCCATGCCCACCACCCCGCAGGCCCTCGCCGCGACCCCCGGGTTCGTGGGCCGGGCCGCGCGCAGCGCCCTGGCCACGTGGGCCGCGGCCGTCGAGCGCGGCGCGGCCGTGCCCGAGAGCGAGCTGCCGCTGCAC
>NZ_VWPY01000001.1 GCF_011839805.1 Kineococcus rubinsiae | reverse complement strand
CGGGCGCGCTGGTCGCCCGGGTCGGCGAGCGCCGCGCGATGCTCGCCGCGGGCGCCACGAGCGCGGTCGCCCTGGCCGCGGCCGGGCTGGCCCCGTCCGTGCTCCTGCTGGCGTGCGCCGTGGTGGTCGTGGGCCTCGGCTCGGCCGTGTGGGCGCTCGCCCGGCAGTCCTACCTGACCGCGGCCGCCCCGCCGCACCTGCGGGCCCGCGCCCTCTCCACCCTCGGCGGGGTCGGGCGCATCGGTGCGTTCGCGGGCCCCTTCGCGGGGGCCGCCGGCAGCCACCTGGGCGGGACCCGCGGCGCCTACGCGGTGGCCGTCGTCGCCGTGGCGCTCGCGGCCGGGGCGCTGCTCGCCCTGCCCGAACCGGCCGCCGTGGACCACGACGTCGTCCCCGGCCCGGCCCCCACGCTGCGCACCGTGGTGCGCGAGCACCGGCGGGTCCTGCTGACCCTGGGGGTGGCGGCCCTGACGGTGCAGGCGGTCCGGCAGTCGCGCCAGACCGTGCTGCCGCTGTGGTGCGAGCACCTGGGCCTGGACGCGACCGCCACCAGCCTCGTCGCCGGGGTGTCGGGCGCCGTGGACATGCTGCTCTTCTACCCGGCCGGCTCGGTCATGGACCGCTTCGGGCGCCGGGCCGTCGCGGTGCCGTCGCTGCTGGTGCTCGCGGCCGCGCACGCCGTGCTGCCGCTGGCCCAGTCCCTCGGCGCCGTCCTCGCGGTGGGCGTCCTCATGGGCTTCGGCAACGGCATGGGCGCGGGCCTCGTCATGACCCTCGGCGCGGACGCGTCCCCGCCGGGCGGGCGGGCGGTGTTCCTCGGCGCGTGGCGGCTCGTGACCGACGCCGGGGTCGCGGCGGGTCCGCTGCTCGTGGGGGCGCTCGCCGCGGCCGCCTCGCTCGCCGCGGCGTCGGGCGGGGTGGCGCTGCTGGCGGTGGCCGGCGCGGCGGGGCTGCTGCGCTTCGTCCCCCGCCGCGCCGGACCGCACGACCCGCGACCGTCCTCCTGACCGGCTGCCGCGCAGACGCTCAGGCGGCCGGGCCGCCGACGTGCAGGACGACCTGACCGCCGTGCTCGACGGCGGTCTGGACCGTGCGCAGCTGCAGCAGCGCCGGGTTCTCCGCCAAGGCCCGGGTGCCGTTGGCGAGGGCCCGCAGCGCCGCCGTCTCGCCGCGCGCCCGCTCGAGGCGGGCCGCGCTCTCGAGCCGGGCGACCGCCGTCTCCAGCAGGGCCCGGCGGACCTCGCCGGGGACGCCGAGGTCGCGCAGCGACACCTCGAGCACCTCGGTGCCCAGGCGCAGCGCGGCGGCCGCGACCACCGGGGTCAGGGCCGCGGTCGCGTCGGCGCGCTGCGCGAGCACGTCGGCGAGGGGCCGGGCCGCGATCCAGTCGCGGGCCGCGAGCTGGGCGGCGAGGCGCAGCTCGTCGCCCGGGGCCGTCGACACCTGCAGGTGCGCGACGGGGTCGGTGACGCGCGAGCGGACGACGACGGAGAACCGGACGCCCGGGACGTCGGCGGCCGCGGCCTCCTGCCCCGCGAGGAGCAGGACCTGCTCGCGCACGTCGACCGTCGTGGTGGTGCGCCGGTGCCGGCGTCCGGGCAGCCGGTGCCGGCCGGCGGCCAGGACGGCGACGACGGAGCCGTCGACGCCGACCACGAGCCGCGTGCCCTCGGACACGGTGGCGGAAGCCATCAGGGGTCACCCTCCTCGTGCGCTGCGGAACGCCCCGGGCGGCAGCGGAGACGACCGCCACCACCCCACCGGGCGGACGGGGACCACCGCTGGTGCGTGGTGGCCCGCTGGTCCGTCCCGGTGTGCGCGGGTGGCGGCGGCCGTCGGAGAGGGAGTCGAACCCCAGCGTCCGCAGCGCTGTGCCGGTGAGGCGTCGCTCCCGCCGATGCGCGGGACGCGGCCGGCGACGCCGGTGCGCCGCTGGCGGGAGCGGTCCCGAGCATGACCGGCCGGCGGCCCGTCACGCCAGCGGGTTTCCTCCGTCCGGGCGCAGGGGACCCCGCTCAGCGCGGGGTGCGCAGCGCCTCGACGACCGCCGTGAGCGTCTCCTCGGCCTGCAGGTGCGGGACCTGGCAGGTCCCGGCGGCCAGGTGCCCGCCGCCGCCGTAGCCCAGGCACACCGCGCCCACGTCGACGGGGGAGGTGCGGTCGACGATGGACTTGCCGATGGCCAGCACGGTGTTCTGCTTCGCCTTGCCCCACAGCACGTGCACCGACACGCGGGCCTCGGGGTAGAGCGCGTAGACGAGGAACCGGTTGCCGGCGTGGATGACCTCCTCCTCGCGCAGGTCGAGGACGACGACGTCGCCGTGCACCGTGGTGACGCGCTGCAGCTGGGCGCGGAACAGCTCGGCCTGGGCGCGGTACAGCTCGACGCGCTCGGCGACGTCGGGCAGGGCGAGGATCTCCTCGACGTCCTGGTGCTCGGCGCACGCCTCGATGAGCTGCATCATCAGCTGGTAGTTCGAGATGCGGAAGTCGCGGAACCGGCCGAGGCCCGTGCGGCTGTCCATGAGGAAGTTCAGCAGCGTCCAGCCGGTCGGCTCCAGGACCTCGGAGACGTCGTAGGCCGCGGAGTCCGCCTGGTCCACCGCGCGCATGAGCTCGTCGGACACCTTCGGGAAGGCCGCGGCGCCGCCGTAGTGGTCGAAGACGACGCGGGCGGCCGACGGGGCGTCGCCGATGATGACGTGGTTCGCGGCCGTCCCACCGGTGCGGAGCGTCTCGGAGTGGTGGTGGTCGAAGACCAGGTGGGCCTGCGGCGCGTACGGCAGGTTCGTGAGGATGTCGCGGTCGGTGATCTCGACCGTCCCGTCCTGGACGTCCTTGGGGTGCACGAAGGAGATCTCGTCGATCAGGCCGAGCTGGCGCAGCAGGACGGCGCAGACCAGGCCGTCGAAGTCGCTGCGCGTGACCAGGCGGTGCGTCGCGGGGGCGTCCAGGGGCGTCATGACAGCGTTCACCCCGGTCCCATCGGCGAGCGGGGCCCCACTCCTGAGCCCTCGAGGGTGCCGTCCTGACGTGGACGTGCCCGGGAGCGCGGCGGCGCTCCCGGGCACGTCCCGGTCGGGATCCCTCAGGCGGGGTCCCTCAGGCGGGACCCGTCAGGCGGAGGCGGGGGCGGCGGCCGGTGCGGCCGCGGTGCCCTCGAGCGCCGTCAGGTCCATCTGCGCGACGCCCGCCGCGCGGAACTGCGGGACGCGCAGCTGGATCGCGTCCATGATCGCGTGGAACACCTGCGTGTTGTCCAGCACGCCGCCGAAGCCGGCGGACCCCGGGCCCGAGGCCACGAGCGCGACGTCCTCGACGGTGTGCACGCAGTTGGTCTCGTCCAGCGGCAGGTTGCCGATCTGGACGACGGAACCCGGGTCGCGCTTCGGGTTCACCACGGCGAGGCCGGTGGTGGCGTCCGCGAGGGCGGGCTGCGCCAGCACGGTGTTGTGCACGAAGTCGTCGGCGTGGTCGGGGTGGTTGGACCAGCCGAAGAACAGCTGCACGTCGGGGTTCGGGTCGTCGGGGAACCCGTCGCCGTTGCTGTCGACGTAGGTCGGGAACCCGGCGTCGGCGTAGACCCCGTTGGCCTCGCGGGCCGGGTCGTCGGTCTTCCGGCGGTCGTGCGTGCCGGCGATGCTCATGGCGTGGTTGTGGTCGGCGGTGACGACGATCAGGGTGTCGCCGCGCTTCGCCGCCCACGCCTTGGCCGCGCCCACGGCCTGGTCGAACTCGATGGTGTCGTACAGGGCGCGGGGCCCGTCGAGCGGGTGCTCGGACTTGTCGATCGAGGCGCCCTCGACCATGAGGAAGAACGGCTCGTCCTTGGCCTCGAGGACCTTCAGCGCCGCCTTCGTCATCTCCACCAGACCCGGCTGGTCGGGGAAGTCGCCCAGGACCTCGGGGTTCGGGGTCACCTGGCGGTCCAGGTACACGTTGAGGTTGCCGGTGTGGAACGACCCCAGCAGCTTCTCGGGGGTCCCCTTCGCCAGCACGGCCTCGAGCTCGGTGCGGGTGCCCGCGTAGGAGAACCCCTGCGCCTTGAACTCCTGCACCAGGTCGCGCTCGTCCTTGCGCTTGGAACCCTTGACCGACTTCGGCAGCAGGGTGGCGCGGCCACCGCCGAGGATCACGTCGGCCTGCTGCTCGGGCCGCAGCGCCTGGTCCATGATGTCGACGTAGGAGGAGCGCAGCCGGGTGTGGGCGAAGACGCCCGCGGGGGTCGCGTCCTGGATCTCCGCGGTGGTGACGATGCCGATCGCCATGCCGGCGGCGCGCTTGAGGATCTCCGCCATCGTCTCGACGTGCGGGTGCTTCGCCGGGTCGGGGTCGTTGCCCGCGTAGACGCCGAGCGCGTTGACGGCGGACTTGTGGCCCGTCATGTAGGCGGACATCGAGTTCGCCGAGTCGGTGGCGATCGAGTCGGACCCGGAGGTCGTGACGATCGCGCGGTGGTCCATGCGGTCCATCTCGAGGAGCCCGTCGTACTTGCCCTCGGTGATGCCCTTGGACAGGATCCGCGCGCCCGTGATGGCGGCCTGGCCCATGCCGTCGCCCAGGAAGAAGATGACGTTGCGGGCCTTCTTGCCCTTGGCCTTCGCGACGACGACCTCGTGCGCCACCGAGGCCTTGGCCGTCCCGCGGGCGGAGCTCACCTCGGCGGAGATGGTGAACGTCCCGGCCTCGGGGTAGGCGAGCCCGGGGTAGGTGACCTCGACGCTGGTGGGGGTGGTGCTGGTGCGCAGGGGCGCCGGGCTCAGCAGCGGCACCGGGCCGTGCTTGCCCGCGACGCGCAGCAGGATCCGCGTGGTCTCGGGGTCGACGCCCGTGGCCTCGATGCGCAGGTCGAACTTCGCGCCGGCCTGGAACTTCGCGCGGGCGATGGGGAGGATCCGCACCGCGGTGGTCGTGGTCGCCGTCGCGGCGGCGTTGACGATCCGGCGGCCGGTGAAGGCGTGGGGGTCGCGGTGGTTCAGGACGCTGACGGCCGGGGCGGTGACCGTCGGCGCGGCGGACGCGGACCGCAGCCCGGAACCCCAGACGACGGCGGTGGCCAGGCCGCCGAGGCCCGTGCCCAGGACGCCGCGGCGGGAGAAGCCCCGCCCCTTGGTCGCGTCGCGGGTCTCGTCGCGGCCCTCGTCAGGGCGTCGTTCGTTGCTCACGTGTCTACCTCTCGCTGGTCCGCTGGCCCGGCGCGGCCCCGGCGGGGCGGGCGCGGGCCCTGCTGCGGCACAGGCTGGCAGCGCCGTCGGCCCAGCGGGACAACGGTGGGCGAGCGCCCGGCCACGATCCGGGGTCCTCCCGGTGAACGCGACCGGGAGGACCGGTGAGCGGTGGGTCGAGCGGCGGACCAGGCGGTGGATCAGGCGGTGGATCAGGCGCCCGCGGAGCCCACGCGCCCCTCGGCGTGGCGGCCGAACGCGGCCGCCGCTGCGTCGGCGTCCCCGGCGGCGAGGACGGCCACCAGGTCCTCGTGCCAGCCCACCGCCTCGACCAGGCGCCCGACGCTGAACGGGTCGCCCAGCACCTGCAGGACGTACAGGCTCGACTCCAGCTGCGACCACGCGCGCAGCAGGAACGGGTTCCCGCCGAGCTCCACGACCGCGCGGTGGAAGGCGAGGTCCGCCTCGCGCACGGCGACCGGGTCGTCGCGGCGGGCGGCCCGGTCCATCTCGGCGACGACGGCCGCCAGGCGGTCCCGGGCCGCCGGGTCGAACGCCTCGACGGCCTCCCGCGCGGCCAGCTCCTCCAGCGCCACCCGCACGCGCCGCGCCGCGCGGGCGTCCTCGGCGGAGACCTCCGCGACCGTGCTGCCCCGGCGCGCGACGGAGTTCACGAGGCCCTCGTGGTGCAGCTGGCGGATCGCCTCGCGCACCGGGGCCTGGCTCACGCCGAGGCGGCGGGCGATCTCGGACTCGACCAGCCGCTCGCCCGGGGCGAGCTCCCCGGCGACGATCGAGGCGCGCAGCCGGCGGTGCACCTGCTCCGAGAGCAGCCCGGAGGAGGGGTCCACGGGTGGGGCAGCGTTCCCGGACACGGGTTCCCTCGACCTCCTCGGCGTTCCCCGGCGCGGCGGCGGGGAGCCCACCCACCGTACCGAGCCGGCCCCCGCCCCGGCGGGGCCGCTCAGCCGAGCCGGCGGACGCCGATGGTGAGCAGCAGGTTCGCGTACTGCCGGACGTCGGCCGTGACCACGGCGACGGCCAGGTCACCGGCCCGCGCCTGGTCGTAGAAGGCGAAGCGGTCCACCTCCTCCAGCGGCACGGCGCCGAGCGCGCGCCGGTGCGCCCCGAGCGCCTCGGGCTCCGGGTCGCCCACCGGGGGGACCATGACGGTCGCGGCCTCCACGGGCACGGCGCGCAGCAGGACGTCCAGCACGGTCGAGACGTCCAGCAGCCCGGGCGCCAGGTTCAGGTGCACCACCTCGGCGTGCGGGCCGACGGCCGTGCTCGCGGGGTAGTGCCCGTCCGCCAGGAGGATCCGCCCGCCGTGGCCGGCGCCGGCCAGCGCGGACAGCAGACCCGGGTGCAGGAGTTCGGTCAGGAGCACGGGACCTCCGCGGTCGTGGGGGTGGTGGGGGTGCGGGCGCGCAGCCCGTAGGTGCGCACCGCGGTGGCGCGGAGCACGTCGTCGAGCTCGCCGGGGGAAAGGCCCGCGAGCAGCCGGCCGGCCGCCGCGGCCCAGCGCGCCCAGCCGCCCGCGGCGACGCAGACGGGCCAGTCGGAGCCGAACGCCACGCGCGCGGGGCCGAAGGCGTCGAGGACCACCTCGGCGGCCGGGCGCAGCACCTCGTCGTCCCAGTGCTGCGGATCGGCCTCGCTGACCAGGCCGGACAGCTTGCAGTGCACCTGCTCCGAGGCCGCCAGGGCGCGCAGGTCGCGCTCCCAGCCGCCCAGGGAGGTCTCGCGCAGCGCGGGCTTGCCGGCGTGGTCGAGCACCAGCGGGACGTGCGGAGCGAGGCGGGCGAGCTCCGCGGCGGCGGCCAGCTGGTGGGGGCGGACGAGGACGTCGTAGCGCAGGCCGCGCGCCGCGACCTCGTCGAGGCCGCGGCGCACGTCGTCGCGCAGCAGCCAGCGGGGGTCGGCCTCGCCCTGCACCAGGTGCCGGACGCCGACGAGCAGGTCGCCGCCCGGCAGGGCGGCCAGGCGGTCGAGCTCGTCGCCCACGCCCGGGGCGGTGAGGTCGGCCCAGCCGACGACCCCGAGGACGAGGTCGTCGCCGGCCGCGGTGGCCAGCAGCTCCTCCGTCTCCCCCGTCGAGGGCAGGCACTGCACGACGACCGTGCCGCCCACGGGACGGCCCAGCACCCCGCCTGCGGCGTCCACGCGCAGGTCGGCGGTCGAGAACGACCGCCGCAGCACCTCCAGGCCGGGTTCGGCGAGCCACCCCTGGTCGCGGACGGCGAGGTCCCAGAGGTGGTGGTGGGCGTCCACCACCACCCCGGGGGCGAGGGGCCCCGCCCCCGCGTCAGGCGCCACGCGCCGACCAGACCGGCCCGTCGGGGTAGGAGTACTCGTCGAGCGACTTCTCGTGCATCTGCGCGCTCAGCCCGGGGCTGGTCGGCGCCAGGTAGTGGCCGTCCTTGATGCGCACGGGTTCGAGGAAGTGCTCGTGCAGGTGGTCGACGAACTCGACGACGCGGTCCTCCGTCGTCCCCGAGACGGCCACGAAGTCGAACATCGACAGGTGCTGGACCATCTCGCAGAGGCCCACGCCCCCGGCGTGCGGGCACACGGGGACGCCGAACTTGGCGGCCAGCAGCAGGATCGCGATGTTCTCGTTGATCCCCGCGACCCGGGCCGAGTCGATCTGCACGACGTCGACGGCCTGCGCCTGCAGGAGCTGCTTGAACACGACGCGGTTGGCGACGTGCTCGCCCGTGGCCACCTTGACCGGGGCGATCTCGCGGCGGATCGCGGCGTGGCCGAGGATGTCGTCCGGCGACGTGGGCTCCTCGATCCAGTACGGGTCGTAGGGCGCGAGCCGCTTCATCCACGCGACGGCCGGGGCCACGTCCCAGCGCTGGTTCGCGTCCACGGCGATGCGGATGTCCGGCCCGACCGCCTCGCGGGCCAGCCGCAGGCGGCGGACGTCGTCCTCGACGTCGGCGCCGACCTTGAGCTTGATCTGGGTGAACCCCTCCGCGACGGCCTCGCGGGCCAGGCGCTGCAGCTTCTCGTCGGAGTAGCCGAGCCAACCCGGGCTCGTCGTGTAGGCCGGGTAGCCCTTGCGGCGCAGCAGCTCCGCGCGCTCGGCCCGCCCCGGTTCCGCCCGGCGCAGGATCTCCAGGGCCTCCTCGGGGGTGAGGGCGTCGCTCAGCCAGCGGAAATCGACGACCGCGACGAGCTCCTCGGGCGTGAGGTCGGACAGGAACTGCCAGACCGGCTTGCCGGCCCGCTTGGCGGCCAGGTCCCACGCCGCGTTCACGACGGCCCCGATCGCCATGTGCATGGCGCCCTTCTCGGGCCCGAGCCAGCGCAGCTGCGGGTCGTGCACCAGCCGGCGCGAGAACCCGCCCAGGTCGCCGCACACGTCCGCGAGGTCGAGGCCGACGACGAAGCCGGCCAGCGAGGCGATCGCCGCGGCCTGCACGTCGTTGCCGCGGCCGGTGGTGAACGCGAGGGCGTGGCCCTCGTGGCCGTCGCCCGCGTCGGTGCGCAGGACGACGTAGGCCGCCGAGTAGTCGGGTTCGGGGTTCATGGCGTCGGAACCGTCGAGGTGCTCGGACGTCGGGAAGCGGACGTCACGGACCTCCAGCGCGGTGATCCGTGTGCCTGGTGCGTGCATGGGGTGACTCCTGGGGGACCGGGGTGGCGCACGACGGTGGGCGCGGACGGTGCGGCGGGCGCCCGCGGTCGGGTCGCCGCAGCGCACCTCACGCTAACGGGGCAGACATCTGCTGTCTATCGGCGGCCCCCCTCCGCTGCCTACGATGGCGGAGGTGCCGGGGCCCGGGGACTCCTCCGGGGCGGTGCCGCGGTGCCGCGCCGGCAGGCCGGGTTCCGCACCAGGACGAGCCGGGGAGGCGACGTGGCGGCACCGCTGATCGACGCGGCGATCGAGAACATCCGGCAGCTCATCGCCTCCGGGGCGCTGCGACCGGGGGAGCGGCTGCCGTCGGAGGGCGACCTCAGCCAGCAGCTCGGGGTCTCGCGCAGCAGCACCCGCGAAGCCGTCCGCGCGCTCGTCTCGGCGCGCGTGCTCGACGTCCGCCGCGGCGACGGCACGTTCGTCACGAGCCTCACGCCGGAACTCCTGCTCGAGGGCATCGGCGTCGCCGTGGAACTCATGCAGGAGGACGCGGTCCTGCAGCTCGTCGAGACGCGCCGGGTCATCGAGCCGCAGGTCACGGCGCTGGCGGCCGCCCGGGCGAGCGCCGAGCAGCTGGCGGAGATCCACCACCACCTGACCCTGATGCGCTCGGCGACGGACTACCAGGAGCTCGTCACGCACGACAACGACTTCCACGCGAGCGTCGCGCACGCGGCCGGCAACCCGACCCTGGCGGCGATCCTCATCGGCATCTCCAGCCCGACGGTGCGCACCCGGGTCTGGCGGGGTCTCGTCGACACCGACGCGGACCAGCAGACCGTCGCGGAGCACGCCGCCATCTACGACGCGATCGCCGCGCACGACACCGCGATGGCCGCCGCGGCCGCCCTCGTCCACGTCGGCACGACCGAGGCCTGGGTGCGCCGCGTCGCCGGGGCGGCCGAGGAGGAGGAGGCCGCCGAGGTCAGCCTGGTCCCGGACGTGGCCGCGGGGGCGACCGCCGCGTCCTGACCGCGGACCGTCCTGGCGTGCGGAACCGGACGGAGCAGACGTCTGGCCTCTGATCACGAGGCTTCCGCCGTCCCGGCCGCCGAGGCGAGCCACGACTCGACGCCCGCGACGTGCAGGACGGCGGCGGCGCGGGCCCGCTCCGGGTCGCCCGCCTCCACGGCCTCGAGGATCGTGCGGTGCTCCACGAGGGTGCGGTCCAGGTTGTGGCCGTCGCTGAGGCCGCGCCACACGCGCAGGCGCACGGTCGGGGCAGACAGCCCGTCCAGCAGCGAGGCCAGCACGGGGTTCCCGGACGCGTCGGCCAGCCGGCGGTGGAAGTGCAGGTCCTCGTCCACGAGCTGGGCCACGGTGGTGCAGCGGACGCTGCGGTCGCAGCTGGCCCGCAGGTCGTGCAGCAGCGCCGGGCTGCGTCGCGCCGCGGCCAGCGCGGTCGCCTCCGGCTCCAGCACCCGCCGCACGGCGACGACGTCGAGCAGGGTGTCGTCGCGCTGCAGGTCGACCACGAGGCTGAGGGCGTCCAGCAGCATCGCCGGGCCGAGGCTGGAGACGTAGGTGCCGTCGCCCTGCCGGGTCTGCAGCACCCGCAGGAAGCACAGGGCCCGCACCGCCTCGCGCAGCGACGTCCGGCTCAGCCCGAGGTCGGCGGCGAGGTCGGCCTCCGGGGGCAGCCGGTCCCCGGGGTGCAGCCGACCGTCGAGGATCATGGCCTTGAGCTGGTCGATGGCCGAGGAGGTCACCGTGCCCCGTCCGCGGTGCCGCGGGCGCGCGGCAGCTGAGACGGCCGGTGCTGCGGCCACCTGTCCAGTGGCCGCCGGCATCAGCGGCCTCCCAGCCCCGACAGCGCGATCCCGCGGACCAGGTACTTCTGCAGGGCCAGGACCAGCAGGATCGTCGGGGCCATCGAGATGGTGGCGGCCGCCATGAGCAGCTGCCACTCCTGCCCGTTCTGCCCGAGGAAGAGGTTCAGGCCGAGGGGGACGGTGGTCGTCGAGACGTCGTTGGTGACGATCAGCGGCCAGAGGAAGCTGTTCCAGTAGTTGATGAAGGTGAAGACCGCGAGGACGGCGAAGGCCGGCGCCGTGACCGGCGCGATGACGCTGCGCAGGATCCGCCAGTGGCCGCAGCCGTCGATCTTGGCCGCCTCCTCCAGCTCCATGGGCACGGTGAGGAAGAACTGCCGCAGCAGGAAGGTCCCGAAGGCCGTGAACGCCCACGGCAGGATGAGCGCCTGGAACGTGTTCACCCAGCCGAGCTTCTGCATGATGAGGAACATCGGGACGACCACGACCTCCTGGGGGACCATGAGCGTGCCCAGGTAGAGGAAGAAGATCCCGTCGCGGAAGCGGAAGCGCAGCCGGGAGAAGGCGTACGCCGACAGCGCCGAGGTCGTCAGGGTGATGAGGGTGCCGAGCGTGGCCACCACCATCGTGTTGAGCAGGAAGCGGCCGAAGGGCAGGTAGTCGAGGGCGTCGGAGAAGTTGCCGAACAGCAGCGCGTCGCCGAAGGGGCGCGGTGGCGTCGAGAACACCTCGCCACCGGCCTTGAGCGCCGTGAGGACCATCCAGATCAGCGGCGAGAGGAAGAGCAGCGCCACGACCGTCAGGAGCGCCTGGGAGACCCACCGCGGGCGGCTGCGCCGGGGGGCGGTCGCGGGTGCCGGGTCGTCGGTCGCCGGGGGCAGGGCGCCGGAGCGGGCGCTGGCCACGTCACTGGTCATAGTGCACCCACTTCTTCTGGGCGAGGAACTGCAGCCCGGTGATGAACATGATGATGACGAAGAGGACCCAGGCCACCGCCGACGCGAAGCCCAGCCGGAAGAACTGGAAGCCCGACTGGTACAGGTACATGACGAGCGTCGTGGTGCTCGAGCCCGGGCCGCCGCCGGTCAGGACGTAGGCCTGCGTGAACACCTGGAACGAGGAGATGAGCGTGAGGACGGTCGCGAAGAAGATGGACGGGGACAGCAGCGGCAGCACGATGCTGAAGAACTGCCGCACCGTCCCGGCCCCGTCGATGGAGGCCGCCTCGGTCAGGCTGGGCGGCACCGCGTCCATCGCCGCCGAGAAGACGAGCAGGTTGTAGCCGAAGCCCTGCCACACCGACATCATCACGACCGCGGGCAGCGCCCACGACGTCGAGCCGAGGAAGTTGGGCGCCCCGACCCCGAAGAGCGACTTCATGGTCGAGTCGATGAGCCCGTTGGGGGTGAGCAGCAGGCTGAAGACGACCGCGTTGCCGACGATCGGGGTGACGGCCGGCACGAAGAACACGACCCGGTAGAAGCGGCGGCCCTTGATGCGCGGGGAGATCCAGGCGGCCAGGCCGAGCGACAGGACGATGTTGATCGGCACGTACAGCACGACGAAGACCAGGGTGTTGACCAGCGCCGTGCGGAACGTGGTGTCGCTGAGGAGCTCGGAGTAGTTGCCGAACCCCAGGAAGCTGGGCGAGCCCAGCACCGGCCAGTCGAAGAAGCTCATGGCCAGCGAGGCGAAGACGGGGAACAGCGTGAACGCGAGGAACCCGATGGCCCCGGGCGTCAGGAAGGGGATGGCGGACCTGCCGTCGCCCTTGCGGTAGCCGTGGGAGGGACCGCCGCGCGCGGTCGCGGTCGTGTCACCCCCCACGACGATGGGTGCGGTCACCGCCACGACGTCCTCCTCCCCGCCGGCCCGTGCGTCACTTGCTCTGCGCCTGCACGCGGCTCACCAGGTCGGCGACCGTGCTGTCCCCGTTGAACGCCGACACCGCGTAGCGGCTGAAGGTGTCGTTCACCTGGGTCCACTTCGCCGTCGTGCGGAAGGGCACGGAGTTCTCGATCGAGAAGTCCATGACGTCCTTCGCGCTCTGCAGCTGGTTGCCCTCGTACCAGGCGGTCTGCTGGGCGGTGCGCGACGGGAACGCGCGGCCCTGGGTGCCGAGGTAGGTCTCGGCCTCGACGCCGGTCAGGACGGCGACGGCCTTCTTGGCCCGCTCCGGGTCCTTGCAGGACGTCGAGACGCCGAAGCCCGAGCCGGCGGTCACCGTCTTGGAGCCCGAGGCGCCGGCCGGCATCGGGGCGATGCCGACCTCGAACTTCGCCGTGGCGCGGGCGTTGATGAGGCTCCAGGGGCCGTCGATCGTCATCGCGGCGTTGCCGGACAGGAACTGGTTGGTCGCGGCCGCGGAGCTGTTGGCCGAGGGGACGGGGGCGGCCACCTTCTCCTTGGTGATCAGGTCCGCGTACCACTGCAGCGTCTGCTTCCACGCGTCGTTGTCCACGTCCAGGTCGCCGGCGTCGTTCACCGCCGCGACGCCGTTCTGGCTGAGCACCCACGGCACGACGCCGTCGATCACGCTGCCCGCGTTGTACCCGTAGAAGCTGTCCTTGGTCAGCGCCTTGGCCGCCGTCATGAAGTCGTCCTGCGTCCAGCCGATCGCGGGCTCGGGCAGGCCGGCCGCCTGGAACGCCGTGCGGTTGTAGAAGATGACCGAGGGGCCGAAGTCGTAGGGCAGCGCGACGAGCTTGCCGTCGACCTTCATGCCGTCGTAGATCTTGCTGTCGAACTCGGAGCCGTCGACGCCCATGGCGGCGAGGCTGTCGTCGAGCGGGACGAGCAGCTGCTGGAACTGCGGGGTGCGCTGGGCCTGCATGCCGACGATGTCGGCGGACTTGCCGCTCGCGGCCTGCGAGGTGAGCTTCGTCCAGAAGTCGTTGAACGTGCTGGTCTGGAACGTGATCTTCGTGGTGGGGTCGGCCTTGGTGACCAGGTCGCCGACGTACTTCCACGCGTCGGCCTCGGCGTTGGAGCCGGACCACATGTACCAGGTGAGGGCGCCGTCCGAGGACGAACCGCCGCTGTCGCTGCCCCCGCACGCGGCCAGGGCGAGCGCGGCGGCCGAGGCGCCGGTCATGCCGAGGAGCCGGCGGCGGCTGAAGGCGGAACTGCTGGAGACGGACATCTCGCTCCTCGATGACGTCGTTGTCATCCGCCCCCGGACGACCGGGGCGCGGCGGCCTGAGGCTGAGCACCTCAGATGTCAGAGTGGACCACCGGCGCGAGGAGCTGTCAACGATCTGCCGGTGCCGTTCCCCCGGCTCAGGAGCAGGCCGCTGAGAGCGTGGTCACCTTCCTGGACGAGACCTGCTGCGGCGCAACGATTCATCGAGTCCAAGCCCTCTCGTGTCGATCCCCCTGGTCACGGTCTGGTCGCGGACGGCGGCCGACGCTTGCGCCGCCGCGTGCCCGGGATGTTGGATGGAGTCATCGGAGGTCTGGGCGCTGCTGCCCTCGACCTCCCGCCCGGCGGCCGCCGCCCGCGCCGGGCCCGCCGACCGAAACCCCGTGAGGCCCGCCGTGCCAGACCCGACCACCGCCTTCCCGCGCCGCACCGTCCACCTGGACTTCCACAACGGGCCGCTGATCCCGGACATCGGCGCCGACTTCGACCCCGCGACCTTCGCGCAGCCGTTCGTCGACGCGGCCGTCGACAGCGTCACGGTGTTCGCCAAGTGCCACCACGGCCACCTCTACTACGACACCGCCCGTCCCGAGCGGCACCCCGGTCTCGCGCCCGACCTCGACCTGCTCGCGGGGCAGGTCGAGGCGCTGCACGCGGCCGGGATCCGGGCGCCGATCTACCTCAGCGTCCAGGTGGACGAGTGGGCCGCGCGGGAGCACCCCGGGTGGGTGGCGCTGGACGACGAGCAGCGCATGGTCAAGCGAGGCGGCTCCGCCTACACCGCCGGCTGGCACGTGCTGGACATGTCGAGCCCCTACGCTGACCACCTCGCCGAGCAGATCGAGGCGGTCGTGCGGCGGTTCGCGCCCGTCGACGGCGTCTTCCTGGACATGTGCTGGGACCAGCCGAGCAGTTCCCGGTGGGCGCACGACGGGATGCGGCGGGCCGGGCTCGAGCCGACGGACGCCCGCGACCGCGCGAGGTACGCGCGCCGCAACGCCCTGGAGTACATGCGCCGCTACCGCGACCTCGTCGAGAAGGCCCTGCCCGACGACGCCGTCCAGGGGGTCTGGTTCAACTCCCGGCCGAAGACGAACCTGGCCGAGGAGCACCGCCTCCTGCGCCACGTCGAGGTGGAGGGGTTGCCGACCGGCGGGTGGGGCTACACGTACCTGCCCTACGTCGCGCGCTTCGTCCGGCCGCTCGGCCTGCCGACGCTCAGCCACACCGGCCGCTTCCACGAGAGCTGGGGCGACAACGGGGGCTTCAAGCCGCAGGCCGCGATGGACTACGAGTGCAGCCAGATCCTGTCGCTGGGCCTGACCAACGGCGTGGGTGACGTCCTGCCGCCGCGCGGGGTCCCGTCACCGGCCGCCTACCAGCGGATCGGGCACGCGTTCCGCCACGTGCGCGACTGCGAGCCGTTCGTGGCCGGTGGTGTCGCCGTCGCCGAGGTCGCGCTCCTCGTCGACCCGGAGCTGGGCGACGCGCCCGGCCCGAGCGGCACGGGTGCGGTCCGCGCCCTGCAGCAGCTGCGCCAGCAGTTCGACGTGGTCCCGCCGTCGTCGGACCTGTCGGCGTACCGCGTGGTCGTCGTGGGGGAGAGCACCGTCGTCACGCCGCAGGTGCGGGAGGCGCTCGAGGCCTTCCACGCCGGGGGCGGCGCGGTCGTGCTCGTCGGGGCGGCGCTGCGCGGCAGCGACGGCGAGCCCGCGCTGGCGAACCTCCCGGTGGACCTGCACGGCCCGTCGGAGCACCCGGTCGTGTTCGTGCACCGCGACGGTCCCTGGGCCGACGGGCTGCAGGCCGACGTGGTGCTGCCCGTGCGCCCGGAGCGCGCGACCGCCCGGCCCGGCGCGCAGGTCCTCGCGACGGTGGCGCTGCCGTACGTGGACCGGAACTGGGACACGTTCAGCGGGCACGCGTACGCGCCCGTGGGTGCCGTCACCGACGACGTCCTCGTGGCCGTCGGCGACCGCCTCGTCGCGGTCGCGGCGAACCTCCTCGAGGCGTTCGCGGCGCACGGCCACGAGCAGCACCGCGAACTCCTCGGCGAGGCGCTGGACGCCGTGCTCCCGGACCCGCTGGTGCGCGCGGGCGGCCCCCGCCACCTGGAGACGACGGTGGTGCGCGCGCCGTCGGCCACGGTGGTCCACCTGCTGAGCTACGTGTCCTCGCGCGAGACGCCGGAGCTCGACCTGGTGCACGACGCGTTCCCGCTCGTCGGGGTCGAGGTGTCGCTGCGCACCGGGTCCCGGCCCTCCCGGGTCCACCTGGAGCCGGCCGGCGAGGAGCTGGACGTCACGTGGGCCGACGGCCGGGCGAGCGTGCGGGTCACCACGACGGACGGGCACGCGATGGTCGTCGTCGACGACTGATGCGGCGCCCGCCGCAGGAGTCAGCCCGCGTTGCGCAGCAGGAAGTCCTGGTCGGGGTCGCGCCCCATCGTCGGGTCGGCGGGGGGCAGGGGGTCGTGGCTCTCGACCGTGTCCTCGAGGCGGATCCCCGCCGGCAGGGTCCGGAAGCGGCTGCGCGGGTCGGCGGTGCTCGCGGCGTCCATCCCGGCAGTGTCCTCCCGGGCCGCCGCGAGCGCAGCCCTCACGGGCGGGGCAGGTCGGAGAGGTCGAGGACGAAGCGGTAGCGCACGTCGCCCCGCCCGAGGCGCTCGAGGGCCGTGCCCACCTGCGCCGAGGGCAGCGCCTCGACGTCGGCGGTGCTGCCGTGCAGACCGCAGAAGTCGAGGAGCTCCTGCGTGTGGCGGGTGCCGCCGCTGCCCGCGGAGGCCAGGGACTTGCGGCCGACGAGCAGGTCGAGGGTCTCCACGGTGACCGGCCCGAGGTGCCCCAGGGAGCAGAGCGTGCCGTCGAGGGCGAGCACGCGCAGGAGCGGTGCGAGGTCGTGCGGCGCGGAGACGCAGTCGAGGACGAGGTCGCACGACCCCGCGGCCGCGGCCATGGCGTCGGCGTCGGTGGAGACGACGGTGCGGTGGGCGCCCAGGGCGGTCGCGTCGGCCGCCTTCGCGGGGGTGGTGGTGAACACCGTCACCTCGGCCCCGAGGGCGACGGCGAGCTTGACGGCGAGGTGCCCGAGCCCGCCGAGGCCGACGACACCCACGCGGGTCCCCGGCCCGGCTCCCCAGCGCTGCAGCGGTTCCCAGACGGTGATGCCCGCGCACAGCAGGGGCGCGACGCCCGCCGGGTCGAGGTGGGCGGGGCGGTGGTGGACGAAGCGGTCGCGGACCACGTGCTCGGTGGACCAGGCGCCGTCCGTGGTCGTCCCGTCGTGGCGGTCGCGGCCGCCGTAGGTGAGGGTCGGGAACTCCCGGCAGTAGTTCTCCTGCCCCGCGCCGCACATGTCGCACTCCCCGCAGGAGTCGACGATGTTGCCGACCGCGACGGCGTCCCCGACCGCGAAGCCGGACACCGCGCGGCCGACCGCGCTGACGTGGCCCACGAACTCGTGGCCCGGGACCAGCGGGAACGCGCCGCCGGCGTCGTGGAGGGCGTGCAGGTCGCTGTGGCACACGCCGCAGTGGCTGACGGCGACCGCCACGTCGTCGTCGCGCAGCTCCCGCCGCGTGATCGGCGTCGGGTGGAGCGGGGCGTCGGCGGCGTCGGCCTGGTAGGCGGTCGCGGTGCGCATGGTGGCTCCAGGGTCTCGGAGACGAAGCAACAGACTGGTTGGTAGTGACCGTACGCGGGGATCCGCTATGGAGCAACCAACCGGTCGGTCGTCGCTAGGCTGACCCGGTGCGGGATGCGGCGGCGACGCGGAGACGACTGCTGGACGCGGCGACCGACGAGTTCGCGGCCCACGGGATCGCGGGCGCGCGCGTGGACCGGATCGCGGCCGCCGCCCGGTCGAACAAGGCGCAGATGTACGGGTTCTTCGGCAGCAAGGACGGCCTCTTCGACGCCGTGCTGGCCGAGCACTTCGACCTCATCGTCAACGCGGCCCCGCTGGACGGCGCGGACCTGCCGGGCTACGCGACCGCGCTCTACGACGCCTACCTCGAGCACCCCGAGGTGGTGCGCCTCGCCACGTGGGCCCGGCTCGAGCGGCACCCGAGCGGCGACCTGTTCGCCGACGGTGTCGACCACAGCGCCCCCAAGGTGGCGACGGTCGCCGCCGCGCAGCAGGCCGGTCACGTCGACGCGAGCCTCGACCCCGCCGACGTGCTGTCGCTCGTCGTGGCCATGGCGATGACCTGGAGCCCGGCCAGCATCCTCATCGCCGCCGGCGCGCAGGACCCGGAGGCGGTGCACGAGCGGCGCCGCCGCGGGCTCGCGACCGCCGTGCGCCGGGCGCTCGTGGCCTCGGACTGAGACAGCGCCACCCGGATCAGCCGGCCGTCGACGCCCAGCCCAGGGCGCGGACCACGGCCCGCGCGACGTCCGCGGCGGTGTCACCCGGGCGACGGGGACGACGACGTCCCCGATGCCCGCCGCGTCGAGGATCCCGTCCAGCTCGCCGCTGCGCCGCAGGTGCCAGTCGAGGCCCGCGGGGTCGTCCGCGTGCCGCCGCTGCAGGCGCGCCGCGACGGTCGCCAGGTCGACGCGCAGGCGGCACACCGTGAGGGGAACGCCCAGGACTTCCTCGTACCGCGCCCGGACGGACGGGTCCTCGAGCACGTCCGCGAGGACGAGGCGCTCGGCGCCGGCGGCCCGGTGGTGGCGCGCGACGTCGCGCAGGTTCCTCAGCGCCAGTTCCAGGTGGAACGGGTCGCCGTCCGGGCTGGGCCACGCGCTGCGCAGGGCGTCGACGTCGATCACCGCGTGCGGGACGCGGTCGTGGCGGAGCAGGTCCGCGACCGCCCAGGCCGTCGTGGTCTTGCCGGAACCCACCGTGCCGGTGATGAGGACGGCGGCCTGAGCGGTCGGCGGGCGGTTCGGCACGACGGGACGCTACCGAAGGGCGCTGGTCGACGTGGAGGGTCCGGTGGTCGCGCCCCGGCCTAGGAGCCGCAGGTCAGTAGGGCGGTGGGTCGGTGTTCGTGTCGTAGGTGTGACCGGTGGGTGAGGTCCACCGCCAGCCGCGCGTGGGCAGGGGTTCGACCTGCCAGCGGGTGTGGGTCTTGAGGCGGTGGTGGTGCCGGCACTCCGGCGCCAGGTTCTCCACCGTCGTGGGTCCGCCCCGCGCGTGAGGCATCACGTGGTCCAGGTCGCAGTTCTGCGCTGGTCGGGTGCAGCCGGGGAAGATGCAGGTCGAGTCACGGGCTCGAACCCTGCGAGCGGTGGCCGCTGACGGTTTGTAGGTGCGGGGTCCGACGTCCACGACGTTCCCGGCCGGGTCGGTGAGGATCCGCCGCCAGGTCCCGCAGGCCGCGAGGTCGCGGGCGACCTCCGCGGGAACGCTGAGCGCGAGAGTAGGGGTGACGACCTCGGAAGGTTCGTCGTCCAGGCCGAGCAGGGTGGTGGCCGCGACGGTGACGTTGACGTGCATCGACGGGGAGGTTCCGCTGCCGGCTTTGAGGTCGAGGAGGGCGTCGACCCGCCGGGCGGCGTGGGAGCGGCCCTCGCCGTCGATGCCGCGGGGGTTCTCCGGGTTGGTGGCGTCGGCGCAGCCGGTCAGGAACGCGTCGAGCCGCAGTGCCTCGGTCAGGGGGAGCGGTCCGGACAGGTGCGCGGTGAGCCCGTCGTCGCAGACGTCGATGCGGACGAACTGACCCGCTTCGCGCGTCACTCTCGTGCGCAGGGTGTGTCGCGAGGAGAGCCGGGCCAGCGTCCGGCGCAGGCGGCGTCGGAGTTGCCGCACGGACAGGTCCTCGGGACCGGTGAGGCAGGTCTTCTCCAGCTCCGCGCGGGCCCGGCGCAGCGCGTCGTCGGCGTAGAGCGGGTCCTGGTCGTTCCCGTCGCCGTCGACGACTCGTTCCGCAAGCAGCTCGCTGGTGGCCAGGACGGCCTTCACGTGTCCGATGTGCAGGTCGCCCGCGGCGTAGGCCTCGAGCGTCGCGGGCAGCTCCTCGGTCAGGGTGCGGGCGGTGGAGATGCGCTGCGCGGCGGTGGCGTCCGCGATGCGCAGGGCCGCGCAGAGTTCGGAGGCGAGGACCTGCTCCCCGGTGAGCTGTACGAGATCGGTCTCGTCGGCCGCAGCGAGACCGGGGTGCTCTGCGACGCGCCGCTGCCTTAGTTCCTCCACGGCTCGCAACCCGAGCGCGTCGAGGCGGCAGCGTTCGCGGTCGAGGGTGATCAGCAGGTCCACCAGCGCGGCGTCCCGAGCACCCGGGAGGATGTCGGGTGCGGGCAGCGCAGCAGGTTCGAACACGTGTACGAGTCTACGGGAACCGCTGCCTCGCAACCAGAGCCAGTTCTGTGACCGGTGAGTACGATCTGGAGTCCCGGCGCGGTGCGCGGCCGCCGGCGAGACGGCGGGAGGCCAGCGTGTCGAGGATCGACGGGCACGACGGGTCCGCCCTCGACCTGGCGCGCCGCCTGCGCCACGTCCGCTGGCTGGGCGGAGGCAGCGGGGCCGGAAAGTCGACCGTGGCCCGCCGGCTGGTCGCCGAGCACGACCTGGTCGTCTACGCCACGGACGCGCACCTGACCGACCACGCGGAACGCTGCCCCCCGGGCGACTGCCCGGACCTCGAGGCCTTCTCCGCGATGAGCACGGACGAGCGGTGGCTGCTCCGGACGCCGGAGGAGATGCTGCGGACGTTCCCCTGGTTCGGGGGCGAGGGATTCGGGCTTGTCGTGGAGGACCTGCTGGCTCTCCCGACGGACCGGGTGGTCCTGGTCGAGGGTTTCCGGCTGCTGCCGGCGCTCGTGGCGCCGCTCCTGAGCGCTCCGCGCCAGGCGGTGTGGCTGCTGCCCACCCCGGAGTTCCGGCGCGCGGCCTTGGCGTCCCGCGGCGGGCTGTGGGAGATCGCCGGCCGCACGAGCGCTCCGGCGCGTGCGCTGGAGAACCTGCTGACGCGGGACCGGATGTTCACCGACGAGCTGCGCCGGCAGGCACGACTGCTGGGGCTGACCGTCGAGGAGGTCGACCGCGGGAGGTCCGAGCGGGACTCGGTGGACCGTGTGGCGCAGGCACTGGGCCTCACCGCGGGCGGTCACGCGCCGGTGTGACCGCGGTCGTGCTCCTCCTCGGCCAGACGGTCGGCGAGGTCGTCGGCGTCGATCTGCGAGACGTCCACCTGACCCGAGCGGTAGGCCGCCCGGCCCACGAGCTGCGCCGCCACGGGAACGGTGAGCAGCTGGAACACGCCGATCGCGACCAGCATCGCCACGTCGGCGTCGTCGGTGAGCTGCAGGCCGACGCCGAGCAGGGCGAGGAGCACGCCGAGCACCTGGGGCTTGGCCGCGGTGTGCAGCCGCGCGAGGACGTCGGACAGCCGCAGCAGCCCGACCGCGGCGAGCAGGGTCAGCAGGCACCCGAGCAGCAGGAAGGTGGCGGACGCGACGTCGAGCACGGTGGAACCGTTCACCGCTCCTCCTCCTTCGCCGCGTAGCGGGCGATCGACACCGCGCCGAGGAACCCGACGAGGGACAGCACGACGATGGCGGGCAGCGTCGTGGCGTGCCGGTTCACGGCCGCCTCCACGCACAGGGCGATGACCACGACGGCGACGATGATGTCGAGGGCGACGACGCGGTCCAGCATCGTCGGCCCCCGCGCCACGCGCAGCAGCGCCAGCGCGGCCGCCACCGTGAGCATCGCCAGGCAGGTCCCGACCACGACGCTCACCGGGAGGCCTCCTCGCGACGATCCGCGACGTCGGCGGCGCGGCAGCGCTCCTCGTAGGAGGCCAGGGCGTCGCGCGTCGCCAAGGCCCGGACGACCCGGCGCTCGGTAGCGCGCACCGCGGCGCGCGCCCGGTCCCGCGCCGCGGGGTCCGCGACACCCAGCGCGTGCACGTAGATCCACACCGGCTGCTCCTCCCCGGGCCGCGGCCCGATCTCGACGATCACGCTGCCGGGCACGAGGGACGTCAGCTGGGCCGTCGCGGCCACGAAGAGGTCCGACCCGCTGTGCAGGGGGACGCCGACGACGGAGTTGCGGGGTTGCTGCCCCGGCCGCACGGCGAGCCAGGCGACCTGCGCGCTGGCCCGCACCAGGTCCACGGCGAAGCGGGCCAGGAGCGCGAGGACGCGCAGCGGCCGCAGCCGCACGGGGGCCCGCAGCGCGGGCAGCGGCAGGACCAGCGTCGCGAGCAGCCCGACGGCGAGGCCGGACAGGACGTTGGCCCAGGACACGTCGCCCCACAGCAGCAGCCACAGGACGACGAGCCCGGTCAGCAGCGGCAGGCTGACGCGCTCGCGCACCGGGATCCGGGTCACCGGCCCACCTCCGGCACCCGGTCGTGCAGGACGGTGGAGGTGTACGGCGTGCGCTGCAGCAGGTCCGCCGCGGCGCGGTCGCTGACGCCGAACAGCGGCCCGGCGATCGCGGTGAGGGCGACCCCGACGACGACGAGGCCCGCGGTCGGGGCCAGCAGGGTCGCCGACGTCCGCTCGCCCACGGTCACGGCCGTGGTCACGCCACCGCCGACGTCGCCGTCCTCGCGCACGGGCCGGTCCTCGGGGGCGGGGGGTTCCTGCCAGAACCCGCGGTTCCACACCTTCGCGATGGCGTAGAGGGTCAGCAGGCTCGTCACGACGCTGCCGGCGACCAGCAGGAGCGCCAGCGGGCTCCCGTCGTCCACGCCGGCCTGCAGCAGCCCCAGCTTGCCGAGGAACCCGGAGAACGGCGGGATGCCGGCGAGGTTCATCGCGGGCACGAAGAACAGGACGGCCACCAGCGGCGCGCGCCGGGCCAGACCGCCCAGCGCGTCGAGGTTCGTGCTGCCCGCGTGCCGCTCGACGAGCCCGGTGACCAGGAACAGCGTCGTCTGCACGGTGATGTGGTGGGCCACGTAGAACACCGCGCCCGACAGCCCGGCGGCGCTGCCCAGCGCGATCCCGAACACCATGTACCCGATGTGGCTGACCAGGGTGAACGACAGCAGCCGCTTCACGTCGCTCTGGGCGATCGCCCCGAGGATGCCGACGAGCATCGTCGCCAGCGCCGCCCACATCAGCAGCCGGTCCGCCTCGCCGCCGGGAAACAGCAGCGTCTCGGCCCGGATGATCGCGTAGACGCCCACCTTCGTCAGCAGCCCGGCGAACACCGCGGTCACGGGGGCGGGCGCCGTCGGGTAGCTGTCCGGCAGCCACGCCGAGAGCGGGAACACTGCGGCCTTCACGCCGAACCCGACGAGCAGCAGCAGGTGCAGGACGAGCCGGACGTCCGGGTCGATCTCCTGCAGCCGCACCGACAGCTCGGCCATGTTCACCGTGCCCGTCGCGGCGTAGATCAGGGCGATCGCCGTCAGGAAGATCATGGAGGAGAGCAGGCTGACGACGACGTACGTCGTGCCGGCCCGCACGCGGGCTCGCGTCCCGCCCAGCGTCAGCAGGATGTAGCTGGCCACGAGGAGGATCTCGAAGCCGACGTAGAGGTTGAACAGGTCCCCGGACAGGAACGCGTTGGAGACGCCGGCGGACAGCACCAGGTACGTCGGGTGGTAGATCGAGACGGGGGTGCCCCGCTCGCCGTCGGCGACGCCCTGGCCGAGGGAGTACACGAGGACGGCGAGCGTGACGAGCGAGCTGACCACGAGCATCAGCGTGGAGAGGCGGTCGGCCACGAGCGGGATGCCCAGGCGCGCGGGCCACCCGCCGACGTCGACGGAGTAGGTGCCGGCGCCGCGGTCGGTGAGCACCAGCATCGTCACGGCCGCGGCCAGCACGATCGACAGGACGCTCACGCTGATGGTGCGCTGGGCCCGGGGCCGGTGCGCCAGCGCCAGGGTCAGCCCGGCGCCGAACAGGGGCAGCACGACGGGCAGCGGGAGCAGGACGCGGGCCCACTCGGCGGTGCCCTCGACGAGGGTGGCGGGATCAACCACGGCCGACGGCCTCCGAGTCGTCGGGCCGCAGCGCGTCCGCGAGCGGCGGGGTGTCGCGGTGCCCCGGGACGGCCCGGGGCTCGGGGGTGTCGCGGGTGTCGTCGTCGTAGCTGGCGGAGGCCTCGTCGAGCTCGGCGCGCCGCACGATGCGGCGGTCCTCGACGTCGTCCTGCACCTCGTCGTGACCGTTGAGCTGCCAGCTGCGGTAGCTCAGCGCGAGCACGAACGCGACCATCCCGAGGGTGATGACGATGGCGGTCAGCACCATCGCCTGCGGCAGCGGGTCGCTCATGTCCGCGGCCTCGCTGACGCCGAGGATCGGCGCACCTCCGGGGCGCCCGCTGGCCACGAGGAACAGCACGTTCACGCCGTTGCCGAGCAGCACGACGCCGACGAGGACCCGGGTGAGGGTGCGTTCCAGCAGGAGGGAGACCCCGCACGCGACGAGCACGCCGGAGACCAGGACCAGGGTGACGTTGGGGCTCATCGGGCGAGCGCCTCCTCGGGGACGTCGTCGTCGGACGGGTCTGCTTCGTCGTGCTCCTCGATCTGGCGGTCCACCTCGGTGCCGAGGCTGCGGATGACGTCGACCACGAGACCGAGGACGAGCAGGTACACCCCCACGTCGAAGAACAGCGACGTCACGAGCTTCACGTGCCCCAGGACAGGCAGGTCCCACTCGATGATCGCGGTCTGCAGGACGTTGCCCCCCAGCAGGATCCCGACCAGGCCGGTGCCGGCGGACAGGAACAGGCCGAGCCCGAGCAGCCAGCCGGCGCTGATGGGCACGGCGGTGTCGAACTCGCGGCGCCCGCCGGACAGGTAGCGCACGACGAGGGCGAGCCCGGCCACGAGCCCGCCGGCGAAGCCCCCGCCGGGCGCGTTGTGCCCGGCGAACACCAGGTAGACGGAGAACACGACGACCGCGTGGAACGTCAGCTGGGTGACGACCTCGAACACGACCGAGCGGCGCTCGGGGGAGACGGTTCCGTCGCCGGACACCCGCTCCGGCGCGGGTTCGGGCGGAGCGGCGGCGACGGCGCCCGGACTCCGACGGCGGTGGAACACGAGGCTCGCGACGCCGGTGGCGGCGACGAGCAGGACGGAGATCTCGCCCATGGTGTCCCACGCGCGGACGTCGACGAGGGTGACGTTGACGACGTTCCGGCCACCGCCGTAGTCGTAGGCCCACTGCGGCAGGTCCACCGACGTCGGCACCGCGACGCGGGCCCCGGCGGCCACGAGGGCGAAGGCGGAGGTGCAGGCCCCGACGAGGACGCCGATCCCGACGCGGACCCCGCGCGAGGTCAGCAGCGGCCGGGCGGAGAAGTGCGGGGGCAGCCGCCGCAGCGCCAGCACGAAGACGACCAGGGTGAGGGTCTCGGCCAGCGCCTGGGTGAGCGCGAGGTCCGGGGCGGAGTGCAGGACGAACAGCAGGGTCGTGCCGTACCCCGTGACACCCGCCAGCAGCACGGCCCGCAGCCGCCGCCGCGCGCGGACGGTGAGGACCGCGGCGGCGATCACGACGGCCCCGACGAGGACCTGCCCCGCGCTGTCGGCCACGACGACGTCGGCCGGCCACGGCCGGTTCCAGACCAGCGCCCCGCCGGGCACGACGACCACCACGAGCAGGATCGAGGCCAGGTAGAGCGGCAGCGACCCGCGCTGGGTGGCGCCGGTAACCTCGACCGCGATCCGGTCCACGACGCGGACGGTGCGGCGGTAGGCGCGGTCCGCGTCGGCGACGACGGGAACGCGGTCCTGCGCCCGCGAGACGCGCTCGCGCAGCAGGAACAGCGCGGCCGCGGCGGCCAGCGTGAGGGCCGTCAGGCCGAGGGCGGGGGTGAACCCGTGCCACAGCCCCAGGTGCTGCAGCGGTTCCCCGTCGTCGGGCAGCTGCTGCGCGACGAGCGCGGCGGGGACGTCGAGGAACCCCGACAGGGGCCCCAGCAGCAGGGTCGCGGCGGCCAGCAGCAGCGGCGGGAGGAGCAGGGCCGCACCCGGGCGCGCCGCGGTGGTGTCGGCCACACCCGGCTTGCGGCAGAACGCCCCCCACACGAAGCGGGCCGAGTAGGCGGCGGTCAGGACCGAACCCGCGACCAGGACGGCGAGCACCCAGGGCCGCTCGTGCAGGAACGCCTCGTAGGCCGCCTCCTTGGCGACGAACCCCACCGTGACCGGGACGCCCGCCATCGACAGCGCGGCGACCGTCCCGACCGCGCCCAGCAGCGGCATCCGGCGACCCAGCCCGGACAGCTCCCGCAGGTCGCGGGTGCCGGTCTGGTGGTCGACGATCCCGACCACGAGGAACAGGGCGGCCTTGAACGTGGCGTGGGCGACGAGCAGGGCGGTGCCCGCGAGCATCGCCGCGCGCGTGCCGGCACCGACGAGGACGACGAGGAACCCGAGCTGGCTCACCGTGCCGTAGGCGAGCAGCAGCTTGAGGTCGTGCTGGCGCAGCGAGCGGTAGCCGCCGAGCAGCATCGTCGTCAGGCCGAGGGCGAGGACGGTGACCTGCCACGCGGGCAGCTGCGCGGCGGCCGGGGCGAACCGGGCGACGAGGTACACGCCCGCCTTCACCATGGCCGCGGCGTGCAGGTAGGCGCTGACGGGCGTGGGGGCCGCCATCGCGGCGGGCAGCCAGAAGTGCAGGGGGACGAGCGCCGACTTCGACAGCGCGCCCGCGAGCAGGAGGACGACGGCGACGGTGGCCCCCGTGCCGGTGGGGAACGCGGCGAGCACCTCCGAGACGCGGTACGTCCCGGCCGCCTGCCCGAGCACGACCATCCCGACGAGCATCGCGAGCCCGCCGAACGTCGTGACGACCAGTGCCTGCGTCGCGGCCCGCCGCGCCGTCCGCTTCGCGGCGTCGTGGCCGATCAGGAGGTAGGAGAAGACGGTCGTGAGCTCCCAGAACACGTAGAGCTGCACCAGGTCGTCGGCCAGCACCAGCCCCGTCATGGCGCCGGCGAAACCCGTCAGCACGGCGGCGAAGCGGGCGGTGCGGGGGTCGCCGGCGGGGAAGTAGCCGCCGCAGTAGACGAGCACGAGCGCGCCGACGCCCCCGACGAGCAGGGTCAGCACCCACGACAGCGGATCGAGGCGGAACGCGAGCTCCGCGCCGAGGGAGGGCACCCAGGGCACCACCTGGACGGGGCCGCGACCGTCGAGCACGGCGGGTCCCTGCACGGCGGCCCAGACCGTCGTGGCCAGGGGGGCGAGGGCGAGCAGGGGGAAGGCGCGCCGGTCCAGCAGCCGCACCAGGGGGACGGCGACCAGCGCGGCGACGGTGTGGAGCACGAGCAGAGCGAGCACGGCCGGTCCTCACGTCGGGGGGCAGGTCGGTTCGTCCCCACTGTACCGGCGGTTTTCGTCTTGTTCGATTCGAGACGGCTGCGTTACCGTCGCGAGGTGTCCTCCACGCCTGCCCCGCACGGTGCCGAGGTGACCGTCCGCCCGGAGCTCGAGGGGCTCGACGACCTCGCCGACCTGCTGCGCGGCAACCCCTCCGCCGCCCTCGTCCTGCGGGCCGGCCGGCACTCGGCCGCGGTCCCGGCCGAGCTCGCCGGGGCGCTGCGGGTCCTCGTCACCGCCCTCGCCCACGGCGAGGCCGTGACCCTCACCCCGCACGAGGCCATGCTCACGACGCAGGAGGCCGCCGACGTCCTCGGCGTCAGCCGGCCGACGCTCGTGCGGCTGCTGGAGAGCGGCGCGCTGCCGTACACCCAGCCCGGAACCCACCGCCGCGTGCTGCTGGCGGACGTGCTGGCCTACGCCGCGGCGCAGCGCCACCTCGTCGTGCGCGCCCCGGAGGGTCCGCCCGCCCGCACCCGGGTGCCACGCGGCTGAGCGCTCAGGCGGTGGGGACCGGGGCGTCCTCGCGCAGCAGGCCCTCGGCGCGCAGCTCCTCCCACACGGCCGGCGGGACGGTCTGGGTCACGAGCCCGGCGTTGCGCTGCACCTGGTCGGCGGTCCGCATGCCCAGGGTCACGTTGACGACGCGGGGGTGGGCGAGCGGGAACGCCACGGCCACGGCGGGCAGGGTCGTGCCGCGCCGCTCGCACACGTCGGCGATGGCGTGCGCGCGGCGCAGGAGCTCCGGGGGAGCGTCCGCGTAGTCGAACTTCGCCCCCGGCGCGGGCCGGTCGCGCGAGAGCAGACCGGAGTTGAAGACGCCGACCGCGACGACGCTGCCGCCGCTCTCCTCGGCCGCGGGGAACACGTCGTCGAGGGAGTCCTGCTCCAGCAGGGTGTAGCGCCCGGCGAGCATGACGACGTCCGCCGCGGTCTCGCGCAGGAACCGGGCGAGCATGGCGGACTGGTTCATGCCGGCCCCGATCGACCCGACGACCCCCTGGTCGCGGAGCTCCGCGAGCGCGGGCAGGGCCTCGTCGGCGGCCTGCCGCCAGTGCTCGTCCGGGTCGTGGACGTACACGACGTCGATCCGGTCCAACCCGGTGCGCTGCAGCGTCGCCTCGATCGAGCGCAGGACCCCGTCGCGGCTGTAGTCGAGCTCCCGCCGCACGTCGCCCGGGACGGCGAACCCCTCGGTGTCCTGCTCCGTCGGCTCCTCGTTCGGGACCAGGAGGCGACCCACCTTGGAGGAGAGCACGAACTCGTCGCGCGGGCGCCCGGCCAGGGCCGCGCCGAGCCGCCGCTCCGACAGGCCGAGCCCGTAGTGCGGGGCCGTGTCGAAGTAGCGGATGCCCGCCTCCCACGCCGCGTCGACGGCACCGCGGGCGTCCTCGTCGGACGTCTCGCGGTAGAGGTTGCCGATGACGGCGGCGCCGAAGCCGAGTTCCGTCAGCTCGAGCCCGGACGTGGGCAGGGTCCGCGTGGGCAGCGTCGTCGTCGACATCGGGGCTCCTGGGGGGATCAGCGGGTGATGAGCAGGCTGTGCGAACCGCCGTCGACGCCGAGCAGGGTTCCCGTGGTGGAACCCGACAGCGGGGAGGCGAGGTAGCAGATGGCGTGCGCGACCTCGTCGGCGGAGACGAGGCGGCCGAGCGGCTGGCGCGCCTCCAGGGAGCGGCGCTCGACCTCGGGATCGGGTGCGCTGGCGAGCAACCGCTGCACCCACGGGGTGTCCGCGGTGCCGGGGGCCACGGCGTTGACGCGGATCCCCTCGCCCACGTGGTCGGCCGCCATCGACAGGGTGAGACCGTGCACCGCGCCCTTCGAGGCGTCGTAGGCGGCCCGCTGCTGCAGGCCCGTCCAGCCGCCGATCGAGCCGGTGTTCACGATGGCCGCGTGCTCGGAGCGCCGCAGGTGCGGCATGGCGGCGCGGCTGACGCGGACGATGCCGAGGACGTTGACCTCGAACAGCTTCCGGTACTCGTCGTCCTCGGTGTCCTCCACGGTGCCGCGCGCCCCGACGCCCGCGTTGTTCACGACGACGTCGAGACCACCGAGCTCCGCGGCGGCGCGCCCGACGGCCGCCCGCACGGACGCGTCGTCGGAGACGTCGGCGAGGACCTCCACGATCCCTGGCGTCTCCTCGGCGGGGCGCAGGTCGAGCGAGGCCACGCGCGCGCCGCGCGCGACGAGCATGAGGGCGGTCGCCCGGCCGATGCCCGACGCGCCCCCCGTGACGAGGGCCGCGAGACCGCTGAAGTCCCCGCCGCTCACGCCTGCCCCACCACCTGGCGCTGCACGCCGAGGCCGTCGATCCCGAGCTCGACCACCTGGCCGGCGCGCAGGTACGGCTTCGGCTCCGGGTGGCCCAGCGCCACCCCGGCCGGGGTTCCGGTGTTGATGACGTCACCGGGTTCCAGCACCATGAACTGGCTCAGGTAGCGGACGATCTCCGCGACGCCGAACACCATGTCGGAGGTCCCGCCGTCCTGGCGCACCTGGCCGTCGACGCTGAGCCACAGCCGCAGCGCCTGCGGGTCGGGGACCTCGTCGGCCGTGACCAGCCAGGGGCCCAGCGGGTTGAACGTCTCGCAGCTCTTGCCCTTGTCCCACTGGCCGCCGCGCTCGAGCTGGAACTCCCGCTCGGACACGTCGTTGCTGACGGCGTAGCCGGCCACGCACGCGAGCGCCTCGTCCGCGTCGGCGAGGTAGCGCGCCCGGCGGCCGATGACGACGGCCAGCTCGACCTCGTAGTCGGTCTTGGTGCTGCCGCGCGGGACGAGCACCTCGTCGTGGGGGCCGACGACCGTGTCCGTCGTCTTGAGGAACACCACGGGTTCCCCCGGGATGTCCGCGCCGGACTCCTTGGCGTGCAGCGCGTAGTTCAGCCCGATGCACACGACCTTGCCCGGGCGCGCGATCGGGGCGCCGAAGCGGTGCTCCGCGGCGGGCAGCTCCGGCAGCCCGGGGACGGCGGCGGCGATCGCGGCCAGCCCCTCGGGCGACAGCGCCGCGCCGTCGATGTCGGCCACGACGCCCGAGGCGTCCAGCAGGCGACCGTCGTCGGTCAGGACGGCGGGCACCTCACGGCCCGCGGGACCCACGCGCACCAGCTTCACGACGGTTCTCCGATCTCGTGACCTGCGGTGCGGGGACCCCCGCACCGGGGTGGAGCCTCTCGCGTCCTCACCGGCCGAGCCACCCGCCGTCCACGGGCAGGACCACGCCGTGGACGTAGTCCGAGGCGCGCGAGGCCAGGAAGACGGTGGCGCCCGCGAGGTCGTCGGCGGTGCCCCAGCGCCCGGCCGGGATGCGCTCGAGGATCGAGGCGCTGCGGGCGGCGTCGGCGCGCAGGGCCTCGGTGTTGTCGGTGGCGACGTAGCCGGGCGCGATGGCGTTGACGTTGACGCCGCGCCCCGCCCACTCGTTGGCCAGGGCCCGGGTGAGCCCGGCCACGGCGGACTTCGCGGCGGTGTAGCCGGGGACGTTGATGCCGCCCTGGAAGCTCAGCAGCGACGCCGTGAACACGACCTTGCCGGAACCCCGGGCGAGCATCGCGGCGCCGAGGCCGCGGGCCAGCACGAACGGGGCGGCCAGGTTGACCTCGAGCACGTGGTCGAAGTCGGCGTCGGGGTGCTCGGCCGCGGGGGCCCGGCGGATGGTGCCCGCGTTGTTCACCAGCACGTCCACGGGGCGGTCGCGGGCGGCGAGGTCGGCGGCGAGCTGCGTCGTGGCGGCGCGGTCGGAGAGGTCGACGCGCAGGCCCTCGAAGGTGCGGCCGAGCCCGCGCACGGCCTGCTCCACCTCGCTACCGTCCTCCAGCTGCGCGCTCACCCCGATGACGTCCGCGCCGGCGGCGGCCAGCGCCGTCGCCATCGCGAACCCGATGCCGCGGCGCGCGCCCGTGACGACCGCGAGCCGGCCCGTGAGGTCGAACGGGTTCGCCGGTGCGTCAGCCACGGGGCGCTCCGGTGTCCTCGCGGCAGTCGACGAGGACCTTGACGACGCCCGCGCCACCCTCGAGGGCGGCGAACGCGTCCGCGGCCTGCGCCAGCGGCACGACGCGGGAGATCACGGTGTCGGCCGGGACCGCTCCCGAGGCGACGAGCTCGACGGCCCGCTCGAAGTCGCTGCGCTCGTACAGCCGGGCGCCGATGAGCGTCAGCTCCCGCCAGAAGAACCGGTGCAGGTTCACCTCGCGCGGCGTGGGGTGGATGGCCACGAGGCAGAGGCGCCCACGGACCCCCAGGACGTCGACGGCGGTCGTGACGCCGCCGGCGGCGCCGGACACCTCGAAGGCTACGGCCGCGCCGGCGCCCCCGGTCCACTCCTCGACCGCGGCGACGACGTCCTGCTCGCGCGGGTCGAGCGTCTGCAGCCCGAGGCCCGCGGCGACCGAGCGCCGGTGCGCGTCGAGCTCGACCACGCGGACGTCCGCGCCGGTGCTGGTGGCGACGAGGGCGATGAGCAGGCCGACCGGCCCCGCGCCGACGACGACGACCGTCTCCCCGGCCTGCACGCCGGCGCGTCCCACGTCGTGCACGGCCACCGCGGTCGGCTCGACCAGGGCGGCGTCGCGCAGCGACAGCCCGTCGGGTAGCCGGACGAGGGTGGAGGCGGGGACGTTCCAGCGCTGCTGCAGGCCGCCGGGGGAGTCGATGCCGATGAAGTCGAGGTGCTGGCAGACGTGCTGGTTCCCGGCGAGGCACGCGGGGCAGGTGCCGTCCCAGGCCAGCGGCATGACGGTCACGCGGTCGCCGACCGCCCAGCCCTCGACGCCCTCGCCGACGGCCGCGACGACCGCGGACACCTCGTGGCCGATGACGGCGGGACGCGAGACCCGCTGGTCCATGTCCCCGTGGAAGATGTGCAGGTCGGTCCCGCAGACCCCGGTGAACGCGGGGGCGACCTGGACCTGACCGGCGGCCGGCGGCGCGGTGTCGGCCGGGCCGACCTCCACGGTGCGGGCGCTGACGTAGCGCGCTGCGAGCATCGTCGCTCCTCTGATCGATAATCGATTGCCGAGACTACGACCGTCGTCCGGACGCGTCAACGGTCGGCGACGACGAGGTCGAGAGGTGGGCTCAGGCGTCGGCGGGAGGTTCCCGGAACGACGGCGTCAGGCCGTCGGCCGGGTCCCCGTCGGCGCCGTCCCGCGGCGTCAGGGCGGGCAGCGGGGCGTCGTCGTCCGCCGAGAGGCCGGCCTGCGGCGAGGCCTCGACGTGAGGCGCGTCCCCGCCGGGGGAGTCACCGGGGCCGGGACCACCCGGTTCCCCGGCGTCGCTGCCGGTGGCCATCGCGCTGTCCGGTGCGGGGTCCTGGATCTCGTCCACGGGCCGCTCCTACCCGGGGGGCGGCGGTCCACGCGTCAAGGACGCGTCAAGGAACGGGGTGCCCGCGTCAGGGGGGCGTCAAGACGGACGGGGCGGGGGTCCCGCGGTGCTGGACTCCGGACGTGCCACCGTCCACCCCCTCCCCAGGAGTCCCCGTGCTCGACCTCGGGTTCGTCGCCCTCACCCTCGTGCTCGCGCTGGTCGCGACGCTGCTCGTCCGCGCGCTGGAACGCCGGTGAGCGCGGGTGAGGCCGTGGGCCTCGTCCTCGCCGTCCTGCTCGCGGGGTACCTGCTGCTCGCCCTGCTGCGCCCCGAGAGGTTCTGAGGCGTCGTGAGCTCCCTGTCCGACGCCGGCTCCCTGTCCGACACGGCGGCCGGTCTCCTGCAGATCGGCCTCCTGCTCCTGCTGCTCGCCGCGGTCCACGTGCCGCTGGGCGACCACATCGCCCGCACGATGACCTCGTCGCGCCACCTGCGCGTCGAGCGGGCCGCGTACCGCCTGCTGCGCGTGGACGCCGACGCCGACACCCGCTGGCCCACCTACGCGCTGTCCGTCGTCGGCTTCTCGACCGTCTCGATCCTGCTGCTGTACGCGTTCCTGCGTCTGCAGGGCTTCCTGCCGCTCTCGCTCGGGTTCGGCGCGATGGAGCAGACGCAGGCGTGGAACACCGCCGTGTCCTTCGTGACCAACACCAACTGGCAGTCCTACTCGGGGGAGTCGGCCCTCGGTCACCTCGTGCAGATGGCCGGCCTCACCGTGCAGAACTTCCTCTCCGCGGCCGTCGGGCTGGCCGTCGCCGTGGCCCTCGTGCGCGGCCTGGTCAGCCGGGGGACGTCGACGATCGGCAGCTTCTGGGTGGACCTCGTCCGCTCGACCGTGCGCGTCCTGCTCCCGCTCGCGCTCCTCGCGGCCGTCCTGCTGCTCCTGACCGGCGTCGTGCAGAACCTCACCGGTGCGACGGAGTACACGACGCTGGCCGGCGGGTCGCAGACGATCGTCGGCGGGCCGATCGCCTCCCAGGAGGCGATCAAGGAGCTCGGCACCAACGGCGGCGGCTTCTTCAACGCGAACTCCGCCCACCCGTTCGAGAACCCGAACGCCGTCTCGAACCTCCTCGAGGTGTTCCTGCTGCTGGTCATCCCGTTCAGCCTGCCCCGCGCGTTCGGCACGATGGTCGGCGACCACCGGCAGGGCCTCACGATCCTCGCGGTCATGGGCGGGCTGTGGGGCGCGTCCCTGGCCGTCACGACGTGGGCCGAGACGCACGCGCTCGGCACCGTGCCGCAGGCCGTCGGCAGTGCGATGGAGGGCAAGGAGGTCCGCTTCGGCGAGTGGGCGTCGGCGCTGTTCGCGACCTCGACGACCATGACGTCCACGGGCGCCGTGAACTCCTTCCACGACAGCTACACCGCCCTCGGCGGCGGCGCCCTGCTGCTGAACATGATGCTCGGCGAGGTCACCCCCGGCGGGGTCGGTTCCGGCCTGTACGGGATGCTCGTCCTCGCGATCCTCACGGTGTTCCTGGGCGGCCTCATGGTGGGCCGCACGCCGGAGTACCTCGGCAAGAAGATCCGCCAGCGCGAGATCACCCTCGTCGCCCTGTACATCCTCGCGACGCCGTTCGCCCTGCTCGTCGGGGTCGCCGTCGCGCTGTCCGGCGCGTCGACCCGCTCGGCGATGCTGAACTCCGGCCCGCACGGGCTCTCGGAGCTGCTGTACGCCTTCGCCTCGGCGGCCAACAACAACGGCAGCGCCTTCGCCGGGTTCGGCGCGAACACGCCCTTCTACAACACCGCGCTCGGCCTGGCCATGCTGCTCGGCCGCTTCGTGCCGCTGCTCCTCGTCCTGGCGCTGGCCGGGGCGTTCGCCCGGCAGCGGCCCGCGGACGCCACCACGGGCACGCTCCCGACGTCCTCGGTCACGTTCGCCGGCCTGCACGCCGCGGTCGTCCTCGTCGTCGCCGGTCTCACGTTCTTCCCCGCCCTGTCCCTCGGACCCCTCGCAGAGGCTCTCGCATGAGCACGCCCACCCTCCCCGGCACCTCCACCCCCGCCGGCCCCTCGGAGCCGGCCGGAACCGCTGCGCCGCACCGCGTCGCCAGCGGGGCCTTCAGCCCCCGCCAGCTCGTCGCGTCGCTGCCGGACGCGCTGCGCAAGCTGGACCCGCGCCACCTGGTGAAGACCCCCGTCATGTTCGTCGTGGCCGTCGGGGCGGCGCTGTCCACCGTCCTCGCCGTCAGCGACCCGTCGGTCTTCGCCTGGGTCATCGTGGTCTGGCTGTGGATCACCGTCGTGTTCGCCAACCTCGCCGAGGCCGTCGCCGAGGGCCGCGGCCGGGCGCAGGCCGCGTCCCTGCGCAAGGTCAGCTCCGAGACCAGCGCCCGCCGGCTCCCGCCCGGCTGCGGCGCGGAGGAGAACGTCCGCTCCAGCGAGCTGCGCCCGGGCGACCTGGTGGTCGTCGAGGCCGGGCAGACCGTCCCCGGCGACGGGGACGTCGTCGAGGGCGTCGCGAGCGTCGACGAGTCCGCCATCACGGGGGAGTCGGCACCGGTCATCCGCGAGTCCGGCGGTGACCGCAGCGCGGTCACGGGCGGGACCACGGTCCTGTCCGACCGCATCGTCGTGCGGATCACCGCCAAGCCGGGCGAGAGCTTCGTCGACCGGATGATCGCCCTGGTCGAGGGGTCCGCGCGCCAGCGCACGCCCAACGAGATCGCCCTGAACATCCTGCTGGCGAGCCTCACGCTGGTGTTCCTGCTGGCCGTGGTCACGCTGCAGCCCATGGCCGTCTACTCCGGCCGCCCGCAGAGCGTCGTCGTCCTGGTGGCCCTGCTGGTCTGCCTCATCCCCACGACGATCGGGGCCCTGCTGTCCGCGATCGGCATCGCCGGCATGGACCGGCTGGTGCAGCGCAACGTGCTCGCCATGTCCGGGCGGGCCGTCGAGGCCGCCGGGGACGTCGGGACGCTGCTGCTGGACAAGACGGGCACCATCACCCTCGGCAACCGCCAGGCGCACGAGCTCCTCCCCGCCCCCGGGGTGGACGAGGCCGAGCTGGCCGACGCGGCGCAGCTGTCCAGCCTCGCCGACGCGACCCCCGAGGGCCGCTCGATCGTCGTGCTCGTCGAGGCGCACCACGGGCTGCGCGCCCGCGCCGAGGGCGAGCTACCGGGTGCGACGTTCGTGCCGTTCACGGCGCAGACCCGCATGAGCGGCGTCGACCTGCCCACGGCGGGCGACGGCGTGCGCCAGGTCCGCAAGGGCGCCGCCGCGGCCGTCACCCGGTGGGTGCGCGCCGAGGGCGGCGAGGTCCCCGCCGAGGTCGGCCGGTGCGTCGAGGAGGTCTCGACCGCGGGCGGGACCCCGCTCGTCGTGGCCGAGTCCGTCCGCGGCCAGGCCCGCGTGCTCGGCGTCGTCCACCTCAAGGACGTCGTCAAGGAGGGCATGCGGGAACGCTTCGAGCAGCTGCGCGCCATGGGCATCCGCACCGTCATGGTCACCGGCGACAACGAGCGCACGGCCCGGGCCATCGCCGCCGAGGCCGGCGTCGACGACGTCCTCGCCGAGGCCACGCCCGAGGAGAAGCTCGCCCTGATCCGCCAGGAGCAGTCCGGCGGGCGGCTCGTGGCCATGATGGGCGACGGCACCAACGACGCCCCCGCCCTGGCCCAGGCCGACGTGGGCGTCGCGATGAACACGGGCACCTCGGCCGCCAAGGAGGCCGGGAACATGGTGGACCTGGACTCCGACCCCACCAAGCTCATCGAGATCGTGGAGATCGGCAAGCAGCTGCTCATCACGCGTGGGGCGTTGACGACGTTCTCCATCGCCAACGACGTCGCCAAGTACTTCGCGATCATCCCGGCGATGTTCGTCACGACGTTCCCGCAGCTGGACCGGCTGAACGTCATGCGGCTGGCGACGCCCGAGTCCGCCATCGTCTCGGCGATCGTCTTCAACGCCCTCGTCATCGTGGCGCTGATCCCGCTGGCCCTGCGGGGCGTGCGCTACCGGCCCTCCAGCGCCGCCGCCCTGCTGCGCCGCAACATCCTCGTCTACGGCCTGGGCGGCGTCCTCGTCCCGTTCGTCGGCATCAAGCTCATCGACCTGCTCGTCTCGACCATCCCGGGGATCGGCTGACATGTCCTCCACCGCAAGCACCGCCACCCTCGAACCCGCGGGTTCGACGGAGAACGGCGGGGCTCCCACGGCCTCGCTCACCGCTCTCGTGCGCCAGGCGCGCACCGGCCTCGTCCTGCTTGTGGCCATGACCGCGCTGCTCGGCCTGGTCTACCCCGGCGTCGTCTACGCCGTCGGCCGGCTCGTGCCCGAGCGCGCCGACGGGCAGGTCGTCCGCGTGGACGGCCGGCCCGTCGGGTCGGCGCTGATCGGGCAGCAGTTCACGGGCGCGCAGTGGTTCGCGCCCCGGCCCTCGGCGGCGGGCGACGGGTACGACCCGCTGGCCTCCGGCGCCTCCAACCTCGGGCCGGAGAGCACCGACCTCGCGACGTCGGTGGCGGAGCGGCGGGCCGCGGTGGCCGCCGCCGACGGCGTCGACCCCGCGTCCGTCCCGGCCGACGCGCTCACCGCGTCCGGCAGCGGGCTCGACCCGGACATCTCGCCGGCGTACGCGCAGGAGCAGGTGGCGCGCGTCGCGCGGGCCCGCGGCCTCGACCTGACGGTCGTCGCGGGGCTGGTCGCCGCGCACACGTCCGGGCGGGCCGCGGGGTTCCTCGGCGAGGAGCACGTGAACGTCCTCGAGCTGAACGTCGCGCTCGCCGCGACGGCCGGCTGACGGCGGAGGGGCGACGTGGGCGAGCGCGGCCGGCTGCGGGTCTTCCTCGGCGCCGCCCCCGGGGTCGGCAAGACCTTCGCGATGCTCGACGAGGCCCACCGCCGGGCCGAGCGGGGCACCGACGTGGTCGTCGCGGTCGTGGAGACCCACGGCCGCGAGCGCACGGCCGCCGCCCTCGAGGGGCTCGAGGTCATGCCGCGGCAGCGCAGCACCCACCGCGGCGTGGAGTTCGACGAGCTGGACCTCGAGGGCGTCCTGCGCCGCGCCCCCGAGGTCGCCGTCGTCGACGAGCTCGCCCACACCAACGTGCCGGGGGCGAAGAACCCCAAGCGGTGGCAGGACGTCGCCGAACTGCTCGCGGCGGGGATCGACGTCGTGTCCACGGTGAACATCCAGCACCTGGAGTCCCTCAACGACGTCGTCGAGCACATCACCGGCGTCCGCCAGCGCGAGACGGTCCCCGACGAGGTGCTGCGCCGCGCCGAGCAGGTCCAGCTCGTCGACATGACCCCGGAGGCCCTGCAGCGCAGGCTCTCGCACGGCAACGTGTACGCCTCCACCAAGGTGGACGCGGCGCTGTCGAACTACTTCCGCCTCGGCAACCTCACGGCCCTGCGGGAGCTCGCTCTGCTCTGGCTGGCCGACCGGGTGGACGAGGGGCTGGAGCGCTACCGCGCGCAGCAGGGGATCGACGCGCCCTGGCCGGCGCGCGAGCGCGTCGTCGTCGCCCTCACCGGGGGAGCCGAGGGGGACACGCTCGTGCGCCGGGCCGCGCGCCTGGCCGGCCGCGGGGCCGGCGGGGAGCTGCACGCGGTGCACGTGGCCAGCGCGGACGGGCTCGTGCGCTCCTCCCCGGTCCTGCTCGCCCAGCAGCGGGCGCTGGCCGAGACCCTCGGCGGCACCTACCACCAGGTCGTCGGGGAGGACGTCGCGCAGTCGCTGCTGGAGTTCGCGACCGGGCTGAACGCCAGCCAGATCGTCGTGGGCGCCAGCCGGCACGGGCGCCTGTCGGCCCTGTTCCGGCGCAGCGTCGGCGACGGCGTGGTGCGCGGCTCCGGCGCCATCGACGTGCTCGTCGTCACCCACGACCAGCACCCCGAGGGGTTGCGCCTGCCGCGCCGCGCGCGCGCCGCGCTCTCGCCCAGCCGCCGGCTGCTCGGCTGGCTCGTCGCCCTCGGCGGTCCCGCGGTCCTGACCGCGCTGCTGCTCGCCCTGCCGCCCCAGGACCTGTCCACCGATCTCATGCCGTTCCTCGTCGTCGTGGTGGCCGCGGCCCTCACCGGCGGGGTGTGGCCCGCCCTGGGCGCGGCCCTGCTCGGCAGCCTCCTGGTGAACTGGTTCTTCACCGTGCCCCTGCACCAGCTCACGATCGCCCAGCCGGCCAACGCCGCCGCCCTCGGCGTGTTCCTGCTCGTCGCCGTCGCGGTGTCGGGCACGGTCGACCGCGCCGCCCGCCGCAGCCAGGACGCGGCCCGCAGCCGCGCCGAGACCGAGGCGCTGTCGGTCCTCACCCGCACCGCCCTCGTCGCGGCCCACCCCCTCGACGAGGCGCTCGAGCACACCCGCCAGACGTTCGCGGTCGACGCCGTGAGCCTCCTCGAGCGCGACGACGCGGCGTCGCCCTGGCGGCTGGTCGCCGCGGCCGGGGACCCCGCGTGCGGCGCACCGGCCGACGCAGACGCCGAGGTGGTCGTCGAGGACACCGTCTGCCTCGCCCTGCGCGGCCGGCTGATCAGCGCCGACGACCGCCGCGTCCTGGTGGCCTTCGCAGGGCAGCTCGCCGCGCTGCGCCAGCGCCAGCGGCTGCGCGCCGAGGCCGCGCAGGTCCGGCGCCTGGAGGAGGGCGACGCCGTGCGCGGTGCCCTGCTCACCGCGGTCTCCCACGACCTGCGCACCCCGCTGGCGACCCTCAAGGCGTCCGTGGACAGCCTGCGCGCCACCGACATCGAGCTGTCCGCGGCGGAGCGCGCGGAGCTGCTCGCCTCGGTGGGCGGCTCGGCGGACCGCCTGCAGGGGCTCATCGACGACCTGCTGGACCTCACGCGCGTGCGCAGCGGCGTCGTCGAGCCGCGGATGGTCGTCGTCGGCCTCGACGAGGTCGTCGACCTCGCCGTCGCCGGCCTCGACGTCCCCGGTCTCGACGTCTCGGGTCGGGAGGGCGCGCGGCTCTCCGTCGACGTGCCCGCGGACCTCCCGCCGGTCTGCACCGACCCCGGTCTCCTGCAGCGGGTCGTGGCCAACCTCGTGCAGAACGCCCAGCGCCACGGCGGCGGCGCCGGCCCCGGCGCCGCGGCACCCGCGCGGGTCGAGGTCGTCGCGAGCGTCTCCGTGGACGACGGCCGCCGGCAGGTGCGGCTGCTCGTCGTCGACCACGGCCGGGGCCTCGCCGGCGCCGCGAAGGAGCGGGCCTTCACGCCGTTCCAGCGGCTCGGCGACCGCTCCGGCGCGGGGCTCGGGCTGGGGCTCGCCGTGGCCCGTGGCCTGGCCGAGGCGGTCGGGGGCCACCTCGTCGCGGAGGACACCCCGGGCGGCGGGCTGACGATGGTGCTGGACCTGCCCCTGGCCGGGCACGCCCACGTGCTCGTCCCCGACGAGGCGGCGCGACCCGTGCGCGAGGAGGAGGTGTGACAGTGGGAACGTGTCCGGCGGCCCGCCCGCACCGTCCGCCCCGAGGAGGAACCCCGTGACCGCTCGACCGCTGTCGCTGCGCCGCCGCGCGGGCGCACCCCCGGCCGCCGCTCCGCCGCCGGTCCCGGCGGAGGCGGAGGCGGAGGCGGAGGCCGACCACGCCGCGCCGCGCGGGCGGGGCGACGGGCTGGCCATGCTGCCCGTCGTCGACTGCAAGCTCTACGACGCCCAGGGCGGGCACTGCCGCGTCGACGACCTCGACGGGGCGCTGGCGACCGCCCGCACCGACGGCGGGTTCGTCTGGATCGGCCTGCACGGCACCAGCGCCCGGGACCTGGAGCGGCTCGCCGGGTTCTTCCAGCTGCCGGCGCTCGCGGTCGAGGACGCCATCAACGCCCACCAGCGGCCGAAGTTCGAGCAGTACCCCGGCATGACGTTCGCGGTCCTCAAGCCCGTGCGCTACGTCGACCACGACGAGGTCGTCGACGTCAGCGAGATCGCGATCTTCCTGGGGGAGCACTTCCTCATCACCGTCCGCCACGGCGAGTCGACCGTCGTCGCGGGCGTGCGGGCCGAGGTGGACTCGGACGCGCAGCACGCCCCGACGGGCCCGGGTTCCGTCCTGTACCGCCTCCTGGACCACGTCGTGGACGGCTACACCGAGGCCGTCGACGAGATCGCGATCGACATCGAGGAGATCGAGGCGGCGGTGTTCAGCGGGGGCGAGGACGACCACGCCGAGCGGATCTACAAGCTCAAGCGCGAGGTGCTCACGTTCAAGCGGTCCGTCGGGCCGCTGGTCGGGCCGCTGCAGCGCCTCGTCGAGGGGGACCCGGGCTCCACGGCGTCGGCCACGATCGCCGCCGAGAAGCGCCCGTACTACCGCGACGTCCTCGACCACCTGCTGCGCGCCGTGGACGCGATCGACGGCTACGACCGGCTGCTCACCGATGTGCTGCAGGCGCACCTCACGCAGGTCAGCGTGCGGCAGAACCGCGTCGCGGCCCGGCAGAACGAGGACATGCGCAAGATCTCCGCGTGGGCGGCGATCGCCCTGGTGCCGACGGCGATCGCCGGGATCTACGGCATGAACTTCCAGAACATGCCGGAACTGAGCACCCGGTACGGGTACTTCGTCGTGCTCGGGGTCATCCTCAGCGTCTGCGTCAGCCTCTACGCGGTGTTCCGGGCCAAGGACTGGCTCTGACGACCCGCCGTCCGGCCACCGCCCGCTGCGCACCGGCTGCAGTACGGTCGGAGCGACGGTAGGGGCGGGCGCCCCGCGGGGCGGGGGCTGGAGGGGTTCGCTCGTGGATCTCGCTCAGATGTGGCGCGCACTCGCGCCGCTGGTCGCGGCCGAGGTCGCCGACGACGTGTTCACCCGCCGCAGCCTGGCCCGCGTGCTGGGCCTGCAGTACGTCCTCGGCGGTGCCCTGGCCCTGGCCTTCGCCCTGCTGGTCCTGCCCGACGCGACGCGGACGCCGGTCCTGGCCTGCGCCCTCACCGCCTTCGGCGCCGGGACCGCGATGGGCGTCGTCAGCGTGGTGCGGGTGTCCTCGTCGACGCTGACGGTCCTGTCCCACGCCTGCATCCTGTCCGCGCAGGTCGTCGTCGCCGTCGCGCACGTCGTGGCCCGGGCCCCGGGCGGCCCGTTGCTGCTGTTCCTGCTGTGGACGGCGCCCTACGCGGGGATCTTCTCCGCGCGCGCCCGCTGGCTGCACGTCGCCGCGGGCTGCACCGCCCTGGTCGTCGCCTCGTGGTGGGTCCCCGGCGCACCGGCCGCGAAGGCGGTGGGTGTGGTGATCTTCGCTGCGACGGTGCTCATCACCAGCATGCTGACGTCGCGGATGACCGCCCGGCTGCGGCGCAGCGCCACCCAGGACCCCCTGACGGGGCTGCCCAACCGCCGCATCCTCACCGCCGCCGCCCGCGCGGCCCTCGCCCGGCGCGCCGCGCGCGGCGGCACGGTGGCCGTCCTCCTGATCGACCTGGACCGGTTCAAGCACGTCAACGACACCTTCGGCCACGAGAGCGGCGACGCGCTGCTGCAGCAGGTGGTGCCCCGGCTGCTGGCGGCGCTGGAACCCGGCGACGTGCTGGCCCGCCTCGGCGGCGACGAGTTCGCCGTGGTCTGCGAGGGCCTCGGCGCCGGGCGGGACGCCGTCGGGGTGGCCGCCCGGCTCACCGCGGTGTGGGGCGGGGCGTTCGCCGTCGGGGGGCGCAGCCTGCACGTCAGCGGCAGCACCGGGGTCGCGGTCGCCGGGGAGGGGGCGACGCCGCGGACGCTGCTGCGCGACGCCGACGCCGCCATGTACGAGTCCAAGCGCAGCGGCCCCGGGGCCTTCCGGCTGTTCTCCGACGACGTCTCCGCCCGCGCCGAGCGCCTGCTGATGCTGGAGCAGGGCCTGCAGCAGGCCGTGGAGCGCGACGAGCTGACGGTCCACTACCAGCCGGTCGTCGCCCTCTCCGGCGCCGCCGCCGGCTGCACCCTCGGGGCCGAGGCGCTGCTGCGCTGGTCGAGCCCGGAGCTCGTAGCCGTCGGTCCGGACGAGTTCGTCCCCGTCGCCGAGGGCGCGGGGCTCGTGGCCGCGCTGGGGGACTGGGTGCTGGACCGCGCCTTGGGCGACCTCGCGGGCTGGCGGGCGCGCGGCGAGGTGGACGAGGACTTCCAGGTCGCCGTCAACGTCAGCGCCCACCAGCTCACCGCCGCCCTGCCCGACCGGGTCGCCGAGCTGCTGGCGCGCCACGGCCTGGGGGCGGCCAGCCTGGGCCTGGAGCTCACGGAGACCGCCGTCGTCACCGGCGGCACCGCCGCGGAGGTGCTGCAGCGCCTGCGCGACCTCGGCGTGACGCTGCTGCTGGACGACTTCGGCACCGGCTACTCCTCGCTGTCGCAGCTGCAGGAGCTGCCCTTCCACGTCGTGAAGGTCGACCGCTCCTTCGTCGCCGGGATGGCCTCCTGCCCGCGCGACCGGGCGCTCGTGCTGGCGGTGCTGTCCCTGGCCGGGGCCCTCGGCATGTCGGTCGTCGCCGAGGGCGTGGAGGACGCCCGCCAGGCCGAGCAGCTGCGCGCCGCGGGCTGCGGGGCCGCGCAGGGCTGGTACTTCGCCCGCGCGGTGCCCCGCGTCGACCTCCCGGCCGCGGTGGTCGAGGCGGGCGCCCGGCTGGCGCTGCTCGCACCGCCTGCGTCCCTCGCCCCGCAGTTCCGCCGGAGGAGCCGGGTCCCGACCGGCCGGGAGGGCTGACCCGGGTCCCCCGACCCGGGACCTGCCCGCGGCTCACAGGAGGCGCACGGGAGGGTCAGCGCAGGGGGACAGGCGGTTCCGGTTCCGTGGTGTCGTCCACCTGCCGCTGAACCGGAGGGCATCCCATGGCCCCGTACGTCCTTCCCCTGGCCGACCTCGCCGGGATCACGATCCTCGTCTTCGGGCTCTTCCTGCCCCGCCACCGCCGCCCGGAACTGGTCGTCGCCTTCCTCACGACCAACGTCGGGGTCCTCGCGGTCTCCGCGGCGCTCGCGAGCAGCACCATCGGGGCCGGCCTCGGGCTCGGCCTGTTCGGCATCCTGTCGATCATCCGGCTGCGGTCGGAGGAGCTGTCCCAGCACGAGGTCGCCTACTACTTCGCGGCGCTCGCGCTGGGCCTGCTCGGCGGGCTAAGCGCCGGCGCCGACCTCGTCGACCTGGCGCTCATGGCCGCCGTGCTCGCCGCCGTCGCGATCGGCGACCACCCCCGCGTCAGCCCGCGCACGCGCTCCCAGCAGCTCCTGCTGGACCGCGCCCACACCGACGAGACGGCGCTGCGCCACCACCTCGAGGCGCTCGTGGGCGGACCGGTCCTCGCCACGAAGGTCCTGCGCACCGACCTGGTCAACGACACGACCCTCGTCGACGTCCGCTACCGGCCGCCCGCCGCCGCGGAGACGGCTCCCGCCGTCGTCCCGGCCGAGCGGTTCGAGCCTCACCGCGTCGAGTCGCTGCGGTGAGCCCGGCCCCGGTCCGGCTCCGCCACCTCCCGGCGGTCGGGCTCGACGACCTGGTCCGTGAGGCCGAGCTGCTGGTCCGGGTGGACCGCAAGTACGTCGTCGGGATCGACGAGGTCGACGCCCTCCTGGGGCAGGTGCCCCCGGGCACCCGCGTCCTGCGCATCGACGGGGAGCGCGACTTCGGCTACCGCTCCACGTACTTCGACACCCCCGACCTGCGCAGCTACCTCACCTCCGGCCGCTCCTCCCGCGGCCGGTGGAAGGTCCGGGACCGGACCTACGAGGACACGGGTGGGACGTGGCTGGAGGTGAAGACCGCCGGCCCGCGGAACCAGACCGTGAAGCGGCGCCTCGCCCGTCCCGGCCCGGCGCAGGGAGCCTTCTGCCCCGAGGGGACCGCCCTGCTCGACGGCGTGGTGGGGCCCGGGACCGCGGGAGCCCTGCGGCCCGTGCTCGTGACGACCTACCGGCGCAGCACGCTGCTGCTCCCGGGCGCCGCCGCCCGCGTCACCGTCGACGTCGACCTCGGCTGGGCCTCGCTCACCAGCGGTCGGGAGCTCACGCGCCCGCGGCTCGCGATCGTCGAGACGAAGACCGGGTCGACGCCCTCGCCGGTCGACCGCCTGCTCTGGGCGCGGGGGCACCGGCCCGTGCGGATCTCGAAGTTCGGGGCCGGCATGGCCGCCCTGCACCCCGGGCTGCCGCGCCTGAAGTGGCACCGCGCCCTCGAACGCCACCTGTCCTGCCCGACCCGGCCCACCGGAGGAACCACCTCATGACGCACCCCGCCCCGCTCCGCCGCCTCGTCGCCGCGGGCGCCGCCGCCCTCGTCCTCGCCCTGGGGGCGTGCACCGCCGGCACCGACGCGGTCACCGGCTCGACCAGCGCCTCCAGCAGCAGCACGGTCGACGCGAGCACGATCGCCTCGACCGTGCCCACCCTCGCCGACACCCACGCCCAGGCCGACGACGGGGACGTCGACGTGTCGACCGCCACGGCCGTCTCCCTGGCCGACGGCGCCAGCACCGTCGACGGGGCGGGCGCGAGCGTGGACGGGGACGTCGTCACGATCACCCAGGCGGGGACCTACACGCTGTCCGGGACCCTCACCGACGGCCAGGTCGTCGTCGACAGCGCGGGGGAGGGGAAGGTCGTCCTCGTCCTGGACGGGGTCGACCTCACGTCCTCGACCACGTCGCCACTGGTCGTGACCGCGGCGGACGAGGCGGTCGTGGTCCTGGCCGACGGCTCCACCAACGTCCTGGCGGACTCGGCCGCCTCCGCCGCGGACGACGACCAGGAGGACGCCCCCACCGCCACGCTCTTCTCGATGGCCGACCTGACCATCGCGGGCACCGGCTCGCTGACGGTCACCGGGGCGAGCAACGACGGCATCGCCAGCAAGGACGGGCTGGTCGTCCTGTCCGGCACGATCACCGTCGACGCGGTCGACGACGGCCTGCGCGGCAAGGACTACCTCGTCGTCGAGGGCGGGGACCTCACCGTCCGCGCCGGCGGCGACGGCCTGAAGTCCGACGACGACACCGCCGGGGAGCTGGGCTGGATCCTCGTCGACGGGGGCACCCTCACGGTCTCGGGCGAGTCCGACGGCGCCGACGCGGTCGGGGCCGTCTACGTGACCGGCGGCAGCCTCACGGTCCCCGCCTCCGGCGAGGGCCTCGAGGCGGCGGTCATCACCGTCACCGGCGGCGCCGTCGACGTCACCGCCTCCGACGACGGCCTGAACGCGACCGACGGCAGCGTCAGCGGCGGGGGCGAGGACGCGGAGGACGGGGTCCTGCTGACCGTCAGCGGCGGAACGGTGCTCGTCACCGCCGGCAGCGACGGGATCGACTCCAACGGGTCCGCCACGATCAGCGGGGGGACCACGGTCGTGAGCGCCGCGGCGGGCGGAGGCGGCGGCGACGGCGCCTTCGACGTCAACGGCACGCTGAGCGCGCCGGCCGCGGTCACCGTGGCGACGGACGGGGTGAGCGCCGGGCAGCTCGTCGCCCTCGCCGACGCCGACGGGAACGTCGTGGCGAGCTACCCGCAGCCCGCGGCGACCTCCGTCGTCGTCGCCGCGACCGGCCTCGTCGCCGGGCAGACGTACACCGTCTGGGCCGGTGGCACCGGGGCGACGAGCACGACGACCGTCGACGGGCTCACCCAGGTCGGCACCGCGACCGCGGCGACCGTCGAGACGGCCGCGGCCGGCGGCGGCGGCGGGCGGGGCGGGTTCGGCGGCGGGACCCGCCCGGCGCCCGCGGACACCGGCACGGGGGACACCGGCACGGGGGGCACCGGCACCGCGGCGACCACCTGACGTCCGCGGCCCGCCCCGGCACGGCGCCCGGGCGGGCCGCGAGCGCGTCTGGGATCGTCCTCAGCGTGCAGAGCGAGAGCGCCGGCGGCGCGGAACCCGACCTCGCCCGGCCGGGGCTCGTGCGGCTCGCCGTCGCGGGGGCCGTCAGCGTCGCCGCGTCCGTCGCCATGCTGGTGGTCGGGCCCATGGGCGCGGCGCGGGCCCCGTGGCTCGCGGTGCTGCTGGCCTCCTGGGCCGCGTTCGGGCTCAGCGCCTGGTGGGCGCTGCGGGCGCCGGCCCCCGCGACGCCCCGCAGCCGGCGCCGCGCGCTCGGGCTCGTCCTGCTCGTGGCGGCGCTCTGCCAGCTGCCGGGGCTGAGCTCGATCCCGCTGTCGTCCACCGACGCCTACCGCTACGCCTGGGACGGCCGCGTGCAGGTCGCGGGCGTCTCGCCCTACCGCTACGCACCCGCCGACGACGCGCTCGCGCGGCTGCGCGACCCGATCCTCTTCCCCGGCCTCGGCCCGGACGACAGCAGCGGCCTCACCACGGTGCGCGACCTGCCCCGCGAGCGCGCCGCGTTCGACGCCGTCATCCACGACGACCCGCGGGTGCGCATCAACCGGCCCCGCACCGTGACCATCTACCCGCCGGCGGCCGAGGCCTGGTTCGCGGCCGTCGCGCTCGTGACGCCGTGGTCGGCGGGGACCCTGGGCCTGCAGATCAGCTCGGCGCTGCTGGCGCTGCTCACCACCCTCGTCATCGGCCTCGTCCTGGCGCGCCGGGGCGGCGACCCGCGCTGGGCGCTGGTGTGGGGGTGGGCGCCGGTCACCCTGGCCGAGACGGGCAACGGCGCCCACGCCGACGTCCTCGTGGCCGCCGCGGCCGTGGCCGCCCTCGCGCTGCTCAGCCTGCGCCGCAGGGTGCTCGCGCCCGTCCTCGGCGGCATCGCCCTCGGCCTCGCGGTGTCCGCGAAGCTGCTGCCGCTCGCGCTGCTGCCCGTGACCGTGCCGCTGCGGCACCGCTTCGGGCCCTGGCTCGCGGCGCCCGTCGCGCTGCTCACCGTCGCCGCCACCTACGTCCCCTACGTGCTCGGCGCCGGGGGACTGGTGTTCGGCTACCTCGGCGGCTACCTCGACGAGAACGGCTTCGACTCCGGCGCCACGAAGTTCTCCGTCCTGGCCGTGCTGCAGGTGCCGCCGGCCGCGCGCTCGGCGCTCGCGGTGGCGGTGCTGCTGGCCGTCGCCGTCGTCGTCGCGTGGCGCACCGACCCGGAGCGGCCCTTCGTCGGGGCGGTCGTCCTGTACGGCACGACGCTGCTCGTGCTGACCCCGAACTACCCCTGGTACGCGCTGCCCGTCGTCGCGCTCGCCGCCCTGGCCCGCCGGCCCGAGTGGCTCGTCGTCGCGCTGCCCGGCGCCGTCGTGAACTCGGTCGTGCCCCCCGCCGAGGTGGTCGTCGCCGTCTGGGGCGCGGCCGCCGGGGTCGTCGCGGTCGCGTCCCTGCTGCGCGCCGTGCGGTCCCGGACCCCGCTGCCCGCGGCGGGGCCCGCGCCCGTGCTGCGCGGCGAGGCGGTTCCCGAGGGGTAGTCGCTGCGTGGACGGAAGCGCCCCCGCCTGGTACCTGTGGGGCGTGCCCGACCTCGCGAGCCCCCCCTCGCCGAACCCCGCCGCCCCCGTGCCCGCGGGCGACCCCTACCGGCAGGCCTGCCCGACCCGCCGGGTGCTCGACCGCATCGGCGACCGGTGGACCGTCCTGGTCATCGGGGCGCTCGCGGAGGGGACGCTGCGGTTCTCCGAGGTGGCCCGCCGCGTCGAGGGCGTCTCGCCCAAGGTGCTGACGCAGACGCTGCGCGCCCTCGAGCGCGACGGCCTCGTCACCCGCACCGTGCACCCCGTCGTCCCGCCGCGCGTGGAGTACCGCCTCACCGCGGCCGGCACCTCCCTGCGCGAACCCCTGCGGGCGCTGGAGGAGTGGGCGGTCGAGCACCTCGGCGGCGTCCTGGACGCCCAGCGCCGCTACGACGACGGCCGGTGAGCGGACCCGGCGGCAGCTCCCTGCCCTCCACGCTCGGCGACCCCGCGGCCCGCGGCTGGTCGCGCTCCGTCGCCCTGGTCGTCGCCGCGGCGTTCTTCATGGAGAACCTCGACGCGACGATCCTCGCGACGGCGACCACCTCGATCGGCCGCGGCTTCGGCGTGCCCGCCGCGCAGGTCAGCATCGCCATCACCGCCTACCTGGTCGCGGTCGCGGCGTTCATCCCGCTCGGGTCCTGGCTCGCGGAGCGGTGGGGTTCCCGGCCCGTGTTCCTCGGCGCGGTGGCGCTGTTCACGCTGGCGTCGGTGGCCTGCGCGCTGAGCCCGGACCTGCGGACCCTGACGCTCGCGCGCCTGGTCCAGGGCTTCGCGGGCAGCATGATGGTCCCCATCGGGCGGCTCGTGGTGCTGGCCGAGACGGGCAAGGCGGACCTGGTGCGCGCCATCGCCTACCTGACGTGGCCCGCCCTCGTGGCGCCCGTGGTGGCGCCGCTCGTCGGGGGCCTGCTCACCGAGTACGCGGGCTGGCCGTGGATCTTCCTCGTCAACGTGCCCGTCGGGGTGCTGCTGCTCGTCGTGGCCTGGCGGGTCGTGCCGCACGTGGCGACGCGCCGGCGCCCCCTGGACGTCCCCGGCCTCCTCGGCAGCGCCGTCGCGATCGCCGCGCTCGTCCTGGGGTTCGAGGCCGTCACCGACCCGGCCACGGCGGGGCGCGGGAGCGCCCTGCTCGTCCTCGCCGCGGTCAGCGGCCTCGCGTCGTGGTGGTGGCTGCGCCGCGCGGAGCACCCCCTCCTGGACCTCACGACCCTGCGGATCCCCACCTTCCGGGTCTCCAACGGGTCCGGGTCCGTCTACCGCGCGGCCGTCAGCGCCGCGCCGTTCCTCGTGCCGCTGCTGCTGCAGGACGGCTTCGGCTGGAGCCCCGTCGACGCCGGGCTGATGCTCATGTGGGTCTTCGTGGGCAACCTCGGGATCAAGCCGTTCACGACGCCGCTGCTGCGCCGGTTCCCCGTCGTGCCGATCGCGCTGGTCGCGGCCGTCGTCCTCGCGGCCACGTTCGTCGCGAGCGCGGCGCTGCAGCCCGGGACCCCGCGGGCGCTGGTCGCCCTCGTGCTGCTGGTCTCCGGGGTCGCCCGCTCGGTGGGGTTCACGGCCTACAACACCCTGCAGTTCGCCGACGTCCCGCCGCCGCGGATGGGCCCGGCCAACGCCCTGGCCGCCGTCAGCGCCCAGCTCGCCACCGGCCTCGGGGTGGCCGTCGCGGCGCTCGCCGTCCGCAGCGCGCAGGCCCTGACCCCCGGCGCCGCAGCACCTCACGGGTACCGGGTGGCGCTCCTCGTCATGGCCGTGGCCGCCCTGGCCAGCACCGTCGGCGGCCTGCGGCTGCCGCGCGGGGCCGGGCACGTGCTGCGCCGCTGAGGGTCAGCGGCGGCGCTGGCTCCCGCGGTAGGTCGCCCACGGGTCGTAGTCGACCTCGAGGGCGGCCTGCTCGGGCCGCAGCTCCTCGGGCACGTGCTGCAGGTTGATCCGCACCCGGTACCAGAGGGAGCTGCTGCCCCGCATGCCGTCGACGAGCACGTCGCGCTCCTCGAGCAGCGGCACGACCTCGGGGTGGCGGCCCTTCCACGTCTCCAGGCCCGCGAGCACCTCGGGCTTCGTGCGCGCCCGGGCCACCTCGATCACGGGGACCGTCATGGTGCGCGACCCCTTGCCGCGCGGGGCCTTCTCGGCCGGCCCGAGCCGTTCCGCGAGCTCCAGCAGCGGGCCGAGGGAACCTCCGAGGCCGTCCATGCCGGCCCAGGGGTCGCCGCGCTCGGCGAACCGGCGCGGCACCGTCGTCAGCGTGTGCTCGGCGGGGTCGACCTCGCGGACCTCGTCCCACTCCAGCGGCGTCGAGACCCGGGCGTCGGCGCGGCCGCGCACGGAGTAGGCGCTGGCGACCGTGCGGTCCTTGGCGTTCTGGTTGAAGTCCACGAACACGCCCTGGCGCTCCTCCTTCCACCACCGGCTCGTCGCGAGCTCCGGCACGCGGTTCTCGATCTCGCGCGCCACCGTCTCCGCGGCGAGGCGCACCTCGCGGTAGGCGTGCACGGCGTCGAGCGGGGCGTAGACGTGGATGCCGCGGGAGCCGGACGTCTTGGGCCACGCCGTGAGGCCGTGGTCGGTGAGGACCTCGCGCGCGACGAGCGCCACGTCGACGATCTGCTGCCAGTCCACGCCCGGCATCGGGTCGAGGTCGATGCGCAGCTCGACGGGGTGTTCCAGGTCCTCGGCCATCACCGGGTGCGGGTTCAGGTCGACGCACCCGAGGTTGACCACCCAGGCGAGCCCGGCCTCGTCGCGGACGACCGTCTCGGCGGCCGACGTCCCCGACGCGTAGTGCAGCTCCGCGACCTCGACCCAGTCGGGGCGCTTGGCGGGGGCGCGCTTCTGGAACACGGCCTCCTCGCCGATCCCCTTGACGAACCGCTTGAGGACCATGGGCCGGCCGCGGACCCCGCGCAGCGCCCCGTCGGCGACCGCGAGGTAGTAGGCGACGAGGTCGGCCTTGGTGTGGCCGGCGTCGGGGAACACCACCTTGCCGGGGTTGGTGATCGTCACCTCGCGGCCGGCGAGCTCGAGGACCTGCGCCGCGGTGGGGGACGTCGCCATCCCCGCAGCCTAGGTCGGGTCAGTCCCCGGAGGGGGAGAACGGTCCCGTGGCGGGGTTCGTGACGGCGGGGACGGCGCGCTCCAGGCCGGGCTGGTGCGCCCACCGCACGCCGTTGGCGAGGATCCGCCGCACCTGGGGGTGGTGGTAGACGGGGTACTCCTGGTCGCCCGGGCTGAAGTAGAAGATCCGCCCGCGCCCGCGCAGGTACGTCATGCCGGAGCGGAACACCTCGCCGTCCGGGAACGCGCTGATGAAGATCAGCTCGTCGGGCGCCGGCACGTCGAAGGGCTCGCCGTACATCTCCTGCTGCTCGATGACGAAGGGGTTCGGGACCCCCGCCGCGATCGGGTGCGCGGTCGCGACGGTCCAGACGACCTCGCGCTTGCCCTCGTTGCGCCACGCCAGCGAGCACGTGGTGCCGAGCAGCCGGATGAGGATCTTCGAGAAGTGGCCCGAGTGCAGGACGACGAGGCCCATCCCGGCCAGCACGTGCCGCTGCACGCGGTCGACGACCTCGTCGGCGACGTCGCCGTGCGCGACGTGCCCCCACCACATGAGGACGTCGGTCTGCGCGAGGACCTCCTCGCTCAGGCCGTGCTCCGGGTCGGAGAGCACCGCCGTGCGCGTCTGCGCCCCGGGCACGAGCTCCGCGACGGCCTGGGCGATGGCGCCGTGCAGGCCGTCGGGGTAGTCCTGCGCCATGCTCGGCGGGTTGCCCGTGGACTCGTGGACGTTCTCGTTCCAGACCGTCACGCGGACGGGAGCGTCGTTCACCGGGGGACCTCCGTGCGGGGGGTGGGCGGGACGCGCAGGTCGGCGGGCACGACGACGTCCTCGACGCGCCCGGACGCCGCGGACCGGGTCGCGGCCTCCATGAGGGCCACGCTGCCGAGGTTCCCGCGGGCGTTCGCCTCCGACGCGGGACCGCCCTCGACGGCGCGGGCGAACTCCTGCAAGCCGGCGGAGCGTCCCCACAGGGGCATCTCGGGCAGCGGGACGGGTGCCGGGTCGGCGCCGGGCCGGAACACGGTCACGGCGTCGCCGTCCGGGCCCGCGGGCCCCCCGGCGCGGGTGGTGAAGGTCAGCGCGCCCTCGGACCCGTCGACCGTCCAGGTGCCGCCCCAGTTCGTCTGCGGCAGGCGGCTGACCCAGCTGCCGCGGTAGCTGACGACGAGGCCGTCGGCGAGCTCGATGGACATCACCGCGGCGGCCTCCTCGGCGTAGCGGCTCCAGTCCGGGTCGCTCGCCCGCGCGAACACGCGCACCGCCTCCTGGCCCGTGATCTTGCGCAGCAGGTCGAAGTGGTGGATCGCCATGTCGTGGATCAGCGGGTGCGGGAAGTCGTAGTGGCCGTAGGTGCCCGCCGCCGCGTCGTGGTCCCAGCGGCGGAAGTCGACGCTGATGCCGGACAGGTCGCCCAGCTCGCCCGCCGCGAGGAGCTGCTGCGCCGCGCGCGGGGCCGGGTAGAACCGGTAGTTCTGGCTGACCTGCAGCACGAGCCCGAGCTCCTCCGCCCGCCGCACCGCGACCGCGGCCTCCTCGACCGTGCTCGCGAACGGCTTCTCCACGAGGACGTGCTTGCCGGCCTCGAGGGCCTGCAGCGCCATCGGCACGTGGGTGCGCACGGGCGTCGTCAGCAGCACGGCGTCGGCGTCCACGCTCGCGAGGGTCTCCTCGAACGACGTGGAGCACGCGGCGTCCGGGAGACCGCGGAGTTCCTGGAACCGGCGCAGGGTGGGCTCGTGGGGCTCGACCACGGCGACGCGGTCGACCTCCGCGACCGGCCCGATCGCGTTCGCCTCCCAGTCCCCGCCCCAGCCGCCGAGCCCTGCGTGGATGAGCCTGATCGTCACTGCGTCCCCGTCTCCGTCGACCGTCGCGGGAACCCTACCGACCCGCCTGGCGGCCGGCGTCCCGAGGGCGGGGGGCGGTCACCGCGGCCGCGACGTGTCGCCGCGTCCGGCCCCCGGCGGCAGACTCGGGCCATGGACGACCACCTGGGGGACGACCCCTTCGCCGACCGCGTCGCCCCGCGGATCGGTGAGCTCACCGCCGAGGCGCAGCGCCGCGGACTGGCGCTCGAGCCGCGCCTGGACGGCGACTGGGACCTCTTCGAGCAGACCCCGGACGGGCGCCGTGCGATCACCGTCGAGGGCGCCCCGCCCGGCAGCGGCCTGACGCAGGAGCTGGTCGCCGCGTACCTGTCCTCGACCGAGCGGTGAGCGTCGGGGAGGACTACGCCGTCCCGGCCGAGGTGGACTGCCCCGCGACAGGCCCCCGGCCGCCCGCGACCGGGTTCCGGCACTGGCTGCTGGCGAACCGCGTGCAGCCCGCAGGGCCCGCCGCTCAGGGCGAGCACGTCCACCCGCAGGCCTGGTGGAAGGTCATGTGCCTGACGGGTGTCGACTACTTCTCGACGCTGTCCTACCTGCCCGGCATCGCCGCCCTCGCCGCCGGGGCCCTGTCCCCGGTGGCGACCCTGCTGATCGTGGCGCTGACCCTGCTGGGGATGCTGCCGATGTACCGCCGCGTGGCCGCCGAGAGCCCGCACGGGCAGGGTTCCGTGGCGATGCTCGAGGACCTCCTGCCGTTCTGGCGGGGCAAGGTGTTCGTCCTCGTGCTCCTGGGTTTCGTGGCGACCTCGTGGATCATCACCATCACCCTGTCCAGCGCCGACGCGAGCGTGCACCTGCTGGAGAACCCCTACCTGCCGGCCGCGCTCGACGGCCACGCCGTGCTCATCACGGTCGCCCTGCTGCTCGTGCTGGGCGGGGTGTTCCTCCTCGGCTTCAACGAGGCCGTGACGGTGGCGATCCCGCTCGTCGCCGCGTTCCTGCTGCTGAACGCCGCCGTCGTGGTCGTCGGCGTCGCGGACGTGGTGGCCGACGGGGCGTCGTTCAGCGCGTGGACCGACCGGCTCACGGCGGGCGGCGGCGGGTTCGGCGGGGTCCTCGGTCCGGCCGTGCTCGCGTTCCCCCTGCTGGTGCTGGGGTTGTCGGGCTTCGAGACCGGCGTCTCGATGATGCCGCTGGTCGCGGCGGAGGGCCGCACGCCCGAGGAGCAGCTCGCCTCGCGGGTGCGCAACACGCGCCGGCTGCTGACGGCGGCCGCGCTGATCATGAGCGTCTACCTGCTCGCGACGAGCTTCGTCACGACCGTCCTCATCCCGCCCGCGGAGTTCGCCGACGGCGGAGCGGCCAGCGGGCGCGCGATGGCCTACCTGGCGCACGAGCGGCTGGGCAACGGTTTCGGCACCGCCTACGACGTCTCCAGCGTCCTGATCCTGTGGTTCGCGGGCGCCTCCGCGATGGCCGGCCTGGTGAACATCGTGCCCCGCTACCTGCCCGGGTACGGGATGGCCCCGGAGTGGGGCCGCGCCGTGCGGCCCGTCGTCCTCGTCTACACGGCGATCAGCGTCCTGCTCACCATCGCGTTCCACGCCGACGTCGACGCCCAGGCCGGCGCCTACGCGACGGGCGTGCTGGCGATGATGGTCTCGGGCGCCGTGGCCGTCACGGTGTCCTCGGCCCGCAGGCGCCAGCGGGTGGCCACCCCGGCGTTCGGGCTGCTGACCGCGGTCCTGCTGTACGCGCTGCTCGACAACGTCTGGGAGAAGCCCGACGGCATCGCCATCTCGGGGTTGTTCATCGCGGGCATCGTCGTCGTCTCCCTCGTGTCCCGCGTCTCGCGCACCACGGAGCTGCGCGCCGAGCGGATCGAGTTCGACGAGGAGGCGCGGCGCATCATCACCGAGTCCCTGGAGTTCGACGGCGCCCTGCACCTGATCGGGAACCGCCCGGGCAGCGGGACGCCCGAGGAGTACGCGGCCAAGGAGGCCCGCATCCGCGGCATGGACCCGGTGCCCGGCGGGGCCGACGTCGAGTTCCTCGAGGTGGCCGTCGTCGACCCGTCGGCGTTCTCCGACGTCCTCTGCGTGCGCGGGGTCGTGGTCGGCGGGTTCCGGGTCCTGCGCACCGAGGCGCCCGCCGCCCCGAACGCGATCGCGGCGATCCTCCTCGCGCTGCGCGACGCGACCGGCGTCCGGCCGCACGCCCACTTCGAGTGGACCGAGGGGAACCCGCTGGGCCACCTCATGCGGTACCTGATCCTGGGCCGCGGGGACACGGCCCCCGTCGTGCGGGAGATCCTCCGCTCGGCCGAGCCGGACGCCGCGCGCCGGCCCAGCATCCACGTCGGCGGCTGAGGCCCGCGGAGCCCGTCGACCGGCGGCTCGTGGACAGGACGCCCCCGCGCCCGCACGCTGAGCGGGTGCCGGGGGAGTCCGTGGTGTCGCGGGTCGTGCGGCTGCTCGACGCCTTCGCCCCGGGCGACACCGCGCTGGGGGTGTCCGAGATCGCCCGGCGCTCCGGGCTGCACGTCGCGACCGCGTCCCGGCTGGTGGCCGAGCTCGTGCAGCAGGGTCTGCTCGTCCGGCTGGACGACCGGCGCGTGCGGCCCGGGGTGCGCCTGTGGGAGCTGGCCTCGCGGGCCTCGCCGACGCTGGGCCTGCGCGAGGCCGCGATGCCCTCCCTGCAGGACCTGCACGGCGTGGTCGGCCACCACGTCCAGCTCGCGGTCCTCGACGGCCACGAGGTCCTGCACCTCGAGCGGCTCAGCGCGGCCGGCGCCGTCGTGAACCTCTCGCGCATCGCGGGCCGGCTGCCGCTGCACCTGTCCTCCTCGGGGCTGGTGCTGCTGGCCGCCGCCCCCGAGGAGGTGCGCGCGCACGTGCAGGCTGCGGAGCTGCCCGGCCTGACGCCCGCGTCCATCACGACGGCCGCGCGGCTGCGGGCCGAGGTCGCCCGCGTGCGCGCGCAGGGCTACGCGCTCTGCGTCGGGCACGTCCACCCCGAGGCCACGGGCATCGCCGTGCCCGTGCGCGACGGGCGCGGCGACGTCGTCGCGGCCCTGTCCGCGATCGTGCCCGCCACCTCGGCGGCGCGGCGGCTGGTGCCCGCGCTGCAGGCCGCGGCCCGCGGCACCACCCGCCGGCTGTCCGCGGGGGTGCCGGGCGACGGCCCCGGGCGAGCCGGTCTCTCACTGGGTGAGAACCCCCTGGCCCCGGACCCGGCGCTGCCCGCACGCTGACCTCCCCGAGCTCGAGGAGGAGACGTGGGAGAGCAGCGCGACGCCCGGACCCGTCCGGGGGCAGGGTCCGAGGCGGGCGGCACCGTCCTGCGGGTGGTGGCCCGGGAGCTCACCGCGGGCGACGTCGTCGTCCTGGTGCTCGCGGACCCCGCCGGCGACCGGCTGCGCGACTGGGCGCCCGGCGCCCACGTGGACCTCGTGCTGCCCGGCGGGGTCGTGCGCCAGTACTCCCTGTGCGGCGACCGGTACGACCCGCTGACCTACCGCGTCGCGGTCCGCCGCGAGCCGGCCGGCCGCGGCGGGTCGGCGCACGTGCACGACCACCTCGCGGTCGGCGACCTCGTCGGCGTCGGCGGCCCGCGCAACACGTTCCCCCTCGTGCCCGCGCAGGAGTACCTGTTCCTCGCGGGCGGCATCGGCATCACCCCGCTGCTGCCCATGATCGAGCAGGCCGAGCGCCTCGGCGCCGACTGGCACCTGGCCTACGGCGGGCGCTCGCGGGCGGCCATGCCCTTCCTCGCCGACCTGCCCGGGGACCCGGCGCGGGTCTCGGTCCACGCGCGCGACGAGGGCCGGCGCCTGGACGTGGCCGCGCTCGTGGCCGCCGCCGGCCCGCAGGCCCGCGTCTACTGCTGTGGGCCCGCGGGCATGGTCGCCGACGCCGAGCGCGCCGCCGCCGGCCGCCCCCCGGGGTCCGTCCGCACCGAGCGGTTCAGCGCCGCGGCGCAGGCCGCCCCCGTGCGCAGCGACCCGTTCGAGGTCGTCCTCGCCCGCAGCGGCACGAGCGTCGTCGTCGACGCGTCGACGACCGTGCTGCAGGCCTTGGAGGGGGCGGGCGCCCGCGTGCTGTCCTCGTGCGGGCAGGGGCTCTGCGGGACGTGCGAGACCGCGGTGCTGGAGGGCGTGCCCGACCACCGCGACAGCGTGCTCGACGACGCCGAGCGCGCGGCGGGCGACTGCCTGCTCGTCTGCGTCTCGCGGGCCTGCTCCGGGCGCCTCGTCCTCGACGTCTGACCGCCACCACCAGCCCAGGAGGACCCGTGAGCACGACCGCCCCCGCCACGACCACCCCCGCCACGACCACCCCCGCGCCGCTGCCCGTCGACGACACCGACGCCTTCGGCGAGGAGGTGCTCGGCGACCCCGGCCCGTTCCACGCCGCCCTGCGCGACGCCGGCCCGGTCGTGCACCTGTCGCGCTACGACGTCTACGCCCTCGGCCGCTACGAGCAGGTCCACGCCGCCCTGGTGGACTGGCAGGCGTTCGCGTCCGGCGCCGGCGTGGGGCTCAGCAACTTCCGCCGGGAACCGCCGTGGCGACCGCCGAGCCTGCTGCTGGAGACCGACCCACCGCACCACGACGCGCCCCGCGTCGTGCTGGAGAAGGTGCTCTCCCCGCGGGCGCTGCGGCGGCTGCGGGAGCAGTGGGCGGCCGACGCCCGCGACCTCGTCGACGAGGTGCTGCGGGAGGAGGAGTTCGACGCGGTGCCGGCGATCGCGGAGGCGTTCCCGCTGCGCGTGTTCCCCGACGCGGTGGGGATCGGCACCGAGGGCCGCGAGCACCTGCTGCCCTACGGCGACCACCTGTTCAACGCGTTCGGCCCCGCGAACTCCCTCGTCGCGCGGGGCGCCCCGCGGCGGGCGGAGCACGGGGCGTGGGTGGACGCGCAGTGCGCGCGGGAGGCGTTGCGGCCCGGCGGTTTCGGCGCCGCGATCTGGGCTGCGGCCGACCGCGGCGACATCACCCCCGCGCAGGCGCCGCTCGTCGTGCGCTCGCTGCTGTCCGCCGGGGTCGACACGACCGTGCAGGGCCTCGCGGCGCTCCTGCACGCCGTCGCGACCCACCCCGCGCAGTGGGCGCGGCTGCGCGCGGAACCCCGGCTGGCCCGGGTCGCCTTCGACGAGGCCGTGCGCTGGGCCTCGCCCGTGCAGCTGTTCTTCCGCACCGCCACGGGCGACGTGCGGATCGGCGGCGCCGTGGTGCCCGACGGCGAGAAGATCGTCATGTTCCTCGGCGCCGCGAACCGCGACCCGCGCCGCTGGGAGCGGCCCGACGAGTTCGACCTCGGGCGCGACCCGTCGGGGCACGTGGGTTTCGGCATGGGCCTGCACCAGTGCGTCGGGCAGCACGTCGCCCGGCTCGAGGCCGAGTCCGTGCTCCAGGCCCTGCTCGAGCGGGTCGAGACGGTGGAACTCGCGGAGACGCCGCGGCGGCACCTGAACAACACCATGCGGGCGTGGGCCTCACTGCCGCTGCGGGTGCGCCGCCGGTGACGGGCCGCGGTGCGGCCACCCGGCCCGGTCGGGGGCCGCTCAGGCGCGCGCGGCCCGGCGGGGCAGCAGCAGGCGGCGGCCGAGGTCGAGCAGGGTGCGGCGCATCGTGTCGTCGGCGACGTCGGCGCAGTCGGGCGCGCGCAGGGGCCCGACGAGGCCCATGAGGAAGAGGTTGACCGTCACGCACGTCTCCTCGTCCGGCTCGGGCCCGGACAGCAGGGCGACCAGTCCCTCGCCGACCCCCTGCAGCAGCGGCTCGTGCGCCGCGAGCGCCGGGTAGCAGGGGTCGCTGGCCATCACCCGGTACACGCGGCGCGCGTCGATGACGAGGTCGACGAGCCCCTCGAGCACGGCCTCGACCTGCGCGCGGCGGCCCCGCTTGGCCTGCGCGTCCTCCAGCACGGGCTGCAGCCGCTCGACCAGCGGCGTCACCACGCCCAGGACGATCTCGTCCTTGGTCTTGTAGTGGTGGTAGACGGCGGCCTTGGTGACCCCCACGTCGTCGGCGATCATCTGCAGCGACGTGCCGCTGACCCCGTGCTCGGCGAACAGGCGCAGCGCCGCCTCCTGCAGCCGGGCGCGGCCGGCTCCGGTGCCGGCCCGGTCGTCGTGGACTGCGGTGGTCACGGTGCTCCTGTCGGCGGTCGGGCGAACGGGCGGGTGGGGCGTCCCGGGTCTCGGACCCCGGTGCCGAGCGTAGCCCCTCCGCAGCCTCGCCCGCTTGCCGCTCGGCAAGGCGGGAACTAGCCGATCGGCAGCGCCCGCGCTTGCCGCTCGGCTGGTTCCGCGGTTACCGTGCGACGTCGCCACCGGAGCCGACGGACGTCCGTCCACCCCTGAGGAGCCCCGATGGCCACCCTGCTCTACCGCCTGGGCCGCTTCAGCGCCCGCCGCCACCGCCTCGTCCTCGGCGTGTGGGCGCTGCTGCTGGCCGCGGTCGCCGCGCTGGCCTTCGGCCTGCCGCGCAGCGCGTCTCCCGACACCTCGTTCTCCATCCCCGGCACCGAGGCCAGCCAGGGCCTCGACGTCCTGGGGCGGGAGTTCTCCAACGGGGCCGACCGGGCGAGCGCGACCGTCGTGTTCCAGGCGCCGGCGGGGCAGACCCTCACGGGCGCGAACGCCGCGGCGCTCGAGGACGTCCTCGCGCAGGTGCGCGCCGTCGACGGGATCGCGGCCGTCAGCGATCCGCTGGCGCCGCAGATGCCGCGCGTCAACGCCGACCAGACCATCGCCGCCGCCACCGTGACCTTCGCCACCGCCGCCGGGGACGTCAGCGCGGACACCAGCGCCGCCTTCGAGGCCGCGACCGACCACGACGCCACCGCCGGCGGTGCCGACGTCCGCGTCGAGGTGACCTCCGACCTGCCCGAGGGCGGCGGCGCGCACAGCGCCGAGGCCGTCGGCGTGGTCGTGGCGTTCATCGTGCTGCTGCTGACCTACGGCTCCCTGGCCGCCGCGGGCGCGAACCTGCTGACCGCCGCCATCGGCGTCGGCGTGGGCGTCCTCGGCATCACCGCCCTCGGCCGGGTCGTCAGCCTCTCCACCACGACCCCGGCGCTGGCCTCGATGCTGGGCCTCGCCGTCGGGATCGACTACGCGCTCTTCATCTTCGCCCGCACGCGCACCGAGCTGCGGGCCGGTGCGCCCGTGGCCCAGGCGGTCGCCAAGGCCACCGGGACGGCGGGCACGGCCGTCGTCTTCGCCGGCACCACCGTCGTGGTCGCGCTCGTCGGCCTCGCCGTCGTGGACATCCCCTTCCTGACCCAGATGGGCCTCGCCGCCGCGGCCACCGTCGCGGTCGCCGTCCTCATCGCGCTGACCGCGGTGCCGGCGCTGCTGACGGTCCTCGGCCGCCGGGTGCTGCCCGCGCGCGAGCGCCACCGCGACCTGGCCGGGCTCCGCGCGGCGGACGCCGTCGCGCAGTCGGGGCAGCAGGCCGCGGACGTGTCCGACGCGACGCTGGCCGGCCCCGGGTTCCTCGGCCGCTGGTCGCGCTCGGTGACCCGCCACCCCGTCCTCGCCCTGCTCGCCGCGGTCCTCGTCGTCGGCACCGCGGCCGTGCCCGTCCTGAGCATGCGCACCGCCCTGCCGTCGGCCGAGAACGCCGACCCGGACAGCTCCGCGCGCCAGGCCTACGACCTGCTCGTCGAGGGCTTCGGCGAGGGCAGCCAGTCGACGCTGGTCGTCCTCGTCGACGGCCGCAGCGGGTCGGCGCCGGAGGCCGTGGCCACCGCCGCGGCCACCGTGACCCGGCAGGTGCAGGCCCTGGGCGACGTCGTCGCCGTCACGCCGGCCGTGCCCTCCGCGGACGGCAGCACGCAGCTGATCACCGTGGTCCCCGGGTCGGGCCCGACGGACGCCGCGACGGCGGACCTGGTGCGCGACATCCGCTCCGCGGTCGCCTCGACGCCCGGCGCCGACGTCCTCGTGACCGGTCAGACGGCCCTGAACATCGACGTCACCCAGGCCCTGAACGACGCGCTGCCGGTCTACATCGCGCTCATCGTCGTGCTGGCGCTGGCCCTGCTCGTGATGCTGTTCCGCTCCCTCGCGGTGCCGGTGCTGGCCACCCTCGGGTTCCTGCTGTCGCTGGGCGCGAGCCTCGGCGCCACCGTCGCGATCTACCAGTGGGGCTGGCTCTCCGCCGTGTTCGGCGTCGCCCAGCCCGCTCCGCTGCTGAGCTTCATGCCGGTCCTCGTCGTGGGCATCCTGTTCGGGCTCGCGATGGACTACCAGATGTTCCTGGTCTCGGCGATCCACGAGGCGCACTCCAAGGGGCACAGCCCGACCCACGCCGTGCTGGCCGGCTTCCGCCGCTCCGCCCCGGTCGTCGTCTCGGCCGCCTTCATCATGTGCGGGGTGTTCGCCGGGTTCGCGTTCTCGGGCGAGGCGACCATCGGCACGATCGGGATGGCGCTGACCGTGGGCGTCCTCGTCGACGCGCTCGTCGTGCGGATGGTCCTGGTGCCGGCCGCTCTCACCCTGCTGGGCGAGGCGGCGTGGTGGATGCCGCGCTGGATGCAGCGCCTCGTGCCGAACGTGGACGCCGAGGGCCGCGGGCTCGACGCGCTGCTCGCGGCCGAGGACGGCGGGCAGGTCCCCGCGGCCGCTGCGGTGCCCGCCCCGCGCACCCCGGCGCACGCCGCCGTCGAGGGCCCGGCCGTGCACGGCACCGTGCTGGACGGCGCCGGTCGCGCCCTGGCCGGGGCGGCGCTCACCGTCACCGATTCCGCGGGGCGCCAGGTCGCGCGCGGGGCGAGCGACGAGCACGGCCGCTTCGCCCTGCCGCTGACGGCCGGGGGCACCTACGTCCTCATCGTGGCCGCGGGCGGGGTGCGGCCCGCCGCCGCCTCGGTGGCCGTCGCCGACCGGCCCGTGCGCCGGGACCTGCGCCTGGCCGGGGCCGCCGCCCTCACCGGGCGGGTCTCGGCCGCCGACGCCCCCGCCGCTCGTCACGGCGTCGCCGGCGTCGTCCTGACGCTGCTCGACGTCCGCGGCGCCGTCGTGGCCACGACCCGCACGGACGCCGGCGGGGCCTACCGGGTCGACGGCCTCACGGGCGGTTCCTACGTCCTCAGCGCGCTGTCGGACTCCCACCGGCCGGTCGCGCAGGGCGTCGAGGTCCCCGAGGCGGGCGAGGCGACCGCGGACGTCCGGCTCAGCGCGGGCGGTCGCCTCGTCGGCACCGTCAGCGCCTCCGGGCGGCCCGTGCGGGAGGCCACCCTCACGCTCGTGGACGCCGCGGGCGCCGTGGTCGACACGGTGGCCAGCGACGAGGACGGCGGCTTCCGCTTCGACGACCTCACCGGCGGCCCGTACACGCTGACCGCGGTCGGCTACGCGCCCGTGGCCAGGACGGTGCGGGTCGAGGACGGCGTGGCGGGGACCGTCGACCTGGTGCTGGGCGCGACCCGGCCGGCGGACGACGGCTCGCACGACGTGGCGCACGACGGCTCGCACGACGCGGCGGCGGCCGGGCGGAGCACCGCGGACCGCTGAGCCGCGCCCGTCAGCGGGTGGCGGGGTCGGTGGCGCGCAGGTCGAGGGTCTCGCGCCGCCGCCGCTTGTCGGCGTACATCGCCTGGTCCGCGGCGTGCGTCAGGCCGGCCAGGTCGGCCGCGTCGCGCGGCCAGACGGCCCCGCCGCCGCTGACGCCGAGGTCCGGCAGCTGCTGGCGGACGCGCTGCAGCACCTGGTGCAGCAGGAGCGCGTCCCGGGGCTCGCCGGGCACGTCGTGCAGCAGGACGGCGAACTCGTCCCCGCCGAGGCGCACGACGTGGTCGCCGGGGCGGACGGCCTCCTGCAGCGCGCCGGCCAGCCGGCGCAGCGCGGCGTCGCCGTGGGCGTGGCCGAAGCGGTCGTTCAGCTGCTTGAACCGGTCGAGGTCCACGAGCAGCAGGGCGTGGCGCCGCCCGCCGGCGGGGTCGCGCAGGGCCCGGGCCGCGAGGCGCTGCAGCTGCCGCCGGTTGCCGGCACCCGTCAGGGGGTCGACCAGGGTGATGCGCTCCTGCTCGGCGTGGCGGCGGCGGCTGACCCACAGGCCGCCCGCGGCGAGCACCAGCAGGGTCACGACGAGCACCTGCAGCACGGCGTGGCGCCAGCGCAGCGCCGCGAGGTCCGCGGGCTGGGCCACGCTCACCTCGATGAGGTAGCGCTCGCCGTCGAGGTACTCGTCGACCGGCGCGAGCGGCCGGCTGACCTCGTCGTCCGGGGGAGTGTGCCGCCGGTAGACCACCACCCGGGGGCCTTGCGTGATGCGGACCTCGGTGACCAGCCCGGCGCCGATGAGCTTGCCCGCGTCGAGGTTGAGCTGCTGGTCCAGGGGCACCCGGGTGGGGTCCGCCGCCCGCCCGGCCGCGCCCGGGGCGTTGCGCACGTCCTCGGCGAAGAGGTCGGGCAGGCCCCGGCTGGGCGGCGGTCCCGGCCGCGTGGGGCCGGTCAGGACCAGGGCCGCGCACGCCAGCGACAGCACGACGAGGGCGCCCGCCAGAGCGCGCCAGGCGCCCAGCCGTCGCGCCCGCTGCCACCGCCGACCTCGCCGGACCACGTGCCCTCCCCGGGGACCAGCGCGGGCCGCCTGCCCGTCGCTCTCACCGATTGGAGCACCTCGACCACAGCGCGTCACCGGCAGGGGCGTCGACGGGCTGCGCGCGGACGGTGCCGCACGCAGCCCGGGGCCGACGCCGGGTGGTGGCCGTCAGGCGGTCGCGGGCACGTCCGCGGGCACGTCCGCCGGCTCGGCGCCGAGGTGGACGTCGGTCGCGTGCACGCGCCCGCCCGCCAGCGACACCCGCCGGGTGGTGGGTGCGTAGCTCGCGGCGGTGAGGACGTACTCGCCGTCGGGCAGGTCGGCGAAGCGGTACCCGCCGTCGCCACCGGTCGTGGCGCGGGCGACCACCTGACCGTCCTCGTCCACGAGCGTCACGACGGCGTCGGCCAGCGGCTGCTGCCCCGGCCCCGCCGTCACCGTGCCGGCGAGGTGGGCGCCGGGGGTCAGGACGAGGTCCAGCGTCGAGGCGCTGTCGTCGCCGAGGTCGACGCCGACCGCCGTGGGGCGGTGCCGGGTGGCCTGGGCGGCGAGGACGTAGGCGCCGCCCGCCAGCGAGCTGAACTCGTAGGTGCCCGAGCCGTCCGTCGTGCTGGTCGCGACGACGTGGCCCGTGGCGTCGGTGAGGCTGACCAGCGCCCCGGGCACGACCGGGACCGTGTCCGCGGGGTCCTGCGCGGTGGGCGCGAGGACGCGTCCGGTCACGGTGGAGCGCCCTGCGAGGCGGACGTCCTGCGTGACGGGCCGGTCGGCCACGGCGACGAGCGTCGCGTGCGGCGCGAGCTGGGGTGCCGCCGTGATGAGCAGGTACGTCCCGCCCGTCGGGACGGCGAGCTCGAAGCGGCCGTCGGGGCCCGTGGTGGTGCGGGAGACCTGTCGTCCCGCGGCGTCGGTCACGGTGACGACGGCACCGGGCAGCGGGCGCGCGCCCGCCGCCGAGACGGTGCCCCGGACGCCCGGGGCGGTGGCCGCGGGAGCGTCCCCGGCCGTGGAGTGGCGGACGCGGGGGCCGGGAACGGCGGCGCCGGTGGGGGACCCGGTGGTGGGGGAGGCGGGGTCGGGTGTCGCGAGCGGGGCCGCGGGCTGCGCGGTCGCCGTGCGGCGCGGCAGGAAGGCCGCGACGACCAGCGCGACGAGGGCGGCCCCGGCCGCGACGAGCAGGACCGTGCGGAAGCCGTCCTGCGAGGGGACGGTGACCGTGCCCAGGGTCGTGGCAGAGGCCGCGAGCACCGCGCCGGCGACGGCGCTGGAGACGGAGCTGCCGACCGAGCGGACGAGGGTGTTGAAGCTGTTGGCCGAGGCCGTCTCGCTCGCGGGGACGGCGGACATGATGAGCGCGGGCATGGCCCCGTAGGCGAACCCGATGCCGGCGCCGATGACGCCCGAGACGACGGAGAGCTGCCACACGGCGTCCATGAACACCGCGCCCAGCACGTAGCCCGCGGCGACGACGACCGCGCCGATCATCAGGCTGACCTTGGGCCCGTGCGCGCGGGTGACCTTCGCGGAGGCCCCGGCGGTCACCATCATGACCAGTCCGCCGGGCACCATCGCGAGGCCCGCGACGAGCATCGACTCGCCCAGGCCGTACCCGGTGGCGGCCGGCAGCTGGATGATCTGCGGCAGCGCCAGGGACATGCCGAACATGGCGTAGCCGAAGACCAGCGAGGCGACGTTGGTCAGCAGCACCTGGCGGCGGGCGACCGTGCGCAGGTCGACCAGCGGGTGCGCGGTGCGCAGCTCCCAGGCGCCCCAGGCGATCGCGAGGACCACCGCGGCGGCGAGCAGGCCGAGGGTCGTGGCGCTGGTCCAGCCCCAGTCCTTGCCCTTGGAGACGCCGAGCAGCAGGGCGACCAGGGCGGCGGAGAGGCCGATCGCGCCCGGCACGTCGAAGCGCGCGGCCGGTCGGGCGGCGCCGCGGGGCGCGGGGATGAGGGCGGCGATGAGGACGAGGACGACGGTGCCCAGGCCGGCGGCGACCCAGAACAGGGCGTGCCAGTCGGCGTTGTCGGCGATGAGCGCGGCGGCGGGCAGGCCGAGCGCGCCGCCCACGCCGAGGGAGGCGCTCATGAGGGCCGTGGCGGGCCCGAGCTTCTCAGCGGGAAGGACATCGCGCATGAGGCTGATGCCCAGCGGGATGACGCCCGCCGCGAAGCCCTGCAGGCCGCGCCCGACGATCATCGGCAGCAGCGAGTCGGCGAAGGCGCAGACCACGGAGCCCGCGACCATGACCGCGAGGCTGGCCAGCAGGACGGGCCGCTTGCCGAGCATGTCGCCCAGCCGCCCGGCGATGGGCGTGACCACGGCGCCGGCGAGCAGCGTGGCGGTGATGGCCCAGGCCGTGTTGGTGGGCGTCGAGCCCAGCAGCACGGGCAGCTGGCCGACGATCGGGATGACCAGCGTCTGCATGAGCGAGACGGAGATCCCGGCCAGCGCGAGGATCCCGACGACCAGCCCGGGCTGGGGGCCGTGGTGCGGCGCGGAGGTCGCCGGCGCGGCGGCGGGGGAGGAGGACGACATGCTGGTCCTTCGGTCGGGTGGGGCTACAGTTAAGTCAAGTGCTTGACTTAGTGGAGCACACCCGGCAGGTCGTTTCAAGAGGCAACCAGAGAGGGGCGCTCGCGGTGGCGCGCAGGACGCAGGCCGAGCACGACGGGGGCGCCCCCGGGGCGCGGCCCGTCCCGCGCGGGCAGGCCACCCGCGAGGCGATCCTCGACGCGGCCGAGCGCCTGTTCGCCGAGCACGGCGTCGACAACGTCTCCCACCGCCAGATCAGCGCGGCCGCCGGGCAGGGCAACAACGCCGCCGTGACCTACCACTTCGGCGCGGCCGCGGACCTCGTGCAGGCCGTCGTCGCCCGCCACGCGGGCGCTGTCGAGGAGCTCCGCGCGCTCCACCTCGCCCGCGTCCAGGGCTCGACCGAGCTGCGCGACTGGGTCGACGGGCTCGTGCGGCCCACGGCGCAGCACCTGCAGCAGCTGGGGAACCCCACCTGGTACGCCCGGCTGTCGGCGCAGCTCGCCGCCGACCCCCGCCGCCACGCCCTCGTCGTCGAGACCGCGATGCGCTCCCCGTCGCTGCGCGGCATCGTCGACGGCCTCCAGACCTGCCTGCCCGACCTGCCCGCCGCGGCGCGGGCCGAGCGCAGCGACATGGTCCGGCTGCTCGTCACGCACGTGCTGGCCGAGCGGGAGACGGCGCTCGCGGAGGGGCGCCGGCCCGCGCGGGCCAGCTGGTCCGACTGCGCGGACGGGCTCGTGGACGCCCTCGTCGGGCTCTGGCTCGCGCCGGTGCGGTCCCCCGCCGGCGGCTGACCGGTCTGCGCCGCAGCCGGTCCCGTGACGGGACCGTCGACGGGGCAGGCGTCAGGGGCGGCGCCGGGACACCGCGACGAGGTAGCGGCTGGCGGCCCGGCCCGGGTTGGCGAAGCTGCACTCCGCGGCCGGCCCGAGCTCGATGCAGTCCCCGGCCCCCAGGTCGTGGACCTGCGCGCCCTCGCGCAGGCGCAGCGTCCCCTTGAGCACCCACAGCTGCTGGTGGAGGTCGGCGTAGGCCTGGGCGGGGTAGGTGGCCTGCGCGCCGGCCGGCAGCAGGATCTCGGTGAGCTCCAGGGTCGAGGCCGAGCGGGGGGAGAGGTTCCGCCGCACGTACCCGGTGCCCGGGTCGGTCCAGACGGGCTGGTCCTGCGCCCGGGACACCCGGTCCGCGGCGGTGCCCGGACCCTCGACCCGGGCGAACAGCTCCGACAGGGTCAGGCCCAGCGGCGGGCAGAGCCGCGCCAGCAGGGCGGCGCTCGGCTGGGAGTCGGCCCGCTCCACCTTCACGATCGAGGCGCGCGACACCCCGGAGGCGGCGGCCAGCGCGGCCGTGCTCAGCCCGCGCGCGAGCCGGGCCCCGCGCAGCACGCGGGCGAGGGCCTCGTCGAGCGCGGCGGTCATGCCCGCGCCGTCAGCCGTTGCGGCAGTGGGCTCGTGCGCGGTCACGGGCGTCAGCGTAGTGCGCCCCGGGAGTTCCCGGCGGGGTGGCGGGTCCTCGCGCACTGGATACGATGCTGACATGAGTGGATACTCCGAGATTCAGGCGAGCGGCCGCGACGGCGCCCCGGCGCCCGACCGCGCACCGACTCCGGTGCGGACCCCGCCCCCCGGGGCGCACGCGCTCGTGGTCGGTGCCACGGGGATCACGGGGACGGCGCTGGGCGAGCAGCTCGTCGCGGCGGGCTGGCGCACGGCGGGCATCTCCCGCCGGACGCCCACGGTCGAGGGCGTCGCCCACGTGCCCGCGGACCTCTTCGCGGGCGACCCGGAGGCGCTCGCCGCCGCCCTCGCGGACCTGCGCCCCACGCACGTGTTCATCACCGCGTGGGCGCGGCAGGACACCGAGGCGGAGAACATCCGCGTGAACGGCGGGATGGTCCGCGACCTGCTGCGCGTGCTGGGGGAGCAGGGCTCGCTGCAGCACGTCGCGCTGGTCACCGGGCTCAAGCACTACCTGGGGCCGTTCGAGGCCTACGCCCAGGGCGAGGTGCCGGACACCCCGTTCCTCGAGGACGCCGAGCGCCTGCCCGTGGAGAACTTCTACTACGCGCAGGAGGACGAGCTGTTCGCCGCCGCGGCCCGCCACGGGTTCACGTGGTCGGTCCACCGCTCCCACACCGTGTTCGGCTTCGCGGTGGGCAACGCGATGAACATGGCCTCGACGCTCGGCGCCTACGCGGCGGTGGTGCGGGCGACCGGCGGGGAGTTCGTGTTCCCGGGCTCGCTCGCGCAGTGGAACGGCGTCGTCGACGTCACCGACGCCGGTCAGCTCGCCGACCACCAGCTGTGGGCCGCGACGACGCCCGCGGCCGCCGACACGGCCTTCAACGTGGTGAACGGCGACGTCGTGCGCTGGCGCCGGCTCTGGGTGCGCCTCGCCGCCGACCTCGGGGTCGAGCCGGTGGGTCCGGGCGAGGAGCCCCAGCCGCTGGAGGAGCAGATGGCGGGCGCGCAGGAGGTGTGGGACCGCCTCGTCGCGGAGCACGGGCTCGCCGAGCCGGACGTCACGCGCGTCGCGTCGTGGTGGCACACCGACAGCGACCTCGGCCGGCCGATGGAGGTCATCGCCGACATGACCAACAGCCGGCTGGCGGGGTTCACCGGCTACGTCAGCACCGAGCGGGCCCTGCTCGCCACGCTGCAGCGCTACCGGGACGCGCGCCTGCTGCCCTGACGCCCGCCGGTCCGCCGCCCGCCGGTCCGCCGCACGGCGGAGTTCGGTGCACCGCACTCGCGGCGGACGGCGGGCCGACAACGCGGTTTCGCCGTGACGGACGTCAAGCTGTTGCGGGACAACGGTTCTGGATGGCGCCGGGGTTTCGGGGAACGGCCCCGGGTGTGGCAGGATCCCGGCGGGCGAGCGACTGCTCGCCGGCCCCGCACCGGATCGGCTCCCGCGCTCCATGTCCCTCCTCACGCTCCTGGTGATCGCCGTCGGCGTGTCCGCCGACGCCTTCGCGGTCGCGCTGGCCAAGGGCCTGCACCTGCGGCGGCTGACCGTCCGCGACGCCGTCGCCCTCGTCCTCGCGTTCGGCGGGTTCCAGGCCCTCATGCCGCTGCTGGGCTGGGCGCTGGGCCGGGGGTTCCGCGACCGCATCGAGGCCGTCGACCACTGGATCGCCTTCGGCCTGCTGCTCCTCATCGGGGTGAAGATGGTCCACGAGGCGGTCACCGCCCGCGAGGACGACGCCGCGGACGAGGACCGCATCGGCACCCGGATCCTGCTCGAGCACCTCGGAGTCCTGGGCGCCTGACCTCAGCGGCCGGAGGCGCTGCGCGGCAGGAGGACCACGGCGGCGGTGACGTCGTCGGGGTGGGTGCAGGCGACGTCGTGGCGCTGCTCGAAGCGGTGGTGGACCCCGCCGGAGCAGAGGCGGAACTCACCTCCGGAACCCGCCACGACGGCGTCCACGAGGGCGAGGCCGAGCCCGGAACCCGGGCGGGAGCGCGCCTCGGCCGTGCGGGCGAACCGCTCGGCGGCCTGGGGCAGGAACGCGGGAGGAACTCCGGGTCCGGCGTCGGTGACGGTGAGGACGACCACGTCTCCCGCGGCGCCGCGGGCGGTCCCGACGGTGACCGCGACGGGGTCCGCGCCGTGCCGCTGCGCGTTGGTGAGCAGGTTCAGCAGCACCTGACGCAGGCGCGCCTCGGGCACGTCGACGGCAGCCGTGCCCCCGTCCGGGCCGGTGAGCGACCACGTGGCGGGCAGGTCGGGAGAACCGTCGCGGGTGGAGCGCGCCAGGTCGCGGGCGAGCCCCACCACGTCGGTCGCCCCGGCCTGCGGGGTCCCGGCGTCCGCGGCACCGAGGGCCAGCAGGTCCTCGGAGAGCTCCACGAGCCGGGCGACGTCGGTCTGCAGCTCGCGCAGCACCGCCTCGTGCTCCGCGACGGACCTGCTGCGCCGCAGGGCGAGCTGCACGCGCGTCAGCAGGACGGTGAGCGGGGTGCGCAGCTCGTGGCTGGCGTCGTCGACGAACCGCCGCTCGCGCGCCACCGACGCCTCGAGGTTCGTGAGCATCTCGTTCAGGGTGCGCCCGAGGCGGGTCACCTCGTCGTCGCGCGCGGGCGGCACGTCGAGCCGGACGCCCGTGGCGCCGGCGGCGATGCGCTGCGCCTGGGCGCGGTAGCGCTCGACGGGCGCGAGGGCCGCCTTGGCGAGGCGCTCACCGACCACGGTGGAGACGAGCAGGGCCCCCAGCCCGGCGATCGTCAGCTGCAGCACGAGTTCCCGCAGCGCCTCGTCGCGGTCGTCGCGCCGCACCCCCACGACCAGGACGAGGCCGGCGTCGCCCAGGGGCTGCGCGAGCAGCCGCAGCGGGCGCGCGCTGATCGGGAGCAGGGAACCCACCTCGACGGTCACGGGACCGCGGCGGGCCTGCGCGAGGGACGCCGCGCTCAGCAGCGGTGCGGGGCCGAGGTCCGTCCCCGCGCTGACGACGTGGCCCGTGGCGTCGACGACCTGCGCGTCCCGCAGCTCGGGCACGCCGGCGGCCGCGGCCCGGAAGGTCCCGTCACCGGCGAGGAGCGGGCGCACCTCGTCCGCCGCGGCCCGCAGGTCGACGTCGAGGCCGCGGTCGAGCGCGTACCCGACGCGCCAGTACACGAAGGCGCCGGCCGCGGTCAGGAGGACCAGCATGGCCGCGCCGAACCCGGCGACCAGCCGCAGCCGCAGCGGCAGTCGGGCGAGCACGCCGCGCGGCCCGCGCAGGCGGTTCACCCGCCCGCGGGGTCGAGGCGGTAGCCGACGCCGCGCAGCGTCTGGATCGCGCTGCGCCGGAACGGGGTGTCGATCTTCGCCCGCACCTTGGCGATGTGGACGTCGATGACGTTGCTCGCGATGTCGGTGTTCCCGTCCCACACCTCCTGGAGCAGGACGAAGCGGCTGACGTGCTCGCCCGCGCGGTCCATGAGCACCGCGAGCACGTCGAACTCCCGCGCCGAGAGGGCGACGGGACTCCCCGCGCGGGTCACGGTGCGGGCGGCCGGGTCCAGGTGCAGGTCGCCCGCGCGCAGGGTCCCGGCGGACGGCGGCTGCGCGCGCCGGTGCAGGGCCCGCAGCCGGACGACGAGCTCCTCGAGCTCGAAGGGCTTCGCGAGGTAGTCGTCGGCCCCCGTCTCGAGCCCGGCGATCCGGTCCTGCAGGCCACCGCGGGCCGAGAGCATGAGGACGGGGACGAGGTTCCCCTCGGCGCGCAGCGCGGCGACCACCTCGGGGCCCTGCAGGCCCGGCAGCATCCAGTCGAGGAGCACCACGTCGACACCCCCGGCGCGCGCGGCCGCGAGGGCCGCCGTGCCGTCGCCGACGACCTGCGGGCGCCAGCCGACCTCGGTCAGGGCCTGGTGCAGCAGCTCCGCGAGCCGCACCTCGTCCTCCGCGATCAGCACCCGCACGCCGGCCAGTGTGACCCACCCGCGGCCTTCATCGTGGCTTCACGTGGCGTGCCTACCGTCGTGCGGGTGACGAGCGAGCCGACGACCGCCGAACGGGCCGTCGCCGCGCCCCGCGCCGGGTGGGCGGTGCGGGCCGAGGGGCTGACCAAGCGCTACGGCACCCTGACCGCGGTGGACGGCATCTCGGTGCACGTGGCCGAGGGCGAGGTGCACGGGATGCTCGGCCCGAACGGCGCGGGCAAGACGACCTTCCTCCGGATGCTGTTCGGGCTGGTCCGCCCCGACGCCGGGGTCCTGGAGGTGCTGGGGCGCAGCTGGTCGCGCGACGGCAACGCGACGCTGGACGGCGTGGCCGGGTTCCTCGAGAGCCCCCGGTTCTACCCCTACCTCTCCGGGCGGCGGAACCTGCAGCTGCTCGCCGGCCTCGACGGCGGCACGGCGCCCGGGCGCGTCGAGGAGGTCCTCGACGTCGTGGACCTCACGGGGCGGGAGACGGAGGCGGTGGCGGGCTACTCCTTCGGGATGCGCCAGCGCCTCGGGGTCGCGGCCTCGCTGCTGCGCGACCCGCGCCTGCTCGTGCTGGACGAGCCCGCCAACGGCCTGGACCCCGCGGGCATCCGGGACATGCGCGCCCTCGTGGCGCGCCTCGCGGCGTCGGGGCTCACGGTGCTGCTGAGCAGCCACGACATGGACGAGGTCGAGCAGGTCTGCGACGACGTCACGATCATGAAGCGGGGTTCGGTGGCCCACCACGGGCCGATCGCGGAACTCCGGCGTCAGGCCCCGCCGCAGGCGCACCTGCTGCGCACCAGCGACGACACCCGTGCCCTCGAACTGGCGCAGGGGCGTCCCGGCCTGGAGGTCGCGCGGGCCGGGGCGGAGCTGGCCGTGCGCGGGACGCAGGGGGCGGTGGACCTGTACGTCTCCGTGGTCGTGCGGGCCGGCCTGGCCGTGCGCAGCCTCACGCTCGGCGAGGCGCCGCTGGAGGCGCTGTTCTTCCTGCTCACCGAACCCGCCCCCGCCGAGGGTCCGCCCGCCGGCCCCGACGGGCAGGAGGTGCACCCGTGAACCCCTCCCCGGTCCGGGCCGTCGAGAGGTCGACCGCCGCGCACCTCGTCCCCCGTCCGTCGCGCCCGCCGCGTCCCCCGGGCACGTGGACGGCCTACCGGTGGGAGCTGGTCAAGCTCGCCGCCCTCGTGCGCACTCGGGCGGTCCTGGCCGGGGTGCTGATCGCGCCCCCGCTGGTCGTGCTCGTGCTGCGGGGCCAGCGCCCGCCCGCGGACACGCTGTTCGGCCGCCACGTGCACGACAGCGGGTTCGCGGTCCCGCTGCTGCTGCTCGGGTTCGCCACCCAGTACCTGTTCCCGCTGCTGACCAGCATCGTCGCGGGGGACGTGTTCGCGAGCGAGGACCAGCACGGGACGTGGAAGACGCTGCTGACCCGGTCGGTGAGCCGCACGCAGGTGTTCCGGGCCAAGACCCTGGCGGCCGTGACGTTCGCCGCCGCCGTCCTCGTCGTCTTGGGCGGCAGCGCGATCGCCTCGGGCGTGCTGCTCGTGGGCACGCAGCCGCTGACGGGGCTGTCGGGGCAGAGCATCGGCGCGCCGCAGGCGGCCGCCCTCGTCGCGGCCGCCTGGGCGAGCACGGCGGCACCGCTGCTCGGGTACACGGCGCTGGCCGTGCTGCTGTCGGTGCGGACCCGCAACCCCGCGCTGGGGGTGGTCGGGCCGCTGGTGCTGGGCCTGCTCATGGGGCTCGTGGGGTCACTGGGCGGGACGGGCCGGCTGCGCCGCGCGCTGCTGAGCACGCCGCTCGAGGCGTGGCACGGGTTGTTCACCGCCACCCCCGTCACGGGGCCGCTCGTCCAGGGCGCCCTCGTGTCCCTGGCCTGGACGGCGGTCTGCCTGGCCGTCGCCCACCGCACCCTGGTGCGCCGCGACATCACCGGAGGCTGATCGTGAGGAACCTGAGGACCGTCGCGAGGCCGGCGGCGGGGCTCGCCGTCGCCGCCGCGCTCGTGGCCGGGCTGAGCGCCGCCGGCCACCCCGACGTCACGCGGGCGCGCGTCGAGGACTCGCTGACCCCGGCGTTCGGCCGCCTGTACGTGGACCAGCAGCGGATCCTCGGCCACGACGTGAGCGTCGCCGCCGCCGCGGCGCGGAGCACGTGCGACCGCGGGGGTCCCGCGGTGGCCGACGTGGGTGCCGGCAGCGACTGGATCTGCCTCGTCGACTTCACCGACCAGACGGGCGCCGCGCAGGAGGGGAAGTTCGAGCTGCAGGTGCACGCGAACGCCTGCTACACCGCGGCCGGCCCCGCCAAGCTGCTCGGCGGGTTCACGATCCCCGACGCCCGGGGTGTCGACGTCGCCAACCCCCTCAGCGCGTTCGACGTCTGCTTCGACCCGGACGCCTGATGCGGTACCGGACGACCTCACTGCCCGATCGATCGGAGATGCCCGTGACCCCCGCCCCCCGCTCCGCCGCACCCGCCGCGGTGCTCGCCCCCAAGGTGCCGGAGATCACCGCGGTGTTCTGGCTCGTCAAGGTCCTCACGACCGGGATGGGCGAGGCCGCCTCGGACTACCTGGGGACGACGAACCTCGTCCTCGGCGGCGTCGTGGGCGTCGGGGGTTTCCTGCTGGCGCTGCGGTGGCAGCTGCGCTCCCCGCGGTACTCACCGCCGGTCTACTGGACCTGCGTCGCGATGATCGCGGTGTTCGGGACGATCGTGGCGGACGTCCTGCACGTGGCGACGGGGTTGTCGTACGACGTGACCTCCGCGGTGTACGCCCTCGCCGTGGCCGTCCTCCTCGCCTGGTGGTGGCGCAGCGAGGGGACCGTCGACGTCCACAGCATCACGACGCCGCGCCGCGAGCGCTTCTACTGGGCCACGGTCATCGCCACCTTCGCGCTGGGCACCGCGGTGGGCGACCTGACGGGGCTGACGCTCCACCTCGGGTTCCTCCCGTCGGGGCTGCTGTTCCTCGCCGCCATCGCCGTCCCGCTCGTCGCGTGGCGGGCGGGGGCGAACCCCGTCCTGACGTTCTGGGCGGCCTACGTGCTGACCCGCCCGCTGGGCGCCTCGTTCGCGGACTGGGTCGCCAAGCCGCACGACGTCGGGGCGGGTCTCGGCGTCGGCGACGGGCCGGTCGCCCTCGTCGCGCTCGCCGCGATCGCCGTCCTCGTCGCCCTGGTGACGGTGCGGCACCGCGACGCCGGGCGCAGGACGCCGGCGGAGGCCGGGGCGGACCGGGCGTGAGCGGCCTCCTCGACCCCACCCACCTCCTCGCCTCCTACGGCGCGCTGGGGGTGTTCGTCGTCCTCTTCGCGGAGACGGGACTGCTCGTGGGGTTCTTCCTCCCGGGCGACTCGCTGCTGTTCACGGCGGGGCTGCTCACCGCCACCGCCTCCGGGTCCGCCGCGCACCTCTCGCTCACCCCGGTGCTCGTCGCGGCCGGGGCGGGTGCGCTGCTGGGGGCCGAGGTGGGGTACCTCATCGGGCGCCGCGCCGGCCCCGCGCTGCTGCGGGCCGAGGGGCACCCCCGCCGGGCCGCCGGGATCGCCCGCGCCGCCGACGTCCTGGACCGCTACGGCCACGGCAAGGCCGTCGTCATCGCCCGCTTCATCCCGGTCGTGCGGACGCTCATGAACCCGCTCGCGGGGACCGTGGGCGTCCCCGCCGCGCGGTTCACGCTGTGGCAGGTCGTCGGCGGGCTCGTGTGGTCGCAGGGCGTCGCGCTGGCGGGTTCCGTGCTGGGCGCCCGCATCCCCGGGCTCGACCGCTACCTGCTGCCGATCATCGCCGTCGTCGTGGTCGTCTCGCTCGTCCCCGTCGTGGTGGAGCTGCTGCGCTCGCGGAGGTAGCGGGGCCGAGCAGGGTGCGTGCGTCGAGGTGGTCGCCGGCGCTACGGTCGGGCGATGGGACGACTCCGCTCCGTCACCGTCGCGCTGGGTCTGGTCGCCGGCGCCCTGTCTGCGGTCGCCGCCGCGTCACCGCAGCCGGCCGCCGTCGCCGCCACCAGCGCTGACGCCCCCGTCGTGGCACGCCACGCGCGGGTGCCCGCGAAGGCCCCGCTGCCGGGCTACACGTGGGCCGTGACGCGGGTGACGGCGGCCGACCTGCCGGCGAGCTGGCGCCCGGGGTGCCCCGTCGGGCCGGCCGACCTGCGCGCCGTCAGCGTCACCTACCTCGACCCCGCCGGGCACGCGCGCCGCGGCACGATCGTCGTCGCGGCGTCGGTCGCGCAGGCGACCGCGCACGTGTTCGGCCGCCTCTACGAGCTGCGCTACCCGATCGCGTCGATGCGGCCCGTCGACGTGTTCGGCGGTTCCGACGACGCGTCCATGGACGCGGACAACACCTCGGCGTTCAACTGCCGGGCCACCACGGGCGGGACCTCGTTCTCCGAGCACTCCTACGGCACCGCGATCGACCTGAACCCGGTGGAGAACCCCTACGTCAAGGGCACGACGGTGCTGCCCGCCGCGGGCCGCGCGTTCGTCGACCGCTCACCGCGGCCCGGGGTCGTCGTCGCGGGCGACGCGGTCGTGCAGGCCTTCGCCGCGGCGGGCTTCTCCTGGGGCGGGTCGTGGCGGACCCTGAAGGACTACCAGCACTTCTCGGTGTCCGGGAACTGACGCGGGCACGGGCGGCAGGTTCCCGGGGTCGCGCCGGACGAGGTCGGCGACCGGCAGCGGGCGGTGGAACAGGTAGCCCTGCGCGAGGGGACACCCCAGCTGCCGCAGCAGCTCCGCCTGGTCCGCCCGCTCGACGCCCTCGGCGACCACGGCCAGCCCGAGGGAGGAGCACAGGTCCAGCACGGCGCGCAGCACCGCCGCGCGCCGCGGGGACGTCGTGATGTGGGCGATGAAGTCGGCGTCGAGCTTGACGACGTCCACGGGCACCGTGTCCAGGCGGCTCAGCGCGGAGTAGCCCGTGCCGAAGTCGTCGATGGCCACCGCCACGCCCGCGTCGCGCAGCTCCTTCAGGCTGTTCGTCGCCGCGGCGGTGGTCGCGTCCAGCAGGCTCTCGGTCACCTCGACCACCAGGGCGGCCGGCGACCAGCCGGTGGCGGCCAGCACCGACAGGGCGCGGGCGGCGAAACCCGGGGCGACGAGCTGACGTCCCGAGACGTTGACGGTGAGCAGGAGCGGGAGGCCCCAGGCCTCGCCGAGCAGCGACGTGTCGCGGCAGGCCTGCGCGAGCACGGCCAGGCCCAGCTCGTCGATGAGCCCGGCCGCCTCGGCGACGGGGATGAACTCGGCGGGGGACACCGGCCCCCGCACGGGGTGCGTCCAGCGGGCCAGCGCCTCGACCCCGATGACCGTGCGGTCGCTCAGGCGCAGGATCGGCTGCAGCACGACCGCGACGTCGCCCGCGCGCACGGCGTGCGCCAGGTCGAGCGCAAGGCTGGGGGAGCCGGCGTCGGCGAGCGAGCTGCGGTCGCGGCCGCCCCGCTTGGCGGCGTACATCGCGGTGTCCGCGCGCCGCAGCAGGTCCGCGCCGCTCTCGCCCGCCGCCAGCTCCGCGATCCCGCATGACAGCGTCGCGTCGCCGCCCGGCAGGCGCAGCCCGTCCACCACCTCCAGGGCCCGCTCTCCCGTCAGGCCGGGCAGGAGGACGAGGAACTCGTCACCGCCGCACCGCGCCACCACGGCCGGTGCGGGGAGGGCGGTGAGGAACCCCGCCGCGAGGCCGCGCAGGAGCTCGTCGCCCGCCGCGTGGCCGAGGCCGTCGTTGACGGCCTTGAAGTCGTCGACGTCGATGAGCGCCAGCGACAGCGGCGCGCGCGTCCGCTCGGCGGTGCTCAGCAGCTCCTCGTAGGCGCGGTCGAAGCCGCGCCGGTTGAGCAGTCCGGTCAGCGGGTCGCGGGTGGCGCCGGAGGCCGTCGCGACCAGCCGTCCCACGACGAAGGCGATGCAGGCGAGGACGACCGCCACCCCCGCCGCGGTGCCCAGCCCGACGTCGGCGTGCGACAGCAGCGAGGTGGTGGAGGCGGCGACGAGCAGGGACAGCTGCGCGACGGCTTCGCGCACGCGGAAGAAGCAGAAGGCGTCGATGGCGATGAACGTGAACACCGTCGAGAGCGCGACGGCGGAGGCCTCGTCGGGGCACACCACCACGGCGACGGCCACGAGCCCCGTGCCGGCGGCGACGACGACGTGCCACACCGGCTCCGGCAGCGGGCGCCGCCAGGCGAGCAGGACGGCCCCGACGGTGAGGGCCAGGGCGGCGACGACGGTGAGGAAGCGTCCCTCGGGCGTGCCGAAGCCGACGGCACCCCAGGTGACGAGCAGCGCGGTGACCCCGCCGCCGAGGTAGAAGCTCCCGGACGTCACCGCGAGCCCGCGGGGCGTGGACGCACCGCTGGCCAGCGGGGAGGTCGCCGACGGTGGCGTCGGCTGGAGCACGGCCACGATCAGGTGTCGACACGCCCGGGCCGCGCTTGAGGCGGCCGGGGTCACCCGAGCGGGGACCCGCCGTCCGTCGGGTCGCCCAGGACCCGGGACCAGACCTCCTCCGCGGCGCCGACCAGCGGCCCGTCGACGCCGAGCGCGGCCGCCGCGATCTCCGGCGGGGCGTCGCGCCGGAAGCTCATCAGCCCGGCGGTGAACGCGGCCCGGACCTCGCCGGGCACGTGGTGCAGCAGGTCGGTGCCCAGCCCGCCCAGCGTGACGAGGTCGGGGTCCAGGCCGGTGACGAGGCCCGCGATGCCGCGGCCGAGGGCGGTGCCCGCGTCGCGGAGCGCCCGGTGCGCGGCGGGGTCCCCGCCGCCGGCGCGGTCGAGGACGCGGTGGGCGTAGGCGACCGGGTCGCGCGGCGGCCCGTCGCCGAGGGTGCGCGCCATCGCCGAGCCGTCGACGGCGGTGCCCCAGCACCCGCGGGCACCGCAGGCGCAGCGGACGGCGGGGTCGCCGAACGGCATGTGCCCGAACTCGCCCGCGAGGCCCCGCGCCCCGGCCAGGACCCGCCCGGCGACGGTGACGGCCCCGCCGAGGCCGGCGTCGACGTGCAGGTGGATCGCCAGGGCGGTGCCGACGGCCGCGCCGCGCCGGGCCTCGCCCACGGCCGCGAGCGTGGCGTCGTTGCCGGCGGTGAGCTCGACGCCCGCGGGCGCCGCGGGGCGCAGGTCCAGCGCGTGCCAGTCCAGCATCGGCGCGTCGAGCAGGTGGCCCGCCTGCACGAGCCCGGGGACGGCGAGGCCCAGCCCCCGCACGCGGCCCGGGAACCGGCGCTCGAGGCGCCGGCCCGCCGTGCGCAGGGCGCGCAGGACGGGCGCGGCGTCGGTGCCGGGGTGGGTCCCGGCCGAGGTGTCGAGGACGGCACCGCCGAGCTCGACGGCGACCAGCCGCCAGGACTCGTGCGCGAGCACGCCCGCGAGGACGACGGGCCCCTGCGGGTGGGCCGCGAGGCGGCGGGTCGGCCGTCCGCGGCGGCCGGCCTGCGCGACGGGCTCCTCCGCGAGCAGGTGGGCCTGCGCCAGCGCGGTGACGAGGTCGGTGGCCGCACCCGAGCTGAGGCCCAGCAGCGCAGCGGCTCCCGCGCGCGTGAGCCCCGGCTGCTCGTGGGCCAGGCGCAGCAGCTGCCGCCCGCGGGCGCTGATCGGCACGGTCCCCCCTGACGTCGTGGAGCGGCTGGTCGCGGAGCAATTGACTCGAACGGCGAGTATATTGCCAGACGTGGGTCCCACCGAGCAGGTCGCCGTCCCCCTCGCGCCGGCCGCGGCCGAGCGCCTCCCGTGGGCGCGGCTGGCCGTGCTGGCCGCGGCCGTCTTCGCGGCCGTCACCACCGAGGTGCTGCCCGTCGGCCTGCTGCCGCAGCTCGCGGACGCGTTCGCGGTGAGCGAGGCCCGCATCGGGTGGTGGATGTCGGGCTACGCCCTGGTGGTCGCCGCGGGTGCCGTCCCGGTCACGGCCGTGCTGGCCCGCTGGCCCAAGCGGCGCGCCCTGCTCGTCCTGCTGGTGACGTACGCGCTGAGCAACGCGCTCGTGGTCGCCGCGGAGGGGCGCTTCTGGCTCGCCCTCGTCGCCCGGCTGCTCGGGGGCCTGGCCCACGCGGGCGTGTTCTCGGTCGTGGTGGCCACCGCCTCGGCGCTCGCCCCGCCCCGGCGCACGGGGCGGGCCATCGCGGCGGTCAGCGCCGGGTCGACGTTCGCGCTCGCCTTCGGGGTCCCCCTGGGCACGGCGCTCGGAGGTGCCGTCGGCTGGCGGTGGGCGTTCGCGTCGGTGTCGCTGCTCCTCGTGCTCCTCGCCGGCGCCACGGCCCTGGCCCTGCCCGCCGACGCGGGAGGCGCGCCTGCGGGCGCCGCACCGGGCCGCGCGGTGCTCGCGGCGCTGCGCGGACCGGGGCTGCTGCTCGTGGCCATCACGACCGCCGTCTTCGCCCTGGGCCACTTCAGCGCCTACACCTACGTGACCCCGCTGGTGCTGCGGGCCGGGGTCCCGGCCGGCGCCGTCAGCCTCGTGCTGCTCGGGTACGGCGTCGCGGGCTTCGCCGGCGTGCTGGCCTCGGGTGCGCTCGCCGACCACCACCCCGTCGCGACGCTGCGCACCGCGATCGTGCTGACCGTCCTCTGCCTCGCGGCGCTGTCGGTGTTCCGGGACTCGGGGACGGGCACGGCGGTGACCGTCGTGGTGTGGGGGGCCGCCTTCGCCGCCATGCCGTCGCTCCTGCAGACCCTCGCCATGCGGTGGGCCAGCAGCCCCGACGCGGCCCCGGCGGTCGTCAACGCCATGTTCAACGTCGGCATCGCGACCGGCGCAGCGGCCGGGGGCCTGTTCCTCGTGGGCGGGCACACGTCGGTGCTCACGACCGCCTCGGCCGCCCTGGCGCTGGGGGCCCTGGCGCTGACCGCGCACCGCCGGCTGCGGCACCCGGGCCCCGGGACGGGCGACGCAGCGGTCCTCAGAACGGGACGGTGAGGGCCGCCGCGATGCAGCGGCGCACGCTCGCCAGCACGTCGACGCCCGGCAGGTCCGACAGCCACAGCAGCTGGGCGCCCTCGGTCAGGCTGACCGTGTCCACGGCCGTCTGCCGGGGGTCGACGCCGGGCCGCAGGACCCCGTCCTCGCGGCACTGCACGAACGCCCGCTCGGTGGCGTCGACGATGACCGCGAACCGGTCGACGAAGTAGGGCCGCGCGGGGTGGTCGGGGACCGTGGCCTCCGCCGCGAGGATCGCGTAGAGCTGCACCACCCCGCGCCGTCCGGTGTTCCGCCGGTTGATCTCGAGCAGCCCGGCCAGCCACTCCACCCCGCGGCGGCCCTCGAGGACCTCCCGCGCGTCGCGGTCGCGACGTTCCAGGACCGCCTGCAGGAGTGCGAGCTTGCCGTCGAAGTGGTGCAGGAGACCGGTCTGCGTCATCCCCACGGTCCGGGCGATCTCGCTGACCGAGGACGCGGCGTAGCCCGAGCGCGAGAACACCTCGAACGCGGCGTCGAGGATCTCCTCGCGCCGCTGGGCGCTCTTGCGGTACTCACCCCGTGGTCCCGGCACGGGGGTCGACACTACGGTCGCGCCGCGGCGCTCAGCCCACCGGCACGGCGCGGTGCGCCCGGACGACGTCCGCGTACACGGCCGCGCTCGGCTTCGGGACGCGCGCGAACGTCTCGCGGTCCACGGCCACGAGGCCCAGCTTCGGCCCGTACCCGAAGATCCACTCGAAGTTGTCCAGCAGGGTCCAGTGGCAGTAGCCCAGCACCGGGGTCCCCGCCGCGACCTCCGCGGCCAGCAGCCCCAGGGCGGCCGGGAGGAACGCGGCGCGCACGGAGTCGTCGTCGGTCTGCACGCCGTGCTCGGTGACCAGGACGGGGACCCCGGACACCTGGTGGGCGTAGCGCACGGCTCCGGCGAGCGAGGCCGGGTCGACCACCGACCCCATGCCGTTGCGGGGGCCGCCGGGGACGACCTCGCCGTCGGGGCCGTGGAAGAGGCGCTCGTAGTTCTGCACCCCGACGAAGTCGTCCTCGCGGGCCACGCGCAGCCAGTGGTCGTAGACGGCCGCGCGCTTGGCGTCGCGGTGCGCCTCGCCGCCGGGCAGCGCCACCTCGTCGGCGACGGCGAGGGAGACCCCCACGGGCAGGTCGCCGCGACGGGCCTTCACCGCGGCGCGCGCCGTGCGGTGCGCGCGCGTCATCGCCTCCTGGAACTCCTCCTGCACGGCCGCGGGGACGACGTTGGAGGAGAAGTACCTCGGGGTCCCCGCGGCGCGGGCCGCGGCCGCGAGCATGGCCTTCTTCAGCTGCTCGGCCTCGGGCGGGAGCTTGTGCCCGGCCTGCAGGAGCTGCTCCAGGTTCGGCTCGTTGAACGTCACCGCCGCGGCGATCCGGTCCCCGACGCGGGCCGTCACGCGGTCGCACTGCGCCGCGAACACCTCGGCCGCGTCGTCGGCGAGCCAGGAACCGGCCGCGGAGAACCAGTGCGGCGAGGTGAAGTGGTTGTACGTGACGAGCGGGGCGAGGCCGCGCTCGAGGCAGCCGTCGACGACGCGCTCGTAGTGGTCGAGCGCCGCGGCGTCGACCTGCCCGCGCACGGGCTCGACGCGCGCCCACTCCACCGAGAACCGGAACGCGTCCAGCCCGAGCGAGGCGGCCAGGTCGAGGTCCTCCGCCCACCGCTCGAGGGACCGGCAGGCGGGTCCGCTCGGCTCGCGGAACAGCGTCGGCGTGGTGTGCTCCAGGAACCAGGTGTCGCTGGCGACGTTGTCACCCTCGGTCTGGTGCCCCGCGGTGGCCACACCCCAGAGGAACCCGGCGGGAAGCTCTGCGGCGGCGGACGTGTCGGTCATCTCGTGCTCTCTCCTGCGGTGCGGTGGTGGACGGGTGCGGTGGTCAGCGGGTGCCGCGGACGAACTGGATGAGCAGGCCGCCGACGACGGCCGAGAGGGCGCCGGCCAGGAACAGGGCCGCGAAGTTCCTGCCGCCGCCCGCCCCGATCGCCAGCAGGGCGGGGGCGAGGGCCGCGACGATCGTCACGGGCAGGTTGTCGGCGACCTTGATGATGGCCAGGTCCTTGGCGGGGTTGTCCACGTCGGGCAGCACGCGGGTCGCGAGGGCGAGCTCGACGGCGAAGTACACGCCCTGGCCGAGCGCCACGACGCCGCACGCCACGAGGTAGGCGGGGAAGCTCGACGCGGTCGCCGCGGCCACCAGCCCGGCGGCCAGGATCAGCGCCGCGACGAGGATGAACGGCTTGCGCACGCCGAGGCGGTCGCTGAGCCGGCCGACTGCGGGCGCCACCAGCATCGAGATGCCGGCGTTGACGACGACGGTCAGCAGGATCGCCGAACCGAGGCCGGCGGGGGCCAGGCCGAGGTGCTGCAGCAGGTACACGGCCTGGAACCCGTTGAGCGCCGCGACGCCGGAGAACACGAGCATGCGGCTGGCGAAGACGAGGCTGAAGTCCGGGTACCGGCGCGGGTTCACCCAGAAGATCCCGGCGACCTCGCGCACGTCGAGTCGCGCGCGCCGCTGCGGGGCCTGCGGATCGCGCAGCACGGCCGCGAGCAGCAGCATCGAGACGACGGCGAAGGCCGTGGGGATGCCGACGAGCGGGACGAGGTCGGCGCCGAACGGCTGGGACACCGCGATGCCCAGCAGCGCGCCGACCGCGACGGACAGGCTGAGGAAGGCGGCGGCCGGGCCGCGGCGGTCGGCCGGCAGCTGGTCGGCGACGAGGGCGGTGGTGGTGACGCCCGTGGCGACGAAACCCGTGGTGATCAGCACGTGGGCGAGCACGAAGACCGGGAGGTTCGGCGCGGCCACGAGGAGCACGCCACCGGCGACGAAGGCGAGGGCCCCGCCGAGCAGGTAGGGGCGGCGGCGCCCGCGGCGGGAGCGCGAGCGGTCGCTGAGCGCCCCGACGACCGGCAGGGCGAAGAGGGTGAAGAACCCCGCGATCCCGCTGGAGACCGCGATGGTGGTGGTCGCCCCGGCGGCGTCGAGGACGTTCGCCTTGAGCGTCAGGGTCAGCAGGGCCGCGGACATCTCCGCAGCCCCGGCGCCCACGGCCGCCAGGACCAGGAAGAACAGGAACCCGCGGCGCTGCGGGGCGTGCGTCGGGGGCGTGAGGGGGGCGCCCGGCGGGACGGCGGCCGCGCGGAGCGGGCCGGTCTGCGTGCGGGCGGAGTCGGACGAGAGGGCCATGGGCTTCCTTGCCGGACGGGGCCGAGCGGGTCGGCCGGTGTCGTCGTCGACGTTCACCCCGTCGTCGGGGTGGCAGGAACGCTAAGCCCAAAATATGAGGACGTCAATGTTTTCGCGGATGCGTGCGGAGAGGTCCCGGACGCGGCGAACGCCGGGTGCCCGCGTGGGCACCCGGCGTCCGCCGGTGGTTCGTCGACCGCAGGTTCGCCGACCGCAGGTCCGTGGACCGGAGGTCAGCTGCGCCGGTCGTGCTCCCGGGCGCCCCGCCCGTCGCCGACCGCGTCGACGCCGGGCTCCCGGGCCGCCGCGTCACCGGTGGGAGCGGGACCGTCGGTCCCGAGGACGTCGCCGCGCCGCTTGGCGGCCTCGAGCGTCTCGGCCTCCTCGCCGCCGATCGCCTCGCCGCGGGCGACGAGCCCGGCGACGTCGGCCAGCGGGATCTCCTTGAGCAGCAGGGCCAGCAGGAAGGCCAGGCCGATGAAGGGCAGCAGGTACCAGAACACGGGGGCCAGCGCGTCGGCGTACGCCGTGACCACGCCGTCGCGGACGGCCGGGGGCAGCTGCGCCAGCGCCTGCGGGTCGAGGGTCGCGGTGGCCTGGGCGGCGTCGCCGGCCGAGGCGCCGGCGCCGGTGAACACCCCCGTCAGGTTCTCGGTGAGCCGGGTGGTGAAGATCGTCCCGAAGACGGCGATGCCGAGGGCGGCCCCGACCTCGCGGAAGTAGTTGTTGGTGCTGGTGGCCGTGCCGACCACCTCGGGCGGCACGGCGTTCTGCGCGACGAGGACGACGACCTGCATGATCAGGCCGAGACCGGCGCCGAGCACCAGCAGGTAGACGCAGATCAGCCAGATCGCCGTCTGCGCGCTCAGCGTGGTCATGGCGAGCATCGCCAGCGCGACCAGGACCGTCCCGGCGATCGGGAAGAGCTTGTAGCGCCCGGTGCGGGTGATCGCCTGGCCGGAGAGGATCGAGGTGGCGATCAGGCCGACCATCATGGGCAGCAGGAGCAACCCGGACACGGCCGCCGAGGTGCCCGAGGACATCTGCAGGAAGGTCGGCAGGAAGCCGATCGCCGCGAACATCCCGATCCCCAGCGCCAGCCCGATGGCGGTGGCGTTGACGAACGTGCGGTTGCGGAACAGGCGCAGCGGGATGATCGGGTCCGCGGCCCGGGACTCCGCGAGCACGAAGGCGATCACGGCGACGACCAGACCCGCGGCGAACAGCCACGTCTCGACCGCGTCCCAGCCGTGCGCGGTGTCCCCGCCGAAGTCGGCGAAGACGATCAGGCAGGTCGTGGCGATGGAGAGGAACACCACGCCCGCGACGTCGATCGGCTTGGTCGCCCTCTTGTCGGGCAGGGTCAGGGCGACCAGGGCGATGACGAAGGCGGCGATGCCGACCGGGATGTTGATGTAGAACGCCCAGCGCCAGCTCAGGTGGTCGACGAAGAACCCGCCGAGCAGCGGGCCCGCGACGGCGGAGAGCCCGAAGATCGCGCCGAGCGGGCCGAGGTACTTGCCCCGCTCGGAGGCGGGCACGATGTCGGCGATGATCGCCTGCGACAGGATCATCAGGCCGCCGCCGCCGAGCCCCTGGCACGCGCGGAACACCACGAACGTCCAGAAGTCGGTGGCGAAGGCGCAGCCGACGGAGGCGAGCGTGAACACCGCGATCGCGAGGATGAACAACCGGCGCCGGCCGAGGACGTCGCCGAACTTCCCGTAGACCGGCATGACGATCGTCGTGGCCAGCAGGTAGGCGCTCGTGATCCACGCCTGGTGCTCGACGCCGCCGAGGTTGCCGACGATGGTCGGCATCGCGGTCGAGACGATGGTCTGGTCGAGGCTGGACAGGAGCATGCCGGCGATGAGGGCGCCGAAGATGATCCAGATCCTGCGCTGCGTCAGCAGCAGCGGTCCGGGCTGGGTGCTGGTCATGACGTCCGTTCGGTCCGGGCGGGTTCAGTGGCGGTGGTGCTGGTGGGAGTCGCGAGGACGCTGCGGGCCGCGGCGAGGCGGCGGGCGAAGGCCTCGCGGAACGCCTCCTCGGTCGTGGGGTCGAGGAACGCCTCGACGCTCATGCGCAGCACCGCGACGAGGACGTGGACGGCCGCGGCGGCCCGGAGGTCGCCGGGGGCCAGGTGCTCCCGGCGTTCCACGAGCACCGTGTCGCCGCGTTCGCGGGCGCGGTTCAGCTCGTGCACGCGGGCGATCAGGCGGGGTTCGCGGTCGAAGGCGGCGACGAGGTCGCGCGCGTCCTCCAGCGTCAGGTCCATGACCTCCCACCGGTCGATGAGCAGGTCCGCCAGGTCGTCGACGAGGGTGGGGGAGAGCGCGCCCCCGGTGGGGGGCGAGGTGTCCGGACCGCCGGCGAGGAAGCGCTCCTCGGCGTCGGCGTGGTCGGCGTGGGCGGGCAGGCCGAGGACGGCGTCGTCCTTGGAGGCGAAGTGGTTGAAGAACGTGCGGCGGGACACCCCCACCAGCTCGCACACCTCGTCGACGGTGAACCCGGCCAGACCGCGCTCGGCGGTGAGCCGGCGGGCCGTGGCGTTCAGCTGTCCCGAGGTCTCGACGCGGCGCCGCTCGCGGAGACCGGGTGCACTCGACTGCATGGAGTGCATCATTGCACCCTGGCGCGCCGAGTGCAGCGAACGCGGGGGGACGTCACCCGGACGGATCCCCCCCGACGCAGGACGTCCCGCCCGCCGGGGATCGGCGGACGGGACGGTTCAGCGGACCTGCAGCGGGATCACTCGCCCGCGAGGCGCCCGGCGATCGTCACGACGCGGGTCGCGAGGTGGTCGAGCGCGTCCAGCTCGGCCTGGCCCAGCGGCTGGTCGTTGTTCGCGCCCGTGACGTGGCTGACGCCGTAGGGGTTGCCGTCGACGAACTTCAGGCCCGCGGTGTAGCCGGGCGGGACGATGATCCCGCCGAAGTGGTAGATCGAGTTGTACAGCGCGAGGAGGGTGGTCTCCTGGCCGCCGTGGGCGGTCTGCGACGACGTGAAGCCGGCGTAGACCTTGTCGGCGAGCTGGCCCTGGGCCCACTGCGCGCCCAGGGAGTCGAGGAAGATCTTCAGCTGCCCGGCGATGTTGCCGTAGCGGGTGGGCGAGCCGAAGAGCACGGCGTCGGCCCACACCACGTCGTCCGCGGTCGCGCCCGGGGCGCCCTGCGCGGCCTCGGCCTCGGCGGACTGCGCGTCGGTCGCGGCCTTCTCCCCGCCGGTGGCCTGGCGCTCGACCTGGCGCAGGCGCACCTCGGCGCCGGCCTGCTCGGCGGCCGCGGCGAGGCGCTCGGCCATGCCGCGCACGGTGCCGGTGGCGGAGTAGTAGATGACGGACAGCTTGACGGTCACGGGTCCTCCAGAAGATGAGTGTTCAACCTCTTGGAGTGTGACTGACGGGATGCCGGCTGTCACCCCCGGGCGTGGTGAGCGCGGCCACCCGTGGCCTGGTCGTCCGGATGCACGATCTTGACTCGTTCAAGTCCGGTGGGCAGGATGACCGGATGCCCACCACCCAGGACCTCGAGCGCGTGCTGCGCGGCGCAGGTCTGCGGGTGACCCGGCCGCGCCTGGCCGTCCTCGACGCGGTGCACGCCCAGCCCCACGGGGACACCGAGGCGCTCATCGTCGCCGCCCGCTCGCGCATGGGCGCGGTCTCGCACCAGGCGGTCTACGACGTGCTGCGCGTGCTCACCGACAGCGGCCTGGTGCGCCGCATCCAGCCGCAGGGTTCCGTCGCGCGCTACGAGGCGCGGGTCCACGACAACCACCACCACCTGGTGTGCCGGGTGTGCGGGGACATCAGCGACGTCGACTGCGCCACCGGGCAGGCGCCCTGCCTCACCCCGCCCCCCGTCGACGGCTTCGTCGTCGACGAGGCCGAGGTCATCTACTGGGGCCGGTGCCGGTCCTGCGCGACGGCCCCGGCCCCCGCCACCGACCCCTCAGCCCCCGGTCGTCCTTCAGCAGAGAGAGGCACTCCGTGACCGAGCTCGACAAGGCCCAGTCCCAGTCCACCAGCGAGAGCGAGAACCCGGCGATCAAGGCGCCGGAGGCGGCGACGAACGGCCGTCCCCGCACCGCGCAGGACTGGTGGCCGAACCAGATCGACCTGTCGGTCCTGAACAAGCCGTCGAAGGACTCCGACCCGCTGGGCGAGGACTTCGACTACGCGGCCGAGTTCGCGAAGCTCGACGTCGAGGCGCTCAAGCGCGACCTCGTCGAGGTCATGCACACCTCGCAGGAGTGGTGGCCGGCCGACTGGGGCCACTACGGCCCCCTGTTCATCCGCATGTCGTGGCACGCGGCCGGCACCTACCGGATCGCCGACGGCCGCGGTGGTGGCGGCGAGGGCGGGCAGCGCTTCGCGCCGCTGAACAGCTGGCCCGACAACGCCAACCTCGACAAGGCGCGCCGCCTGCTGCTGCCCGTCAAGCAGAAGTACGGCCGCAAGATCTCCTGGGCCGACCTGCTCGTGCTCGCCGGCAACGTCGCGCACGACGACATGGGCCTGAAGACGTTCGGGTTCGGCTTCGGGCGCGCCGACAACTGGCAGCCCGGTGAGGTGTTCTGGGGCCCCGAGGACACCTGGCTGGGTGACGAGCGCTACGCCGCCGACGCGCCGCTGGACCTCGAGGAGGGCCACCTCGCGGCCGTCACGATGGGCCTGATCTACGTGAACCCGGAGGGCCCGAAGGGGCAGCCGGACCCGCTGGGCTCGGCCCACGACATCCGCGTCACGTTCGGCCGCATGGGCATGAACGACGTCGAGACCGTCGCGCTCGTCGCCGGCGGCCACACCTTCGGCAAGACCCACGGCGCCGGGAACCCGGAGCTCGTCGGCCCGGAGCCCGAGGGCTGCCCGGTGCACGGCAACGGCCTGGGCTGGAAGAGCGAGTTCGGCACCGGCAAGGGTGCGGACGCCATCACCAGCGGCCTCGAGGGGGCGTGGACGCCCACGCCGACGACGTGGGACAACACCTACTTCGAGACGATGTTCAGCCACGAGTGGGAGCTCACGGAGAGCCCCGCCGGCGCGAAGCAGTGGACCCCGAAGGACCCCGCGGCCGCCGACCTGGTGCCGGACGCGCACATCGAGGGCAAGCGCAACGCCCCGATCATGCTGACGAGCGACCTCGCGCTCATGGCGGACCCGGCGTACCACGAGATCTCCGAGCGCTTCTACCGCGACCCGGAGTACTTCGCGGACCAGTACGCCCGCGCCTGGTTCAAGCTCCTGCACCGCGACATGGGCCCGAAGAGCCGCTACCTGGGCCCGGACGTCCCGGCCGAGGAGCTCGTCTGGCAGGACCCGACGCCGGCCGTCGACCACGAGCTCGTGGGCGAGGCCGAGGTCGCCGACCTCAAGCAGCGCCTGCTGTCCGCGGGGCTGAGCGTCTCGCAGCTCGTGCACACGGCCTGGTCCGCGGCGGCGTCCTTCCGCAGCACCGACAAGCGCGGCGGCGCCAACGGCGCCCGCCTGCGCCTGGAGCCCCAGCTCGGCTGGGCCGCCAACGAGGGCGTCCAGGACGTCCTGCCGGTCCTCGAGCGCGTCAAGGGCGAGTTCGAGGCGGCGACCGGCAGGAAGGTGTCCCTCGCCGACCTCATCGTCCTCGGCGGCACGGCCGCGGTGGAGAAGGCGGCCGCCGACGCGGGCGTGACGGTCACGGTGCCGTTCTCGCCCGGTCGCACCGACGCCAGCCAGGAGCAGACCGACGTCGAGAACTACCGCTGGCTCGAGCCGCGGGCCGACGGGTTCCGCAACTGGATCACCCCGGGCAGCAAGCTGCCCGCGGAGACGCTCCTCCTGGACCGCGCCGCCATGCTCGAGCTGACCGCCCGCGAGATGACCGTCCTCGTCGGCGGGCTGCGGGTGCTGGGCGCGAACACGGGTGGGGTGACGCACGGCGTGTTCACCGACACCCCGGGCGTCCTGTCGCAGGACTTCTTCCGCAACCTCCTCGACCTGGGCGTGCAGTGGCGCTCGGCGCGCGAGGGTGAGGGCGTCTACGAGGGCCTGGACGCCGACGGCACCGTCACGCGCACGGCGACCGCCGTCGACCTGGTGTTCAACTCGAACTCCATCCTCCGCGGCATCGTCGAGGTCTACTCCTCCGACGACGCCCAGGAGCTGTTCGTGCGGCACTTCGCCGCGGCGTGGCAGAAGGTCATGGAGCTGGACCGCTTCGACCTGCGCTGAGCAGGGACTGAGCACGACTGAGCACCACCGGGACGCCCCGGCCCGCACGCTGCGGGCCGGGGCGTCCTGCCGTCCGGGAGGTCGCCCGCGCCCGGGGCGCCTAGGGTCGCGGCATGCCCCTGAACCGCAACCCCCTCGACGAGCTGCGGGAGACCGTCGGCCGCCTGAGCGACCAGCTCGGACGCTCCGGCCTGCGCGGCAGCGAGGACGGGACGGGCGACCGCCTCGGCACCCGTCCCGCCCCGGCGCGCCCGCTCGCCGAGGTGCAGGCCGAGCTGGACGGCCTCATCGGGCTGGAGTCCGTGAAGGAGCAGGTGCGGGGGCTCGTGGCCTTCCTGCAGGTGCAGGCGCGCCGCAAGACGCACGGCCTGCCCGAGGTGGCGACCTCGCAGCACCTCGTGTTCCTCGGCAACCCCGGTACGGGCAAGACGACCGTGGCGCGGCTGCTGGCCGAGATGTACCGGGCGGTCGGCCTGCTGCAGCGGGGCCACCTCGTGGAGGTGGACCGGGCCGCCCTCGTCGGGCAGTACGTGGGCGCGACCGCGATCAAGACGGACCGCGTGATCCGCCGGGCGCTGGACGGCGTCCTGTTCATCGACGAGGCCTACTCGCTGTCGCCGGAGGGTGAGGGCCGGCTCGACTTCGGGGCGGAGGCCATCGAGGTCCTGCTGAAGCGCATGGAGGACCACCGCCACCGCCTCGTGGTGATCGTGGCCGGCTACCCACGGCTGATGGAGGCGTTCCTGCTCTCCAACCCCGGGCTGCGCTCCCGGTTCGCCCGGGAGATCGAGTTCCCGGACTACTCCACCGACGAGCTGCTGTCGATCTTCTCGATCATCGCGGCGCAGCACGAGTACGAGCTGGAGGCCGGCGCCGAGGTGGTGCTCCGCCAGATCCTCGGCGGTCTGCGCGCCGGGGAGGAGTCGGGCAACGCGCGCTTCGCCCGCACGCTGTTCGAGCAGGCGCTGAACCGCCAGGCGCTGCGGCTGACGCGCGACGGGGACCGCGCGGACCAGCTCGACCGCGCCGACGTCTCGACGCTCACGGCCGAGGACGTGGCGGAGGCCGCCCGCGCGCTGGGTGAGGAGCCCCTGCCGGAACCGCTGCCCGACCCGACGGGGTGGCGGCGCTGGCTCGGCTGACCTCCCGCCGCCCGCGGCGTCAGCGGTTGTACTTCGGCACCGGGCCGCGCAGCGCCGCGTAGACCTCGTCGCACGCGTCGAGGACGTCCTGCCCCAGCGCCGGGCCCGCGGCCGCGTCGAGGTTGGCGCGCAGCTGCTCCGGCGACGAGGCGCCGAGCAGGACGGCCCCGACGGCGGGGTGGTGGACGGCCCAGCGCATCGACAGCTCCAGGAGGCTGCAGCCCGCGTCGGCCGCGATGCCCGCGAGCGCCTCGACCGCGGAGAACTGCTGCTCGTTCCAGTACCGGTCGCGGTAGGCGGCCCCGCTGAACCGGGTGCCGGCGGTGGGTTCGGCGTCGCGGCGGTGCTTGCCGGTGAGCAGACCGCCGGCCAGCGGGTTGTAGACGACGTTGAACCAGCCCTTCTGCGCGGCCGCCGCCGTGTACTCCTCCTCCAGGGAGCGCGCGAGCGGGTTCAGCATCACCTGCGACACCGTGACGGGCGCCCAGCCGTTCAGGCCCGCGAGGCGCTCCGCCTCGACGAGCTGCCAGGCCGCGTGGTTCGACATCCCGACGGCGGTGACCTTGCCCGCCTGCACGAGCTCGTGCATCGCGGCGAGCGACTCCTCCAGCGGCACGGTCCAGTCCGGAGCGTGGAGGTAGTACAGGTCGAGGTGGTCGGTGCGCAGGCGCCGCAGGCTGGCCTCGACGGCGCGCACGATCGCGGCGCGGGACAGGCCCCGGTCCTCGGGCCCCGGGCCGTGGGCCCCGAAGACCTTCGAGGCCAGGACGAACTCGTCGCGGCGGCCGGCGAGGAGGTCGCCGAGGATCTCCTCCGAGCGGCCCTCCTCGTAGGTGATGGCGGTGTCGAGGTGCGTCACGCCCGCCTCGGCGGCCATGTCGACCATCGCCCGCGAGGCGTCGGCGTCGGCCTGCCCGCCGAAGGTCATGGTGCCCAGCACGAGGCGGGAGGTGCGCAGGCCGGTGCGGCCGAGGTCCACGGTGTCCACGCCCTGACCGTAGCGGCCGGTCGCCGTGGCGGCCGCGCGAGCTCCGGGACGCTCAGAGCAGGGGACGGACCTCCCGGCCGAGCAGGTGCACCAGGCCGTCCAGGTCGGGTTCGTCCCGGGTCGGCTGGGCGACGACCGAGGTGATGCCGAGCTCCGCGAGCCGCTGCAGCCCCGCCGCGATCTCCTCCGCGTCCCCGGCCAGGCCGATGCCCTCGTCGGCCCGCCGGCCCCACCGCGGGACCTCGCGGTCGACGCGCTCCCGGGCGCCGGGCCCGGTCGCGACGATGACGGTCACCACGACCGGGTGCCGCACCCCGTCCCGCGCGGCGAACACCGTCTCGCAGGAGGAGCGCACGTCCTCCTCGGTCATGGCGGTGGCGAGCAGGGTGCCGTCGCCCAGCCGGCCCGCCAGGGCCAGCGACTTCGGCCCGGTCCCGCCGACGAGCAGGGGCGGGGGTGTGGACGGCGGCCAGTCCAGCGCGACGTCGTTCAGGGTGACGTAGCGCCCCGCCGTGGTGACCCGCTCACCCGCCAGGAGGGCGCGCAGCGCACGCGCGTGCTCCTCGAGCAGCGTCATCGGGGAGGCCGCGCGGGCGCCGACCTGCTGCATCCAGTCCTGCACCCCGTGACCGACCCCGGCGCGGAGCCGGCCCGGGAACAGCCGCTCCAGCGTCGCGATCTCCATGGCCGTCAGGGCGACGTTGCGCAGCGGCACCGGCAGGAGGCCGATGCCCACGGCGATGCGGTCCGTCCACGCGAGAGCGGCTGCGGCGGTGGCGATCCCGCTCTCCTTGAAGCAGTCCTCCCACACCCAGAACTCGTCCAGACCGGCGAGCTCCGCGGTCGTCACGAGCGCGCGCAGCCGTTCCGGGGGCAGGTCCGGCACGAACGCCAGACCGAGCGAGAGGGGGGTGGCGGTCCTGGACACGGGGCTCCTCGGGTGCGGGGTGGGACCGGCCCGCCGCCGGTGCGGCGGCGGGCCGGGCCGGTGGTCAGCGGATCGAGCGGTCCGCCTGCTCGAGCAGGGGCAGCAGGTCCTCGCGGGTCATCCGCCGCGGCTCGGCCGGGTCGCCGTTCGCGGTGTACGCCGCGGCGTAGGCGGGCTGGTCCCGCTGGAAGCGCCAGCTGTCGGCGAGGCTCCCGGCGTCGGCGACGTCGTAGCCGATGGTCTCGACGAACTCCGCGACGACCTCCTCCGCGCCCTCGTCGTCCCCGGCGACGAGGAGCGTCGTCCGCTCGGGATCGCCTGCGGGACGCTGCATCTCGGCCAGGTTCTGCGCGAAGATGTTGTTGAACGCCTTGACCACGCGAGCCCCGGCGAGGTGGTGCTGGACCAGCTCGCTCGTCGTCTGCGTGTGGTCGTCGAGGACGGCGATGTCGCCGTCGCGCTCGGGGTAGTAGTTGCAGGTGTCGATGACGACCTTGCCCGTGAGGAGGTCCGCGGGCAGGTCCTGGACCTTCCCGAGGGGGATGGTCACCACGACGAGGGTCGGGGCCGCCGCGGCCTCCGCGGTGGTGCCCGCGCGGGCCCGGGGCCCGAGCCGGTCCACGAGCTCCGTGAGCGACTGCGGCCCGCGGGAGTTGGCGATGACGACGTCGTGGCCGGCGTCCACCGCGAGCTGGGCCAGCGCGCTGCCGATGTTGCCGCTGCCGATGATTCCGATGCTGCTCATGCTGGTGCAAGGCGCGGCGGGACGCCGTCCATTCCACGGCGGGCGCGCCGCCGGCGCCGCCGGGGAGACCCCTTGACGCGTTGGGCGAATGCGACTAGCTTTTAGCTATCAGCATTAGCCAGCACCCAGGAGGACACCATGACCGAGCACCTGAGCATCGACGGCGGCACCCTCGCCTACGACCTGACCGGCGAGGGCCCGCTCGTCGTCCTGGCCCACGGCATGGGGGACAGCCGGCACTCCTACCGCTTCGTCGCCCCGGCCCTGGTCGCCGCCGGCTACCGGGTCGCCAACGTCGACATCCGCGGCTGCGGCGAGTCCAGCCTCGACTGGGAGGGCTACAGCCGCACCGACATCGCCGGCGACCTCGTGGCCCTCGTGCGCCACCTGGGCGGCCCGGCCGTGATCGTCGGGCAGTCGATCAGCGGCGGTGCCGCCACCATCGCGGCCGCCACCGCACCCGGCGAGGTCGTCGGGGTCGTCGAGCTCGCGCCGTTCACGCGCAAGCAGTCGATCGACCTGACCGGGCTGCTGCGGACCGGGCGCTACCGGGCGGGGTCCACGCAGCTGGCCCTGACGATGGCCCTCGGCCGCCTGTCGAGCTGGCGCAAGTACCTCGACCTGGCCTACCCGGCCAAGCCGGCCGACTGGGACGCCGAGATGGCGCGGATCACGACCACGATGGGGCAGCCTGGCCGGATGAAGGTGCTGCAGGCCATGTGCGGGACGAGCCCGGCCGACGCCGGTGCGCAGCTGGCGAACGTCCCCTGCCCGGTCCTCGTCGTCCAGGGCGGCGCCGACCCCGACTGGGCCGACCCCCGCGCCGAGGGCGAGAAGATCCTCGCCGACCTGCCCGACGGTCTCGGCGAGCTCGCGGTCATCGACGGGGCCGGCCACTACCCCCACGCGCAGACCCCGGACGAGGTCGTCGCCCTGGTCCTGCCGTTCCTGGCCCGGACGACCGCCCGTGCCTAGGGCCGGGCTCACGCCGGCCGCGGTGACCGCCGCGGCCGCCGACCTGGCCGACGAGATCGGGCTGACCGGCCTGAGCATGGGCCTGGTCGCCGAGCGGCTCGGGGTCAAGACGCCGTCGCTGTACAAGCACGTGCCCAGCCAGGCGGACCTCACCCACCGGGTCGGCGTCCTGGCCATGGTGGAGCTCGGCGACACCCTGCGCGACGCCCTGCAGGGCCTCGCGGGCCGCGACGCCCTGGCCGCGGGCGCGCAGGCGATGCGCGCGTGGGTGACGGCGCACCCCGGCCGCTACGCGGCCGGGAACGCGGCCCGCTCGAGCGGCCCCGACGACCCGCTGCAGCCGGCCGTCGAACGGGTCCTCGCCTCGTGGGGCGCCATGGTGCACGGCTACCGGCTCGACCCCCGCCAGGAGATCCACGCCCTGCGGATGCTGCGCAGCGTCCTGGACGGGTTCGCGACCTCAGAGGCGGCCGGCGGGTTCCAGATCGACGCCTCCGTCGACGAGAGCTTCGCGTGGGTGATCGACTTCCTCGACCACGGCCTGCGGGCCGTCGCCGCGGCGGACGCCCCGGCGCTCGCGCGCTCCTGACCGCCCCGGCCCGCGGGTCACCGGGGTGGCAGGTCGACGCGGTAGGCGTCGGGACGACGTTCCGCGAGGTGGTGCAGCGTGCGGCGGGCCCGGGCGACCTCGTGCTCGACGTCGAGGGAGACCTCGGCCAGCCCACCCTTGGACCCGGTGCGCGCCAGCACGTCCCCGCCGGGGCCGACCACCTTGGCCTGGCCCAGGAACCTCAGGTTCCCCTGGATCCCCGTCTGGTTCGAGGAGATCCACACGACCTGGTTCTCGGCCGCCCGCGAGGAGTCGTACAGGTCGAAGAGCCGCGACTGCCGGTCCGCCGACAGGCGCGAGACCCGGTCGGTGATGCTCGCCGGCCACGCGGACAGGCACGCGATCGCGTGCGCCCCGGCGAGGGCCAGCGAGCGGCTCGCCTCCGGGAACGTCTTGTCGTAGTCGATCAGCATCCCCAGGCGCCCGGCGGGCGTGTCGAACGCCGCGAAGCCGTCGCCGGCCGAGAGCACCTTCGCCTCGCCCGCGGGCTGGTGGACCTTGCGGTGCCGGCCGAGGACGCCGTCCCCGCTGACGCACACCGCGGCGCTGAACCACGCGGGAGAACCGTGGACGACGTCGACCTCGGTGAAACCCAGGCAGACGGTCATCGGCCCGGCGGCCCGGGCCACCGCGGCGATCTCGGGGGCGTCCACGGCCAGGGCGGGCGGGAGCTCGTCGGCGTGCGGGTCGTCGAGGTCGGAGAGGTAACCGCCCAGGGTGCCGTGCGGCAGCACGAGCAGGTCGATCCCGCCCTCCCGCGCGCCCGCGACGATGCCCAGCGCCTTCTCCACCCCGCGGTCGAGGTCGCGCCCGAAGTGGGCGGCCGCGGCGGCGATGCGGACGGGGTGCGACACCTCATCGAGCGTAGTCGGCACCCGTCGTCCTCCCGGCCGCCACCAGGCGCCCGTAGAGCTCCAGGTGGGCGAGGGCCGCCGCGGACCAGGTGTGGCGGGCCACCAGTTCCGCGCCCGCCGCGCGCCGGCGCCGCAGCTCCCGCGACCCCGGGTCGGTGAGGACGTCGTGCAGCGCGGCGGCGGTGGAGGCCGGATCGGTGGCGAAGGCCGCGGCGCCGTCGAACACCTCGCGCAGGACGGGCAGGTCGCGCGTCACCAGCGGGACCCCGGCGGCCAGCGCCTCCATGGCGGCCAGGCCGAAACCCTCCTTGGTGGAGACGAAACCCATCGCGGCGGCGCCGGCCACGAGGGAGGGCAGGTCGTCGACCGGCACCGGGCCGAGCACGTGCGGGTCGACCCCGAGCTCCCCGGCGAGCCGGTCGAACTCCGCGCGGTAGTCGCGGTAGTCGAACAGGGTCTCGCCGCCGGCGACGACGAGGGAGACGTCGGGCAGGTCGCGCCGCAGCAGGGCCACGGCCCGCAGGAGGTCGGTGCTGCCCTTACGGGGTTCGATGCCGCCCACCGCGACGACGTAGCGCCCGAACCGCGTGCGCCACGCGGAGCGGGCGGCCCGGGCGGCGGGGGTGTCCGCGGCGGCGGCCGCGAACGGGGCGCCGTCCACGCCGTTCGGGATGACGGCGGGGGAGCGGCCCCAGCCCGCGCGCACCTCGGCCGCGACGGCGGCCGAGACGCAGACCAGGGCGTGCGGGGCGACGACGGCCCGCTCGTGGCAGGCCGCGAGCTCCGGCGTCGTGAACGTGTCGAGGTGGTGGACCGTGCGCACGCAGCGCCCGACGGCGTTCGCGCTGATGCAGTCCTGGGCGTGCACGACGTCGTAGCCCGCCGGGTCGAAACCCGCGCGCAGCACCTCGATCGAGCGCAGGATGCGGTGCCCGACGCTCTCGTGCGGCGACGCCTCGAACGGCACGACGCGCACGTCGACGCGCGGGTCGACGGGGCGGAAGAACGTGCCGTCACCGCCGCGGCCGAGCGTCCACACGCTGACCTGCGCCCCGGCCTCGACGAGGGCCTCGGCCAGGGCCAGCGTGTGGACGACCCCGCCGCGGGGCTTGGTGGAGTAGGTGGTCAGCGCGATCCGCACGGTCAGCGCGCGTCCGCGGTCTCGCGCTGCGCGTGCTGCGGCTGGGGGACCCGGGCCGTGGGGCCCGCGACCGGACCTGTCGCGATCTGGTGCGCGGTGATCTGGTCCGCGGTGAACTGCGCGTCGCGGGCGATGCCGGCGAAGCGGCCGGAACCCCACGTGTGCATCCACGGCAGGCCGAGGAAGAACAGTCCTGGGGTTCCCGTGACGCCGCGCGTCTGGCGGGGGCGGCCGCGGCCGTCGAAGACGCCGGGCCCGACCCAGCGGTGGTCGGCGCGGTACCCGACGCTCCAGACCACCGAGGTGATGCCGGCGGCGGCGAGGTCGAGGTCGAGGACCTCGGGGCCCGGCCGCCAGACCGGCCGGTAGCGGTCCTCGACCGGTGCGTCGATGCCCTGCAGGGCGATCCACCGGTCGATCGCGTCCTTGATGCTCTCGGCGACGGAGTCGGCGTGGTCGAGCGCGGCCCCGAGGGTGGGGGAGAACCGGGCCACGCCGTCGCGGACGTCCTCGAGGCGGCCGTGCAGCTGCATCCCCTCGAGGGCGAAGCCGCGCAGGTCGATGTCGCGGCCGCCGTCGCGGCCCGTCATGTAGTGGTTCGTCTTCTCCTGCGCCGCAGCACCACCCGGGACCTCGACCGCCGTGACGTCGTAGGTGCCCATGTCCTCCAGCCAGGCGATGCAGTCGCGCCCGCGGTAGGTGCGGGCGCAGCGGGGCGCGGCGCCCACGGCGAGGTGCACGGTCCGGCCGGCGAGGTGCAGGTCCTCGGCGATCTGGGCCCCCGACTGCCCCGACCCCACCACGAGCACGGCGCCCGCCGGCAGCTGCGCCGCGCCGCGGTAGGCGGAGGAGTGCAGCTGCCGCACGTCGGGGGAGATCCGCTCGGCCGCCCGCGGGACGACGGGCGTGTGGTACCCGCCGGTGGCGATGACGACCTGGTCGGCCGTGAACGTCCCGGCCGTGGTGGCCAGCGTGAACGCGGCGGGGCCGCCCTGCTGCAGGTCGGTGACCTCGACGCCCTCGCGCACGGGGGCCCCGAACGAGCGGGCGTAGGCGGTGACGAAGCGGTGGACCTCGTCGCGGCGCATGAACCCGTCGGGGTCGGTGCCCCCGAACTCCCCGCCGTAGCTCCAGCCGGGCAGGCGGCACTGGAAGTTCGGGGTGACGAGGGTGAACTCGTCCCAGCGGCCGTCGCGCCACTCGTGCGCGACGGTGTCCCGCTCCAGCAGGACGTGGTCGGTGCCGCGCCGGGTCAGGTGCCAGCTGAGGGACAGTCCGGCCTGGCCGGCGCCCACGATGACGACGGCGTGGTGCTCGGGAGTGCTCACGGGGGGCTCCGAGGGGGAGGGACGGTCAGGTCGGGGGAGGCAGCGGCGGTTCGAGGCCCAGGACGCGCACGGGCGCGTCCGGGGCGAAGGTCGCCGCGCGGGCGGTGAGGTCGTCGAGCTGGGCCAGCGCCGAGGTGCAGGTCATGCCGTACCGGGCGCGGACCCGTTCGCTCGCGGTGGTCAGGGCCGTCGCGGCCCGGGCGAGGAACTCGCTGACGGGGTACTCGGCGCCGACGTCGAGGTGGTCGTGGACGACGAGGGAGGGGGAGTAGCAGTGCTGCACGCTCGCATCGGGCCAGCGGACCGTGAACGTCATCTCAGGCAAGGCTCGGGGCCTCCTCGCGGACGGCGTGACCGTTGGGTTCCACGACCGCCCCGTAGACGTCCGGACGGCGGTCGCGCAGGTTGAACATCGCCCGCCGCGCGAGGGCGAGCTCCTGCTCCACGTCGACGTCGGCCACGGCGACCCCGGCCTCGGTGCCCGTGCTGGCCAGCACCTCCCCGCCGGGGCCGACGACCTTGGCGTTGCCCACGAAGCGCAGGGAGCCGAACTCCCCGGCCTGGTTCGCCGCGACCCAGACGACCTGGTTCTCCAGCGCCCGCGCCTGGTCGTAGAGGTCGAAGCGCCGGCGCCAGCGGTCCTGGGCGAGGTCGGCCGCGGCGGCCGTGCGGGACCCGGGCCAGGCGGAGATGCTCACGACGATCCGGGCCCCGTCGAGGGCCGCGGCGCGGGCGGCCTCGGGGAACGCCTTGTCGTAGCAGATCTGCATCCCCATGCGGCCCACGGGCGAGTCGAACGCCTCGAACACCGAACCCGCGGCGTAGGAGAGGTTCTCGCCCAGCGGCTGGTGCACCTTGCGGTGCACGCCGAGGATCCCGTCACCGGTCAGCGCGACGGCGGTGTTGTAGCGGTCGTCGCCGGCGTCCTCGCAGAACCCCACGACGACCACGACGTCCCCCGCGAGCCGGGCCACGCGCCGCAGCTCGGGCCCGTCGAGGCGGAGCGCGGGCGGACCGGAGCGCGTGCGGCGGCTCGAGGCCGTCCCCCGGTCCTCGGCGGAACCCAGGCTGGACAGGTACCCGCCCAGGCACGCCTCGGGGAACGCCACCAGAGCGGTGCCCTCGCCCCGGGCGGTCTCGAGGATCGCGGCCATCCGGGCGTAGGTCGCGTCCAGGTCGCGCCCGAAGTTGTCCGCGACTGCGGCGAGCCTCATGCCTGTCCCCATCCGGTCACGGTGTCCCGGACGGTCCGGGTCACCTCTCCGTCAGGCCAGCGCAGGCTGACCCCGGCCCCCGCCACGAGGCGCCCGCAGGCGGCCGTCGTCGCCGGCCCCGCGGGTTCCGCCCGCCAGCCGGGCCGGGAGGCCGTGACCATCCCGAACCCGGGGAAGCAGGTGAACCAGTCGCCGACGCCCGCGCCGGCGGGGCGGGGGACGGCGGCCACGTCGATCTCGGCGGCGCACCCGCTCGCCTCGGCGAGCATCCCGGTGGTGCCGACGAACCCGGCCATCGAGACGTCCTTCGCGGCGTCGGGCCGCGAGCGGGCGACGAAGGAACCCATGGCGCGCAGCTCCTCCCGGCTCCGGCCGGACGTGGAGTCCCACTGCCCGGAGTGCCCGGGCCGCCAGCCGCCGCCCAGGTCGGCGGTGAGGGACACGACGTCCCCGGCGCGGCCGCCCCCGGCGGGCACCGGGTCGGCCGTGCGGCCCAGGGCCGTGACGGACAGGGCGGCGGCGACGCCGAGCTGGGTGTGGCCGCCGAGGACGCTCACGCCCCACGCGTCCGTCGCGGCCCGCAGGCCGCTGACGATCCGCCGGGCCGCGGCCGCGTCCTGCGCGGCCAGCGCGTCGAGGATCCCGACGGGTTCCGCGCCCATGGCGGCGAGGTCGTTGAGGTTCACGAGGACCGCGCACCAGCCGGCCCACTCCGGGTCGCGCTCGACCAGGGACGGCAGGATCGCGTCGCAGGCCGCCACGAGGTCGCTACCGGGCACGGGTGCCCCGTCGTCGCCGCGGAACCCCCGGCCGCCGAGGGCGTCGGGACCGGTGTCGAGGGCTGCGAGCACCCCCGCCAGCGGGGCCTTCGTGGCGTCCACGAGCCGCTGCACGCGGGCCGTCGGGTGCTGCACCAGCACGTGGGGAGCTCCCTGCACGACGACGTCGCGCAGCCGCTCCCAGCCCAGGCGCCGGAACAGCACCTCGTTGGCCGCCTGGACGGTCGCGTCGAAGCGCAGCGCGCCGAGCTCGTCGGCGTGGGCGCACGCGGCCCGCACGAGGGCGGAACCCGTGCCGCCGAGGGTGCGGGCCTCGCGGCGCACCACGAGGCGGCTGCCGCGCCACCAGCCCAGGTCGGGGCCGGGCACGGCCGGGGCGAGCCGGACCCCGCCCACGACGGTGCCGTCGGGCGCCCGGGCGACGAGGACCCGGCGGCGGGGGTCGTCGTCGACGTCGTCGCGGTCGTCGCCCGCGAACAGGCCCTGCTCGGCGACGAACACCTCCCGGCGCAGCGCCAGGTAGGCCGCCTCCCCGGCACCGTCGGCCACGGTGACCGTGAACGGCGGCCGCTGCCGGGGCAGGCCCGCCAGGACGCTGACCTCGGGAGGCCGCACGAGCGCGTGCGGCGTGAACAGCTGCATCAGGCGCTCAGGTTCTGCAGCACGGAGCAGGCGCCGCACGCCGCGCACCCGGCCATCTGGTCGGCGCCCCGCATCCCGCCGGCCCGCAGCGCCTCCGCCACCCGGCGCGAGACGTCCTCGAGCACCGCGGCCTCCGGGGCGAGGGCGCCGTCCTCGTCGACCGCGAGCGTTCCCGCGAGCGGCCGGAACGGCACGACGAACGGGTAGACGCCCATCTCGACGAGTTCCGCGGCCCCGGCGACGAGCTCGTCCGGGTCCTCGCCGAGGCCCACGAGCAGGTAGGTGGAGACCTGGTTGCGGCCGAAGACGCGTACGGCCTCGCGCCACGCGGCCCGGTACTCGGCCAGCGTCACGGTCGACTTGCCGGGCATCCAGCGGCGCCGGACCGCGTCGTCGAGGGACTCGACGTGGATGCCGATCGAGTCGGCTCCGGCCTCCTTCAGCTCGGTGAGGGTCGCGAGGTCGGCGGGCGGTTCGCACTGCACCTGGACGGGGAGGCCTGGCACCGCCTCCCGGATCGCCCGCACGCACCGGGCCAGGTGCCGGGCGCCCCGGTCCGGCGCCGTCGACGTCCCCGTCGTCAGGACGACGTGCTTGACGCCGTCGAGGCGGACGGCCGCCTCGGCGACCTCGGCCAGCATCGCCGGGGTCTTCACCGCGATGGTCGCCCCCGACTCCAGCGAGGACTCGATGGCGCAGAACCGGCAGCGGTCCGCCGGGTCGTAGCGCGAGCAGGTCTGCACCACGGTCGTGGCCAGCACCTCGCTGCCGTGCAGCCGGGCGATCTTCTCGTAGGGGACGCCGTCGGCCGTGCTCAGGTCGTAGAACGCCGGCCGTCGCACGGGCTCGACGTCGACGCCGAGGTCGGTCACGGCGCCCAGCTCCTCGCGGAGGATGCGCCCGTCCCGGACGAGGTAGGGGCTGTCCGCACGCAGCGGCAGCGCGGTGGCCAGGCCGTCCAGCACGACGTGGCCGTCGTCGCTCGGCCCGGCCCCGCCCGTGCGGCGCACGGGCGCGGCCAGCCGGACCCCGCGGATCGCCAGGTCCACCCGCGTCCTGACGTCCCCGCCCGGGGCCGGGGTCGCGTTCGCGCAGCTCACGGGTTCCTCCCCGTCCTCGTCCGTCCCCCTCCTCAGACCATGTAGGTGGAGTTGATGATCGCGCCCTTGCGCGCGTAGTGGATGACGGCGTCCTGGACGTCGAGCGGGTGGCACGGGATCACGCCGGCGATGAGGTCCTCCTCGCGGTTGCCGTGCAGCGCCAGGCCGAAGCGGCAGCAGTACACCGTCCCGCCCTCGGCGATGAACGTCTCCAGGGCGCCGTTGATGTTCTGCTCGCCGGGGAACCCCGAGTCGCCGACGGTGGGGAACCCGCGGGTGGCGATGCAGTTCATCGACCCGGGCCCGTAGAAGTAGATGGCCGAGTCGAACCCCTTGCGCAGGGCGCGGGTGGCCTGCAGGACGGCGACGAAGCTGACCGAGGACTCGTGGGCGATGCCGTGCACGAGGGTGAAGTAGGTCTCCCCGCCCTCGGCCTGGTAGTCGGGGAACACCTTGGTCGTGCCGTAGATGTTCGTGCCCTTGGGCTGGCTGGGGTGCGGGATCTCCGCGAGGGACGCGGCGATGTTCGCCGCGATGAGCGCGTCGACCTCGGTGGTGGTCGCGGGGGAGGTGGTGGTCTGGGTCACGTCGAGCTCCTCGGGGTTGTCGCTGCTGCGGTCGTTCCGGTGGTGCCGCCCGTCGCGCGGGGTGGACGGGAGTACAGGGTGGAGAAGTTGTCGCGCAGGAACATCCGCGCGAGCTCGCCGTCCCCGGCGGCGGCCTGCAGGCGGGCGAGCTCGCCCGCGTGGTCGCCCCAGGGCTCGTCGCTGGCGAACAGGACGCGGTCGGCGCCCATCCCACGCCGCTCGACCTCGCGGGCCAGCCAGCGGGGGGCGAACCCGATGGCCCAGCTCGTGTCGGTGTAGACCTTCTTGCCGGCCTCGATCCAGTCGAAGAACCGGCCGCTGATGAGCTTGATGTGCGCGCTCATCCCGCCGCCGAGGTGGACGAGGTGGATGCGGACGTCGTCGCCGTAGCGCTCGACGAGCTTGCCGACCTCGTCGATGTCCGAGGCCGCGCCGGGGGAGGTGTGGACGTGGACGACGAGGTCCCGGTCGCGGGCCGTGGCGAAGATCCTCTCCAGCTGCGGCTGCGAGGTGGGGTCGTCGACGCCACCGCCCAGCAGGAAGCTCGTCTTCAGGGCGACGACACCGGCCTCGCCGGCCAGGGCCAGGGCGGCGTCGGTGAGGGCCGCGTCCTGCGCCCGCGGCGACGTCCACAACCCGCACACGAACCGGTCGTCCTTCGCCGTGGTCTCCAGGACGAGGTCGTTGAGGGCGAAGGAGGCCTCCGCGACGGGGACGCCGTAGTTCGGCAGCAGCAGGGCCCGCTCGGTGCCCTCGGCGTCGAGGTCCGCGAGCAGGTCCGCGATCTCCTCGCGCGCCGTGGTGTCGGGGTTCACGGGCGGGCCGCCGTAGAACGGGTACGCGGGCAGCCGGCCGAGGTGGCGGTGCGCGTCGTGCGTCCGGGACGGGGTCACGACGAGCAGTCAACGCAGGAACTGTTTCCGGCTGGTCACCACCGGATCAAGTCTGGGTTTCGTGCGCCTCACACCCTCCGCGGCGGCCGGTACGTCCGTCCTCCGCGGAGGGTCGCCCGGGTCAGGCGCTGGAGGGTGCGGAGCGGCTCGCCGCCCCGGCCGCCGCGAGGCCCGCGACCGTGAACCGGGCGGGGCCGCCGGAACCGGTGACGACGTCGGCCGCCAGCTCGCCGAGCACGGGGGCGAACTTCGCCCCGTGACCCGAGCACGGCGACAGCAGGGTGATCCCGTCGACGCGGTCGATCAGGAAGTCCTCGGTGGGCGTGCTGGTGAACAGGCACGTCGACTCGGCGTAGGGCTCCGGGACGAGCCCGGGCAGGTACCGCTCGACGTGGGCGGTGACGCGCGCGCGGTTCGCCGGGTCGACGACGCCGTCCTGCGCGGCGGCCGAGCGCAGCGGGCGGCCCGCGGCGAACTCGGCGACCTTCTGGCCGCGGAAGCCCGCGTCGCGACCGCCGGGCAGGGTGTAGTGGTCGACGCCGTCGTCGCCGTGGATCGTCGTCGGCCAGCCCCGGCCGTCGGCGACCGGCTCGCGGTAGGGGAAGTGGAAGGTCTGCTCCTGGGTGACGCGCAGGGGCGGGACCCGGTCGAGGAAGCCCGCCGGCAGGGGCAGGCGCCCGAGCAGGCCGGGCAGCCAGCCGCCGGCGGCGACCACGACCCGCTCGGCGTCGAGCACCCGGCCGTCGGTGCTCGTGAGCCGGTACCCCGTCGCCGTCGCGACCACGCGCTCGACGTCCCAGCCGGGGAGGACCTGCGCCCCGTGCCGCGCGGCGAGCTCGAGCTGCGCGGTCACGGTGCTCTCGGCGTCGACCACCCCGGCGCCCGGGTGCCAGAGCACGTCGGTCTCGACGGCGATCCCCGGCCAGCGCTGCTGCGCGGCGGCGCGCCCGAGGAGCTCGTGCTCGACGCCGCACGCGGCCAGCACCGCGGCCAGGGCCACCGGGTCCCGGGTGGCGCCGTGGTCCAGCGACCCCGTCGGGGTGACGAGGCGCCGGCCGCTGAGGCGTTCCAGCTCGTCGAAGCCGTCCTTCGCGCGGACGACCAGGTCGGTCCAGAAGCGGTCGCGGTAGGCGTAGCGGAAGATGCGCGCGGAGCCGTGCGAGCTGCCGTCCGGGGCGGCGGGCCGGGTGCGCTCCAGGACGGTCACCTCGTGCCCGCGCCGCGCGAGGCTGTGCGCCGCGGCCGAGCCGGCGAGCCCCGCACCCACGACGACGTGACGGGTGCTGGTCATGGCGTCATCGTCCCCTGCGCCGCGAGGGGTGCCCCACCGGTACACCCCTGCGCAGGGACTCGCCGGGGCCCGGACCGGCGCCTACCGTCGCAGCATGGACAACCGCGCCGAGGTCCGCGACTTCCTCGTCACCCGCCGCGCCAAGGTCAGCGCGGCGCAGGCGGGGCTGCCGGAGGGCGGGCCGCGGCGGGTCCCCGGGCTGCGCCGGGCGGAGGTCGCCTCGCTCGCCGGGGTGAGCGTGGAGTACTACGCGAAGCTCGAACGCGGTGCGCTGGGCGGGGTCTCGGCCTCGGTGCTGGAGGGCCTGGCCCGCGCGCTGCAGCTCGACGAGGCGGAGCGCGCCCACCTGTTCGCCCTCGCGCAGGCCGCGGAGGGCACCAGCGCCCTGGCCCGGCCGCGCCGGCGTCCCACCGCCTCCTGGGTCCCGCGCCCGAGCCTGCAGTGGACCCTGGACGCCATCACCGCCCCGGCGATCGTCGTCAACGGGCGGATGGACCTGCTGGCCGCCAACGGCCTGGGCCGGGCCATGCACTCCTCGGTGTACGAGTCCCCGCACGCCGCCCCGGCCGGGGGCCCGCCCAACTTCGCCCGCTACACGTTCCTGGACCGCGACGGGCGCCGGTTCTACCCGCACTGGGACACGGCGGCCGCCATCTGCGTGGCCATCCTGCGCACCACCGCGGGCCGCGACCCCGCCGACAAGGAGATGCACGACCTCGTGGGCGAGCTCTCGACCCGCAGCGAGGAGTTCCGCCGGCTCTGGGCCTCCCACGACGTGCGCCACCACGGCACGGGGACGAAGACGTTCCACCACACCGCCGTCGGGGACCTCGAGCTCGCCTACGAGTCCACGGACGTGGTCGCCGAACCGGGGCTCGTCCTGACCGTCTACACCGCCGAGCCCGCCAGCCCCACCGCGGAGCGCCTGGGGCTGCTGGCCTCCTGGGCCGCGACCGAGCTCGCCGCCACGCCGCCGGACGGTCCGCTCGCGCTCGACGGGACGCTGACGCGGTCCTCCCGCGCCACCCCGACGGCGCACCCGGACCGGTGACGCCGCCGCGGGTCGGCCCCCGGCCGCGGTCCGCCGCCGGAGGCTGACCCGCCGCTCACCCGGCCAGGACGACGACCTTCCCGGCGATGCGGCCGGCGGCCGCCTCCGCGTGCAGGGCGGGCAGGCCGGCCAGCGGGATGCGGCGGGTGACCTCGACGTGCAGCGCCCCGGCGTCCACCAGGGACACGAGCTCGGCGAGGCGCTCGCGCTGGGGCCGGACGAAGACGGTCGCCGCGCGGACGCCGCGCGCCTCGTCGCCCGGCGTGGGGATGAAGGCGGTGGTGCTGACGACCGCGCCGCCGTCGCGCACCAGGGACACGAGCGCGGTGAAGCGCTCCGGCTCGAGGGGCGCGAGGTTGAGCAGCACGTCCACCTGCTCCCCGACGACGTCGAGCAGGTCGTCGCGGGTGTGGTCGACGACCTCGTCCGCGCCGGCGGCCCGGACGGCGTCGGCGCTGCGCGGGCTCGCGGTCGCCACGACGTGCACGCCCGCGCGCTCCGCCAGCGCGACGGCGTACTTGCCGACGACCCCGCCGGCCCCGACGATCAGTACCCGCTGACCCGCCTGCAGGCCTCCGTCGTCGAAGAGGGCCTGCCACGCCGTCAGCGCCACCGACGGCAGGGCGGCCGCGTCGGTGAGGGGGATGCTCGTCGGGGCCGCGACCAGCGCCCCGGCGGGCGCGACGACGTGCTCCGCGGCGCCGCCGTCGCGCTCCATGGGCAGGAACCCGATCACTTCGTCCCCGACCGCGAGGCCCTCCACGCCCTCCCCGAGCGCGTCGACCGTGCCGGAGACGTCGTAGCCGGGCACGTGCGGGAGGACGACCGGGATCGGCAGGAACCCGCCGCGCATGCCGTTGTCGGCGGCGTTGTAGGCCGAGGCCGCCACCCGGACCCGCACCTGCCCGGCCGACGGGGTGGGCACGGGGACCTCCTCCTCCCGCAGGACCTCGGGGCCGCCGACCTCGTGGAAACGGACTGCCTTCATCGCTGGACTGCTCCTGTCGCGGGGTGGTCGTGGGACGTCGCCTCCGCGGGACGGGTCACGGGTGATCACCCGGTCCTGCGCGGTGCGACGGCGTCACCGTGGCAGGTCGCGGCGCTCTGAACCTGGGCCAGACCGGCCCACCCTGAGGACCGCCGGTCCGCCGTCCGGGGCACCCGCCGCCGGGGACGCCTCCCGCCGCTGCCGGGCCCGGGCACACTGGCGCCGTGGAGCGTCACGAGTTCGGGGCCGCGGTGCGTCACCTGCGGGAGGCGACGGCGCCCCGGACCGTCGGGCTGGCGGAGGGTGGCCGGCGCGTGCGCGGCCTGCGGCGCGAGGAGCTCGGCGAGCTCGCGGGGATGTCCGCGGACTACGTCCGCCGGCTGGAGCAGGGGCGCAGCCACCCGTCGGCCGCGGTGGTCGACGCCCTCGCCCGGGCCCTGCGGGTCGGGCGGGCGGACTACGAGCGGCTGTGCGGCCTGGCCGGGTACGCGGCCGCGCAGGGGCAGGTGCCGACCGACCTCGGCCCGGGGTGCCACGCGGCTGCTCGAGCGGTTCGCGGACACCCCGATGTTCGTCTCCGACGCGGCGATGAACCTCGTCGCGGTCAACAGCGCGTTCCTGGCGCTCGGGCACTGGAACCTCACCGGGGAGCGCTGGCAGTGGAACGTCGCCTGGCGCACGTTCTGCGACCCGTTCGCCGCCTTCCAGCAGGTCGCGGCCGACGCGACCGAGCACGAGGCGGTGCTCGTCGCCCAGCTGAGGGGTGCGCGGCTGCGCTACCCCACCGACGCCCCGCTCGCCGAGCTCGTGGACGAGCTGCGCACCCGGAGCCCGCGGTTCGACGCCGCGTGGCGCACCCCGCGTCCCGTGGGGGCCTACGAGAGCAGCGCGACGTTCACCCGCGACGACGGGGAGGCCGTCACGCTCGTCGGGAACCTGCTCGCCGTCCCCGGTGACGACCTGGCGGCGCTGTTCCTGACCGCGGCGCCGGGTTCCGCGGACGAGGCCCGGCTGGCGGAGGTGGTCGGTTCTGCGGAGGGACCGGCCGTCGTCAGGGTGGGCAGCGCCGCCCCGGCCTGAGAACTGCCCCTGCCACCGGCCGGGGCCTCGGCCCGGGTTCTCGTGGAGTCGTTCCGAAGACCGCAGCGCCCCGGCGGCCTGAGCCGCGGGGCGCCGCAGGGGTTCTCGCTCAGTAGTAGCGGCGGCGCTTGCCGCCGATCGGCACCAGGTTCAGCACCAGGCCGACGATGAGCAGGACGACGCCCACCCACAGCAGCACCTTCAGCGCGGGGACGAGCAGGGCGAGGATCAGGAGGATGACGCCGAGGGTGATCACGTGGAACCTTCTTCGCGGTCGGGAGTGAGGTGCCCGCGGACAGTAGTCCTGACGGGGTGCCCCGGACAGTGCGCAGCACCCCCGCTCCCCGGTGCGCCCGCCGGTGGGAGGCCCGCCGACCGTGGGAACTCCCGTCGTGCGGCCCGGTGTACCGCTCCAGGAGCGGCGCGTATCGCGCCGAGCCGCAAGGGTTCCCGCGCCGTCGGGGACGTCCGCGCGGTGCCCCTCGAACTCCCCTGCTACTCGTCGACGCGGGTGGGGTGCCCGATGAGCGCTGCGGGGCAACGAGTCCCGGAGGACGATGCGTCCCCGCGGGGCGCACCCCTCGCCGCTCGCCCCGGCTCGGGCCGTCACCTCCTGGAGGCGGTTCACGCCGTGCCGTCCGCCGGAGGGGGAGGGGCCCCTCCGGCACCGGCGCGAGGCGCTCCGGCGACCGTGAGCCTCGACGAGGTCACCCGAACGGCGCAACGGACCCTCGTCCGCGGGGCCCTCGAGCAGCAGGTTCTCGACCCGCCGGAGGAGCGGCGGGTCAGGAGTCGGCCGGGACCCGGATGGTGATGGCGCCCGGCCGCACCCGGGTGCGGAACCCGGTCGCCCGGCCGAGGTGGTCACCGTCGAGCTCGATCTGCTGCGCCTCGGCGAGGGTGACGCTCACCGTCTGCGCGGTGACGTAGTTCAGCGCCTCGACGTGGCGCCGGCCCACGAGGTGCTTCAGCGGGGTGCGCCGGATGATCCCGTTCTCGATGAAGACCTTGCCCAGGATCTGCAGCCAGTGGCCGATCCCCTCGGGGCTCAGCAGGAGCACGTCGAAGAGCCCGTCGTCCAGGGCCGCGTCGGGCAGCAGCAGGATGTTGCCGGTGAGCGTCCCGCAGTTGCCGACGATGACGGTGTGGGCGCGCAGCCGCTTCAGCGGGCCGTCATCGAGGCGGTACTGCAGGCGGGAGGTGTTGGTGGCCCGCAGGGCCGTCGCGATCGCCTTGACGTAGGCCAGCCAGCCCACCTTGGCCTTGAGCTCCTCGTCGGTCGCCGCGAGCATCTCCGCGTCGATGCCGAGACCGGCCATGACGAGGAAGGAGTGCTCGTCGACGGTGCCGTCGGTGCGGCGGATCTCGATGTGCCCGAGGTCGATGGGCCGGTTGCGGCCGTTGAAGGCGGTGTGCAGGGAGTGCTCGACGTCGTCGAGGGTGAGGTCCATGTTGCGCGCGAGGAGGTTGCCCGTGCCGGAGGGCAGCAGGGCCAGGGTGGTGCCGTGCTCGGCGAGGGTCTCGGCCACGAGGCGGACGGTGCCGTCCCCGCCGGCGGCGATGACCAGGTCGACCCCGGCCTCGACGGCCTCCAGGGTGGGCCCACGACCGGGATCCTCGCGGGAGGTCTCGAACCAGAGGGTCGGTTCCCAGCCGGCGGCGGCCTCCTCGCGCTCGACGACGGCGCGGACGGCGTCGAGGTCGATCTTGACGGGGTTGTAGACGACGGCAGCGCGCATGCGGGGAACTCCAGGGTGGGGCGGGGAGAGGTGGCCGGGATGCGCGGCGCGCAGACGGATCATCCCACTGCCAGGACGACCGCCGGTCGTCGTCGACCGCGCGGGAGGGCCGTCGGAACCGCAGCTCACCCGTCCTGCTCAGCCTGAGGCGCGGTCGGAGGACGCGACGACCTCGGCGACGGGCGAGGCGTCAGTCCCAGGTCGTCTGCAGCAGAGCCAGGGTGACCACGAGCACCGCGCCGCCCGCCCCGGCGGACAGCGCGGCCCGCGAGGAGCGCAGCCGTGGTGCGACGCGTGCGGGTCCCTCGACCCAGCGGGTGGTGGCCAGAGCCGGCAGCAGGGCCACCGCCTCGGCGGCCAGGAGCAGCGGCCAGCTCTCGGCCCCCAGGCGCTCCGCGAGGACGACGACCGGGACGTGCCACAGGTACCAGGTGAACGAGACGCGACCGACGAAGCGCACGAGGCGCAGCGACAGCAGCCGTGCGACGACCGTTCCCGCGCCGCCGCCCACCGAGCCCGCGGCGATGACCGCGGCAGCGCCCGCGGTGGCCGCGGCGGCCGCGGCGTACACCCCGATCCCGTCCGCGGCCGGGACCGCGACGATGGCGAGCGCCCCGGCCACGGCGAGCAGCGACGCGGCGAGGCGGGAACTCCCGCGGACCTGCAGGCGACGCAGCGCGGGTTCCGCGAGGGCGACGACGGCGCCGGCGCCGAGCTGCCACGCCCGGGCGGGGCTGGCGAAGTAGGAGGCCTGGAACGCCGGCCCGAACCACGCCAGGTACAGGACGCCGGACGCGAGGGACAGGACGCCGATGACGAGGGTGAGCGGGCGGCGCACACCGCGGCCGCGCCGGGCGGCGACCCGCGCGACGACGAGCACCACCAGCGGCCACACCAGGTAGAACTGCTCCTCGACGGCCAGGGACCAGTAGTGCAGCACCGGACTGCCGGCGATCGTGGGGGACACCGTCGTGGTGTCGAAGGACAGGAACCACAGGTTGGCCACCTGCAGCGCGGCCGCCACGACGTCGTGGGCGACGGCGCGCCGTTCCGCAGAACCCGCCAGGAGCGCGGTGGCGGCGAGCACCACCACCAGGACGAGGTAGGCGCTGGGGAGGATGCGGCGCGCCCGGCGGGCGTAGAAGTCCGCCAGCGAGACCGTGCCCGTGCGCTCCACCTCCCGCACCAGCAGCCCGGTGATGAGGTAGCCGGAGATGACGAAGAAGACGTCGACGCCCGCGTACCCGCCGCCCCACCGGGGGACGTGAGCGTTGAAGAGGAGGACGAACACGATGGCGACGGCGCGCAGGCCCTCGACGTCGGCGCGGAACCCCCACCCCCGTGCCGGGGCGACGGTGGTGTGAGGCAGGTGAGGTGCTCCTGCGGGCACGGGCTCGGACACGACGCTCCTTCGCGGGGTGCGGACGACGGGTGACGAGAGGCGGATCAGTCGCCGTCGCCGGACTGCGCCGGGGAGGCGGTCATCTGGTCGGCCCACACCGCCTGCGCGCCGGAGTCGCCGACCCGGTAGACCTGCAGGCCCGCCGCGACGGCGGCCACGACGGTCAGGACCGCGAGGACGCCGGTGCCCCGCACCGTGCGCCGGCGCTGCGTCCACCACAGGGCCACGGCGAGCAGCGCCATCGGCAGGGCGAACCAGAGGAGCTGGTCACCGAGCTCGGCGTGCGCACCGGGATCACCCACCCGGTGCTCCAGGGTCTCGCCGCTGCTGGTGGCCACGGGGCACAGCGCGGTGCCGACGACGGCCACCAGCGCGTTGAGGCCGGCGTAGCGGGCCCGCCAGGTGGGCCGGACGGCCACCGCGATGCTGCCGAGCACGGCGAGGGGGAGCAGGACCACGACGGCGTGGACCACGAGGGGGTGGACGGGCAGGCCGCCGACGGTGTCGAGCACGGGTACTCCTCCTGGCGGACGCCCGAGGGCGTCGACGTGACGCACACTGACTCGGAGGAGGCGTGTGACGCTCTCTGACGGGGCCGATCTACTACTGTCAAGATAGTAGGTCCGAGGCGTGGGAGGTGTCTCTTCGTGAGGCGGAGACGTGGAGCTCTCGAGGAGGAGGTCCTCGCCGCGGTGCACGCGGCCGAGCGTCCGGTCTCGGTCGCCGAGGTCGCGGCGCTCCTCGACGGGGGACCCGCCCACACCACGGTGATGACGACCCTCGCCCGGCTGTGGACCAAGGGCGCCCTCACCCGGGAGACGCAGGGCCGCGGCCACGTCTACGCCCCGGCGGCCAGCCGGGAGGGCACCACCGCGGCTCAGACCGCCCGCAGCATGCGGCGCCTGCTGGACGCCGAGGGGCGGCGCGGGGACGTGCTGGCCCGCTTCGTCGCCGAGCTCGACCCGGCGGACGAGGACTACCTGAGGTCCGTGCTCGGTGGGTCCGGTCCCGCCTCCCCGCCGGAAGCGTCGAGGTAGCGGACCCGTGTTCATCTACGTCACCGACGCCCTCGACGTCCTCGTGCCCCTCGCGCTGGCGTGGACGGCCCTCCTCGCCCTCCTCGGGCCGCGCCTGGCCGCGTCCGTGTCACCGGGGCGGGCGGTCCGGCTGCTGAGCGCCGCCGCCACGGGCGCGACGCTCGCCGCCGGTGCCGCGGTGGTCGCCGTGGTCTGCGTCCTGCTGGCGCGGGTGCCGGACATCGCCGCCTGGGGCCGGTGGGCGCGAGGCGCTCTGCCGGAGCCCGGTCTGACCTGGCACTGGGCGCTGCCCCTGGCGGTGGTGGCGCTCGTCTCGGTGCTGGCCGGAGCCCGCCACCTCCTCGTCGTGCTCCACCAGCTGCGGCTGGCGCAGGACGTCTGCCGCACCCCCGCGGACCCACCCGCGACCCGGACCGGGGCGCCGGCGGAGACCCGGGAGACGGCCGGTGGCCCGGTCGACGCCGAGTGGCTCGTCGTCGAGGAGGCCCGGCCCGAGGCCTACGCGGTCCCCTCGGGGCTGCGGCTCCCGGCCGGCTGGCCGTGGGCACGTCGTCGGCGTGGAGGCAGCGCTCCGGCCGGGCAGCGCGGCCGCATCGTCGTCTCTCAGGGGATGCTCGACGTGCTGACGCCCGCCCAGCAGTGCGTCCTGCTCGAGCACGAGCGAGCGCACCTGCGCCACCGCCACTACCTCTGGATCCAGCTGAGCGAGGTCGCCGCGGTGCTCAACCCCGCCCTGCGGCGCATCCCCCCGCTCGTCCGCTCGGCGGCCGAGCGCCAGGCCGACCTCTGCGCCGTCGCGCGGGTGGGGGACGCCACGCTGACGGCCCAGGCGATCGCCGCCGCGGCCCTGGCCCGCACGGGTGCACGCCGCCCGCCGACCGCGGTCGCGGGTGCGCTGCAGGCCACCGGGGGCGACGTCGTCAGCCGGGTCGAGCACCTGCTCCGCCCGGCTCCCGCCCGCTCCGACCGCGTCGGTGCGCTGGCGCTGGGCCTGGTCGTCGTCCTGTCGACGCTGACGTCGGCCGGCACGCTCTACAGCGTCACGGCCCGCCTCCTGCACGCCCAGGACCGCGTGGTCTCGCTGGGTGCGCCGCCCGCCCAGGTGCCGTGAGCGCCAGGGGTGCGGGGCGGCACCGCGCCGTCGGCGCGGTGAAGCTGCAGGTCGAAGCCGTAGGCCCCGTGGGGCTCGAACCCACAACCCGCGGATTAAAAGGCAACCCGGCCCTCGTCCGGATGGTGCCGACCAGGCCTGACCAGGCCTGTGACCTGCAGCTTCTCTTCCTGGCTGGTGCCGCCCGGTCCCCCTGGACCGGGCGGTGCCGGTGCATCCGTTAGCGCGGTGTGAGCGCGCGTCCGGCTGATGTCGGCTCGTGCGCCACCCGCGGCTGCCCTCGCGATGCTGCGGAGAGACCCTATGAACACCCCACCGATCCACGTGCCTGCCGACCGGCAGGCGCCCACCTCGACCGACTTCCACCCCACCGACGCCACGAACCCCGGCGACCATCCCAGCCAGGCCGACGACATCTCGCTGGTCGTCGAAGAGCCCCGCTTTGCGCTGGTGCCCGAGTGGGTCATCGACGCCCCCATCCCCGACTCCTCCTTCCGCCTGTACTCGCTGCTGCTGCGCTACGGCGGCACCTCCGGGCACCGCATGCCCTCGCGCACGACGCTGGCGAGGCGGATGCACCGCTCCGTCGACGCGGTGGACCGGGCGATGCGCGAGCTGGTCACCGCTGGCATCGTGCGGGTGGAGCACCGCCGCAACGGCCAGCAGTACCTGTCCAACCGCTACCACGTGCGCACCTCCGCTCCCTTCCCCGAGGCGGGACAGGCAGCCCAAGTGGGGTCGTCGGCGGGTGGCCGCACTTCCGCGGCTACCCCAGTGCAGGCGCCGACCGGAGGTGGAGGTGGCCGCACGGATGCGGCCACCGCTAGCCGCACGGGTGCGGCTACCCGTGGTCGCGGATCTGCGGCTACCCCTGGCCGCACGGATGCGGGCAGGGTGGCCGCAGATGTGCGGCACGACCCAGAGCTTCTTACCCAGAGCACACCCCCTCCTCCTTCCAGTTCCTCGGCACCGCCCCGTGCACAGCGGCCGGCGGCTCCGCGGCGGGTGGAGGAGGTGGATGCCGAGCTGATGAGCCAGTGCCAGGTGGACGACCTCGGTGCGCTGGCCGCGCGTTGCGCGGCGGCTCGGCGGTCGCTGGGGTTGTCGGCCACGCGGTGGGCTCCGAGGTGTGTGGCCGCCGCGCTGCACCTGGCTGTCCGTGGTCGTGGCTGGCCGGCGGAGTTGGCCGCTGCGGCGTTGGTGGCTGTGGCCGCCGATCCGGCCAGTCAATCGCCCATGCGGCTGGCCGAGGCCGGGCCGTGGTGGGACCAGGTGTCCGCCACGGATAGCCAGGCCAGTGGTGGCCAGGTGAGCCCGATGGAGCTGGCCGAGCTGGAGCAGCGCCTGGCGGAGCTGGGTGGGCAGCGTGTCGGCCTTCAAGCAACAGCACGTGCCCAGCTCGCGCATGAGGGCATGCCCGTCACCCGCGCCACGGTGTTGCGTCGGGCGTGCGAGCTGCTGGACGGTAGGGCCGCAGGGTGAGGGGCACCACGGTTCAGTGCGATGCCTATCGTACGGGTTGCCATCGCGACGTCGTCGCTGCGGTCGCTGGCCGGTGCGCCTCCGGTTCCCGGTCGGTGACAGCAGCTGAGGCTGCTGCTGAAACGGCGGGAGCAAGATATGCATCTGGTCCCCAGATGCCGCCGGCGCCGCGGCGCGCGTCCGCGGCGACCGCCGTCCTCGAGCGCGAGGAGGCCTCGACCGGGCGCGGTCGAGGCCAGAACGGCGTTCAGGGCGGGGGTGCGCGATGAGCGGGCAGCGCCGGCGCACCCCCGGCCGGGACCGGGTGCACGTCTCGCCGGGCCGCAACCGGCAGGTGAAGCTGCGATGCACCGACGAGGAGTTCATCGCCCTGGCGGAGGCCGCGCGTCTGGCGGGCCTGACGGTCAGCGGGTACGCCGCCGAAGCGGCCCTCGCGGCCGCCCGCGGCGTCGAAGCGCCATCGATCGCACCCGTGCGTGCTGCACTGGTGGAGGTGATGGCCGCCCGGTCCCAGGTGCGCCGGTTCGCCATCAACGTCAACCAGGCGGTGGCCGCGTTGCACGCCACTGGCCAGCCGCCGGAGTGGTTGGCCGGTGCGGTGGCTGTCACCAGTCGCGCCGTTGCTCGCCTGGATGACGTGGCCGCTGACCTGGCCGCGGCGACTCGCCGCCCGGTCCGGCGCGGTCGCCCGGTGACCGGGACACCTGGTTTAACGGGCGAGGGGCACTCGTGACGGCGATGTCCGGGCGCTGGCCGATCGACCGGAGCGGCCAGCGGCCTGACCGGGAAGAAGGCCAACCCTTCGACGTCCTGGCCGAGCGGGCCGCCGCGATCGGCGTGGGCATCCTCATCGTGACCGGCTTCGCCGCCAGCTACAGCACCCTGCGCGACCTGGCCGCGGAGGTCGGTGGCTTCTCAGCGTGGCTGGCGCCGCTGGTGCCGCTGTCCTTTGACGTCGGCGTCGTGGTGCTCAGCCTGAAGGTCGTTCTGGCTGCCCGGTGCGGTCGGCCTGCGCGATTGCTGAGAGCACTCGTCATCGTCCTGTCCTCGGCGACCGTGGTGGCCAACAGCGCCGCCTCGCAGACCCTTGTGGGCCGGTTGCTGCACGCCGTCCCGCCGGCGATGTTCGTCATCTGCTTCGAGACCCTCGCCGCCGGTGCCCGCCGGGCTGTCACCGTCCCCGCCCAGCGCGGCACTCAGGACGGGCGGCCGTCGCTGCCGCGCATTCGGTGGCTCTTGGCCCCCCGTCAGACGTGGACGTTGTGGCGAGACCACGTGCTTGCGACGCCGTTGCCTGACGCGACGCCGCCCCCTCCGGTCCCCAGGCAGCCGCTGATGCCGGCGGTTCACCGCGACGAGGTCCCGAACCAGGGTGACGTCTCGTCTCGTCGCTCACTCGGTGCGCATCCCCTTGCGGATACGCCGACTGCCAGCGAAACGGAAGCACCGGTTAGTGAGCCTCCTGCCACGTCGCGCCCGGCGTCGGCGCCCCCGTCGCTGGCCGTCACTCCCGTGGCGGACCGCACCGCGATCGCCGTCGATGCGGTGCGACGAGCGCCAGACATCACCGCTGTCGCGCTCGCCGGCGTCCTGCGAGCGGCGGGACATGAGGTGTCCACCCGCACCGCGCAGCTACTGGTTCGATCTTGCTGGTGGGCTCCCGCGACTACGCGGACATCGTCATGACCGCTGGGTCGCCGGCCGCGTGGGTCGCGACATGACCGTGAAGTCGTGGTCTTGAGTTAGAGCGGGGCAGGCCGTCACCCTGTGGGAGGGGCGTGGCCCTCGTGGACGTCGGCATGAGGCGGAGGCGCGATGCGCTACCTGGCTCTGAGCGCTGTCGCCGGGATAGGAGCAGGTGCCCTTCTCGCCGTTGTCCTCATGTGGAGCTCTGGCAGCACTTACGAGTGGGTGGATTCATTGGTGGGCACGTCTTTGATGGGTCTGCTGCCGGGGCTGGCTGTTGGGGCGGTCGTCATGGCGGAGAGGGAGGACCCGCGGTGACGCTGCCTTCGCCGGTGATGCTGTCGACCATCGCAGCAGGCGCGACCACTGAACGCCCCGCCTGATGGCCTTCGATCGCCCGCTTGTCGACATGAGCGAAGGATCATCCGGGGCTCGGGACAGGGGCTCGGGACACCGGTCAACCGTGCTCGGATCTGGGCGCTGATGTCCACGTCGCCCTTTGGAGGTTCTCCACAACGGCATCCCGCGTCCCACAGCCGACCGGTTGTGAGACGCGACGGGGGAAGCGGGCTTCAAGGTTCGACACGCCGTCTCAGAAACCGTGGCCGGGGCTCCTCCTCTGCGGTGCTGGCTAGCCGTCGGTGCTGGTGAGGGCAGTGGCGAGAAGGTAGTTGGGGGAGCGGTCGAGGTTGTGGCGGCTGCGGTCGTAGCGCCGCGTCGTGCGTGGGTCGGCGTGGCCCATGGCGTCTTGGACATCCTGCAAGGGTGCGCCGAGGCGCAGGCTCTCGGTCGCGTAGGAGTGGCGCAGGCTGTGAGGCGTGACCCCAGCGGGCAGGCCAGCAGCCCGGCAGAGCCGCCCCAGCTGCTCATACGCGCTCTTGTACGGGTAGCGGCTGGTGGTGTCGCTGGCGAGGAAGAGCGGCCACTCGTGCGATCTCCGAGGTAGTCGTAAAGCACGCGGACAGCCGGGGGAGGAAGCGGCACACGCGCAGCCTTGCCACCCTTGCAGATGATCTTAAGGACCCGGTGGCCCTGGTCGTGGCCGTAGTCACGCACGTCCGCGCCGAGGGCCTCGGAGATCCGCAGCCCGCAGAAGGTCAGGAGCGAGACCAGCGCAGCAGAACGGGGGGAGTGGGTCCCCGCAGCGGCGAGCAACCGGCGCAGCTCATCAGAGGTGAGGCCAACTGCTTGGCTCTCGTCGCTCACCTTCGGACGACGCACTGAGGCGACGGGGGAGTGGGTCAGCACCTCGGCGTCGTGTAGGCCGTAGTCATAGAAGCGCGACAGCGCCGACAGGCGTCGCGCGATCGTGGCCGCCGACGCGGGTCGGCCCGTGCGGGCCTGAGGCTCGGTGGTCAGGTGGCGCACCCAGGCATCGACGTGGAAGCGCTCAGCAGCGAGGGGGTGCACGCCCCTGTGCTCGCACCAGGTCGCCCAGGCCGCGAGGTCGCGGCGGTAGGCGATCTGGGTGTTGCCGCCGTAGCTAAGCAGCCAGGCCGCAGCGATGCGGTGGAAGGGGTCATCGCTCGAGGAGCCGGGTAGGCGGTCTAGCGGAGCGGGCCGCGCAGGGGGCGCAGCGGTGGTGATGGGTGAGGCCTGCACCACGAGATCGGTCATGGCTGCAGTCTTGTCGACGGGGAGGACAAGGACTTGGAGCCGGCCATGGCCGGTCCAAGTCCTCGGTTCAAGACCCAGGAGTGGCGGCCGTGGCCGCGGGGTCTTGGAGGTGGGTGTGGAAGAAGCGCAGGATGCGTCCCCAGGCGTCCTCGGCGGAGGGCTGGTGGTAGCTGAAGCCACCGACCTTCTCCAGCACCGCCAACGGACCGGAGTTGTGGCGGTTGAGGAAGGAGTGCCCAGCGTCGGGGTACTCGCGCACGTCGTGGTCGATGTCGGCGTCGGTGAGGATGGTCTCCAGGCGCTGCGCGGCCCCGCGCAGGCCGCGGTCACGCCCGCCGTAGCTGCCCACGATGGGGCACGCCCCGCGCAGGATCTCCTCGGCGTTCTTGGGCAGCAGACCGTAGTTGGGGGCTGCAGCGTCGAAGCCGCGAGTAGCAGCCATGAGGGCAAAGCCACCGCCCATGCAGAAGCCCAAGACACCGACGACACCGGTGGACTGCGGGTGCCCGGCGGCGAAGAGTCGGGCAGCTTCGATGTCACCGAAGGCCGGCCCGTGGCCGGACGCCATGGCTGAGAAGGTGGCGCGCAGACAGCGAATCCCACCGGCGCTGAACAAGTCAGGGGCCACCGCGAGGTAGCCGGCAGCGGCGAGGCGGTCGGCTTGCTGGCGGGTGTCGTCGGTCAGCCCAAAGGCTTCGTGCAGGACCACGACCGCCGGCCACGGACCGTCCCCGACCGGGGGGACGGCCAGGTGGGCCTTGAGGGAGGGAACGGTGGTGGCGCCGGGGATCAGGACTGCAGGCACAGGGACTCTCCTCAGGAAGGGCTGACGGTTCGATGCAGCGGGCGGTGGGTCTAGAGACCGCCGATCGTGCGGCGAGGTGGCCGGGTCAGGTCAGGACAGCTCTTTGCGGATCTGGGGCAGGACGTCGTTGCCGAGGCGTTCGATGCTCTTGAGGGAGACGTCGTGGGGCATGCCGCCCACGTCCATCTGCAGGATCTGGCGGGAGTGGCCCAGGACCTCGTGCAGGCCCAGGATGCGGTCGGCGACCTCGTTGGGTCCGCCGACGAAGACCATGCCATCAGCTCCGTAGGCAGCGGCACGGGCCGCAGCCGGGGGAGCGGGGCGTCCGACCTCGGCGGAGCCGGTGGCGAACATCTCGACCTCGTACTTGAGGTAGGTCTCCTTGGCGCTTCGGTCGTCGGCGCCGACGAAGCCGTGCACGGCGACGGCGATGTCAGCAGCCTCGGCGGGGTGGCCGACCTCGGCCCAGGCGGTGCGGTAGGCGTGGCCGTACTGGGCCCAGTGCGCGGGGTTGCCGCCCAGGATGCCCAGGAACAGCGGCACACCGAGCTCGACGGCGCGCATGACCGACTGCGGGCTGCCACCGGAGCCCAGCCAGATGCGCAGGGCTTCGTCGGGGCGGGGCACGACGAGGGCGTCTTTGAGGGGGCGGCGGCGATGCGGGCCGTTGAAGGTGACGCGTTCGCCGGCGTTGGCGGCCAGCAGCAGGTCGAGCTTGGAGGCGAAGAGCATGTCGTAGTCGTTCGGGTCGAGGTCGAAGAGCCCGAAGGTGATGTCGGAGGACCCGCGCCCGGCGACTGCCTCGACGCGTCCGGGGGCGATGGCAGCAGCGGTGGCCAGCTGCTGGAACACCCGCAGCGGTTCGTCGGTGGAGAGCACCGACACGGCGGTGCCCAACTTGATCCGCGAGGTCGATGCGGCGGCAGCCGTGACCAGGGAGGTGGGGGAGGACAGCGGCATGGAGGGCGTGTGGTGCTCACCGAAGCCGAAGAAGTCCAGCCCGACCTCCTCGGCCACATGGACAGCTTCGAGCAGGTTCCGGATGGCCTGGGCGGTCGGGCTCTGGCCGTTGGTGCTGGTGCGGGGGGTGTTGGCGAAGGAGTAGACGCCGAGTTCGAAGGTCATGTCAGGTCCTCGTGGAGTGCGCAGGTCACGGCCGTGCGCGCGGGTGGGACGCGGCCGTGGGTCGCGCGAGGTGAGGTATGGCGGGTGCGGCAGGTCAGGCGCTGAGCACGCGCAGGACCAGGGCGGCCACGGCGACCAGGGCCAGGACCGCGGGCGGGGCGATGGCGCTGTCGTGGGCGCGAACGTGGGCGATGACGGCTCCGACGAAGTAGAGGATCACCCCGATGGCCGCGGCGATGCCGATGGGCGCCCAGAACAGCCCGGCGATCAGGCCGATGGCGCCGGCGATCTCGATGACACCAAGGGCGGGAATCATCTTGCCGGTGACTCCGACGTTGCCCATCTGCTGCACGATGGCGTCTTTGCCTTGGAGCTTGCCTGCGGCGGAGGAGATGAGGACCAGGGCCATGAGGGCCGAGACGATGATGGTGGCGATGAACATGGGCTTCTTTCGGAGATGACGCGGCTACTCCGCGTGCGGGTGTGGGGGAGTAGCCGCGTCATCAGGCGCGGCCTGGTGTGAGGACCGCGTGGGCGGTGAGTGCGGCGGTGTTGCTGGTGCTCAGGTCAGCGGGCGCAGGCCCTCGACCAGGGAGGTGGTGGGGCGTCCGATCAGGCGGGAGAGGTCGCCGTTGGTGAAGGCGAACGCGCCGTCGCGGATGCCGGCGTCGGCTCCGACCATCATGCCCACGAACTGCTCGGGAACCCCGGCGCCGGTGAGGATCTCGCTCTGCTGCTGCGGCGTGACGGCCTGGTAGGTGACCTCGCGGCCCAGGACCTCACTGAAGGCGGCAGCGAGGTCGTTGTAGTCCCACGCCTGGTCGCCGGAGAACTCGTAGGTCTTGCCCAGGTGCTCGTCGGAGCCGGCGGTGATGACGGCGCCGACACCGGCGGCCATGTCGGCGCGGGTCGCCGAGGCGACGCGGCCATCGCCGACGCTGGCCAGCAGGACGCCGGAGTCCTTCGCGCCGGTCAGGGGCATGGCGTAGTTCTCGGTGTACCAGCCGTTGCGGGTGATGGTGAAGGGGAGGCCGCTGGCCTTGACGGCGTCCTCGGTGACGGCGTGGCTGGCCGCGATGGGGCTGGCGCTGGTGGAGGCCTGCAGACCGCTGGTGTAGATCAGGTGCCCGACGCCGACACGGGTCGCGGCGGCGATGACGTCGGCGTGCTGACGGTCGCGGTGGACCTGGTCGCTGCCGGAGATGAGGACCAGGGTGTCGCCGGCGTTCACCGCGGCCTCGACCGTGGCGGTGTCGTCGTAGTCCAGGGCGGCGGTGCGCACGCCGGTGGCGGCGAGGTTGTTCTCACCGGTGGTGATGGTCTCGAGGTTGCGGGCGGTGGCGACGATGTCGGTGGGGGTGACCCCGCGGGCCAGCAGGTCCTGCACGATGGCGCGGCCGAGCTTGCCGGAGGTGGCGGTGATGACGATGGACATGGTGGTGCTCCTTCAAAGCGAGGGTGGTGGTGTGGCCAGGGATGGCCGGGTGGGTCAGTTGCTGATGGCCGGCGCGGCGTTGACGTAGGTGCCCTCGTCGACCTGGGCGGCGGTGAACGCGGCGATGTCGGCGCGGGTGATGGGGAAGCCGATGCGGTCGCGGCCGTAGAACCCGGCGCGGACGCTGCTCTTCTTGGCCTTGTTGTTGGGGGCGGTGAAGCGAACGATCGTCCAATCCACGCCGGCGGTCATGATGGCCTTGCTCATGCCCTGCAGTTCGGCGTAGGCACGGGGCAGGCCGCGGCGGCCCATGAACCCGACCAGGCGGGTCTGGGCGGTGGGCTTCTCCCGCGGGTCCAGCACGCTGGGGGTGCCGTGGCCGATGTAGCGGCGTACCCCGTGGGCCTTCATCGAGGCCAGGACGAGTTCGGTGCCGGTGACCAGGGGCAGACCGATGGCCTTGCGGTCCATGCTCGGGCCCAGCGCGCTGATGACGGCGTCGGCGTTGGAGACGGCGGAGTCGATAGCCGCGGCGTCGTCCATCTCACCGATGACCAGCTCCACTTTTTGCAGCCAGGCGGCGGAGACCTTGGCGGGGTTGCGGGCGTAGGCGGTGACGGTGTGCCCGCGGGCGAGGAGTTCGGTGACGATGAGGGAGCCGATGGCGCCGGTGGCGCCGAAGACGGTGACGCGCACGGGGCGTCCTTTCATCAGGTGGTCGTGGGTGCGGTGCGGTGCGGTGCGGGGTGGGGGGCGTCAGCGGTGCCAGTCAGGCGGTGGTGACGACGACCTTGCCGAGGGTGCCGCCGGCGAAGGTGTCGAAGGCCTGCTGGGTCTGCTCCAGCGGCAGGGTGTGCTGGATGGTCAGCTGCGTCGTGCCCCCAGCGGCCCCGGCGGCGATGCGGCCCAGCGTGTCGGCGTCGGGGTTGGTGTAGATGCCGATGACGGTGGCGTCCTCCGTCGGCAGCTGCGCAGGCTGGACGATGGTGGAGACCAGACGCCCGCCCGGGCGCAGCACTGACAGCAGTGCCTGGGCGTCACCGGCGAAGTGGAAGACGACGTCGACACCTTCGGGGTGCAGCTCACGGACCTGGGCGATGAGGTCACCGGTGTGATCGACAGTGGCCTGCGCACCGAGGGTGGCGACCAGGTCCTTCTCCTGCGACGTGGCGGCGGTGCCAGTGACGTGGGCGCCGGCGGCGGTGGCCCACTGCACGGCCTGGTTGCCGACCCCGCCGGTGGCCCCGACGACAAGGACCTTCTCCCCGGACTGCAGCTCGGCCGCGTCGACGGAGGACACCGCGGCGGCACCGGCTAGACCGAGAGCGGCGCCAGTGGTGAAGTCGACACCCTCAGGCAGCTTGGCCAGGCCCACGGCGGTAGAGACGGTGACGTACTCGGCGAAGGAACCGTCACCGAGGTGGGCCTTGGTCACGACACCGAAGACACGGTCACCGACCGCGTAGTCCGCCACCCCTTCGCCCAGAGCGTCGACGACACCGGCGAAGTCCTTGCCCAACACGACGGGGAAACGGTGCTCCATCATCCCCTCCAGGCGACCCTTGGCCACGGAGAGGTCGAAGCCGTTGACTGAGGCGGCGTGCACGCGGACACGCACCTCACCCGCAGCGGGCTCGGGGACGTCGATGTCGACGACCTGGGGGGTGGCTCCGAACTCGGTCAGGACGAACGCGCGCATGAGTGCTCCTTGAGAAGGCGATGGGGCGGGTCGACCCAACTCGATGAGTGGAGTAGCCGTTCCGCTTGCTTCGAGACTAACACGGCATGTGGAGTGGGTATTCCACTCTTGCGGTAGTCTGGGGTGGTGAAGAAGGAACCCTGCGCCTCTCCCGCTCCCGTCGCCTCCGGTTTGGCGGGTGGGCGTGGGCTGCGTGCTGATGCCGAGCGCAACCGGGAGCGGATCCTGGATGCTGCTCGGGAGGTCTTCGCCGAGCAGGGCTTGGAGGCTTCGACCAACGAGGTCGCCCGCCGCTCCGGTGTGGGGGTGGCCACGCTGTTCCGTCGCTTCCCGACCCGCGATGACCTGGTCGGGGCCGTCTTCGCCGACAAGATGGCCGACTACAGCGCTGCCACCGAGCAGGCGCTGGCCAACCCTGACCCATGGGCGGGCTTCTGCGGCTTCATCGAGCGGGTCTGCCAGATGCAGGCCGGCGACCGTGGCTTCGCGGACGTCCTGACGATGACCTTCCCCAACGCCAAGGCGCTGGAGGCCGAGCGCGACCGCTCCGCCCACGCCCTGACCGAAGTGATCGACCGGGCCAAGGCGAGCGGTCGATTGCGGGCGGACTTCGTGCACCAAGACGTCCCGTTGATCCTCATGGCCAACGCCGGGGTCATCAACGCCACTCGCTCGGCTGCCCCCGAGGCGTGGCGCCGTGTCGTGGGCTACCTGCTGCAGGCCTTCGCGGCCGATGCCGCTCACCCGCTACCGGCCCCACCTTCGCGCGGACAGGTCTACCGAGCTCTCATGCGCTTGTCGGACGCCGCGCCCGCGTCGATAGCCCAGTAGCTCTGACCGTCGACGTCACTCCCTCCCCAACCCGCAGATAACGTCCTTTATCTTCGGGCGTCAGGGGACTGCCTGGCCCTGCGCTGCGGGCGGTGGCTGACACCTCGAAGTTCGAGCTCTCCGTCACCGGGGGACCTGACGGGTAGCGGGGCTCGCAAGGTCGGCGGGTCGTTTACCGGGAAGAGCTTGTTGGTAAGGGGGACGTAGGGCCGGTCCGAGCCCGAGCACGGGTCGAACGACCGGCCTAGACCTTGCGAGGATGCGATGGACACGTGGCTGGATCATGAGCACCAGCTGCGTACGCGCGCAGAGCAGGCCGCGGCCCTGTTGACCGAGCTGTGGGGTGACCGCCCCCCACCGGGCACCGACCCTCGGCTGGCCACGCTGATGGACGCGCTGGCCGGCGATGACGAGCTCGGCCACGCGGGGGAGGTCGTGGTGCACGGCGACGGCCTGACCTACCGCCAGCTGGCCGAAGCACTCCTGGCGACCGGACCGCGCTCTCGGGCACTGGCCAAGCTCCCCCCGCGACTGCGGCAGCGACTCACCGAGGCTGGTCTCGTCAGCGGGGAGCTCACCTCATCGCAGACGAGTCCGGGCCTAGCCGTTCTGCCCGATGAGCGGTGCGGCTTGTGGGAGCTGGACGCTGCTAACGGTGTCGTCAGCTTCGATGCCTTCTGCGCGCGGCTGCTCGGGATCGGACACCATTCCGGGCGTGGCGTCTTACTCCCGCAGCTGCACGAGCAGCACCCGGCGCCCGCTACAGCGGTGACCGCGGTCGCCGCCGCCGCCGTGTCGCAGGTGCTGCACCCCGATGACCGCCCGCACGTCGAAGCCGCACTGGAGGAGTCGCTGCGGACCGGGCGGCGCTAGGAGACCCGCTTCCGGGTGCTGATGCCGGATGCCACCTACGCCCGGCGGGCGAGCCGAGCTCAGGTGCTCTCCGCCGGTACGACGCTCCCAGCACGACTGATCGGCTTCATCGCCGACGACGACTGACACCCGAGGCAAAGCGACTTCCTACATCTGCGGTTTGCCTCGACATCAGTAGGCACTGACGGTGACGCTTGAAAAGGGTCAGGAACCCACCGAGGACGTCTGCGGTCGCGCGGCTCGAGCGACCGACGATCTTGCCGACCCAAGACGGCCGCCGCGTCAAGCGCGCCCGTGAGGCGGCTCGGGGACCAGGCTGTTACAGCCCCCGAGCCTCACGCTGCCACTGACGCTCGGTCAGTGAAGGCGATACCTCTATTGAGCGGTCAAGCTCCGCTCGATGGGCTGCAACCTGGCTTGGGCTGCGCAATCTGGCTGAGGACTTCGCATTTGGACTACCCTCCCGCCGGGCGGGACTCCAACAGCCGGTCCCCGACCCGACGGGATCAGGGGACCCGCGTGAGTACCAACAGCAGCACGCTCGGCGACACGGTGCAGCGCTCGGCGATCGTCACCCACGACGTCGCCGTCGCCACCGCGATCATCCAGCGCCTGTACGCCGACGCCCGCGTCGAGCTGGGCCGTCCCGGCGAGGACTACGAGTTCCGCCTGGCCCACGCCAGCGCTGGTCCGCTGTCCATAAGCACGGTGCGCTACGGCTTCGAGGGCCGGGCGGAGGTCGCCCCGGTGGACACCTTCACCACCGTCGTCGTCCAGGCCGGTTCCCTGTCCGTGGCCTCCGGTGCCGAGCCGGAGACCACCATGGGCAGCGGCGAGGTGTGGCGCTGGAACACCAACCAGGAGCTGCGCGCCGGCTACGGCCCGGAGTCCGCGTTCGTCCTGCAGCAGCTCCCGCTCACCACCATCGACGAGGCCGCCGCGGAGTCCGGCCGCGCCGGCGCAACCGACACGACCGCGGCCGCGGTCCGCTTCCTGGACACCGCCCCCGTCGACGCCGCCGGCCAGCAGTACTGGGCCGGGCTGGTCCGCTTCGCCTACCAGCAGGCCACCGCACCCGACTCCCCGCTGAACAGCCCGCTCGTGCGCGCGCAGCTCGTCCGCACTCTCGCCCAGGCCGCGCTGGTGACCTTCCCCAACACCACCATGACCACCGACTACCTCGCCGGCCCGGGCGACGTCGGGCCGGCCACCCTGCGCCGCGCCCTGGCCCACCTGCACGCCCACGCCGCCGAGCCCCTCACCGTGGGCGACCTGGCCGGGGCCGCCGGGATCGGGGTCCGCGCCCTGCAGCAGGCTTTCACCACGCAGCTGGGCGCGACCCCCATGACCCACCTGCGCCGCGTCCGCCTGGAGCGCGCCCACGCCGACCTGCGCGCGGGCGACCCCACCGCCGGGGACACCGTGGCCGCCATCGCCGCCCGGTGGGGCTTCGCCCATCCCGGGCGCTTCGCCGCCGCCTACCAGACCGAGTACGAGGTCAGCCCGGCCACCACCCTGCGCCGCTGAGGCCCGGTCGGCGCGGCGGGGTCGGTTGCGGTCGCTCCCGCGCGAGCGGGAACGCTCCGTGCGGGGAGTCTTTGCCTCGGGGCCGGCGCTCTCAACGCCAGCCGACGCTCATGAACTGGCTCACGGTGCGTACATACTGTGACGACTGCTTATCGCGGCCTGGGTCAGCTTCTTCGCCTCAGCCATGCGAACCGGTGAGACCTACAGCCAGCAGTGACCGCCCGTGACCGCCGGTGGTACGGCGAGCATGTACTGATCCGAAATCTCGCCTAGCTACCGGTCAGATCTTGGCGGACGGAGGAACGCTCATGGCTGATGAGTCTCGTGCGGTGCAGCCTCCGGTCCCCCTCGACACCATGGGGGCACTACATCACCTGGTGGCCTTGATGCTGGGCGCGAAGCCGCTCGCCGAACTCGTGCACGACATCTGCCTCCTTGCCGCCACGAGCATCCGCGACGTCGACGAGGTCTCCATCGTGCTCATCGATGACGACCGCACCCAGACCGCAGCCTTCAGCGGATCCCTGGCGGCCACCCTCGACGAGCGCCAGTACGACAGCGGTTTCGGTCCCGGCCTGGATGCAGCCCGTGCCCGAAGCGTCATCCGCGTCGACGACACCACCTCCTCGGGCGAGTACCCGGACTTCGCGGCTATCGCTGGTCGCCAAGGTGTCACCAGTGTCCTGGCCATCGGCCTTCCCGCCTCGGCGCAGATCCACGGCGGGCTGACCCTCTACCGCCTGCGCGGCACGCAGCCCTTCAGTCCCCAGACCGAGGCTGCCGCTTCGACGTTCGTCACCTACGCCGCCGCCACCTTGGCCAACGCCGCCCTGCTGGCCAGCCGAGAGCGACGTGCCACCCACCTGCACACGGCCCTGGCGGGCCGTGCCGTCATCGACCAGGCCAAGGGCATCGTCATGAGACTCGTGGGCTGTGAGGCCGACGAAGCGTTCCTGCTGCTGACCAAGCGGTCCCAGCGCGCCAACCGCAAGCTGCGCGATGTCGCCGCCGAGTTGGTCGCGGACGCCGTGCGCGGTGAGGATCCACGCTTGCCCTAAGGCTGCACCGGCGAAGAAGGCACCGAGCTCGCGGCAGCTCATGAAGGGGCGACGACAAGCCTGGTGCGTATGCTTCAAGGAGCAAGCAAGCACTCCATGACCGGGGTGCGGTCCCTGTCGGCACCCCGATCTTGGAGCGATGGTCGTGTCGTCAGCCGCTGCCCCTTCCTCTGATGCGTCCCGCCACGCGGGCCTACACCACGTTCCGGCGCTGGTCGCCCGCTTCGAACGCTCGCTTGCGGAAGTCACCGATGGTGAGGACGACAGCGAGCTCCCCTCGCTGCTGTGCCAGGTGGCGAAGCGGGTCCTCGGGGTCGACGGGGCCGCGCTGCTGCTGCAGACCGCCACCGGACTCCGCCTCCCCCTCGGTGCCAGCGACGCACACTCAGCGACCGCGGAGCGTCTGCAGTTCACCGCCGGGGAAGGTCCGTGCTTCGAAGCGATGACCACCGGCCGCCCCATCACCATCAGTGAGACCTCGATGCGGGAGCGCTGGCCGGTGCTCGCGGCCCTGCACGGCGAAGCCACCCCGTTCACCGGCGGCATCAGCGTGCCCTTGCGCGCCGGCCACACCCGCTTCGGGGTGCTGGACCTCTACCTGGTGCATCCCCGGTCGCTGAAAGGTGAGGACATCATCGCCGCCCAACTCATCGCCCAAGCGGTCGCCGACGCCTTCCTCGACAAGCTGCGCCCGGATACGGCCTTGTCGGTCTCGGGCAGCGAGGTTCAGGACGTACCGGATGGCTGGCTGGACACCTCAGCGGTTAACCAGCGCCGCGACGTCTGGGTCGCGGCCGGCATGGCCAACCTCGCCCTAGGTCTCCAGCACGAAGACGCGCTGGCCCTGCTGCGCGCCAGTGCCGTCTCGCGGGGGCAGACCCTCGACGCCTTCGCTCACAACATCGCCACCGGAGACGTCGACCTCGCCACTCTGCAGGGGCAGCCGTCATCCGGCGACGGCAACGCCCCCGAAAGCGCCACCGAGCGGGACCGGACGGTAGAACGGCCGGTCCCACGACGGCTAACCCCACGCCGGGCCGACGCTTCGCGTGCTGACGCGACCACGCCTGCCCCGGCCCCGGCAGCGCCTTCGACGCACGAGCGCGCCTCGGCCAGGCTGGAAGACCTGGCACGCATCACGCAGCTGGAAGCCACGGTGGAGCAGCTACAGACCGCGCTCAGCAGCCGCCCCCGCATCGAGCACGCCGTCGGCATGATCATGATGCTCATGCCGTGTGGTGAGGAGCTTGCGGTCGCAGTGCTGAAGAAGGTGTCGATGAACACCAACCGCAAGCTCATCGACGTCGCCGACGCGATTACCAGCAGTGTCAGCAGGGGAGAACCGCTGTCGGCCGACCTCATGACCGCTCTGGAGGACGTACTGCCACCGCAGGCGCGAGACACCCGTGCCCACCCGGCTGCTTCCACCCCTACATCGACGGACTGATCGCGGATTCAGCCATCGAACGGCGACGCGGACGCTCGGCGAGGACTCGGAAAGCGTTCAGTCGATGTGGGCGTCGATGTCGGTGGGAGTGTCGCGGGTGAGGTCGGCGGGTAGTCGCCGTGGGCCGGCCTCGGCAGGGCGGGGGCGGTCCTCACGGTGAGCGCGCACAGCGAGCAGGGCGACGTCGTCCTCCGCGTCCTCGGCGAGGCGGGCGATGAGGTCGTCGCACAGCTCCTGCAACGGCAGGTGCGACAAAGCCGTCGCCAACGTCTGCAACCGGTGCAGGCCGTCTTCGAGATGTTCCCCGCGCCGCTCGACGAGGCCGTCGGTGTAGAGCAGCACCGTGCAGCCGGGTAGAAGGTGCACGCTGTGATCGTGGCGGTCGGTGTCCACGCTCAAGCCCAGCAGCAAGTCGTGCGGACGCTCGAGGAACTCACTTCGACCGTCCGCCTGGATCAGCAGCGGGGGCAGATGACCGGCGTTGGACCAGCGCAAGGTGCGCAGACCCTGGTCGGCGTCTCGAGGTCCCTGCTCGACCTTGGCCAGCAGCGCGGTGGACAGCGCCCCGATGGCCAGGTCCCGCATGGCCCAGTCCAGAGATCGCAGGATCCTCGCCGGGGGATCCACCACGGCGTGGGCCACCCCACGCAGCACGTTGCGGACCTGAGCCATCTGCACCGCGGCGTCCTGGTCGTGACCGCTGACGTCACCGATGACCAGGCACGTGGTGCCATCGCGCACCATGAACGCGTCGTACCAGTCCCCACCGACCTGCGCCTCATCCGCAGCAGGCACGTAACGGGCGAGCAGCTCCAGGTGGTCCGGCTCTGGAAGCTCGGTCAGCAGAGAGCGCTGCAGCGCCTCACCCATGCGCGCCACCCGGTGCGCCGCGGCCCGCTCCGCCTTCAGTGCCTGCAGGCGGTTCAAGGCCTGAGCGCACTGGGCGGCGAAGGTCTCCAGCAACGCCACCTGCTCGGTGTCGAAAGTCTGGGGCTGCTTCCAGCCGGCGGTCACCACCCCCAGCACCTCGGCCCCCACGCGCAGCGGGACGCTCGCGAAAGCGTGGGCCCCCGTGGCGGTCAGCACACCAGCCATGTCACTGGAATAGGCCAAGCACACGTCGCGATCGGCCAGCAGGACCGTCTGTGCGGTCCGGGCGGCCTCGGCAACGGGAAGCCGGGCGCTGAGGGGGATGTGGGCGTAGGTGACCTGAGCGTCCTGGCCGTAGCTGCTGGTCAGGTAGGACAGTAGGGTGGTCTCGTCCTCGGGGTCGACGACGGCCACGGCCCCGCCGTCGCAGCCCAGCATCGTCAAGCCCTGCTCGGCGACGGTGGTCACCAGGTCGTCGATGTCGTCGACCCCGGTCAGGGCCAGGGCGAACTTCGACACCCCTACCAGCACGTCCCGCCGGACGGAGTCCTCGAACTCACGGCCCAGGGCGGCGACCTCGAGCTGGGCGGAGGCCGCCACGGCCAGCTGCTGCAACAGCTCCCCCTCGGCGGCACTCCACGCGCGTGGGCTGGCCTGGTAGACGCACAGAGCGCCCACGATGTGCCCGTCGTCAGAGATGAGAGGTTGCGCGAGGTAGGCCCCCACCTCCCCCCGCATGACCGGGCTCAGGTGTAAGACGCGGACGTCGCTGCGGGCATCGCGCACGGTGAAGCAGGCGCCGCTGGCCGCGGCCAGCGTGCACAGCGCCTCGCTGAGCGGAGTCTGCTCTCCGGTGCGGCCGGCGACGCTTCCGCCGGCGGCGGCGATGGTGCGCACCTCAGTCAGCAGGGACACCTCCGCACCAGGAGCGGCGAGCAAGCGCGCGGCGAGAGCGGCGATGGCCTGCAGGCCCGGATCGCCGTTGGCCGGCAGCAGCCGCCGAGCGGCGCGGTCGCGGTCCTGAGCGGCGCGAGACGCGGAGGGAGGCTCCGTGCTGTCGGCACCGAAGCCACCCGCAGCGTCCAGCCACGCGTCGTCCGAAGTCGCCACACCAACTCCTCTAGCCGCGGCAAGCACCCACCAGATCACCCGCGCGACCTGCCACCTCAGTCTTCCGCATCCTCGCGATTTGGGTGCACTTGCCAGCGATCACACGTGACTTGACAGTGGAGGAATCATGAAGGTGCCGGTGGCAACCACAAGTGATCGAGACGCCAGCGGGGCGCCACGACCAAGGTCCTGACGCAAGAAAAGAGAGAGGACCTCGTGGCCCACGCCACCCTGCCCCTGGCTGCCCACCTCCGCGCGGTACCCACCGCCCGGCACTGGACCAACCAGCACTGCGTGCAGCACCTAGACGACGAGTCCGCCCGCCAGGTCGTAGAGCTGCTGACCAGCGAGCTGGTCGCCAACGCCGTCCTGCACGGGGCCGCACCCTTCGCCCTGGACGTGGACTGCGACCCGCGTGCCGTGCACGTCGCCGTCAGCGACGCCAGCCCTCACCCGCCGCAGCTGCGTCACGCCTCCCCCGAAGCCACCGGTGGGCGAGGGATAGCCCTGGTCGACATGCTCGCCACCGCCTGGGGTCACAACCTGGGACCGAACGGACAGGGCAAAGTCATCTGGTTCACCTACGACCTCACCCACTGATCACCGACCCCGCCGGCCGCTGACGTCACGGCTGGCAGGGTCGGCGCAGGCACTGAAGCAGGTCCTCGGACACCGCCGGGGGGAAGTACCCGGCGGGTTGACCGTCCACGGGTGAGACGTCCGCGGCCGTCACCGGGACGCCGTGCATGGCGAGCCCGACGAACAGGTCCTCGGGCAGCAGCTGGTCGTCGGTCAGGCGCAGCACCCGGCCGCGGTCGACGTCGTCGAGTCCGGCCCACCACGTCCAAACCGCGTCGACCTGCGTCACTCGCCGAGCTCCTCGCGCTAGCGCTCTTCGTCCTCGCGCAGCCGCTGCTCGTCCTCGTCGCGCTGACGGTCTTCCTCGGCCAACTGCTCCGGCGTGCGGTCTCGACGGGGCTGATCAGCGACCGGCGCAGCGCCTGCTCCCGGTCGCGGTCCTCGGCCTCCCGGTCCGGCTCGGGGCCGGGGTCGAGGGAGTCGTCGAGCACGGACTCCGCGGCCACCCGCGGCCACCCGCGGCCGATCGCTGCAACGCGCTGGCGCGGCCTGCTGCGCATCCCACCCGAGCCCGCAGCGACGGCACTGCCAGTAGCCCGACGAGAGGTCGACGACGATGTGCAGGTCCCGGTCCGGCTCGGGACCTGGGTCGAGCGAGTCGCCAGCAGCCGGCCACCCGTCGACGGGTGCGGGGTCTGCGAATGCGCGCGGTACCTCCGTGCGCAGCGACTGCGCGGTCCCCTCGGCGCTGGCGTAGCGGCGGTGCGCCCCTTGGCGGCTGGTGCCGATCGCGTCGGCGATGTCTTGCCACGTTGAGCCGGTCGCGCGGGCGTTGGCGATTCACCCGTCGAGCTCGAGCGCGAGCCCGTGGGCGACGGCGACGCAGCGCAGCGCGTGGCGGCGCTGGTGCAGTGGATCGGCGTGCTCGCGCTTCCACGCCTGCGCGTCGTCCTCGATGCGGGGCTCGCCGAGCTCGGCTGCCGCGGCGTCGTGCACGGCCGCGCTGATCGCATCGCGGGCGACCTCGCGTGGCGTGAGTGAGATGCAATTGGAGAGCTTGTCGTTGGCCTCGCGCAAGGTTTGGAGCGCATCAGCACGACAGCGCCGGCAGTCGCGCTTGTCTTTGGCGTCGCGCCCTGGTTGGCCTCGTCGACGGCGTGGCCTTACACGCACCACCGCTTGGCCCCGTGATGCACGCGTTCGTCGGGGCTGGCCGCTCCCTTAACGGGCGTCTCCTTGACGGCCACCTTCTGACAGACCCTCGAGCTGACGCACGCGCTCGATCATCTCCGCGATCGTCGCCAGACTTTCAGTGCTGAGGCCCGAGGCGCGTAGCGCCACTCGTCGCACATCAACGTCCCGCAACGAGGCGAGCAGGTCTAGCTGCTCGTCCACCTTTGCCGCGAGGGCGTCGTCGAAGAAATAGCCCGGAGGGACGCCGAAGAAGGACGCCAACGCCTCGAGGTGCCGCATGGTCGGGTTGTCGCGCTTGCCGTTACGCAGCATCCACAGGTAAGCCGCCGAGATGGTTGGCCCGCCGGTGGCCTTGATGGTGGTCGCGACGTGCTCGAAGGAGTACTCGCCCTTGGCAGGTCTCACCGTGCGGAAGAGATGGTCGACCTTCTTCGCGAGCGGCCCCGCGTCTGGGGCATCGGGCGAGGTTGCGGCGACTGCCGCCTCGTCACCGTCCGGGCGTGCGTCCGCCACGGGTCATCCCCTCCTCTCTGGTGCCGCGCCTTGACAGGTCTTCACGGTGGACTACTGTTTGAGGCGTCGCGTTAACTCATGTGAACGGACTGATCCGCCCAGACGGACAGGCGCGGCGGCTGACATCGACTCACAACCTTCGCCTCTCCTCAGTCCGTTCATCGCGTCATGCCCTTCGACACGCGGGCGTGCGCCCCGAAGGTCCAACCGTAGTCGTCAAGGGGGTAGCGGTTCGTGAAGACAGTCTTCGCAGGCGCGACCGTCCTTTTCGGTGCTGTGCTCCTGCTCGGGGGAGCCATGGGGGACTCGGGCGCCCAAGCTGCTGTGGCCTCGGGGCAAGCGCTCAACGTCGAAGCGCTCCCATCCGCAGCGAGGACGTGGCTCAGTGACCTAGAGACGGCCCGTGACGCCTCGTGTCCGGAGCTACCCCTCACCTGGCTCGTGGCGGAGGTTCAAGCCGAGTCCGGGTGGGACCCGCACGCCTTCTCGAGCGCCGGCGCGGCTGGGCTCCTGCAGGTGATGCCCGCGACGTGGGCGGCCGCCAGAGGAGGGGGCGGCTGGGACGCCGGCTCGAAGCCGCCGGCCAGTCACGACGTGTGGGACCCGGCGCGGCACTTCACGGTCGCCCTGCCGTGGATGTGCAGCAACCTGCGTTCGATGACGTCCCACCTCCGAGCGACAGGAAAGAGCGCCAGTCCGCTCGACGCCATGGCGGTCTGTCACATCGCCGGGTGCTCGCGAGTCACCGGCTCGGCCACTGGCATCCCGATCAGCGGGGAGGCCGGGTGCGGGCCGAGCTGCGCCCGTCAGGTGACCGACTACCTCGGGGCGATCCACCGCTACCTCGACGAGTACACGGCCGCTCCTGCAGCCCCCTTCGGTGGACAAGCGGTCGCCTTCGCCGGCGCTTCAGCGGGCTGCCGACTGTCCGATCCCACCGGCACCGGGGGGTGCGTCACCGCGGCCACGGACTGGGGTGTGCGACAGATCTGGGCGACGTTCGGCGAGCGCCCCGCCTCCTGCTGGGACGCGCACGCGTGGAATCCGACGTCCGACCACCCGCAGGGCAAGGGCTGCGACATCACCTTCGGTCGACTGGGATCCTTCCCCGCCCCTGCCGATGTCACCTCCGGCTGGCAGCTCGCCGCTTGGTTGCAGATGAACGCCGGCCCCCTGCACGTGAAGTACGTCATCTGGCAGGGCCGCATCTGGTCCGCCGGCCGCAACGGCGAGGGCTGGCGGATCTACACCGGAGGTGGGGTCTACGACGCCGGTGACCCCACCGGAGGTCACTACGACCACGTCCACGTCTCGTTCATCGACTGATGCACCGTGCCCGTGTCCGCGCGATGCTTCGCACCACCACGACGGGAGAGCGCTCATGAGCCGCGTCACGCTGGACCTGCAGCAGATCATGGCGCTGCCCCCCGTCGTGGACGTCCCCACCGCCGCTGCGCTGCTCGGCATAGGGCGCACCGCGGCCTACGAGCTGATCCGCACCGACAACTGGCCCACGCCCGTCGTCCGGCTCGGCAAGCTCATCCGCGTGCCCACCGCTCCGCTGCTCGACCTGGTCGGGGTGCACCGGTGAAGAGGGGCACCGTGTGGCAGCGTCACACCGCCGCTTGTCCACGGAACGCAGACGGTGAGCTCCTGCCGCATCGCTGCCGCGGCCTGTGGGGGTTCGTCGTCGACGCGGGACGGCGTCCCGATGGAGCGCGGCGACAAGTGACGCGCTCCGGCTTCGCCACCAAGCGAGACGCACAGCAAGCGCTGGACGCGGAGGTCGCCCGACAGCAGGCCGGCGTGCGGCAGGACCGCCCGCTCACGGTCGCGCAGTACCTCGAGGAGTGGCTGACCGCCAAGCGCAACCTCCGGGACACGACGCGTCGCAGCTACGCGATGCACATCCGCCGCTACCTCACCCCCTCGCTGGGGCACTACCGGCTGCAGGATCTGCGCGCCGACCACATCGACGCTCTCTACTCCGACCTGCTCGGCCACCGGCTCGGCGCGACGACGCCGGCCACGGTCCAGCACGTGCACCGCACCCTGCGTTCGGCCCTGAACAGTGCGGTGAAGCGCCGCCTCATCGCCTGGAACCCGGCGGTGCAGGTCGAGCTCCCGCAGCACCGCGCCGCGCGCAGCTCCGTCTGGGAGCCGCAGCACATCGGTGTCTTCCTCGACTCCGCCGCCGACCATCGTCTGTACGCCCTCTTCCACCTCATCGCCTTCACCGGCATGCGGCGAGGCGAGGCCATCGGCGTGCACTGGAGCGACGTTCACCTGGACCGCGCGCACGTCGTCGTCGCTTGGCAGGTCACCGAGGGGGACGGGCGCCCGCGGCTTGGGGTGCCGAAGACGGCCGCCGGCTCGCGCGTCGTGCCGATCGACCCGCTCACCGTGGAGGTCTTGCGCAACCACCAGGTCGTCCAGGAAGCCGAGCGGGCTGCGTGGGGTGAGGCCTGGCAGGGGCGCGGCCTGGTGTTCACGCGGGAGAGCGGTGACCTCCTGCGCCCCGACGTCGTCACCCACACCTTCCGCAAGCTGGTGGAGCAGGCCGGCGTCCCGATCATCCGGCTGCACGACCTGCGCCACACCCACGCGAGCCTGGCGCTGGCAGCGGGCGTGGACATCAAGGTGGTCAGCGACCGGCTGGGTCACTCGACGACCAACATCACGAGCAACCTGTACACCCACGTCGTGCCGGCCGTGGCCCGCTCCGCCGCGGACGCGATCGCCGCGGTGGTGGCCTACACCCGCGGCGGGACAGTCGAGGATGTTAGCGAGGTGTTAGCGCGGAGGGCTTCCGCAGACCTCGGCAGAAGCCCCCCTGCTGGTGAAGCTGCAGGTCAAAGCCGTAGGCCCCGTGGGGCTCGAACCCACAACCCGCGGATTAAAAGTCCGCTGCTCTAACCAGTTGAGCTAGAGGCCCCGGACGCGGACGTCCGCGCGCAGTCTCTCAGACGAGAGCCGAGGCGCGCGGGGGGTGACACCCTCGACGGGTGAGCGCGCACGCGGTCGTCCGGCAGGTCCTGCCCGTCCCGGCCGACGTCGCCTTCGACGTCGTGCACGACTACCCGAACCGGCTGAGCTGGGACACCCTCCTGCGCGAGGCGACCACCGTCGGCGGTGCCGCGCCCGCGCGGGGCGTCGAGGCCGTCTGCCGCGCCCGGTGGACGCTCGGCGGGCTGAGCTTCCGCACGCGCTACGTGACCTTCCGGCGCCCGGACCTCGCGGCCGTCGCGCTGACGTCCTGGTCGCCGTTCTTCGCCGTGTGGGCCGCCTCGATGCGCCACCGCAACCTCGACGGCGGGCGCAGCGAGGTGGTCTACACGCTCACCTTCACGGGGGCACCCGCCCCGCTGCGCCGGCCCGTCGAGGCGGTCGCCCTGCGCGCGTTCCGCTGGGAGACGCGACGCCGGCTGCGGGCGCTGGCCGCCCACCTCGAGACCGTCGCGCCGCAGGGCACCCGAGGCTGACGCCCCTCACGGACGACGACGGCCCCGCTCCCGGGGAGGGGGCGGGGCCGTCGAGGGGCGGGTCTCAGAAGGCGGCGGGGTCCGTGCCGGCGCGGACGCCCTGGCGCTGCGGGGCCGCCTGCTGCTGGGCGGCCGCCTCGGCCTGGGCCTGCTGGTCGGCGAGGGCCTGCGCGTACTGGACCTTCACCTGGTCCATGTCGAGCGCGCGGACCTGCTCGATGAGCTGCTCGAGGGCGGGCTCGGGCAGCGCGCCGGGCTGGCCGAAGACCGGGATGCCGTCGCGGTAGGCGACGAGCGTCGGGATCGAGGTGATGCCGTAGCGGGCGGCGAGCTGCTGCTGGTCCTCGGTGTCCACCTTCGTGAAGGTGATGTCCGCATGGGTCTCCGAGGAGCGCTCGAAGACCGGACCGAACTGCTTGCACGGGCCACACCACTCGGCCCAGAAGTCGATGAGGACGATCCCGTCCTTCACCGTCTCGTCGTGGGTCTCCAAGGTCAGGGCACTGGTGCTCATGCCCCTTGCAACCACGCCGGCCTGCGCAGCCTTCCCGCTCCCGGCGACGTCCCCGGGCCCGCCCTCCGTCAGCGCGGGCGGCGGCCCATGACGGCCAGCAGCTCCTCCTGCGGGGTCGCGTCCGCGGGGGCCTCGACGGCGGGGCCGAGCACGCCCCAGGCCCGCCACTGCTCCGCGTTCTCCCGCATGTAGGCGAGCATCCCGGCGACCAGCTCGTCCGGCAGGGTGTCGTCGCGGCCCAGGAGCCGGGCGATCTCGACGGCGCGCGTGCCGCGGAAGACGATCGACTGCCAGAGGAAGTCGCGGGCGCTGAAGTCGCCGAAGGAGCAGTGCACGGTGCGCTCGAGGTCGTCGAGCGCCGTGGCCGCGGTGATCGCCTCCTCGACGACGCGCTCGAAGGCGGCGACGGGGTCGGCGCCCAGCAGGTCGCCGCGGTGGGCGTCCTCGCCGACCTCGGCCATCGTCCGGCCGGCGAGCATGGCGGGCACCCAGGCGTCCTCGTAGGCGTGGTGGTTGACGATCTCCCGCAGCGGCGGGTCGGTGTCCGGGCGGCTCGTGGACACCTCGGCCGCGGTGGGCAGGTCCCACTGGTCCTCGCGGACCTGGCGGACGACGCCCAGCAGGGCCTCGTCGGCCGTGACGAAGAGCCGGCGTTCGTCGGGGGTGGTCTGGTCGGTCACGGTTCCTCCTCGGTGAGGGGCGAGCTGACGCGCGCAGCGTAGGAGCGACCTCCGACAGGCGGACAGGTCCCGACCGGGCACAGTGGGGCGCATGAGACCGCCCGAGGAGCCCCGCCGGTGAAGCGCCTGGTGCGGGTCCTCGTCACCCTCGTGGCGCTCGCCGTCATCCTCGTCGCGGCGGACCTCGGCGCCCGCTCGGTGGCGCTGCGGCGGGTGGCCACGGAGATCCAGCAGGACCAGCGGCTGCCCGCGCGGCCGACCGTCACGGTCGCCGGCGGGTCCTTCCTGCTGCAGGCCGCGCGCGGGCGCTTCGACGACGTCACGCTCACGGCGCCGGCGTACTCGGGCGACGTCGAGCTGCGCGACGTGCGCGTCTCCTTCCCCTCCGCCGAGGTGCCGCGGTCGCTGCTGCTGGGGCGGCCCGGCACGCTCCGGCTGCCGCCGGGGACGTTCCGCGCGAGCGTGCCCTACCCCTCGCTGGCCGAGCGGGCGTCGGTCGCCGGGCTCACGGTGAGCCTGGCGCGCGCCGGGCAGGACCTGCGCGCCACCACGCGCCTGCCGGTGCTGGGCGAGCTCGGGCTGGTCGTCTCCCCGGAGCTCGCGGGCGACGTCGTGCGCCTCACGCCGGAGTCCGCGTCGCTGCGCGGGCGGGAGGTCGGCCTCGGCCAGGTGCGGCGCCTCGCCGACCTGGCCGGCATCGACAGCCCGCTGGACCGCATCGACGTCCCGCTGGACGACGTGCCGGGCGAGGTCACGCTCGAACGCCTGACGGTCGCGGACGCCGGCGTCGTGGTGGACGGGACCGTCGCCGCGTCGCAGGTGCCGGTCGGCGGCTGAGCCGTCCGGTCGAGCGCCGGGGGTCGCGCCACTACCCTCCGGAACGTGACCTACATCGCTGACGACGGACGTTACGACTCCATGCCCTACCGCCGCTGCGGGCGCAGCGGCCTGAAGCTCCCGGCCCTGTCGCTCGGGTTCTGGCACAACTTCGGCGACGACAAGCCGTTCGAGACGCAGCGGGCCATCGTGCGCCGCGCGTTCGACCTCGGCATCACGCACATGGACCTCGCCAACAACTACGGCCCCCCCTACGGCAGCGCCGAGACGAACTTCGGCCGCCTGGTCAAGGAGGACCTCAAGCCCTACCGCGACGAGCTCGTGATCTCCTCCAAGGCCGGCTGGGACATGTGGCCCGGCCCCTACGGCGACCACGGCTCGCGCAAGTACCTCACCGCGTCGCTGGACCAGTCGCTGGAGCGGATGAACCTCGACTACGTCGACGTCTTCTACCACCACCGCCCGGACGGCGAGACCCCGCTCGAGGAGACGATGGGCGCGCTCGACGCGATCGTCCGCTCCGGCAAGGCGCTGCACGTCGGGATCTCCTCCTACGGCCCCGAGCGCACGCTGCAGGCGTCGCGGATCCTGCGCGACCTGGGGACGCCGCTGCTGATCCACCAGCCCTCGTACTCGATGTTCAACCGCTGGATCGAGTCGGAGCTGCTCGACGTCCTGGCCGCCGAGGGCGTCGGGTGCATCCCGTTCACCGCGCTCGCGCAGGGGCTGCTGACCGACCGCTACCTCGACGGCATCCCCGCCGACTCGCGTGCGGCGCAGGGCAAGTCGCTTGACCCGGGCATCCTGAACGACGAGAACGTGGCCCGCATCCGCGGGCTGAACGAGATCGCGAAGGGGCGCGGGCAGACCCTCGCGCAGCTCGCCCTGTCCTGGGTGCTGCGCGACGAGCGCGTCACGACCACGCTGATCGGCGCGAGCAGCGTCAAGCAGGTCGAGGACAACGTCGCGGCCGTGTCGAACCTGGAGTTCAGCGCCGAGGAGCTCGCCGCGATCGACGAGTTCGCCGTCGACTCCGGCGTCGACCTGTGGGCCTCGGCCCGCGAGGCCGGCGACACCGCCGCGGCCGGGAACTGACGTGCGCGTCGTCGTCGTCGGGGCCACGGGCCACGTCGGCAGCTACCTGGTGCCCCGCCTCGTCGCGGCGGGGCACCAGGTGGTCGCGGTCAGCCGCGGCACCCGCGAGCCGTACCACCCGCACCCCGCGTGGGCGCAGGTCGAGCGGGTCGTCGCCGACCGCGAGGCCGAGGACGCCGCCGGGACGTTCGGCGCCCGCATCGCCGGCCTCGGGGCGGACGCGGTCGTCGACCTCGTGTGCTTCACCGCCGACTCCGCGCGCCAGCTCGTCGAGGCGCTGCGCGGCCGCACGGGGTTCCTGCTGCACTGCGGGACGATCTGGGTGCACGGCGTCGCGGCCGCGTCGCCGCTGACCGAGGAGGATCCGCGGGAACCGTTCGGGCCCTACGGCACGCAGAAGGCCGAGATCGAGGCGCTGCTGCTCGCCGAGGCCCGCAGCGGCGGGCTGGCCTGCACCGTCCTGCACCCCGGGCACATCAGCGGCCCGGGCTGGCCCGTCATCACCCCGGTGGGCAACCTCGACCCCGACGTGTGGCACCGCCTCGCCACGGGGCGGGAACTCCTCGTGCCGGGGACCGGCGTGGAGACGATGCACCACGTGCACGCCGACGACGTCGCCCAGGGTTTCCAGCGCGCGCTGGAGCACCGCTCGGCCGCGCTGGGGGAGAGCTTCCACGTCGTCTCCGACCGGGCCCTGACCGTGACGGGGTTCGCCCGCGGGGTCGCGGCCTGGTTCGGCCGGGACGCCGTGCTGCGCACCGTCCCGTGGGAGGAGTTCCGCGCCGCGGCCGGCGAGCACGCCGACGCGAGCTGGGAGCACCTGTCCCGCAGCCACTCGGCCAGCACGGCGAAGGCCCGGCGGCTGCTCGGCTACGTCCCCCGGTACACGACCCTGCAGGCCGCCGCGCAGGCCGTGCGCGGCCTCGCCGAGCGGGGCGAGGTCGACCTCGCGGGCGCCGAGGTGCCGCTGCTCTGACGGCCGTCACCCCTCTCCCCGCCGTGATCATGCAGGGATTACCTGCATGATCACGGCGGGGGACGGTGCTGGCCGGGAGGGCCGGGGCGGGTGCTACGGTCGGCCGCGACACGGGGTGCTCCGCGCAGATCGCGGGGCTGAGATCACACCCGTCGAACCTGACGCAGGTAGTGCTGACGAAGGGATGTCACGGCATGGCAGCCGTCTCGACTCCGCCACGCCCCTCGGCGGACGCCCTGGCCGCGGCCCGGGAGGCGTTGCGCAGCAACGCCCCTCTGGTGCAGTGCCTCACGAACTCGGTGGTGACCACGATCACCGCGAACGCCCTGCTGGCCGTCGGGGCCGCCCCGGCGATGGTCGACAACGTCCACGAGTCGGCGGCGTTCGCGGCGATCTCCTCCGGGGTGCTCGTCAACGTCGGAACCCTCGACGACGACCGGGCGAAGGCCATGCTGCTCGCGGCCGAGTCCGCGCGCCGGGCCGGAACCCCGTGGGTGCTGGACCCCGTCGCTGTGGGCGGTCTGGAGTTCCGCACCCGGGTGGCCCGGGAACTGCTCGAGCACGCCCCCACCGTCGTGCGCGGCAACGCCTCCGAGGTCCTCGGCCTCGCCGGCGCGGGCGCCGGAGGGCGGGGCGTCGACTCCACGTCCGGCGTCGACGAGGCCCTCGAGGCCGCGCGCGAGCTGAGCCGCCGCACGGGCGGGGCCGTCGCCGTCTCCGGCGAGGTCGACGTCGTCGTCTCGGGTGAGCGGACCACGCGCGTCAGCGGCGGGACCCCGCTGCTGACCCGGACCACGGGAGCCGGCTGCGCGCTCGGTGCCCTGGTGGCGGCCTACGCCGCCGTCAGCGACGACCCGCTGCTCGCGGCCGTCGCGGCCCACCTGCACGTCGCCCTCGCCGGTGAGCGCGCCGCCGCCGTCGCGGCGGGCCCCGGCAGCTTCGCCATCGCCTGGATCGACGCGCTCGACGCCGTCGACGGTGCGGCTCTGGCCGCGGCGGCGGTCACGCCCGGTCGCCTCGCCTGATGCGGGCCACCCTCGACCTCTCCCTGTACCTCGTCACCGACACGGCGCTCTGCGGGCCGCGCGGGGTGCCCGACGTCGTGCGCGCGGCCGTGGCGGGCGGCGTGACCGCCGTGCAGGTCCGGGCCAAGGACGCCTCCGACCGCGAGCGCCTCGCGCTCGTGCGCCGGGTGCAGGACGTCCTGCGGGACACGGGCGTCGCGCTGTTCGTCGACGACGCGGTCGACCTCGCGCTCATCGCGGGCGCCGACGGCGTCCACCTCGGCCAGTCCGACCTGCCCGCGCAGGACGTGCGGCGCCTCGCCGGGCCGGACCTGCTCGTCGGCCTGTCGGTCTCCAGCGTCGAGGAGGTCCACGCGGCCCCGCGCGACGCGGTCGACTACCTCGGCGTCGGGCCCGTGTGGGCCACGCCGACGAAGCCCCTGGCGGCGGCGCCGCTCGGCCCGGCGGGCACCGCGGCCGTCGTCGCGGCGGCGGACGTGCCCTGCGTCGCGATCGGCGGCATCCACGCGGGGACCCTGGAGCAGCTGCGGGGCAGCGGGATCGCGGGGTTCTGCGTCGTGTCGGAGATCTGCGCCGCCGAGGACCCGGAGGCCGCGGCCCGCGCGCTCGTGCGGACGTGGGCCGGGGCACCGGCCGCGTGAGCGACCGAGGGAGGGGCATCCCCGCGCGGGTCGCTCTGAGCATCGCCGGGTCCGACCCCAGCGGCGGCGCCGGCGTCCAGGCCGACCTCAAGACCTTCGCCGCGCTGGGCGCCTACGGCACGGCCGTGCTGACAGCGCTGACCGCGCAGAGCACCCGCGGGGTGGCCGGGGTCGTCGTCGTCGACCCGGGGTTCGTCCGGCAGCAGCTCGACGTGCTGCTCGACGACGTCACGGTGCACGCCACGAAGATCGGGATGCTCGCGGGGGCCGCCACCGCCCGCGCGGTGGCCGAGGTCCTGCGCGCGCGCGACGTCGGGCCCGTGGTCCTGGACCCCGTCATGGTCGCCACCAGCGGCGACCGGCTGCTGGACGCCGACGCCGTCGCGGTGCTGCGCGAGGAGCTGCTGCCCCTGGCCGACGTCGTCACCCCGAACGTGCCGGAGGCGGCCGTCCTGCTGGGGGTGGAGGCCGCCCGCGGCCCCGACGAGTGCGTCGCCCAGGCCGAGGAGCTGCTGCGCCGCAGCGGGACCACCGTCCTGCTCAAGGGGGGCCACCTCGACGGCGACGACAGCGTCGACGTCCTCGCCCGGGCGGGGGGGACGCACCTGGTGACCCGCCCCCGCGTCGCCACGACCGCCACCCACGGCACGGGCTGCACGCTCTCCTCGGCGATGGCCGCCCTGCTCGCCCACGACCCCGGCGCCGACCTGACCGGCGTCGTGGACGCGGCGCGGGACTACCTGCAGACCGCCCTGACCGGCGGGATCGGCCTCGGCGTCGGCCACGGCAGCGGGCCGCTGGACCACTCCGGCCTGAGCCGGGGTGCGCAGTGACGTTCACGGCGGACGCGTGGGCGCGCACGGCGGACCTGCGCGCCGCCGTCGACGCCTCGCCCTTCGTCACGCAGCTGGGGGACGGGACGCTGGCGCCCGCGACGTTCCGGCACTACCTGGAGCAGGACGTCCTCTACCTGGCCGGCTACGCGCGGGCGCTGTCCCTGCTGGCCGCCCGCGCCCCCGACGCCGCGAGCGCCGGGTTCTGGTCGCGCTCGGCGCACGGGGCCGGCCTCGTCGAGACGTCGCTGCACGCCGACCTCCTCGGCTCGGGCGCGCTGCCCGCGGCCACGGGCCCGGCGGGCCCCTCGCCGACGACGCTGGGCTACACGTCCTACCTCGTCGCGACCGCGGCCACGGCCCCCTACGCCGTGGGCGCCGCGGCCGTCCTGCCCTGCTTCTGGGTCTACGCCGACGTCGCCCGCCGCCTCGCGCGCTCCGCGGCCGCCGTGGGACCTGAGCACCCGTTCGCGCGGTGGGTCGCGGCCTACGACGACGAGGCCTTCCACGCCTCGGCCGCGGCGGCGCGCGACCTGGTCGACGCGGCCGCGGAGGCCGGCGGGCCGGTCGACGCCATGCACACGGCCTTCGCGACCGCGACGCGCTACGAGCTGATGTTCTGGGACACCGCCTTCGCCCACGAGGACTGGCCCGCCCCGCTCTGAGGGGTGGGCCGGACTGAGGTGGGCTGCGTCAGCCGAGCATCTCGTCCACCCAGCACCAGCGCCAGGCCTCGCCCGGCTCGGCGCTGACGATGACGGGGTGCGCGGTCTGCGCGTGGTGCCGGCGGGAGTGGCGCAGCGGCGAGGAGTCGCAGCAGGCCGTGTAGCCGCAGGCCAGGCAGGTGCGCAGGTGCACCCACTCGCTGCCCTCGCGGACGCAGTCGGGGCACGAGTCCGGCACCGGGCCGCCCGGGGCGGCCGCCGCGGGGGCGGTGCGCAGGTGCGCGCACGCAGCCTCGCCGGACGTGCGCGGCGCCAGCCCGCGGTCCTCCTCGAGGGCGTCGAGCTCCTCGACGCGGTCGAGCAGCGCCTCCTCGAAGTCGATGGCCGTCATGGCCGACTGCAGGACCTCGGGCTCGGCCGTGCCCGTGTCGCGGGCGCGCACGACGACGTCGCGCTCGGCGGCGAGCATCTGCAGCCGCAGGTCGGAGTAGCGCGCGGACGGCGTCATGCGGTCGCTCAGCGGGCGCCCCAGGCGCTCCCACCCGGCGTGCGAGCGGCTGACCGAGCGGGCCTTCAGCATCTTGACCGTGTGCTCGGGCTCGTCGCCGTCCACCACCTCGGCGAGGCGGCGCAGCCCCGCGGCGGAGGCGGCGTCGCCCAGGGCGGCGGCCTGCAGCGCGTCCTCGGCGGGGTCGGGGGCGGGCATGCCCACGCGCCGCACGACCCACGGCAGCGTCGAGCCCTGCACCAGCAGGGTGCCGACCACGACGGCGAAGGCCGCGAGCAGCAGCACGGGGCGCTGCGGCACGTCCTCCGGCAGCAGCTGCGCGGCGGCCAGGGTCACGACCCCGCGCATCCCCGCCCACGAGACCAGGACGACGACGCCCGGGGGCCAGGCCAGGTGCCGGCCCGAGCGCAGCGGCAGCACCCGCAGCACACCCGCCACGCCCCCGACGAAGAGGAAGCGGCTCGCGATCGTCGCGGCCAGCACCGCCGCGCAGACCGCCACGATGCGGAACCCGCTCAGGTCGCTGTCGGCCGCGTCGGCGACCAGGCGCGGCAGCTGCAGCCCGATGAGCAGGAACACGGCGTTCTCGAGCAGGAATGCGATGGTCCGCCAGTTCGTGGCCTCGGCCAGGCGGGACGCCGCGGTCTGCACGGCGGGGGAGTAGTGCGCCATGGCCAGGCCCGTGACGACGACGGCGAGGACCCCGGACACGTGCACGGCCTCGGCCGGGACGAACGCGAGGTAGGGCGCGACGAAGGACAGGACGGTGTCCAGCACGGGGTTGCGGATGTGCTTGCGCACGGCGATGAGGACGACCGAGACGACCGCGCCCACGAGGACCGCGCCGACCACGGCCAGCACGAACTCCCCGCCGATGGCCAGGGGCGAGGGCGTCGACGTCAGGGCCGCGACGGCCACGCTGAGGGTGATCAGCGCGGTCGCGTCGTTGACGAGGCTCTCCTCCTCCAGCAAGGTCGCGACCCGCCGGGGCAGCCCGAGGCGGCGGCCGAGCGCGGCGGCCGCGACCGCGTCGGGCGGTGCGACGACGGCGCCCAGCGCCATGCAGGCCGCGAGCGCGACCCCCGGCAGCAGCAGCGACGCCGTCCAGCCGACCGCGAGGGTCGTGAACACCACGAGGACCACCGACATGAGGACGGTGGCGAGCTTGTTGCGCCGGAAGTCGAACAGCGACGTGCGCGCGGTCGTCGCGTACAGCAGCGGCGGCAGCAGGCCGTTGAGGACGAGCTCGGGCTCGAGCTCGACGGCGGGCACCAGCGGCAGGAACGACACCACGGCGCCGGCCGTGACGAGCACCAGCGGCGTGGGCCAGCCGAAGCGGTCGCACGCCGCGGCGATGACGCACACGGCGACGGTCAGGGCCACCAGGCCGAGGGCGACCTCCACGCCGCCACCCTAGGGGGCGGCGCGCGAGCGCCGGGGCGAGTCCGGCACGACGGCCCGGCGAGCGGGCCGCGAGACCTGCAGCACGCCGCCGGGTGCGCCCACCGCGCGGCGTGGAAGGCTCGGCGCGGGACGGCGATGGGTCGCCCGGGACGCGGACGGGGCGTGAGCGCTGGTGGCGGACGAGGACGGACGGACGGGCAGCGTGCTGGTCGTCAACTGCGGGAGCTCCTCGGTGAAGCTCGCCGTCGTGGACCCGGCGACCGGGCAGCGGACCCTGTCCTGCCTCGGGGAGCGGCTCGGCAGCGACGAGGCCGTCGCGCACCTGACGACCGCGAGCGGCACGCGCGACACCCCGCTGGGGGCCGGCACCCACCGCGAGGCCCTCGAGCAGCTGCTGGGCGACGTCCTCGCCGAGGACCTCCCGCCGCTGCTCGGGGTCGGGCACCGCGTCGTGCAGGGCGGGTCCCGCTTCCCCGCGTCCGTGCGCGTCGACGACCGGGTCCTCGCCGACGTGGTCGACCTCGCGGCCCTCGCCCCGCTGCACAACCGCGCCAACGCGGCCGGCATCGAGGCGGCGCGCGCGGTGCTGCCCGACCTGACGCACGTCGCGGTGTTCGACACGGCCTTCCACCAGACGATGCCCGAACGCGCCTACCGCTACGCCGTGCCCACCCGCTGGTACGAGGAGTTCGCGGTCCGCCGCTACGGCATGCACGGCACGAGCCACCGCTTCGTCAGCGGCCGCGCCGCCGAGCTGCTCGCGCCGACGGGCCGCGACCCGGGGACGCTGCGCCTCGTCGTCGCCCACCTGGGCAACGGCTGCAGCGCGACCGCCGTCCTCGGCGGCCGCTCGGTCGACACGACCATGGGCCTGACCCCGCTGGAGGGGCTCGTCATGGGCACGCGCTCCGGCGACGTCGACCCGGCCGTGCTGGACCTCGTGTCCTCGCGCACCGGGGAGGACGTCCACGAGCTCGTGCGGCAGCTGAACTCCGACAGCGGCCTGCTCGCCCTGTCCGGGCTCAGCAACGACGTGCGCGCGCTGACGTCCGCCGCCGCGGACGGGCACGCGGGCGCCGCGCTGGCCCTGGAGGTCTTCACCTACCGCGCCGCCAAGCACGTCGCCGGGCTGACCGTCGCGCTCGGCGGCCTCGACGCCCTCGTCCTGACCGGCGGGGTCGGTGAGAACGCCGTGGGCGTGCGCGCCCAGCTGCTCGCCCGCCTGGCGCACCTCGGCCTGCACGAGGACCCGGCGGCCAACGCCGCGCACGGCCGCGGCAGCGACCCCGCGGGCCGGATCACCGTCGCGGGCGACGGGCCGCTCGCGATGGTCGTGCCCACCGACGAGGAGCTCCTCATCGCCCGCGACACCGTCGAGCTCGTCGACGCCTGACCACAGCACGCCCCGCCGCCCCACCCGTCCCGACCGGAGGCCCCCCGCGCCATGGCCCGCACCCTGCTCGTCGTCCCGACCGGCCACGGCGCCGGCCTGACCTCCGCGTGCCTCGGGCTGGTGCGCGCCCTGGACGCCCGGGGCGTCGCCGTCGGCTTCCACAAGCCGCTCGCGCAGCCCACGCGCCCCGGCGACGAGGACCCCGACCGCTCGGCCGCGCTGGTCCGGCTGACGACGGGGCTGCGCCCCACCGAGCCCATCACGGCCGCCCACGTCGTCGAGCGCCTCAGCCGCGGCGACCTCGACGACCTCATGGAGGAGGTCGTCGCGGCGGCCGAGGACGTCCTCGCCTCCCACGACGTCGTCGTCGTCGAGGGCCTCGTGCCCTCCGCCGAGCAGGTCTACTCCGGGCGCGTGAACCAGGCGCTGGCCACCGCGCTGGACGCCGACGTGCTGCTCGTCGGCTCCGCCGGCGCGGAGGCCGACGACGCTGCGGTGGAACGGATCGCGGAGGACATGGCCGTCACGGCGGGCACCTACCGCACGGGTGAGGCGGTGCGCGTCGTCGGCGCCCTCGTCAACCGCTGGCCCGTCGCGCCGGACCCGGAGACGGCGACGAGCCGGATGGCGGCGCTGCGCGGGGCGCTGGACCTGCGGGGCATCGCGCTGGTCGGCGCCGTGCCGTTCCGCGCCGACCTCACGTGGGCGCGCGTGCGCGACCTGGTGCGCGAGCTCGACGTCGAGGTCCTCACCCACGGCGACCAGCAGCGCCGCATCAAGGAGGTCGTCGTCGCCGCGCAGGCCGTGCCGGGGATGCTGCCGCTGCTGCGCGAGGGCCGGCTCATCCTCGTGCCGGGCGACCGCCACGACGTCGTCCTGTCGACCTGCCTCGCCGCGCTGGCCGGCACGCGCCTCGCGGGCCTGCTGCTCACGGCCGGGGTCGCGATGGACCCGCGGGTGGCCGAGCTGACCCAGGCGGCCGCCGCCACGGGCCTGCCGATCCTGCTCTCGCGCCGCAGCACCTACGCCACGGCCACCGCCGTCGGCGCGCTCGACCCCGAGGTGCCCGCCGACGACGCCGAGCGGGCGCTCGCGGTGTCCACCACCGTCGCCGACGCCCTCGACCCGGGGTGGCTCGCCCGGCTGCCCACGCCCTCGCACACGCCGCGCCTGTCGCCCGCCGCGTTCCGCCGCCGCCTGACGACGCTCGCGCAGGAGCGCGTGCAGCGGATCGTCCTGCCCGAGGGGGCCGAGCCGCGGACGCTGCAGGCCGCGGCGATCTGCGCGCAGCGCGGCATCGCGCGCCCCGTCCTGCTCGCCCCGCCCGCCGAGGTGGCCTCCGTCGCCGCGGGGCTCGGGCTCACGCTGCCGCCGGGCGTCGAGGTGCTCGACCCGGCCGACCTCGTCGAGCGCTACGTCGACGTCCTCGTCGAGGCCCGCAAGCACAAGGGCCTGCGCCCGGACGTCGCCCGCGACTCCCTCGCCGACCCCATCCTGCTCGGCACGACGATGCTGCAGGCGGGCGACGTGGACGGCCTCGTCGCGGGTGCCGTGCACACCACCGCGGCCACCGTCCGCCCTGCGCTGCAGGTGGTCCGGACCAAACCCGGGGCCCGGCTCGTGTCCTCGGTGTTCTTCATGTGCCTGCCCGACGACGTCGTCATCTACGGCGACTGCGCCGTGAACCCCGACCCCGACGCGGAGGAGCTCGCCGACATCGCGCTGCAGAGCGCGGCCTCGGCGCGCGCGTTCGGCATCGAACCCCGCGTGGCGATGATCAGCTTCTCCACCGGCTCCTCGGGTTCCGGTTCCTCCGTGGACAAGGTGGCCGAGGCGACGCGCATCGCCCGGTTGCGCGAACCGGACCTCGTCATCGACGGGCCGCTGCAGTACGACGCCGCCGCGGTCGCCTCGGTGGCCGCGAGCAAGGCCCCCGGCTCACCCGTCGCGGGGCGCGCCACGGTGTTCGTGTTCCCCGACCTGAACACGGGCAACACGACCTACAAAGCGGTGCAGCGCAACGCAGGTGTCGTCAGCATCGGCCCGATGCTGCAGGGTCTGGCCAAGCCCGTGAACGACCTCTCGCGCGGGGCCCTGGTCGACGACATCGTCTACACGATCGCCCTCACGGCCATCCAGGCCTCGCGCGGCTGAGGCGCCGCGCGGGCGGGAGACCGTTCGCCGGGGGAAGGATCCGCCGGCGATCGCTGTTAGTCTGGTCAACGACGGTGTCGATGCCGTCATCTCAGCGGGCGAGTCGCCCGCGAGGTCGCTTGAGTCTCTTCCCTCGACTTCCGCGCGTATCTGTTGACGCGCCCACGGCCGGGGGCCGACCGCTGTGCGGCCGCTGACCCCTGTGGAGTCATTGCACATGCCCCAGTACGACCGTTCCACCCGTTCCACCCGGCCGTCCTCCGACGGTGACTACAGCTCGTCCCGCTCCTACCGGTCCGAGGACCGCGGAGACTCGTCCTACCGCTCCAGCGGCCCCCGCTCCGGCGGCTACCGCGACGGCGGCTCCAGCTCCTCCCGCTCCGGTGGCTACGGCTCCTCCTCCGGCTCCAGCAGCTACGGCTCCTCGAGCGGTGGCTACCGCGGCCGCAAGACCAACACCGGCGCCCCCCGCCCGGCCCGCAGCTTCGCGCCCTCGCCGATCGAGCAGGCCCTCGTGGCCGCCGAGCAGATCGAGGTCGCCGAGTCCACGTTCGCCGACCTGGGCCTGCCGGCCGAGATCGTCTCCGCGCTCGAGCGCCGCGGGATGACCGCGCCCTTCGCGATCCAGTCGCGCGTGCTGCCCGACGGCATCGCCGGGCGCGACATCCTCGGCCGCGCCCGCACCGGCTCCGGCAAGACGCTGGGCTTCGGCCTGCCGATGCTGGCCAGCCTCGCGGCGGCCGGCGACGCCCGGATCACCGGCGCCCCCCGCGGCCTCGTCGTCGTCCCGACGCGCGAGCTCGCCATGCAGGTCGCCGACGCGCTGCGCCCCCTGGGCGACGCCGTCAACCTGCGCCTCGCCGTCGTCGTCGGCGGTGTCCCGTACGGCCGCCAGATCGCGGCGCTGCAGCGCGGCATCGACGTCCTCATCGCGACCCCCGGCCGCCTCGTGGACCTCATCGAGCGCCAGGCCGTCTCGCTCGAGGAGGTCCGCGTGACCGTCCTCGACGAGGCCGACCACATGGCCGACCTCGGGTTCCTGCCGCACGTGCGCGGCATCCTCGAGGGCACCCGCGCCGGTGGCCAGCGCATGTTCTTCTCCGCGACGCTCGACCGCGGTGTCGAGGCGCTGGTCCGCGACTTCCTCACCGACCCGGCGTTCCACGCCGTGCCCGAGGACAAGACCGCCGAGCTCAACATGGAGCACCGCGTGTTCTCCCTGCGCCCGCACGACAAGCTCGCGGTGCTGACGGAGATCTCGAAGCGCCCGGCCCGCAGCATCTTCTTCGTGCGCACCAAGCTCGGCGCCCAGCGCCTGGCCGACCAGCTGCGCGAGGCCGGTGCGCCCGCCGAGGCCATCCACGGTGACCTGCGCCAGTCGCAGCGCTCCAAGGCGATCGACGCGTTCTCCGCCGGGGAGACCCGGGTGCTCGTCGCCACCGACGTCGCCGCCCGCGGCATCCACGTCGACGACGTCGACCTGGTCGTCCACGTCGACCCGCCGAACGACCACAAGGACTACCTGCACCGCTCCGGGCGCACCGCCCGCGCGGGCAACAAGGGCACGGTCCTCGCGATCGCCCTGCCGGACCAGGTCCGCCGCTACGGCTGGCTGCACCGCGACGCCGGCGTCACCGCCACGACCGAGACCGTCTCCGCCGGGGACGAGATCGTGCGTGCGGTCGCCGAGTCCGGCGAGCCGGTCGTCATCAAGCCGCGCCGCACCACCGAGCGTCGCGAGGGCCGTGGCCCCCGTGACGGTCGTGGCCCGCGCGGTCCCCGCAGCGGTGGCTTCCGCGGCGGCCCGCGTCGCGAGGGTGGTGCGCCCCGCGAGGGCGGCGCCCCCCGCGCCCCGCGTCCGGAGAGCTCCGCTCCCCGCGACTGACGCCTGACTCACACGAAGGGCCCGGTTCCTCCTCGGAGGAGCCGGGCCCGTCGTGCGTCCGGGCGTTCCGCCATCCGGGGCGGGCGCGTTGGCGGGACCGCGCCGGGCGGGGGAGGATCACGCCATGCCTACCCGCACCGCACGCACCGCCTGGAACGGCACGCTCGAGGCCGGCTCCGGCCAGGTCGAGCTGTCCAGCTCCAAGGTGGGGACCTACGACGTCTCCTTCCCGAAGCGCGCCGCCGACGACGCCGGGGGCACCACGAGCCCCGAGGAGCTCATCGCGGCCGCCCACTCCTCCTGCTTCGCCATGCAGCTGTCCGCCCTCATCGGTGAGGCCGGCGGCACCCCCGACAGCCTCGAGGTGACGGCCGACGTCTCGCTCGGGCCGGACTCCGCCGGTGGCTTCCGCCTCACCGGCATCAAGCTCACCGTCCGCGGCGAGGTCAGCGGCCTCGACGCCGACGGCTTCGCGAAGGCCGCCCAGGCGGCCAAGGAGACGTGCCCCGTCTCCAAGGCGCTCACGGGCGTCGAGATCACGCTGGACGCTTCGCTCGACTGAGCCGTCCCCGACGCCGGCGCACCCCGCGGGGGCGCCGGCGTCGTCGCGTCCGGGCTCAGCCCCGCCCGGGTGCGGCCGGCTCGTCCGTGGCGGCCAGGTACCGCGCGAGGGGGCGCAGCCGGCTCCCGCTGTGCGCGCGCAGCGTCGGGGTGCCGTCGTCGTCGCGGTCCAGGGTCCACGTGGAGCCGTGGTCGCCGAACCCGCTGTCGTCGGTGACCCGCAGCCGCCGCTCGTCGAGCACCTCCAGGCGCGTGACGCCGACCGTCGGGTCCTCGCGCCCGGGGTCCAGCGCGAGCAGCGCCGTCCCGCAGCGCACGACGTCGAGCAGCCCCCACACGGAGGCCCAGCGCCCGCAGAACGCGTCGAGGTCGACCGTCGGAGTCTCCTCCCGCCAGGTCTCGGCGAACAGGTCGACGACCTTCACGACGCCGAGCGCCAGCTCGCTCGCGGGACCGTCGACGCAGTTGGTGAGGACGCTGACGGCGAAGCGGGCGGCCGGGTCGAGCAGGCTCTGGGTGATGTGGCCGGGGAAACCGCCCGAGTGACCCACGAGCGTCCGCGTCCCGACGCGCTGCACGACGAAGCCGAGGCCGTAGTGGCGGTCGCTCCCCTCCACGACCCACCCGGGGTGCTGCGCCAGGCGCAGCGAGTGCTCGTCCAGGAGCCGGTCCGGCGACGCGGGCGAGTGCGCGGAGAACCACGCCGTGAGGTCCTCCGCCGTGCTGCAGAACCCCGTCGCCGCGGCCATGGCGTGCGTGTCCGCGTCCGGCAGCGGCCGCCGCCGGCTCGACGTCAGGAACGACGTGTGGCCGACCGCCGCGGGGTGCGGGGAGCGCGGGTCGAGCTCCGGGGTCGTGCGCGTCAGCTCCAGCGGCCGCAGCAGCGCCTGCGTGACGTGCTCGGCGTAGGACGTCCCCGTCACGGCCTCGACCACCGCGCCCAGCAGCGAGTAGCCGATGTTGGAGTACTTGAACCGCGACGAGCGGGGCAGCAGCGAACCTCCGGCGGTCGCCGCGGCCCGCAGCCCCGCGGTGTCGAGGAACTCCCCGTCCAGGGTCCAGAAGTCGCCGTCGAGGCCGTCGCGCGTGACGCCCGCGGCGTGGGCGAGCAGCTCGCGCAGCGTCGAGCGCCCCAGCTCGTCGTCGGCCTCACCGACCCACGGCACGTGCCGGGCGACGGGGTCGTCCAGGCGCAGGCGGCCCTGCTCCGCGAGCAGCAGCACCGCGGTCGCCGTGAAGGTCTTGGAGTGCGACGCCACCCGGAACACGTGCTGCGGCGTGAGGGGTTCCGCGGTCGAGGCGTCCGCGACGCCGTGGGCGCTGGACAGGACGAGGTCGCCGGCCAGGCGCACGGCGATCTGGACGCCCGGGACCCGTTGCGCCGCTGCGCGCACGGCGATCCAGGAGTCGGCCCAGCGGGTGGCGGCGGCGACGACGTCGTGCGTGAGGGGCGGGCTGGTCACCCCCGCAGGCTAGGGCCGCCGGGCGACGGCGCGGGCGCGCCGGGCCATGATGGCCCGCGTGACGCACCAGCTCTTCGACATCAGCGGCCGCACCGCCCTGGTCACCGGGTCCAGCCGGGGGATCGGGCGGGCGCTCGCGCGGGGACTGCTCGAGGCGGGCTGCACCGTCGTGGTCAACGGGCGCACCGACGCGGCCGTGCAGGCCACGTGCGAGGAGCTCGCCGAGCAGACCGGGGGCCGAGCCGTCGCGGGCGTCTTCGACGTCACCGACTCCGCGGCCGTGGCCGCGGGCGTGGCCCGCATCGAGGACGAGGTCGGCCCCCTGGACGTCCTCGTCAACAACACCGGCATGCAGCAGCGCGCCCCCTTCACCGAGTTCTCCGACGAGGACTGGCGGCGCATCCTCGACACCAACCTCACGAGCGCGTTCTACGTGGCGCGCGAGGTGGGCCGCCGGATGGTGCCGCGCGGGCGCGGGAAGATCGTCAACGTCCTGTCGGTGCAGAGCGAGGTCGCCCGGCCCGGCATCGCGCCGTACTCCGCGACCAAGGGCGGCCTGAAGATGCTCACCAAGGGCATGTGCGCCGACCTCGCCCCCGCGGGCATCCAGGTCAACGGCCTGGGGCCCGGCTACTTCGAGACCGAGCTGACCGCGGCCCTGGTGGCCGACGAGCAGTTCAGCGCCTGGGTGCGCTCCCGCACGCCCGCGGGGCGCTGGGGCACCGTCGACGAACTCGTCGGCGCGCTCGTCTTCCTCTCCTCGCCCGCTTCCGACTTCGTCAACGGCCAGGTGCTGCACGTCGACGGCGGCATGCTCGCCGTCCTCTGACAGGAGATCCCGTGACCACACCCGAACCCGTTCCCGCGCAGGACGTCGCGGTCGTCGTGCACGGCGTGCGCGACCTGCGCGTCGAGCAGCGCCCCGTGCCCGCACCCGCCCCCGACGAGGCGGTCGTGCGCATCGCCTACGGGGGGATCTGCGGCTCCGACCTGCACTACTGGACCCACGGGGCCGCGGGGGAGTCCGTGCTGCGCGCGCCCATGGTGCTCGGCCACGAGGTCGTCGGCACGGTCGTGACCGCCGCCGCGGACGGTTCCGGGCCGCCCGCCGGGACGGAGGTCGCGGTGCACCCCGCCGGGACCACGGACGCCGCCGCCGCGTTCCCGCCCGGGCGTCCGAACCTCTCCCCGGCCGGGACCTACCTGGGCAGCGCGGCCCGGTCCCCGCACACCGAGGGCGCCTTCGCCCGCCACGCCGTGCTGCGCGCGGGGATGCTGCGCCCGCTGCCCGGAGGCCTGTCGCTGCGCACGGCCGCCGTGGCCGAACCCGCCGCCGTGGCCTGGCACGCCGTGCGCCGGGCCGGGGACGTCGCCGGCAAGAAGGTCCTCGTGATCGGCTGCGGCCCCATCGGCCTGCTCGTCGTCGCGGTCCTGCGGCGCGCGGGTGCCGCGGAGATCGTCGTCACCGACGTGCACGAGCACCCCCTGACCGTGGCCCGCGAGCTCGGCGCGACGGACACCGTCGCGGCCGCGGACGCCGACGCCGTGGCGGCCGTCGCCGCGGACGTCGTGTTCGAGTCCTCCGGCTCCCCGCGCGGGCTCGCCTCGGCCGTCCGCGGGGCCGCGCGCGGCGGCACGGTCGTCATGGTCGGGCTCCTGCCCTCGGGGGAGCAGCCCGCGCTGATCTCGCTGGCCATCACCCGCGAGCTGGACCTGCGGGGCAGTTTCCGGTTCACCGACGAGCTGGACGACGTGCTCGCGGCGCTCGCGGACGGCAGCCTGCAGGCCGACGCGGTCGTCACCCACGTCCTCGGCGTGGACGACACCCTGGCGGCGTTCGAGCTGGCGCTGGACGCCACGGCGTCGAGCAAGGTGCTGCTGGAGTTCTGACTGCTGGAGCTCCGAGCCGCGGGCCGCAGCGCCGGCCGGTTCAGCGGGCCGGCGGGCCCAGCGGCGGGTCGCCGAACAGCGGCGTGAGCCGGGTGCGGGCCGCGGCCAGGTCCATCCCGCGGCCCGCGACCCACGCGTCGTCGTAGTAGGTGTCGAGGTAGCGGTCGCCGTCGTCGCAGATGAGCGTGACGACGCTTCCGCGCTGCCCCGCCCGGCGCATGCGGTCCACGAGCTGCAGGGCGGCGACCAGGTTCGTCCCCGTCGACGCGCCCGCGCGGACCCCGAGGACCTCCAGCAGCATCCGCATCGCCGCGACCGACTCCTCGTCGGGGACCTGCACCATCTCGTCGATGACCGACGGCACGAACGACGGCTCCACCCGGGGGCGGCCGATGCCCTCGATCCGGGAGCCGCGCGCCGTCACGGTGCGCGAGCCCGTGCGCCAGCCCTCGGAGAAGGCCGAACCCTCCGGGTCCGCGACCGCGAGCAGCGTGGCGTGGCGCTGGTAGCGGCAGTAGCGGCCGATCGTCGCGCTCGTGCCGCCCGTCCCGGCGCCGACCACGATCCACGTCGGCTCGGGGTGGGGTTCCAGCGCCATCTGCTCGAAGATCGAGCAGGCGATGTTGTTGTTGCCCCGCCAGTCCGTGACCGTCGAGGCCGTCGAGAACTGGTCGAAGTAGTGCCAGCCCGGCTGCGCGCCCAGGCGCTCCGCGGCGGCGTAGACCTCGCCGGGGTCGTCGACGAGGTGCAGGTGGCCGCCGTGGCGGCGGATGAGGTCGAGCTTGGCGGTGGCCGTGGTCGCGGGCACGACGGCCGTGAACTCCAGGCCGACGAGCCGGGCGAAGTAGGCCTCGGAGACGGCGGTGGACCCGCTGGAGGCCTCGACGAGGCGGGTGCCCGGGCGGATGTCGCCGTTGGCCAGGCCGAAGAGGAACAGCGAGCGCGCGAGGCGGTGCTTCAGCGAGCCGGTCGGGTGGGTCGACTCGTCCTTGAGGTACAGGTCGACGCCCCACGCGGCCGGCAGCGGGAAGACCCGCAGGTGGGTGTCGGCGCTGCGGTTGCCGTCCGCCTCGACGACCCGGACCGCGCGGTGCACCCAGGCGCGGTCGGTGACCGACTCCTGCACACCCACCCCCCGCGTCCGGACCCTGCCTGGACACCCACCGTAGCCGGGACGGCGACAGGCGCCGGCCCCCGCGGGGACCGGCGCCTGTCGTGGCCGGGGGTGCTGCCTCAGACCCGGGCGTCGCGCTCGTTCGGCACGGCGTGCGTCATGACGAGGCCCGTCACGTCGCGGGGGCCGTTCTTGCCGAGGTTAGCGGCGCGGGTGAGCTCCTCCTCGGTCAGCGTCTGCGTCTGCAGGGGCTCCAGGTGGCGGACGTCGTCGGCGGTGATGCCGAGGCCCTCGCCGACGCGGCGGCCGTACTCGTCGTCGGCCATGAACATGTGCCAGACCATGCGCTCCTGGATGGGGCGGATGCACTGCGACAGCGCGTCGACGAAGTTCGCGACGAGCTCGTCCTTCTCCCAGTCCTCGGACAGCTGGAAGCGCTCACCGGCCTGCTGGTAGTCGTTGGTGACCGGGATCCGCTTGCGGGTGACGCGGCCGGAGATGACCGGGCCCTGCTCGTCGTGGGAGGGGTAGGTGCCCTCGCGCAGGCCGCCGATGATGGACGGCTCGTAGTTCACCGTCGGGTTCTCGCCCCGGCCGTCCTGCTGGTAGGCCATCTGCCCGTCGCGCTGGTTGGTCGCCACCGGGGTCTTCGGCCGGTTCACGGGCAGCTGCAGGTAGTTCGGGCCGACGCGGTAGCGCTGGGTGTCGGAGTAGGAGAACGTCCGGCCGACGAGCATCTTGTCGTCGGAGAAGTCCAGGCCGTCCACCAGCACACCGGTGCCGAAGGCGATCTGCTCGCTCTCGGTGAAGAAGTCCACCGGCTTGCGGTTGAGGACCATCCTCCCGATCGGCGTGAGCGGGAACAGGTTCTCGGGCCACACCTTGGTGTCGTCCAGCGGGTCGAAGTCGAGCTCGGGGTGGTCCTCGTCGCTCATCGTCTGGACGAGCAGCTCCCACTCGGGGAACTCGCCCGCGTCGATGGCGTCGTACAGGTCGCGCGTGTGCGGGCCGAGGTCCTGCGCCTGCACGGCCGCGGCGTCGGCCGCCGTCCAGCTCTTCACGCCCTGCTTCGGGTGCCAGTGGTACTTGACCAGCAGCGTGTCGCCCTCGGCGTTGACCCACCGGTAGGTGTTCACGCCGAAGCCCTGCTGGGTGCGGTAGCTCGCGGGGATCCCGCGCGGGCTGAACACGAGGGTGAACATGTGCAGCGACTCGGGCGTCTGGCTCGCGAAGTCGAACACGCGGTTGGGGACCTGGCGGTCGAAGGAGACCGGGTCCGGCTTCTGGGAGTGGATGAAGTCCGGGAACTTGATCGCGTCGCGGATGAAGAAGACGCCCAGGTTGTTGCCGACGAGGTCCCAGTTGCCGTCCTCGGTGTACAGCTTGACCGCGAAGCCGCGCGGGTCGCGCAGCGTCTCGGCGGAGTCGCGGCCGCCGGCGACGGTGGAGAAGCGGATGGCCAGGTCGGTGCGCTTGCCCTCCTCCTGGAACAGCTTGGCGCGGGTCTTGCTCGCGATCGGCTCGTCGCCGAAGTTGCCGTACGCCTCGAAGTAGCCGAACGCGGTGGCGCCGCGCGCGTGCACGACCCGCTCGGGGATCCGCTCGCGGTCGAAGTGGCTGATCTTCTCGAGGAACTGGTAGTTCTCCAGCGTCGCGGGACCGCGGGCCCCGACGGTGCGCTGGTTCTGGTTGTCGTAGACCGGGTGGCCCTGGCGCGTGGTCAGGACGGGGCGGTCGTCGGAGGGGGTGGAGCTCTGGCTGGCGACGTCGGTCACGGCACGTCCTCTCGTCGGCTGCGGCGGGGCCGGGGCCCCACCGGTCGAGCAGTGGATCTTGAACAGGTCAAGACTAGCGGGCGCCGGCGGGTGCGGCCCCCGGGGCGCGACCTCACGGGCGACGCCAGTCGTCGGAGGTGAGGTGCGAGCCCGCCATCGGGCCCATCTGCAGCATCCCGCCGTCCACCGCCCACGACTGGCCCGTCACGTAGGAGGCCTCGGGCGAGCAGAGGAAGCCGACGACCGCGGCGATCTCGCGCGCGTCCCCGGGGCGCCGCAGCGGCACCCCCGGCCGGCTCTCGGTGTGCGGGTCGACGTCGGTCTGCCCCGTCATGGGCGTCGAGATCTCGCCCGGGGCGACCGCGTTGACGGTGATGCCGTGCTCGGCGAGCTCGATCGCGGCGGTCCGGGTCAGCATCCCCAGCCCGCCCTTGGCCGCGCAGTAGGCGCCCGCGCCCACGCGCGGCTGGTGCTCGTGCACGCTCGTGATGTTGACGATGCGCCCGCCGCGGCCGGCGGCGACCATCGCGCGCCCGGCCTGCTGCAGGCAGCAGAAGGCGCCGTCGAGGTCGGTGGCCAGGACCTCGCGCCAGTGCTCGTAGCTCGTGTCCAGCAGCAGCGTCGACGTCCCCGTGCCCGCCACGTTGACGAGGACCTCCACCCCGCCGAGGGCCTCGGCCAGCCCGGCCACGACCTCGCCGGCCGCGACCGGCTCGCGCAGGTCCAGGTGCCGGACCTCCGCGCGCCGGCCCAGCCCGCGCACCTCCGCAGCCGTCGCCTCGCCCTCCGCCTCGGACTGGAACCAGGTGACGCCCACGTCGTGGCCGCGGCGGGCCAGCTCGACGGCCACCGCGCGGCCGATGCCCGACTCCGAGCCGGTCACGACGGCCGGCCCGGGAGGACCGGAGGGCTCGGCGCTGCGCAGGTCGCGGGGGACGGTTCCGGGGGAGGTCGAGGTCATGCGGGCCTCCTACCCCGTCCGGCGCCGCCCACCCCCCGCGTCCGTTCCACCCCCGCGTCCGGGCCACCCCCTGCGTCCGGGCCGTCCACCGCGCCCCGCCGGGACCGCCCGCCCTCCGCGCCCATGGGGGAGGATGGAGGCCGGATGTCCTCCTCACCGCCACCGGCCCCGCCGCCCCCGTCGCCGCCCCCGGCCACGCCGCCCGGCCGCCCGGCGCGCTCCGCGCGGGTGCCCCGGCCCGCGCGCTGGTGGTCGCCGACGGCCGTCGGCGACCGCGGCCGCGCGCTGGCCGACGGCGTCGGGCACCGGCGCGGGCCCCAGCTCGGGCTCCGGGTCGCCCGCGCGGTGCTGCCGTGGGTCGGCGTCCTGCTCGTGACGACCGCGGGGGCCGGCATCGGCTTCACGCTCGCGCCGGGGACGACCACCTACGTCGGGCCCCTGCAGACCGAGGTCCGGGTCCACCCCAGCCTGCAGCCCGGGGTGCAGGTCGACCTCCCGCCCGTCGGCGAGGTCTCCTTCGACACCCACGCGGCGCCCGTCCTCGTCACGGCCAACATCACCTCCGTCGACCTCGACGCCGCCACCCGCCTCGTGCGCTCGCCGCAGCAGCTGCTCGCGCTGGAGCTCACGGTCACCGACACCATCCGCGCCGCGACGCTGCGCGCCGTCGCCTACAGCGCGGGCAGCGGTCTCGCCGGCGCCCTGCTCGCCGGGGTGGTCGTCTACCGGGCGCGGCGGCGCGCGCTGCAGACCCTCGCGACCTGCCTCGTCGTCGTCCTCGGCACGGGCGGGGCGACGGCCGCGACCTTCGACCCGGCGGCGCTGTCCCAGCCGCGGTTCACGGGCCTGCTCTCGCGCGCGCCCTACGTCGTCTCCAGCGCCCGCAGCGCCGTGGAGCGCCTCGAGAGCTACCGCAGCGGGCTGTCCGACCTCGTCACCAGCGTCAGCACGCTGTACGCGGTCTCGGCCAACCTGCCCGTGCTCGGGGACGCGCAGGCGGGGGCCGGGACGGGGCTGGGGGAGGACGTCACCACGGTCCTGCACATCTCCGACCTGCACCTGAACCCCCTCGGCTTCGACCTCGCGAAGTCCCTGGTCGGCCAGTTCGGGGTGCAGGCCGTCGTCGACACCGGCGACATCACGACGTGGGGCTCCGCCGCGGAGTCGTCCTACCTGGGCCGCATCCCCGGCCTCGGGGTGCCCTACGTCTTCGTGCGCGGCAACCACGACTCCTCCCAGACGCAGGCCGCCGTCGCGGCCGAGGGCGCCACCGTGCTGGACGGCGGCCAGACCGCCGAGGTCGCCGGCCTGCGGTTCGCGGGCACCGGCGACCCGGTGTTCACGCCCGACGGCGAGGGCAGCCAGGCCACCGGCAGCGCCGAGCGCGTGCAGGAGCAGTCCAACCGGCGCCTGGCCGAGGCCGTGGAGGACTGGGACGCCGCGCACCCCGACGACCCGGTCGACGTCGCGCTCGTGCACGACCCGTCCGGGCTGGCGCCGCTGCGCGGCCGCGTCCCGCTCGTGCTCGCGGGGCACCTGCACAAGCGCAGCGTCACCCTCGACGCCTCCGGCACCCGGACGATGGTCGAGGGGAGCACGGGCGGTGCGGGCGTGACGTCCGCGGGCCTCAACCGCCTCGCCGACGGCAAGCCCGTCCCGCTGCAGGCGACGCTGCTGTACTTCGGGACCACGGGCGCCGACGCGGGGCGCCTCGTGGCCTACGACGAGGTCACGGTCGGCGGGCTCGGGCTCGCCTCGGTCAGCCTGGAGCGCACGGTCCTCACCGGCGACGAGCAGCCGGCGCTGGTGGTGCCGCCCACGGCCTCGCCGTCGGCGAGCGGCTCCGCCGGCGGGACGTCGCCCGCGCCGTCGTCACCCGCCCCCTCACCCGCCACCTCACCCGCGCGGCCACCGGCCGCCCCCTGAGCACGACGAGTCCGGCGGACCGCCTGAGGCGGCGGGGCCCGCGGGCGTACCGTGGACGCACCATGACGCACGCCCTCGACCCCGAGACCGTCGACGAGCGCGACCCCCAGCCCGGCCCCGTGGCCCCCGTGCCCGCGGCCCTGGCGGACGACGCCCTCGCCGAGGAGATCGAGCTGTACGCCGAGGTGGTCGTGGCCGCCTCGGAGAGTGAGGGGCCACTGCCCGAGGGTGAGCTGGACCGCGTCCTGGGCGTCGACGAGGGCGGTCGCTGACCCCTCGGCGGGACGCGGGGGGGCAGGTGGGCCCCGGGAGCCCCTAGCATCGCCGGTCGGGCCGGTGTCCTCCGTGCCCGACGAGCCGACCGTCCCCGGAGCCTCGAGTGCGCTTGCGTCTGACCCCCCAGGACAACTCGTTCTACGAGCTGTTCGCCGCCACCGGCCGGATCCTGGTCGAGGCGACCACCGTCCTCGCCGAGGTGCTCGGCAGCGACCAGACCCGCCGCGAGCAGCTCGCGCTGCGGATGGAGGAGATCGAGCACGCGGGGGACGAGTCCGCCCACGCCGTCATGCGGCGGCTGAACTCCTCCTTCGTCACCCCGTTCGACCGGGAGGACATCTACCAGCTCGCCTCCCGCCTCGACGACTGCCTGGACCTCATGCAGGCCGCGGTCGACCTGATGGTCCTGTACCGCGTCGGCACGCTGCCCGAGGCCGTGGCCGAGCTCGTGCAGGTCCTGGCGCGCCAGGCGGAGCTGACGGCCGAGGCGATGCCGCGGCTGCGCTCGCTGTCCGACCTCGCCGACTACTGGGTCGAGATCAACCGGCTGGAGAACCAGGCGGACCAGGTCCACCGGCGGCTGCTGGTGAAGCTGTTCGACGGCGGCTACGACGCCATCGAGATCATGAAGCACAAGGAGATCATCGAGACGCTGGAGGAGGCGGCGGACGCCTTCGAGCACGTCGCGCACACGGTGGAGACGATCGCGGTCAAGGAGTCCTGAGCCGGTGGAGCTCGCCCTCGTCCTCCTCGTCATCGTCGTGGCCCTCGGCTTCGACTTCACCAACGGCTTCCACGACGCCGCGAACGCCATCGCGACGTCGGTCTCGACCCGCGCGCTGACCCCGCGCGTCGCGCTGGCCATGGCTGCCGTCTTCAACCTCATCGGCGCGTTCCTCGGCGTCGGCGTCGCGCAGACCATCGGCAGCGGCATCGTCAGCGTCGGCACGGGCATCGACGGCATGGCCGTCGTGCTGTCCGCGCTCTTCGGCGCCATCGCCTGGAACCTCGTCACGTGGCGCCTGGGGCTGCCCTCGTCCAGCTCGCACGCGCTCATCGGCGCGCTGGCCGGCGCGGGCATCGCAGCCAGCACCACGGTGCACTGGGCCGTCGTCCTCGACAAGGTCGTCGTGCCGATGGTGCTGTCGCCGCTGGCCGGCTTCGTGCTCGCCTACCTGGCCATGGTCGGCATCCTCTGGGCCTGCCGCCGGGCCGCGCCCGGCCCGGCGCACCGTCGCTTCCGCCTCGCGCAGACCGTCTCGGCCGCCGCCATGGCCCTCGGGCACGGCCTGCAGGACGCGCAGAAGACCATGGGCGTCATCGTGCTCGCGCTCGTCGCGGGCGGCTTCCACGCCGGCACCGACATCCCGTGGTGGGTCAAGGTGTCCTCGGCGCTGGCCATCAGCCTGGGCACCTACTCGGGCGGCTGGCGCATCATGCGCACCCTGGGCCGCCGGATCATCCACCTCGACCCGGCCCGCGGCTTCGCGGCGGAGTCGGTCTCCGCGGCCGTCCTGTACGTGGCGGCCATCGGCTTCCAGGCCCCCATCTCCACGACCCACACGATCAGCTCCGCGATCATGGGTGTCGGGGCGACCAAGCGGCTCTCCGCCGTGCGCTGGGGCGTCGCCCGCTCGATGGTCGTGGCCTGGGTCCTCACCCTGCCGGCGGCGGCGCTGTTCGCCTCGCTGGCCTACCTGGTGATCAGCTTCGTCCTGTGACGGACGTCCCCGGGCCACCCGGGAGGCCCTCCGTCCGGGCGGGTGCCGCGGCACCCGCCCGGACGGGCGGCGGTCGCCGGCTCAGCCGAAGCGACCGGAGATGTAGTCCTCGGTCGCCTTCTGCACCGGGTTGGAGAAGATCGTCGCGGTGTCGTCGATCTCGATCAGGCGGCCCGGCTTGCCGGTCGCCGCGAGGTTGAAGAAGGCCGTCCGGTCGCTGACGCGGGCCGCCTGCTGCATGTTGTGCGTGACGATGACGATGGTGAACTCGTCCTTCAGCGACACGATGAGGTCCTCGATCGCGAGCGTCGAGATCGGGTCCAGCGCCGAGCACGGCTCGTCCATCAGCATCACCTCGGGCTGCACCGCGATGGCGCGGGCGATGCACAGCCGCTGCTGCTGACCGCCCGAGAGGCCGGCGCCGGGCTTGTCGAGGCGGTCCTTGACCTCGTTCCAGAGGTTCGCCCCGCGCAGCGACTTCTCGACCGTCTCGGTGACGACCTTGCGGTTCTTGACGCCGTTCAGCCGCAGGCCCGCGGCGACGTTGTCGAAGATCGACATCGTCGGGAACGGGTTGGGCCGCTGGAAGACCATGCCCACCGTGCGGCGCACGCTGACCGGGTCGACCTTGGCGGAGTAGAGGTCCTCCTCGTCGAGCATCACGCTGCCCTCGACGCGGCCGCCGGGGATGACCTCGTGCATGCGGTTGAGGGTCCGCAGGAAGGTCGACTTCCCGCAGCCGGACGGCCCGATGAAGGCCGTGACGGAACGGGGCTCGACGGTCATCGAGACGTCCTCGACCGCCTTGAAGTTCCCGTAGTAGACGTTGAGGTCCTTGACGTCGATGCGCTTGGCCACGGTTGTCGCTCCCTACTTCTTGACCGAGCTGAAGCGGGCGATGAGGCGTCCCGCGATGTTGAGCACCAGCACGAGCAGCACCAGTGTGAGAGCGGCCGCCCAGACCCGTTCGACCGCGGGCTCGAGGGCCTGCTGCCGGTCGTTGTTGATCATGAGCGGCAGAGCGGCCATGTTGCCGCTGAAGAGGTTCGTGTTGATGGACTGCGAGTACCCGACGAGGATCAGCAGGGGAGCCGTCTCGCCCATGATGCGGGCCAGGCCGAGCAGGACGCCCGTGACGATGCCCGAGAAGGCCGTCGGCAGGACGATGCGCACGATGGTCTTCCACTTCGGCACGCCGAGGGCGAAGGAGGCCTCGCGCAGCTCGTTCGGGACGAGCTTCAGCATCTCCTCGGTGGAGCGCACCACGACCGGGATCATCAGCAGCACCAGCGCCAGGGACACCGCGAACCCGGAGCGGGAGAAGCCCAGCGTGGTGATCCAGAAGGCGTAGATGAACAGCGCCGCGACGATCGAGGGCAGTCCCGAGAGGATGTCGACGGTGAAGCTGACGACGCGGGCGAGCCGGCCGGCCGAGTACTCCACCAGCAGGATGGCGGCGAAGATGCCGATCGGGACGGCGATGACGGCTGTCGCGAGCGCCTGCAGGATCGTGCCGATGATCGCGTGGTAGGCCCCGCCGCCGGCGATGCGCGGGGTGATGCCCCGCTGGGAGTTCAGCCACCAGCTCGCGTCGGGCAGCAGCGCGGCGCCCTTCTGGAGCACCGTGAGGATGATCCAGACCAGCGGGATGACCGCGATCACGAAGGCGAGGACCACGACGACCGTGGCGACGGTGTTGCGCGCGGCACGTCCGGCCAGGCCCTGGGAGGGGGCGAGCGAGCTCGCCCGCTGCAGCGGCCCGGTCTGGTGCCCGGTGTCGAGGGCGCTCACGCGAAGGCCTTCCTGCGGTTGACGATGACGCGGGCGATGGCGTTGACCACGAAGGTCAGGACGAAGAGCACCAGGCCGGCGGCGATGTAGGCGCCGGTCGAGGACGGGTCGTTGAACTCCGCGGCGTTGTTGGCGATCTTCGACGCGAAGGTCTCCCCGCCCTGCAGCCACGAGGCGAAGAAGTCCGTCCCGGGGGCCACGCTCGAGACGATGATCGTGATGGCGATGGTCTCGCCGAGCGCACGGCCGAGGCCGAGCATCGAGGCGGACACGACGCCGGCGCGGCCGAAGGGCAGGACCGCGGTGCGGATCATCTCCCACTTGGTGGCGCCCAGCGCGAGCGCGCCCTCCTTGTTCGCGGCGGGCGTCTGCGCGAAGACCTCGCGCGACAGCGCCGTGATGATCGGCAGCACCATGATCGCCAGGACGATGCCCGCGATGAAGATGGTGCCCGCGCTGATGGGCCCCTCGAAGAGCGGGAACCAGCCGAGACCGTCGTTGACGGCCTTCTGCAGACCCGTCAGGTGCGGCGCGAAGACCTGGATGCCCCACAGGCCGTAGACGATCGAGGGGATCGCGGCCAGCAGGTCGATCACGCTCGCCGCGGGGCGGGCGAGCCAGCGCGGGGCGTACTGCGTGAGGAAGAGGGCGTTCAGGACGCCCAGGGGCACCGCGATGATCATGGCCATCACGGAGATGGACACCGTGGTCCACAGGATCTGCAGGATGCCGAAGCGCAGGTTCCCGGGTTCCGGCACCCACTCGGTGGAGGTCAGGAAGTTGACCTTGTCGTCGAGCAGCGACGGGACGGCCCGCGTGGCCAGGAAGACGCCCGTCAGGGCGACGATCGCGATGACGACGACGCCGGAGAGGTTCGCGGCGCCGCCGAAGAGGGTGTCGCCGAGGCGACGGCGACCGCGGGGCACGTCACCGGTCGGGCCGGGGACCTGGTCGACGGTCGAGCGACCGGTGATCGAGGACATCGTGCTCCTGCTGGTCAGGGAGGGGGGGACCTGAGGGTGGGTGCGGGACGCCTCCGGGGAGGCGTCCCGCACCCGGGGGGTTCTCAGCTGATGGCCGCGATGGCCGTCTTCACCTTCGTGGAGACCTCGGCGGGCAGCGGCGCGTAGCCGATGTCCTGCAGACCCGTCTGGGTGGCCGGGTCGGAGAAGTAGGTGAGGAAGGACTTCAGCAGCTTGGTCTTGTCCGCGTCCAGGCCCTTCGAGCAGACGATCTCGTACGTGACCAGGACGATCGGGTAGGCCCCGGCCTCCTTGGTGGTGTAGTCGATCTTCAGCGCCAGGTCGTTGCCGGTGCCGACCTGCGTGGCGGTGGCGATGGTCTTGCCGGCCGACTCACCGGTCAGCTCGACGGCGCCCGCGCCGTTGTCGACCTTGGCGACGTTGAGCTTGTTGTCCTGCGCGAAGGACCACTCCACGTAGGTGATGCCGCCGCTGGCGCCGGCCACGGCCTGCGCCACGCCCGCGGAGCCCTCGCGGCCCTCGCCCTTGCCGGCCCAGTCGCCGCTGCCGTCCGCGGTCCACGCGTCGGGGGCGGTCGCGTGCAGGTACTTGGTGAAGTTCTCGGTCGTGCCCGAGGTGCCCGTGCGGAAGAAGACGCTGATCGGGGTGGCCGGCAGGGTCACGCCGGAGTTGAGCGCGGCGATCGCCGGGTCGTTCCAGGTGGTGATCTGGCCCTGGAAGATCTTGGCGGCGACCTCGGCGTTCAGGGTGAGGTCGGTGACGCCGTCGAGCTTGTAGGCGATCGCGATGGGGCCGGCGACCATGGGGAGGTTCCAGGCCGGGTTGCCCATGCAGCGCGTGGCGGCCGCGGTGGCCTCCTCGGGCTTCAGCGCCGAGTCGGAGCCGGCCCAGTCGACCTGCCCGCCGGTGAACTGCTTGCGACCCGCACCCGAGCCCGTCGCGTTGTAGTTGATGGTCGCGTCGGGGCACTGCGCCAGGTAGCCGGTCTGGCTGACCTGGTCCATGGCGTTCTTCTGGGCGCTCGAGCCCTCGCCGTTCAGGGTGCCGGTGCCGCAGTCCGCGGCGGCGGTGGAGGAGGAGGCGGCGGCGCCACCCGGGGCGGCGGTGCTGGTGTTGTCGTCGGACCCGCAGCCGGTCAGGGCCAGGGCTCCCACGGCGGCGATGGTCAGCAGGCGGGAGGTCTTCCAGAACGTCACGTCGGTCCCTCTCGAGGATCGTCTCCCGCCACCTCGACCGGCGCGGGCACAGCCGGGGCGTGCGCCCCGGACGATCGAAAGGTAAGGAAGCCAGGTGAAGCGGTTGTCCGGTGACGGTTAACGCAGGGTGAACCGGGAAGGGACGTCGCGGCGCCGGACGGCGGACGCACGTCGACCGCCAGGTGAACGGGTCAACGCCCCGACGCGGTGCTGCCCGCGCGTGACGGAGCGTGAGGTCGGGTGGTCAGACGCGGTGGCGCTCGCCAGCGACCACGCGCGCCGTCGAACCCCGCCCGGCGACGTGGGCGACGAGCAGCTCGGCCTTGCCGAGCTTCGGCCCCAGCAGGTCCGCCACGGCCGGGACGTCCGCCCGGCGCGCGACCTCGGCCAGCAGGCCGGGCAGGACCGGGCCGTGCGAGCACACGACGCTCCCGCCCCCCTCGGCCAGCAGCCCGGTCAGGACGTCGAGCGCCGCGCCGGGGTCGGCGGCGCTGCCCGCCTCCGACAGTGCGTCGTCCTCCTCCACGGCCCAGCCGTGCGCGTCGGCGGCCGGCAGCACGGTCTGCACGCAGCGCGCCCAGGGCGACGTCACGGCCCGGCGCAGCTCCCAGCACCCGAGCAGGGGGGCCAGCGCGCGGGACTGCAGGTGGCCCGTGTCCAGCAGGGGCCGCTCGGCCTCCTCGCCGTCCCACGCGGCGCGCGGCACGGCGCGCGCGTGGCGCAGCAGCACGAGCGGCCAGGTCTGCGCGGGGTCCAGGCCGGCCTCGAGGTGGCCCGCCAGGACGTCCAGCAGCGTCGCGTCCGCCGCGAACGTCAGGCGCTCGCGAGCCTGCTCCGGTCTGCACCAGGCGACCTCGTCGACCTCCTCGGGCGACGCCGTCCACGCCTGCTCGCCCGGCAGGGGCGTGGCGAACCAGTAGCGCACGCGCTTGGAGCGGCCGTCGGGCAGGTCGTAGCGGTGCTCCGCGAGCGGCAGCGAGAGCCCGACGCGGACGCCCGTCTCCTCCTCGACCTCCCGCACGGCCGCGACCGCGTGCGGTTCCCCGGGCTCGAGCTTGCCCTTGGGCCAGGACCAGTCGGCGCCCCGCAGCGGCGTGGCCGCCCGGTGCACCAGCAGGACCTCGCGGTGGCCCGTGCCGTCGGCGCCGGTGCGCGTGCGCAGCACGAGGCAGCCCGCCGCCTCCACGTCCGCGGGTGCGGCGGCGACGGTGGTCCACGCGGCCGCCGCGTCCTGCGCGGACGCGGCGGCGGTCACCACCTGCGGGTCGCCGACCGCGGCGCTCACCGCCGGCGGGCGGTCGGGCGCCGGCCGGGCCGGGTGGCGATGATGTGCTCCTGCATGTCCTGCAGCGGGTTCCCGTCGGCGTCGAGGTGGTGGCGGGTCCACGCGCCGTCGGGGCCGAGGTGCCAGGAGCTGGTCTCGTCGCTCATGCACAGGTCCAGCAGGGCCGAGATCTCCCGGACGTGGCGCGGGTCGCCCAGGCGCACGACGGACTCGACGCGGCGGTCCAGGTTGCGGTGCATCATGTCCGCGCTGCCGATCATGGCGATCGGGTCCCCGCCGTTGGCGAACCAGAACACCCGGCTGTGCTCCAGGAAGCGGCCCAGGACGCTGCGCACCCGGATCCGCTCGGACAAGCCCTCGATGCCGGGGCGCAGCGCGCAGATGCCGCGGACGCTGACGTCGACGTCCACGCCGGCCTGGGACGCGCGGTAGAGGGCGTCGATCACGGCCTCGTCGACGATGGAGTTGACCTTGATCTTCACCCCGGCGGGCTGCCCCAGCCGGTGGTTCTCGATCTCCCGGTCGATGCGGTCCACGAGCCCGGTGCGCAGCGAGCGCGGCGCGACGAGCAGCCGCTTGAACGCCGTCTTGGGCGCGTAGCCGGAGAGCTGGTTGAACAGCCGCGTCAGGTCCTCGCCCACCTGGACGTCGTCGGTCAGCAGCCCCAGGTCCTCGTAGACGCGCGCGGTCTTGGGGTTGTAGTTGCCCGTGCCGACGTGGCTGTAGCGGCGCAGGCCGCTGCCCTCCTGGCGCACGACGAGGCTCAGCTTGGCGTGGGTCTTCAGCCCGACGAGGCCGTAGACGACGTGCACGCCGGCCTGCTCCAGCTTGCGGGCCCAGGAGATGTTGGCCTGCTCGTCGAAGCGCGCCTTGATCTCGACCAGCGCCAGGACCTGCTTGCCGGCCTCGGAGGCGTCGACCAGGGCGTCGACGATGGGGGAGTTGCCCGAGGTGCGGTACAGCGTCTGCTTGATGGCGAGGACCTTCGGGTCCGCGGCCGCCTGCTCGAGGAACGCCTGCACGCTCGTGGAGAACGAGTCGTAGGGGTGGTGCAGCAGCACGTCGCGGGCCCGGATGGCGGCGAAGACGTCGCTCGGCTTCGCGGTCTCCGCGCCGTCGGTGAGGTCGCGGTGGGTGCGGGCCACGAACTTCGGGTACTTCAGCTCCGGGCGGTCCAGGTCGGCGATGTCCGCGAGGCCGCGCAGGTCCAGCGGCTCGGGGAGCTCGTACACCTCGGTCTCGGTGACGCCGAGCTCGCGCACCAGCAGCTCGCGGACCGCGGGGTCGATGTCGGAGGCGACCTCCAGGCGCACGGGGGGGCCGAAGCGGCGGCGCAGCAGCTCCTTCTCCAGGGCCTGCAGGAGGTTCTCGGCGTCGTCCTCCTCGACCTCGAGGTCCTCGTTGCGGGTGACGCGGAAGGTGTGGTGCTGCACCACCTCCATGCCCGGGAACAGCTGGTCCAGGTGCACCGCGATGACGTCCTCGAGCGGGACGAAGCGCGCCGAGGCGTCCGTGCCCTCCTCGGCGTCCTGCTCGGAGACCGCGACGAAGCGCGGCAGCAGCGGCGGCACCTTGACGCGGGCGAAGTGCTCCTTGTCCGTGGTCGGGTTGCGCACGACCACGGCCAGGTTCAGGGACAGCCCGGAGATGTAGGGGAACGGGTGCGCCGGGTCCACGGCCAGCGGCGTGAGGACCGGGAACACCATGTCGCGGAAGAACCCGTGCAGGCGGACCTGCTCGTTGGTGCCGAGCTCGTCCCAGCGCACGATCGTGATGCCGGCCTCGGCCAGCGCCGGCCGCACGTGGTCGACGAACGTCTGCGCGTGCCGCTCGGCCAGCTCGTGGGCGCGCTGGCTGATGGTCTCCAGCACCTGGCGCGGCTCGAGGCCGCTCGCGGCCGTGACGGCCAGGCCCGTGGCGATGCGGCGCTTGAGCCCCGCGACGCGGACCATGAAGAACTCGTCGAGGTTGTTCGCGAAGATCGACAGGAACCGGGCGCGCTCCAGCAGGTGCGAGCTCGGGTCCTCCGCGAGCTGCAGCACCCGGTCGTTGAAGGCCAGCCAGGAGACCTCGCGGTCGGCGAAGCGGTCGGCGGGCAGCTCGCCCGGCACGTCGGCGTCGCGGGCGACGGCCGGGAGGGGCACGGACGAGCCGGCCCGCGTGGTGGCGGTCATGGTCGTCATCCTGCCACCGGGACCCCCGCCGCCGGGCCTCCGCGCGTGGCCGGACGGACAGCGGCGGGCGACGGGGGAGTGCACGCCCGGTGGACGGCGGGTGCCACCGCCCGCGGGTGGGCCCGCGCGGGCGGGCGTGGTGTGGCGCCGCTCAGGCGTGCGGGGAGCGGTACTGCACGTCCACCGCGACGCGCTCGAAGCCGAGCCGCGCGTACAGCCGGGTCGCGGGCTCGTTGTCGGCGTCCACGTACAGCTCGACGGGCATCGTGCCCGCCGGCGTGGCCGCGCCGCGGGGCAGCAGGGCCTGCAGCCCCCGGACCAGCAGGGCGCGGCCCAGGCCGCGGCCCGCGGCGGCGGGGGAGATGCCGAGGACGTAGAGCTCACCGACGGGTTCCCCGCCCGGGACGGCCGGGGCGACCTTCATCCAGCAGGACCCGACGAGCCGGGGCTCCGGGCCGCTCGTGTCCTCCGCCAGCAGCAGGACCTCGGGGTCGAACCACGGCTCGCGCTGGCGCAGCCGCAGGTCGGCGACGCCCCAGCGGCCCTGCTCGGCGTGCGTGGCGAAGGCCGCGGCGTTCAGCGCCACCCAGGCCTCGTCGTCGGCGCCGGGGACGAAGGGGCGCACGCGCACCCCCGCGGGCAGCGCCGGGACCTCGAGGCCCTCGATCCCGGCCAGCGGCCGCTCCATGCGCCACAGCTCGCGCACGCGCTCCCAGCCGCCGGCGGCGGCGAGCGCCGCGGCGCCCGGGGTGTCGCCGTGCGACCAGAGCAGCGCGCCGGCGGGGCCCGCGACGTCCACGACCCGGTCCAGCAGCAGGCGCCCGGCGCCGCGGCGGCGGTGCGCGGGGTGGACCAGCAGCTCACCGGCCGCGGGCGCGTCGGCCTCGGTGGGCGCGAGCTGCGCGTACCCGGCGAGCTCGTCGCCGTCGCGCACCAGGAGGTGGCTGGTCAGCGACGTGGTGCGCAGCCGCAGCAGCGCGTCCTCGCTGAGCGCCGCGGCGCCGTCGACCCGCGAGGCCTCGGCGGCCAGCGCCTCGACGGCCTCGCGCAGCGGGGCGGGCAGGACCCCGGCCGCCACCGCGAGGGTGCGACCCGCGGACGGGTCGGTCGCCGGGTCCATCACGGGGTCGGTCGCCGGGTCCGTCACGGGGTCGGTCGCCGGGTCCGTCACGGGGTCGGTCACCGGGACGGCCGCACGCCGGGGCGCAGCGCGGGCGGCAGGTCGGTGCGCCGGGCCGGGCTCGCGGGGGCGGGGAGGTCCGGCGGCGTCTCGGCGGCCGGTGCGGCGCCGGCGGGCAGCTCGGCCAGGTCCTCGTCGTCGTCGGCGTCGCGGCCGTTCGCCACGAAGCGGTAGCCGACGTTGCGGACGGTGCCGATGGCGTGCTCGTGCTCGACCCCGAGCTTCGCGCGCAGCCGCCGCACGTGGACGTCGACCGTGCGGGTGCCGCCGAAGTAGTCGTAGCCCCAGACCTCCTGCAGCAGCTGGGCGCGGGTGAACACGCGGCCCGGGTGCTGCGCCAGGTGCTTGAGGAGCTCGAACTCCTTGTACGTGAGGTCCAGCTGCCGGCCGCGCACGCGCGCGGAGTAGGCGGACTCGTCGATGACGACGTCCCCCGCGCGGATCTCGCTGGGCTGGGCGCCCTCGGCCTCGTCGGCCGAGCGGCGCAGGCGGCCCGCGGCCAGGCGCAGGCGGGCGTCCAGCTCGGCGGGGCCGCACGTGTCCAGGAGGATGTCGTCGGCGCCCCAGTCGGCCGCGACCGCGGCCATGCCGCCCTCGGTGAGGACGAGCAGCAGGGGCTGCGAGAGGCCGGTCGTGCGCAGCAGCCGGCACAGCGAGCGGGCGGCCGCGAGCTCGCGGCGGCCGTCGACGAGGACGGCGTCGGACGTCGGCTCGTCCACGAGCACCGAGGCCTCCGCCGGGAGGACCCGGACGGTGTGCGGCAGCAGCCCGAGGGCGGGCAGGACCTCCGTCGACGGGGTCAGCGCGTTCGTGAGCACGAGGATCTGGGCCACCCGCTGTCCTGCCCTCCTCATCGCCCGGGCGGGCCGCCACGGCGGCCCACGAGGCTCGAAGGATAACCGGGTGGCGGGGCGCCGTGGTCGTCGCGGGCCCGTCCCGCGCGCCGGGTCCCGACCCGCGGGGGCCGCCCCGCGGCGGCCCGGAGCCCGCCGGTCGCCACCTCTGGGAGGATGCGCGGCGTGAGCACCTCCGCGACGGCCTCGGTCTCGGCCGCCCTCGCGGCCCTGGTGGCCGTGGCGGCCTTCGCGCCGCTGGGACTCCTCACGGTCGCCGTGGTCCTCGTGGGCCTGCTCGTGGCGGTGGGCTGGTCGCCCCTGCTGAGCCTGCCCTCCCCGCGCGGGACGGCCTCCGTCGTCGCCCTCGCCGCCGCGGCCGCCGCGGTCACGGTCGTCGTCACCACGGCCGGGGGCGACGACCCGCTGGCCGTGCTGCCCTCCGCGGCCGCGCTCGCGCTGCTCGTGGCCTTCGCCCACCAGTTCCTGCGCCGCGACGGCCGGCCCCGCCTCGTGGAGTCGGTGACCGGTGCCGTGACGGGCCAGGCCGTCGTCGTGCTGGCCGCGGCCTGGGTGGCGGTGCCCCGCACCGTCGGGGGGCCGGCCTTCGCGGCCGTGGTGCTCGCGGCCGTGGCGGCGACCGGCGCCGTCTGCGCCGCGGGCTGGCCGCTGCGCGTGGCCGGGCCGCTGAGCCTGCTCGCCGGGGCGGCCACGGGCTGGGTCGCGAGCGCCGTCGTGGTCCTGCTGAGCGACGGGATGCCCGTCTCCGACGTGCGGTGGACCGTCGCCGGGGTCGTCGCGGGCGTCGGCGCGGGGCTGCTCAGCGCGGCCTGGCGCGCCCACTCCGAGCGGCTGCCCAGCGTGCACGGGCTCTCGGCGGCGCTCGCCGTGGCCGCGGGCCCGGTCGCGATGTCCGGGGCCGGCGCGTACGTCGTCGGCCGGTTGCTGCTCGGCTGAAGCACCGGGCCGGCCGGGGCGCTCCGCGCGGCCCTCGCGAGTGGGGCGTGAGCCCGGACACGTGCGGGGGCGCGGCCCGCGCGGGTCGGTAGGCTGACCCCGTGCACGCCATCGAAGTCTTCTTCCTCGTCCTGCTGATCGTCGTCTCGATCATCATCATGTGGTTCGCGGGCTTCGTGGTGTACCGCCTCTACAAGGGACAGCGCTGACCCGTGCCCGTCCCCCTCAGCTCCGACACCCCCCTCGCGCTCGTCCCGCTGGCCTGGCTCCTCGGCCGCTGGGAGGGCGCGGGCGTGCTCGGCCACCCCGCCCGCGGTGAGGACACCCGGTTCGGGCAGGTCGTCGAGTTCACGCACGACGGCCGCGACTTCCTCAGCTACACCTCCACCAGCTGGGCCCTCGACGAGTCGGGGCAGACGACCACGCCCCTCGACGTCGAGAGCGGCTACTGGCGCCCGCAGCCGGTGAACGCCGTCGCGGCGCCCGGCCAGCCCGTCCCCGTCGACCTCGAGGTGCTGCTCGCGCACCCCACGGGCGTCGTCGAGGTCCTCGTCGGCACCGTCACCGGCCCCCGCATCGAGCTGTCCACCGACGTGGTGGCCCGCACGACCACCGCCCACGAGTACACGGCCGCGCAGCGGATGTACGGCCTCGTCGAGGGCGACCTGCTGTGGGCCCTCGACGTCGCGGCCGACGGGGTCCCGATGCGCAGCTACGCCTCCGCGCGGCTCAAGCGCGTCTCCTGAGCCGCTCCCGTCCCTGAGGCGGTCGGGCGCCGGGGCCGGACGTAGGCTCGGCGGGTGAGCGACGACCTGGGCAGCGTGCTGCACGCCCGCGGACTGCGGCTGACGCCGCAGCGCGAGCGGGTGCTGGACGCGGTCCGCGGTCTCGGGCACGCCACGGCGGAGGAGGTGGCCGCGCACCTCGCGGCCGACGACGGCGCCGAGTCAGGCGGGGCCGTGGTCAACCCGTCCACCGTCTACCGGGCGCTGTCGCTGCTCGAGGAGCTCGGGCTCGTCGCGAGCACCCGGCTCGACCGGCCCTCGCCGTCCTTCCACGCCGTCGAGCACGCCGACCACCTGCACCTGCTGTGCGAGGGGTGCGGGCGCGTCGACGAGGTCCCCGCGGAGCTCGCGGCGGGCTTCGCCGCGGACGTCCTCGCGGTGGGCGGCTTCGCCCTGGACACCCGCCACCTCGCCCTGCGCGGGCGCTGCGCGGACTGCCGCACCCGCCCCACCGGCCGCCCCGCGGCCACCCACCAGCACCCGGAGGCGTCGTGAGCACCACCGTCGAGTCCACCACCGGCCCGGGCGGGCCCGCCACGCCCGCCTCGCCGCTGCTGTCCGCGCCCGGGGCGGTCGCGGCCGACGGCCGCGACTCCGGGGTGGCCTGGCACTACGGCGACCCGGTGGGGGAGCAGCGCGCGCTCGTCGCGGGCACGGCCGTGGCCGACCTCTCCCACCGCGGGGTCGTCCGCGTCAGCGGCCCCGACCGCCTGAGCTGGCTGAACAGCATCACGTCGCAGCTGCTCACGGGCCTCGCGCCCGGCCGCGCCACCGAGACGCTGGTCCTCAGCCCGCAGGGCCGCATCGAGCACGACCTGCACCTCGTCGACGACGGCGAGGCCACCTGGATCACCGTCGAGCCCGGGGTGCAGGCCGGTCTCGTCGCCTTCCTCGAGCGCATGCGCTTCATGCTGCGCGTCGAGGTCGCCGACGTCACCGCCGAGTGGGCCGTGCTCGGCGAGCCCAGCCGCGACACGACGGCCGCGGGCGGGCCCGTCTGGGTCGACCCGTGGCCGGGCGCGGTGCCGCTGGCCGAGGGCGGCAGCGCGGACACCGCGGGCTACTCCGCCGTCTCGACCCTGGAGCACCCCGGCACCGGCCGGGCCTGGCGCGAGGTCCTCGTGCCGCGCGCGGAGCTCGCGGAGCGCGTCGCCGGGCGCCGCCTCGCCGGCACCTGGGCGAGCGAGGCGCTGCGCGTCGAGGCCTGGCGGCCCCGGCTCGGCTTCGAGACCGACCAGCGCTCCATCCCCCATGAGGTGGACTGGCTGCGCACGGCCGTGCACCTGCACAAGGGCTGCTACCGCGGTCAGGAGACGGTGGCCAAGGTGCACAACCTGGGCCGGCCGCCGCGGCGCCTGGTCGTCCTGCACCTCGACGGCTCCGGGCACGACCTGCCCGCGCACGGCGACGACGTCGTGCTGGACGACAAGCGGATCGGGTCCGTGACGACCGCGGCCCGCCACCACGAGCTCGGCCCGGTGGCGCTGGCGCTGGTCAAGCGGTCGCTGCCCGTCGACGCCCCGCTCGTCGTGCTGGCGGGGTCCGCGGGCGTCGCCGAGGCCCACCAGCCGGGGCCCGTGGCCCAGCGCCGCATCGCCGCCGCGCAGGAGGTCGTCGTCGCCCCGTGAGGCCCTGACGCCCCGCGGGGCGCGGGAACCGCTCGCCGGCCGCCCGCGTGCGCCATACTCGGCGGTGGACGCAGCGTCAGCGCCTCCTCGCGCTCAGCGATGAGGCCGGCGCCGCACGAGGACGGCTGGAGGCGGGGATCGTGAGCGGTTACCAGGAGGGCGGGCGCCGGGCGCTCGACCACGTGCTGGCCCCGGAGTTCCTCGACGGCCTGACCGAGGTGTCGCTGGAGGACCTGCGCGAGCGCCGCAACGTCGCCGAGCAGGAGGAGGCCGACCTCTCCTACGCGCGCCGCCTCGTGCAGGGCCGCATGGACCTGCTCGGCGCCGAGACCCAGCGCCGCGCCGGCGCCGACGGCGCGGTCGACGTGCCCGCGGCCCGCACGGACGCCGAGCTCGTCGCCTCGCTGACCGACATCCTGGCCGACCCCCGCCGCAGCGACCACGGCTCCGGCCGCTACACCGCCGTGGAGCCGAGCCGGGTGGGCGAGCACCGCCGCCGCGCCGAGGCGGCCGTGTCCGACCCGCGGATGTCCGACGTCGCCGGCATGGACGACGCCCAGCTCGCCGCGGCCCGCGACCGGCTGGTGGAGCTGGAGCAGGAGCTCTCCACCGACCGCCACCGCGTGCAGGTCGTCATGGACGCCTGCACCGACGAGATCAGCCGCCGCTACCGCGAGGGCGTCGTCGACGTCGACGAGGTCCTGCGCGCCTCGCAGCGCTGAGCGTGTCCCCGTCCGGGTGCGTGCGCCCGGGGGACGCGCCCGCGCGGCGGGAACGCGGCGGACGGCTCGCTCGTAGGATCACTCCGTGACGTCCCTCATCGGTGGTGTGCAGAGCGGTGTCCTGCTGGTCCTGTCCATGGGGGCCTTCGCCGTGACCCTCTTCGCCCTCGTGGACGCGGTGCGGCACAAGCCCGACGCCTACGTGGCGGCCGGCAAGCGCACCAAGACGTTCTGGGTGGCGATCGTCGCGGTGGCCACGGCGCTCTGCTTCGTCTTCGTGGGCGGCGGCGTGCCGAACTTCCTGTCGATCATCGGCGTCGTCGCGGCCGGCGTGTACCTGGCCGACGTGCGTCCCGCCGTGCGCCAGTTCAAGGGCCGCGGCGGCCCCCGCCGCGACGAGCGCCACCAGGGCCCCTACGGCCCCTGGTGAGGCCGGACGGGCGGCTCCGCGGCGCGGACGACCGGCCGGCCCTGCTCGTGGCGGCCCTGCTCGCGCGGGCCCTGTCCGTGATGGTCCGGGCCGGCTGACGCCCGCCCCCAGCGCAGCAGCAGCCGCAGCAGGCCCAGCCCCGCGACCGCGAGGCCCGCGACCGACACGAGGTCGGCGACCGTGAAGCCCCGGTCGGCGGAGAAGGTGTGCAGGATCGCGCCCTCGACGGGGGAGTTCACGCGGGCCCAGACGGCCGCGAGCAGCACCGTCACCACCACCGCGTCCAGCCGCGGCCGCACCAGGGTCCCCAGGGCGCTGACCCCGAGGGCGAGCAGGGTGAGCGGGATGACGACGGGGAGGTCCACGTCCCGATCGTAGGTCGGCCGCCGGCCCGTCACCCGCCGTCCGGCCCGCCGTCACCGGACGTCCACCGCATCCGACGCCCTCCGGCCCCCGGTCGGCCCTGTGCCAGGCTCGGGGCGTGAGAGCCGTGGTGCAGAGGGTGAGCCGGGCCGCCGTCCGGATCGGGGACGAGCTCGTTGCGGAGCTCGACGGCCCGGGCCTGCTGGTCCTGCTGGGCGTCACGCACGACGACGGGCCCGCGCAGGTCGAGCTGATCGCCCGCAAGGTCGCCGACCTGCGGATCCTGCGCGGTGAGCGGTCGGTGACCGACGCGGGCGCGGGGGTGCTGCTGGTCAGCCAGTTCACGCTCTACGGCGACACCCGCAAGGGCCGGCGCCCGACGTGGAACGCCGCCGCCCCGGGACCGGTGGCCGAGCCCCTCGTCGACGCCGTCCGGGACGCGCTGCGCGCCCGCGGGCTGGCCGTCGTGACGGGCCGCTTCGGCGCGGACATGGCCGTCGAGCTCGTCAACGACGGCCCGACGACCCTGCTGCTGGAGGCGTAAGGGCGCGCCTGCTCACCCCCGAACCGGTCAGCCCAGTCGGGTCACGACGACGCCGAACGGCGGCAGCCGCACCTTCCCGGCGAGGTCGGCCCCGCTCGCGCGGTCGAGCAGCGGTCCCTCGGCGCGCACGTCGACCGTGACCTCGCCGGGGTGCTGGCTGACGAACCACGCGAAGCGCGTGCCGTCCTCGCGCTCCAGGACGTCGCAGAGCACGAGCGGGTCGTCGACCCGCACCGCCCGGCGGACCCCGGCGACGGTCGCCAGCGCGTCGTACAGGCGCCACGTCGGCTCGGGGTTCACCCGGGCCAGGTGGCCGGCCATGCCCTCCAGCGGGTAGGTGCCGAGCACCATCCGCCCGGCACCCACGGTGCGCTCGAGCAGCACGGGGCGCCCGGCCGCGTCCTGCGCGACGACCTCGGCCCCCGCGGGCACCACGGGCAGGAAGCTGCGGGCGTGCTCGTTGCCGCCGGCCCGCGCGTGCAGGACCTCGCCGGCGCGCAGGGTGCCGAAGTCGCGCACGACGGTGATCTCCACGACGTCCTCGACGACGGGCTCGACGAGGCCGTAGACGAGCTGGTGCTCGACGCCGAACAGCCGCCCGACGTGCGGGGCCCACGAGCCGCGCTGGACGGGCTCCTCGCCCGAGGCGATCGACGCGTACACCGTGGCACCCGCCTCGGCGCGGCGCTCGAGGTCCGCCCACGTGGTGGCCAGCAGCTGGCGCACCGACGGCACCAGGTACAGCAGCGCGTCGTCGCCGAACCCGTCGGCCTCGCGCGCGAAGGCCAGCGGCAGGTCGGCCTCGCGGGCCGCGACGTAGGCCTGGCGCAGCGCGCGGAAGGCCTGCTGGGAGTCGACGGGGCGCGTGAACGGGTAGTGCCGCTCGAGGAAGGACGTGACGACGAGCGCGGCGTCGGTGTCGACGCGGCGGGTCCGGGCCAGGTCGACGTCGGCGAGGACCTCGGCGAACGCCCGCAGCTCCAGCAGGGCCGGCTTGGGCGTGCCCTGGGCGTCGGTGATGCCGAAGTGCATCTCGAACGGGTGGTGGGAGTACGGCGGCTGGGCGGCCAGCGCGTCGTAGTCGGTGTTGTTCCAGGCCAGCCAGCCGGTGGCGCCCGCGAGCAGGCTGGTGTGCAGGGTCTGGCGGTAGTAGTGCGCCTGGCTCGCCGCCGAGGCGAACTCGTCGGTGAGGCCGAACTCCTCCAGCACCACCGGCCGGCCGGTCACCGCCGCCAGCTCGCACACGAAGGCCGCGTTGAGGTGCTGGCGCACCGGGTCGCTCTCCATCTTGTACACGTGCGGCCCGGTGAAGTCGGTCAGCCGGCCGAGCTCGCGCACCGAGAACCCGTTGTCCTCGCCCGTGACCTCCAGCCCCCACGCGCCGTCGCCGATCGAGACGGGCTGGGTGCCCCCGCCCGCGCGGACGGCGGAGACGAGCAGCTGCGCCCAGGCCGAGACCTCCTGCTGCGGGGCGGCGGGCTCGTCGTGGCGGCGGCCGTAGATGGGCATCTCGTTGCTGATCAGCCAGCCCGTGACGGCCGCGTGGTGGTGCGTGCGGCGGGTGATCTCGGTGGTGAACCACGCCTGCCGCGACACCATCCACACGTCGGAGTAGAGGTCGCGGCCCTCGCGCCAGACCGGGTCCCAGTTCTCCCCGGACATGTGCCCGACGAGGAACGTGGGGATCGTCCGCATGCCCGTCTCGACGTGAGCGTCGAGGAAGTCGAGCAGGTGCCCGACGAGCTCCTCGTCGACGGCGTCGGGCGTCGGCATGAAGTCCGGCCAGTACAGGAACGAGCGGGTCTCGCGCAGCCCGTGCTCGTGCAGCGTCCGCAGCTCCTCCCGCACCACGGCGGGGTCGTAGCGGACCCACATCCGCGGCCCGCCGGAGCGGGACCAGAAGTTGGCGCCGAGCCAGGTGACGGGGCGGCCGTCGACGGACAGGACGGAGTGCGGGCGCTGCACGGGGTCTCCCGGGGGTGCGGAGGAGCTGGGGCGGGGAGGGGGCTGCTCGTGCGTCGGGGCTACTTGACGGCGCCGGCCGTCAGGCCCTGGACGAGGTAGCGCTGCAGGAGGAGGAACCCGACGACGACGGGGACGCTGACCACGAGCGAGGCGGCCATCACCTCGTTCCAGTACACGTTCGTCTGGGTGGAGTACTCCCGCAGGCCGATGGCCAGGGTGCGGGAGTCCTGGTTGGTCATGACCGAGGCGAAGAGGGTCTCGCCCCAGGCCGTCATGAACGAGTAGATCGCGACGGCCGCAATGCCGGGGGCCGCGCTGGGCAGGACGACGCGGACGAGGGCGCCGATGGGGCCGGCCCCGTCGACGTGCGCCGCCTCGTCGAGCTCGCGGGGGATCGAGTCGAAGTACCCGACGAGCATCCAGATGGCGAAGGGCAGCGAGAACGTCAGGTAGGTGATGACCAGCGCCAGCCGGCTGCCCTGCAGCGCGAAGCCCGTGAGCTGCCCGATGTTGACGAAGATCAGGTACAGCGGGAGCAGGAAGAGGATGCCGGGGAACATCTGCGTCGACAGCACGGTGATCCGGAAGGCGCTGCGGCCGTGGAAGCGGTACCGGCTGATCGCGTAGGCCGCGGAGATGGCCAGCACGACCGAGCACACCGTGGCCAGCAGCGAGATCACGAGGCTGTTGCCGAAGTAGCGGGCCAGCGGCACGGTCGACCAGATGTCGATGAACGGGTCGAACGTGATCGTCGAGGGGATCCAGGTGAACTTGCCCTGGACGTCGCCCAGCGGCTTCAGGGAGCTGGAGACCATGACGTAGATCGGCCCCAGCACGAACAGCGTCAGCAGGGTGAGTCCCACGACGCGCAGGACGCGGAACGAGACGGGCTCACGCATCGCGCATCCTCCGGCTGCTCAGGGGCAGGTAGACGGCCGTGATCACGAGCAGGACCAGCAGCAGCAGGACGGACATGGCCGACCCCACGCCGAAGTTCCAGGTGATGAACGAGGCCTGGTAGACGTGGATGGAGATCAGGTCGGCCGAGGCGGGCACGGACTGCCCGAAGAGGATGTACGGCACGTTGAAGTCGTTGAAGCTCCACAGGAAGAGCACCAGCAGGAGCACCTGGTTGACGGGCCGCAGCATCGGCAGCGTGAAGCTGCGGAACTGCTGCCACATCCCGGCGCCGTCCACCGCGGCAGCCTCGTAGACCTCACCCGGCACCGACTGCAGGCCGGCCATCAGGGTGAGGAAGGCGAACGGCCACAGCCGCCAGACGGCCACGACGACCGTGGAGACGAAGGCGTTGTTCCCCAGGAGCCAGAAGGTGCTGCCGTCGGTGATCCCCAGCCCGCTCAGCAGGGCGTTGACCATGCCGTTGTCGCGGCCGAGCATGAACTTCCAGACGATCACGCCGGCGTAGACGGGCAGGGCGTAGGGCACGAGGAACAGCGTGCGGAGCACGTTGCGGCCGCGGAACGGCCGCTGCAGCAGCACCGCGGCGAACATGCCCAGCGCCCACGACAGCGCCAGGGTGCAGATCGTGAAGGCGAAGGTGATCCCGAAGGACCGCAGCAGCGACGCCCCGATCGCCCCGTCGAAGTCGAGGGCGATCTTGAAGTTGCCGACGCCCGCGCTGGGCGCGTCGAGCCAGCGGCGCACGTAGAACTGGGTGAGCTCCAGCGTGCTGATGAAGATGCCGGTGACCATCGGGATGATGTGCACGAGCAGCTCGAACAGCAGCGCCGGGGCGAGCAGGACGTAGGGCAGCCACCCCGGGGCCAGGTGGCTGCGCGGCGCACGCCGGGCGGGCCGGGGCGTCTGCGCCCGGCCCGTCCGCGGGGACGTCGAGGTGGCCATCGGGCTCAGGCCCCGCCGGCCATCTTCTGCTGCGCGCCCTCGAGCGCGGCCTCGACGTCGGAGTCGCCGGGGGTGGTGCCCGTGGCGATGCGGCCGAAGAGGTCCTGCATGGCCTGCCCCACGGTGGTCTCGAACTGGCTCTCGTTCGGGATCATCGGCAGGGGCGCGGCGGTCTCGGAGAGGACCGAGTTGAAGATCTTGAGGTTCTCGGTCTGGAAGGCCGCGTCGCTGGAGGCCTCGGCGACCACGGGCAGCGACCCGAACTTCTGGTTGAGGATCACCTGCTCCTCGGGGCTCGTCATGAACTTCACGAACTGCAGGGCCCCGTCGACGTTGTCGGAGTCGGCGAAGACGCTCATGTTGATGCCCGCCACGTGGCTGTTGACGCGCTGGCCGCCGGAGGGCAGCGGGTCCAGGATCGGGATGGGCGCCACGCCGTAGTCGGCGGCCGTCATGCCGTTGCTGAGGATGGTGGCCTCGGAGTTGTTCTGGCCCATGAACATGGCCGCCTTGCCGCCCGTGAAGTCGGCGATCATGTCGTTGGTGGTGGGGTGCTCCGCCGCTGACGGGCTGACGACCTTGTCGGTCGACATCAGGCCGAGGTACTGCTGCAGGCCCTTGACGTTGCCCGAGTCGGTGAAGGTCGGCTTGCCGGCGTCGTCGAAGAACTCGGCGCCGTTCTGCTTGCCGAACATGAAGGCGAAGTGCGCGTTCTCGGTGTAGCTGGCGCCGGCGACCGTCATGCCCCAGCGGTCCGCGGCGGCGTCGGTGAGCTGCTTGGCGTCGGTGACCAGGTCGGCCCACGTCGCCGGGGGCGTCGTGATGCCCGCGTCGGCGAACATCTTCTTGGAGTAGAACAGCCCGTAGGCCAGGCCGTACAGCGGCACCGACGTCGGCGGCTGCCCCTCGGCGCCGGTCGACCCGAGGCTGGTCTCGAGGAACTTGTCCTTGCCGCCGACCGCCGTGTACTGGTCGGCCTCGAAGGGCAGGAAGGCGCCCGTGGCCTGCAGCGACGCCGACCAGGTGTTGCCGATGTTGAGGACGTCGGGGGCGTCGCCGGAGGTCGTGGCCTGCAGGATGCGCTGGAGCAGGCTGTCCCACGGGATGACCTCGAGCTCGACCTTGATCCCGGTCTGCTGCTCGAACTTCGCGAGCTCCGGGGTCAGGATCTCCTTGTCGTTGTCCAGGCTGGTGCCCTGGTTGCTCGCCCAGTACTTCAGGGTCTTGGCGCCGTCGCCAGACCCCGAGTCGTCGGAGGAGCAGGAGGCCAGCGGAACGCTGCCGACTGCTGCGGTGGCGATCAGGGCGGTGCTGAAGGTGCGTCGGCGCACGGTCGTCTCCCTTGGCGACGGGGGGTTTCCGCGGGTCCGGGTCCGTCGAACCCCGCGGGGACCCACGGTGGCGGCTTAACCGGTTCAAGTCAACCGGCGGGAGGTGACGTTCCGGTCGCGGTCCGGGCGCGCGCGCCGGGGTCGCCGCGGTGGGGGTGGGTGCCGCGGATCAGCGGCGGGCGGCGGTGGAGCTCGCCCGCGCGATGAACTCGTAGCCGGGCGCCGCCTGGGGCGCGGGCTCGCGGCCGGCCAGGACGTCGAGCAGCACGACCGCGCTCGCCACCCCCGCCGCGGTGACGTCGCGGCGCAGGGCGCTGACGGCGGGGTCGGCGAGGCGGCAGAGGATCGAGTCCTCACCCGCCACGACCGCGAGGTCCTCGGGGATCCGCACGCCCAGCGCGCGCCGCTCGGCGACCACCGTGGCGGCCATGACGTCGTTGTCGAACACGAGCGCCGTCGGGGGTTCGGCCCGCGCGAGCAGCCGCCGGGTCGCGGCGAGCCCCTCGCGGCCGGAGTAGTCCGCGGACAGGACCGGCTGCGCGCGGCCCAGCGCCTCGCGCGTGACCTCGCGCCAGGCGGCGTTGCGGCGGCGCGTGTGCTGGAAGTGCGCGGGGCCCCCGACCCGGGCGAGGCGGCGGTGGCCCTGCGCCAGCAGGTGCTCGACGACCTCGGTGAGCGGCCCGCGCTCGGGGTCGCGGCCGCCTGCGGCGGGCGCGTACCCGCGGGGGTCCGGCGGGCCCCCGCCGAAGGTGCAGGGGATGCCGAGGTCCGCGACGAGGTCCAGGCGCGGGTCGTCGACCCGCAGGTCGGTCAGGACGACGCCGTCGACGCGGCGCTCGGCCCACCAGCCGCGCATGACCTCCACGGCCGCGCCCACGTCCGGGACGACCGTCAGCAGCAGCGAGACGCCCTGCGCCGCGAGGACGCTCTCCATCCCGGCGATGAGCCGCATGTAGTAGGGCTCTTCGCCGAGGAGCCGGACGTCGCGCGCGATCGCGAGCCCCACGGCGCCCGCCCGGGCGTTGGACAGGGAGCGGGCCGCGGCGCTCGGCCGCCAGCCCAGCTGCTCGGCCGCGGCCAGGATGCGGTCGCGGGTGCCGGGGGAGACCCCGGGCTGGTCGTTGAGGGCGTAGGACACCGAGGCCTTCGAGACGCCGGCCACGCGGGCGATGTCGCGGATGGTGGGACGGGGGTTCCCGGCTGGGGTCTGACCGGCCACGTCGCCTCCTGGTTGATCGCTCCTCCCGGCCCGCGCCGGTGCGGTGCCGGCCGCGCTGCGGCCGCACCCGGGGGACGCCCCGATCATGCCCGACCGGGACGGGGCGCCACGGCGGACCACGCCAGGGTGACCTCGCCGAGGCGCCACCGCGAGGGCGAGTCCAGCAGGGGCCACGCGCCCGCGAGGTCGCGGCAGGTGGCGATCCACCGCTGCCGCGCGCCGAAGGTCTGCAGCGGCGCGTGGCGCGCCCACGCCGCGTCGGCGGCGCGCAGGAAGTCGTGCACCCCCTCGCCCGGCACGTTGCGGTGGATGAGCGCCTTCGGCAGGCGCTCGGCGACGTCCGACGGCGTGCCCAGCCCGCCCAGGCGCACCGACACCGTCAGGGACACGGGCCCGCGCTCGGCCTCCACGGCGATCCACGTCGAGCGCCGGCCCAGCTCGTCGCAGGTGCCGTCCACGAGCAGCCCGCCCGGCGCGAGCCGCGAGCGCAGCAGGTCCCAGCTGGCCGCGACCTGCGACTCGTCGTACTGGCGCAGGACGTTGAAGGCCCGCACGATCACCGGGTCGCCGCCGCCGGGCACCGCCAGCTCGAACCCGCCGAGGGCGAACTCGGGGGCGCCGGGGACGCCGGCCAGCGCGCGGCGGGCCGCCTCCACGCGCTCCGGGTGGATCTCCAGCCCGACCAGGCGGACGTCGGGGCGCACCCCGCGCAGCCAGCGCTGCAGGTCGGTGACGGTGACGGGCCGCGCGCCGTAGCCCAGGTCGACGACGAGCGGGTCGGCCGCCGAGCGCAGCCGGGGCGCCTGCGTCTGCGCCAGCCAGCGCTCCACCCGGCGCAGCCGGTCCGGCCCGGTCGTGCCGCGGGTGACCGAGCCGACGGGCGAGCCCGCGCGCGGGCGGTGCCCCGCGCCCGACCCCGCCAGGGCGCGGGCCCGGGGGGAGGAGGCAGACTGCTCGGCGGGAGACCGGCCGGTGCGGTCGCCGCTGGGCCGGGACACGGGCCGACGGTAGCGGCAGCCGCGCCCACCAGGACCGCCCCGGCTCCCGGGGCGCCGAGTGCGGAGGAGGGGTGCGCGTGGGCCTGCACCGCGTGGCGCTGCTGTCCGTGCACACGTCCCCCCTCGCGCAGCCGGGCACGGGCGACGCGGGCGGCATGAACGTCTACGTCGTCCAGCTCGCCGAGCAGCTCGCGCGCCGCGGCGTCGAGGTCGAGGTCTTCACCCGCCGCACCGCCTCCGACCAGCCCGAGGTCGTCGAGGCCGCCCCGGGCGTGCGGGTCCGCCACGTCTCCGCCGGCCCCTACGAGGGCCTCGGCAAGGAGGACCTCGCGGGTCAGCTCTGCGCGTTCACGGCGGGCGTCCTGCGCACCGGCGCGCGCCACGACGAGCGCCACTACGACGTCGTGCACTCCCACTACTGGCTGTCCGGGCAGGTGGGCTGGCTCGTCGCCGACCGCTGGGACGTCCCGCTCGTGCACTCCATGCACACGATGGCCAAGGTCAAGAACGCGCACCTCGCCGACGGCGACGACCCGGAGCCCTCGGGGCGCGTGATCGGCGAGGAGCAGGTGGTCGCGGCCGCGGACCGGCTGGTGGCCAACACGGGCGAGGAGCGCCAGGAGCTGCTCGACCTCTACGGGGCCGACCCGGCCAAGGTCGCCGTCGTGGCCCCGGGCGTCGACCTGGCGACGTTCTCCGCGCCGGGCCCCGGCGCCCGCGCGGCCGCGCGCGAGCGGCTCGGGTTCGGCCGGGACGTCGAGCTGCTCCTGTTCGTGGGCCGCATCCAGCCGCTGAAGGCCCCGGACCTGCTGGTCCGCGCGGCGGCGGAGCTGCTGCGGGCCGACCCGGCCCGGCGCGGGCGGCTGCGCGTGGTCGTCCTGGGCGGGCCGAGCGGGTCCGGGACCCAGCACCCGCACGCGCTCGCCGACCTGGTGCGCGAGCTGGGGCTGGAGCACGTCGTGACGATCCGCCCGCCCGTCGACCGCCCGGAGCTCGCCGAGCACTACCGCGCGGCCGACCTCGTCGCGGTCCCGAGCCACAACGAGTCCTTCGGCCTCGTGGCGCTGGAGGCGCAGGCCTGCGGCACCCCCGTGGTGGCTGCCGCGGTGGGCGGATTGCGCACCGCCGTGGCCGACGGCGAGACCGGCGTCCTGGTCGACGGGCACGACCCGCGGCGCTGGGCGCAGGTGCTGCGGGAGCTGCTGGACGACCCCGCGCGACGCCACCGGCTGGGGGAGGCGGCCCGCCGGCGGGCCACCCGCTTCGGCTGGGACGCGACCGCCGAGGCGACCCTGCAGGTGTACGAGGGGGCGCGCGAGCAGCGGTTCTCGGCGAGCGCCGCGGGCGGTGAGGGAGCCGGGAGCAGCGCCGCGGGCATGGCCTAGGGTTCCGCCCATGACCGAGTCCGCGCACACCCTCGTCCTCCTGCGCCACGGCGAGAGCGAGTGGAACGCCCTGAACCTGTTCACCGGCTGGGTCGACGTGCCGCTGTCGGAGAAGGGCCGCGCGGAGGCCGCGCGCGGCGGCACGCTGCTGGCCGAGGCCGGGGTCCTGCCCGACGTCGTGCACACGTCGCTGCTGCGCCGCGCGATCACCACCGCGCACCTCGCGCTCGACGCGGCCGACCGGCACTGGATCGACGTGCGGCGCTCCTGGCGCCTGAACGAGCGCCACTACGGTGCGCTGCAGGGCAAGGACAAGAAGCAGACGCTCGCGGAGTTCGGCGAGGAGCAGTTCATGCTCTGGCGCCGCTCCTACGACACCCCGCCGCCGGAGATCGAGCTCGGCTCGGAGTTCTCCCAGGACGCCGACCCGCGCTACGCCGACCTCGGCGCCGACGCCCCGCGCACCGAGTGCTTGGCCGACGTCGTGAACCGGATGCTGCCGTACTGGGAGTCCGCGGTCGTCCCCGACCTGCAGGCCGGCAAGGTCGTCCTGCTCGCCGCGCACGGGAACTCGCTGCGCGCCCTGGTCAAGCACCTCGACGGCATCTCCGACGCCGACATCGCGGGCCTGAACATCCCCACCGGCATCCCGCTGGTCTACCGCCTCGACGCCGACCTGAAGCCGGTCACGCCGGGCGGGGAGTACCTCGACGCCGACGCCGCGGCCGCCGCGGTGCAGGCCGTGGCCAACCAGGGTCGTTGACCCGCCGGAGGGTCGAGGTCGCTGACCCGCCGGAGTCGTCGAGCAGGTGAGCATGGGGCGCCGTCCCGCGGGGCGGCGCCCCGGCGTCGTCAGCTCGTGGCGGTGGAGGTCGTCGCCGTCGGGCCGTCCGACGGGACGGGGCCGGCCGAGGGGTCCGAGCTGCCTGACGGGACCGGGCTGCTGGTCGCGGGTGACGACGAGGCGCCCGGGCCGGAGCACGAGCGCTCCACCCCGGCCTGCAGGCGCTCCTGGGCCGCGACCACCTCGGTGCCGCCCGCGGGGGAGGGGTCCAGCGCGACGGTCGCGTCGTCGAGGCGGTCCATGGCGTCGCCCAGCGCCTCCTCGGTGCCGCTGTCGACGTCGAGGTCGCCCACCTGCGCGGACAGCCGCTCGTAGTAGTCGAGGACCAGCTGCGCGTCCTCGCGGGACTCCGCCGGGGCGGCGGTCAGCACCGCGGAGTAGTACGCCGGCCCCTGGGTGGTCGTCACCAGGGCGTAGACCGACTGGGCGCGCGGGTCGCCCCGGTGCACGTCGAGGCGGTCGAGCTCGTCGGCGTAGGCCCGGTCGAGCTCCTGCTGCGCGGTGTCCACGGCGGCGCAGTCGAAGGCCGGGACGCTCGTCGTCGGGCTCGCCGTGACCGGCGTCGAGGCGACGGCGGTCGAGGGCGGAACGGTCGTCGTGGTGGCGGGCGGCGCGTCCGGCTCGTCGGCCGAGCACCCCGCCAGCAGCGCCACCGCGGTGGCGACGGCGCAGGTCAGGAGCACCGGCCGGCCCGCGGGACCGCAGCGGGGACCCTCGCGCCGTGCCACCCAGCGGACGCTACACCTGAGCGGACGCCCCTGCCCCCGGCCGGGGACGGGGGCGTCCGGCGCACCCGCGCGGGGGTCCCGGAGGCTCAGCCGACCAGCGGCAGGCCGTCGCTGCTCTCGACCTCGGCGTGGCTGCCGGTGACGAGGAAGACGACGGACTTGGCCACCGAGACGGCGTGGTCGGCGAAGCGCTCGTAGTAGCGGCTGCACAGCGTGAGGTCGACCGCGACCTCCGTCGTGTGCTCCCACTCGCGCGAGAGCAGGTGCTCGAAGACGTCGCGGTGCAGGCGGTCCATCTCGTCGTCGTCGACCTCGATCTCGGCGGCCAGCGCCACGTCGCGGTGGGCGATGACGTTGCCGGCCTTGGCGACGATGCGCTCGGCGACCTGGCCCATCTGCAGGAAGGTCGAGCGCAGCTCCACCGGCACGACGGTGTCGGGGTGGCGCAGCCGCACGAGCTTGGCGACGTGGCGGGCGAGGTCGCCCATCCGCTCGAGGCTGGAGCTCATCCGCAGCGCGGTGACGACGACCCGCAGGTCGGTCGCGACGGGCGCCTGGCGCGCGAGCAGCTGCAGGGAGCGCTCCTCGAGGTCGCGCTCCAGGGAGTCGATGCGCTCGTCGCCCGCGATCACCGTCTCGGCGAGCTCGCGGTCGCCGTCCAGCAGCGCGGTCGTGGCCCGCGTCATGGCGGACTCCGCGAGGTGGGTCATCTCGACGAGCGTGTCCACGAGCCCGCTGAGCTCGTCGTGGAAGACGTTCCGCACGTGCCACCTCCAGGTTCTGCGGGGTGCCGCCGTCCGGTCGGCCGGCGCACCCGGTGTGGCCGCAACGCTCGCAGCCGCCGGTGAACGGGTTCCGCCCCGCAGGTGAACATCTGCGCAGCGGTGGGCGGGGAACTGCTGCTGCGGCGGTCCGCCCCGGCTCCGACCGTACGCTGGTCCCGTGCTCGCTGACCTGACGACGGCCGTGGCCGCGGCCGTCGGCGTCGCCGTCGGCGGCGGCGGTGTGCTGGCCTTCCGGATCTCCGAGCGGCTGCAGAAGCCCCCGCTGCCGCCCGCCACCGACGCCGCCGGGCTGCCCGCGGGCGTCAGCGACGTGCTCCTGGCGCTGCGCTCCTCCGCCGTCGTGCTCGACGCGACCGACGCGGTCGTCAAGGCCAGCGCCGCGGCCTACGCCACCGGCGTCGTCAGCGGCCGCGAGCTCGGGCACGCGAGCCTGCGCGAGATGGTGCGCACCTGCCGGCGCGACGGGGTGGTCCGCGAGGCGGAGGAGGAGCTCGAGGCGGGGCTCGGCCGGCCGCGGACGGTCGTCCTGGCGCGGGTGTCCCCGCTGGGGGCCCACCACGTGCTGCTGCTGCTCGAGGACCGCACCGAGGCGCGCCGCATCGAGGCCGTCCGCCGCGACTTCGTCGCCAACGTCAGCCATGAGCTCAAGACGCCCGTCGGCGCGCTGTCGCTGCTCGCCGAGGCCGTCGAGGACGCCGCCGACGACCCGGTGGCCGTGCGGCGCTTCACCCAGCGCATGCACCGGGAGGCGCGCCGGCTGACCCAGCTCGTGCAGGAGATCATCGACCTGTCCCGCCTGCAGGCCGCGGAGGGCGTGGTCGAGCCGGCGCTGCTCGAGGTCGACGCGCTCATCGCCGAGGCCATCGACCGCACCGGCAGCGTGGCGCACGAGCGGGGCTCCGAGGTCGTGGTCGCCGGCCCGCGCGGCGCGCAGGTCGTGGGCGACCGCGAGCTGCTCGTCACGGCCGTGCGCAACCTCGTGCACAACGCGCTCGCCTACTCCCCCGAGGGCAGCCGCGTCGTGGTGGAGGTGCGGCGCACCGCCGACGCCGACGGCGGCTCGCGCGCGGTGGACGTCGCGGTGTGCGACCGGGGCGTGGGCATCAGCCCGGCCGACGTCGAGCGCATCTTCGAGCGCTTCTACCGGGTCGACGCCGCGCGCTCGCGCATCACCGGCGGCACGGGCCTGGGCCTGTCGATCGTCAAGCACGTCGCCGGCAACCACGGCGGCGACGTCCGGGTCTGGAGCGTCGAGGGGGAGGGCTCCACCTTCACCCTCCGCCTGCCCGACGCGACCGGCACGGTCGAGGGACCGGCGCCCGCCGTCCCCGCGGCGCCGCCCCGGTCCACCCCCGCGAACCTGCGCCGCGCCCCCCGCGGCGCGACCCGTCCCGCCGGCGACGCCGCGGGCACCCCCCACACCACGCACGACGACATCCCGACGGAGGCCCGACCGTGACGCGCATCCTGGTGGTGGAGGACGAGGAGTCCTTCTCCGACCCGCTGTCCTACCTGCTGCGGCGGGAGGGCTACGACGTGGCGGTCAGCGAGACCGGGCCCGAGGCCCTGGAGGAGTTCGACCGCTCCGGCGCCGACCTGGTCCTGCTCGACCTCATGCTGCCCGGCCTGCCGGGCACCGAGGTCTGCCGGCAGCTGCGCACCCGCTCGTCCGTCCCCGTGATCATGCTGACGGCGAAGGACTCGGAGATCGACAAGGTCGTGGGCCTGGAGATCGGCGCCGACGACTACGTGACCAAGCCGTACTCCTCGCGCGAGCTGCTGGCGCGCGTGCGCGCTGTGCTGCGCCGCGGGGCGGAGCCCGAGGACCTCGTCCTGACGACGGTCGAGGCGGGTCCGGTGCGCATGGACGTCGACCGCCACGTCGTCACCGTCCACGGCGAGGGCGTCCCGCTGCCGCTGAAGGAGTTCGAGCTGCTGGAGCTGCTGCTGCGCAACGCCGGCCGCGTGCTCACGCGCGTCCAGCTCATCGACCGCGTGTGGGGCTCCGACTACGTCGGGGACACCAAGACGCTCGACGTCCACGTCAAGCGGCTGCGCGCGAAGATCGAGCCGGACCCGTCGAACCCGCGCTACCTCGTGACGGTCCGCGGGCTCGGGTACAAGTTCGAGGGCTGACCGGACGCGGAGGAGGGCGGGACCGTCACCGGTCCCGCCCTCCTGCGCGTCCGCGCCTGCGCGTCCGCGCCTGCTCGGGCCGCGTGCTCAGGCCGCGTGCTCAGGCCGCGTTGTCGTCGCCGGTCTCGCCGTTGACCTCGTCCTCGCCGACCTCGGGCTGGCAGTTGATCGAGGGGCTGGGGGTGCTCGCCGCGGACGGGCTCGCGGATTCGCCCGCCGAGGGCGTGGCGGCGGGGGTCGGCACGAGGTTCTCGTAGGCGAAGCAGGGCCGGACGATGGGCGCGTCGACCGAGGCCTCCGCGCCACCGGCCGAGAAGGTCATCGGCACGAGGGCGCCGGGCACCTCGGTGACCTCGGGGACCTGCAGCCAGCCCGTGGTGTCGGACTCGACGTCGCCGCCCGTCAGGTTCGCCGCGCCGCTGCCGCTGCCGATCGTGAAGGACGTCCCGGGCAGCACGGTGAAGTCCGCGGTCGTCGGGGAGGAGCCCGTGTCGACGGCGACCGTGACCTGCGCGGTCTCCGTGCCGCTGTTGACCAGGACGGCGGAGACGACGCCCGGCTCGCCCTCCGCGGGGGAGACGATCAGCGCGTTGCGGACCCCCACGTCGCCGACGGTGGCGCTGAGCCCGTCGCTCGGGTTGTAGACCCTCAGCACGGTCGGCGGGGAGAACACCGCGCAGCCCGTCAGGCCCGACAGGCTGACGACGGAGATCGCGACGGCGGCGGCGGGGCGCAGGCGGAGCTTCACCCGTCCAGGGTAGCGGGAGGCCCTGGTTCCGCCCGCGACGGTGCGCCGCGCCCGCGCGGGCCCGCCGCGAACCGCCGGCCGCGGCGTCCCCGGACCTGCGGCGAGCGCTTGCCGCGGCGGGCGGATCACCCTGCGCCGCACCCCGGGAGGGGGTGGGGACGGGCCTCCCGGACGGGGTCGCGGCGGGCCCCCGCAGCACGGAGATCGCGTTGTGTCAAGGGCAGAATGTGCAGCGTCGAGCCTCTGACCTGCGCAAACGCACCGCCGGACTCTGTCGGCGCCCCCTGGACCGTGGTAAAGTCGAGCTACTGAAAGGGGTCACTCTCTATGGCTTTCACGGTCGGCGAAACGGTCGTCTACCCCCACCACGGGGCGGCACTGATCGAGGAGATCAAGACCCGGACCATCAAGGGCGAAGAGAAGCTCTACCTGGTCCTCAAGGTCGCCCAGGGCGATCTCACCATCGAAGTGCCCGCGGAGAACGTCGACCTCGTCGGCGTTCGCGACGTCGTGGGCCGCGAAGGCCTGGACCGGGTGTTCTCGGTCCTGCGCACGGCCTACGCGGAGGAGCCGACCAACTGGTCGCGCCGCTACAAGGCCAACCTGGAGAAGCTCGCCTCGGGCGACGTCATCAAGGTGGCCGAGGTCGTCCGCGACCTGTGGCGCCGTGACCAGGACCGCGGGTTGTCCGCCGGCGAGAAGCGGATGCTCGCGAAGGCCCGGCAGATCCTCGTCTCCGAGCTCGCGCTCGCCGAGAACACCAACGAGGACAAGGCCGAGTCCCTGCTCGACGAGGTCCTCGCCTCCTGAAGTCCGTGCTCGTCGTCCCGGCCGCCGGCCGGGGCGACCGGCTCGGCGCCGGTCGGCCCAAGGCCCTGGTCGAGCTCGCCGGTGAGCCCCTCCTCGTCCACGCCGTCCGCCGCGCCGCGCTGTCGGGCGTGGTGGACGTCGTCGTCGTGGTCGCCCCCGACGGTGCCGTCGACGAGGTGACCGAGCTCCTCACCCCCCTGCAGCTGCCCGACCTCCGTGTGGTGCCCGGGGGCGCGGAGCGGCAGGACTCCGTGCGCCTCGGCCTGCTTGCCGTGGACGAGGACGTCGACGTGGTGCTCGTGCACGACGCGGCCCGCTGCCTCACCCCGCCCGAGGTGTTCGTCGCCGTGGTCGCGGCCGTGCGCGCCGGCGCTGTCGCGGTCGTCCCCGCGCTGCCCGTCACCGACACCGTCAAGCGCGTGCGCGGTGACCTGGTGCTCGAGACGGTCGACCGCAGCGCGCTGGTCGCCGTCCAGACGCCCCAGGGCTTCGCGCCCGGCCCGCTCGTGCGCGCCCACGAGGCCGCCCGCGGCGCCGCCCCCGCCACCGACGACGCCGGCATGCTCGAGGCGCTCGGTCACCCGGTGCGCACCGTGCCGGGCGCCGAGCGGGCGTTCAAGGTGACCCGTCCGCTGGACCTCGTCCTGGCGGAAGCCCTGCTGCGCGAGGAGACCGCCACCCCCGAGGAGCCCAGGTGAGCCCCGTCCTGCCCCGCGTCGGCACCGGCGTCGACGTCCACGCCTTCGAGGCCGGCCGCGAGTGCTGGGTCGCGGGCCTGCTGTGGCCGGACGAGCCCGCGGGGCTCGCCGGGCACTCCGACGGCGACGTGGCCGCGCACGCCTGCGCCAACGCGCTGTTCGCGGCGGCCGGGATGGGCGACCTCGGCCGGCACTTCGGGACCTCGCGACCCGAGCACGCCGGGGCGCCGGGCGTCGTCCTGCTCGCCGAGGCCGCGCGCCTGGTGCGCGAGGCCGGCTTCACGATCGGCAACGTCTCCGTGCAGGTCGTCGGGAACCGCCCGAAGATCGGCCCGCGCCGCGCCGAGGCCGAGGCGGCCCTCAGCGCCGCGTGCGGGGCCCCGGTCGGCGTCGCGGGCGCGACCACCGACGGCCTGGGCTTCCCGGGCCACGGCGAGGGCCTGCTCGCCATCGCAACCGCGCTGGTCGTCGCCGACGCCTGACCTCCGTCAGCGTGCGGGTGCTGCCTGCGCGGTCACGGCGTGGTGGGCGGTGCGGGCACGCGGCGGCGACGGCCGCCCGGGCGCTCCTCGACCGGCGGGTCCTCCGCGGCCCCGGGCACCAGCTCGCTGCGCACGTAGCGCAGGACCACCGTCACGATGGCCGTGAACGGCACCGCGAGGAACGCACCCGTGATGCCGAACAGCGTCCCGCCGACCGTGACGGAGCCGATGACCACGGCCGGGTGCAGGGCCAGCGACCGGCCGACCAGCAGCGGCTGCAGCACGTTGCCCTCCAGCTGCTGCACCAGCAGCACGATGCCCAGGACGATCAGCGCCTGCACCCAGCCCAGCGCGACGAGGGCCACCAGCACGGCGAGCGCGCCGCTGGCCACGGCGCCCACGATGGGGATGAACGCGGCGAAGAACACGACCACGGCCAGCGGCAGCGCGAGCGGGACGCCGACGATGCGCAGGCCGATGCCGATGAACAGCGCGTCGACGAGCGCGACGGCGGCCTGGGACAGGATGTAGCCGCGCAGCACCGCCCACGTGCGCGTGCCCAGCTCGCTGAGGTGGCGGTGGGAGCGCTCGTCCAGCCACCGCCGCGACCACGGCAGCAGGCGGTCGCCGTCGGCGAGGCAGAAGTAGGTCAGGACGAGCACGAGCAGGGCCGTGACCACGCCCGAGCCCACGCTGCCGACCCCGCTGACGATGCCGCCGGCGATGCCCTGCGCGTTGGCCTGCAGCTCCGTGGTGACCTGGGCGACGACGACGTCGATCTGGGTCTCGCCGAGGTTCAGCGGCGGGCCGGTCACGTAGTCCTGCACCTCGGCCAGGCCCGCGGTGGCCGAGTCGCTGATGTCCTGCGCCTGCCCGGCCACGTTCGGCACGAGCGCGGCGAAGACGCCGAGGACCGCCACGACGAGCAGCAGCAGGGTGACGAGGGCGGCGAGCGAGCGGGGGAGCACGGCGCGCAGCACCTGGGTGAGGGGCCAGAGCACCGCGCTGAGCAGGACCGCGAGCAGCAGCGGCAGCAGCAGCGACCAGCCCTGGCCCAGCAGCCAGAGCAGCCCGGAGAACCCGACACCGAGGACGAGCAGGCGCAGCGTCCAGCGCGCGGCGTCGGTCACCCCGCGCTCGACGGGGCCGGGCGAGCGGCGGTGCGGGGTCGCCCGGCGGGCCGGGACGGGCGGGGGAGCAGCGGGAGGGGGGCCGGCGGGGTCGCTCACGCGGCGATGCTGCCAGTCCCCGGCGGGCGCCGAGGGCCCTTCGGCCCCCGCCCTGGGCCGGGCGTGGCCGGTCCCGTCGCCGCGTCCGGCGGCCGGTTCGGCGGCCCCGTTCGGCGACCGCCCTCAGCGGCCCCGCTCAGTGACCGCGGTCGATCCACTCCTGCAGGTGGGGGGCCTCGTCGCCGATCGTGGTGTCGCCGCCGTGGCCGGTGAGCACGCGCGTCTCCGCGGGCAGCTCCAGGAGGACGTCGCGGATCGAGGCGACGATCGTGCCGAAGTCGGAGTAGGAGCGGCCCGTCGCGCCCGGCCCGCCCGCGAACAGGGTGTCGCCCGTGAACACGGTGGCGAGCGTCGGCGCGTACAGGCAGACCGACCCGGGGGTGTGGCCCGGGGTGTGCAGGACGTGCAGCTCGGTGCCGGCCACCGTCACGACCTCGCCGTGGTGCAGGTCGCTCGTCGCGACGCCCGGGTTGGTGAGCTCCCAGACCTCGCGGTCGGCGGGGTGCAGCAGCACCGGCACGGGGTGCCCGGGCGCCGAGAGCCGCTGCGCCAGGGCGGGGGCCTGCCGGACGTGGTCGTCGTGGGCGTGGGTGGCGACGACGGCCAGCAGCGTGCGGTCGCCGACCGCGGCCGCGATGGCGTCGACGTCGTGCGGGGCGTCCAGGACGACGCACTCGCGGTCGTCGCCGACGATCCAGACGTTGTTGTCGACGTCGAAGGTCTGCCCGTCGAGGCTGAACGTGCCGGAGGTGACGAGGTGCTCGACGCGGGCGCTCACAGGATCACCACGCTGCGCAGCACGGTGCCGGCCTTCATGGTCGCGAACGCCTCCTCGACGTCGCCCAGGCCGATCCGCTCGGACACGAACGCGTCCAGCGGGAGCCGCCCGTCGGCGTGCAGCTCCAGCAGCTGCGGGAAGTCGCGCTCGGGCAGGCAGTCGCCGTACCAGGAGGACTTCAGGGCGCCGCCGCGGCCGAAGACGTCCAGCAGGGGCACCTCCAGCTGCATCTCGGGCGTGGGGACGCCGACCAGGACGACGGTGCCCGCGAGGTCGCGGGCGTAGAACGCCTGCCGCCAGGTCTCGGGACGCCCGACCGCGTCGATGACGACGTCCGCGCCGAAGGAGTCGGTGAGGTCCTGCACGGCGGAGACGACCCCCGCCTCGTCCAGGCCCCGGGAGTTCACGGTGTGGGTGGCGCCCAGCTGCCTCGCCCACGCGAGCTTGCGGTCGTCGAGGTCGATCGCGATGACCCGCCGCGCCCCGGCGAGGACGGCGCCGGCGACGGCCGCGCAGCCCACGCCGCCGCAGCCGATGACGGCGACGGTGTCGCCGCGCTGCACGGGGGCGGTGTTCACGGCCGCACCGATGCCCGCCATGACGCCGCAGCCCAGCAGGCCCGCGACGGCGGGGTCGATGCCGGCGTCGACCTTGGTGGCCTGCCCGGCCGCGACGAGGGTCTTGGGGGTGAAGGCGCCGATGCCCAGGGCCGCCGACAGCGGCGTGCCGTCGGTCAGCGTCATGGGCTGGGACGCGTTGTGCGTGTCGAAGCAGTACTGCGGGCGCCCGCGCTTGCAGGCCCGGCACTGCCCGCACACGGCGCGCCAGTTCAGGACGACGGTGTCGCCGACCGCGACGTTCGTGACGCCCTCGCCGGTCGCGGCGACGGTCCCGGCGGCCTCGTGGCCGAGCAGGAACGGGTACTCGTCGTTGATCCCGCCCTCGCGGTAGTGCAGGTCGGTGTGGCAGACGCCGCACGCCGCGACGTCCACGACGACCTCCCCCGCAAGGGGTTCGGGGACCACGATGTCCACGGTCTCGACGGGCGCGCCCTTGCTGCGCGAGATCACTCCAGGAACGGTCCAGGCCATGCCGGGACCCTAGTAGCCCGGGCGCCCGCCCGCGGGCGCACGGCGCGGCCCTGATCCGCCGGTAACCTGGAGCCCGTGAGCCTGCGCCTGTACGACAGCGCCTCCGGCGCCGTGCGCGACTTCGTGCCCCTCGTCGAGGGCCGCGTCGGCATGTACGTCTGCGGCGCGACCCCCCAGGGGTCCCCCCACCTCGGCCACGTCCGGTCGCAGGTGGCCTTCGACGTGCTCCGGCGCTGGCTGACCGTGCGCGGCCACGAGGTCACGTCGGTGCGCAACGTCACCGACATCGACGACAAGATCCTCGCCAAGGCGGCCGACGCCGGCGTCGAGTGGTGGGCGCTCGCGCACCGCTACGAGCGCGAGTTCTCCGCGGCCTACGACGCGCTGGGGGTGCTGCCGGCGACGATCGAGCCGCGCGCCACGGGGCACGTGCCGGAGATGGTCGAGCTCATCGGGCGCCTCGTCGAGGCGGGCCACGCCTACCCGGCCGCCGACGCCTCGGGCGACGTGTACTTCGACGTGCGGTCCTGGCCCGGCTACGGCGAGCTGACGCACCAGCGCCTCGCCGACATGGAGCCCGCGGCCGACGCGGACCCGCGCGGCAAGCGCGACCCGCGCGACTTCGCCCTCTGGAAGGGCGCGAAGCCGGGCGAGCCGGCCACGGCGTCCTGGTCGACGCCCTGGGGTCGCGGCCGTCCCGGCTGGCACCTGGAGTGCTCGGCGATGGCGGGGCGCTACCTCGGGGCCGAGTTCGACATCCACGGGGGCGGCCTGGACCTGCGGTTCCCGCACCACGAGAACGAGCAGGCGCAGTCGCGCGCGGCCGGCGACGGCTTCGCGCGCTACTGGATGCACAACCACTTCGTGACGATGGCCGGCGAGAAGATGAGCAAGTCGCTGGGCAACGTCCTGGGGATCCCGCACCTGCTGACGCAGCACCGCGCGGTCGTCCTGCGCTACTACCTCGTGGCGGGGCACTACCGCTCGCACCTGGAGTTCTCCGAGACGTCGCTGGTGGAGGCCGAGGCCGCCTACTCGCGGCTCGAGGGGTTCCTGCGGCGGGCGGCGGAGCGCCTCGGTAGTGACGTCCCCGTCGTCGACGTGGCGCCGGAGTTCGCGGCGGCCATGGACGACGACCTGGCGACGCCGTCCGCGCTGGCCGTGCTGCACGAGGCGGCGCGCGCCGGCAACCAGGCGCTCGCGGCCTCGGACGCCGGGGCGCTGGCCGCGGCCGCCGGGCAGGTGCGCGCCGGGCTGGGCGTGCTGGGCCTGGACCCGTTCAGCGAGCCGTGGGCCTCGGCCGGCGGCTCCGACGACGCGCGCGCGGCACTCGACGTGCTCGTGCGCGCCCGTCTGGAGGACCGTGCGACCGCCCGCGCCGCACGGGACTTCGCCACCGCGGACGCGGTGCGCGACAGCTTGAAGGACGCGGGCATCGTGATCGAGGACACGCCCACCGGTGCACGGTGGTCGCTGGAGGGCGAGCAGTAGTGGCAGGAAACAGTCAGCGTCGCGGCGCGGTGCGGGGCTCCAAGAAGGGCCCCTCCGGCGGGACCGGCGGCAAGAACCGCCGCTCCCTCGAGGGCAAGGGGCCGACGCCCAAGGCCACCGACCGGCCGTACCACCCCGCGGCCAAGCAGGCCGCGAAGGCCGCGCACCGCGCGGCCACGTCCAACCGCGCCCCGGCGGGCGGCGGCCCGAACCGGACGCCGCGCGGCCGTGCGGGGGGCAAGAAGCAGGCCGAGACCGAGTGGATCGCCGGCCGGAACTCGATCGTCGAGGCGCTGCGCGCGGACCTGCCCATCACGGGCATCTACGTGGCCAGCCGCATCGAGTCCGACGACCGGGTCAAGGAGATCCTCAAGGCCGCGGGCGACCGCAGCATCCCGCTGCTGGAGGCCTCGCGCGCCGACCTCGACCGGTTCACCGAGGGTGCGGTGCACCAGGGCGTCGCGGCGACCGTGCCGCCGTACGACTACCTGCACCCCGAGGACCTGCTGGACCGCGCCGCGGCGACCGGCCACCCGCCGCTGCTCGTCGCGCTCGACGGCGTGACCGACCCCCGCAACCTCGGCGCCGTCGTGCGCTCGGTGGCGGCCTTCGGCGGTCACGGCGTCGTCGTGCCCGAGCGCCGCGCCGCGGGCATGACCGCGTCGGCGTGGAAGACGTCGGCCGGGGCGGCCGCGCGCATCCCCGTCGCTCGCGCCACGAACCTCACGCGCGCCCTGCAGGAGTACCAGCAGGCCGGGCTGTTCGTCGTGGGCCTCGACGCGGGCGGTGACGTCGAGCTGCCGGACCTGCGGCTGGCGGACGGCCCGATCGTCGTCGTGGTCGGCGCCGAGGGCGCGGGCCTGTCCCGCCTCGTGCGCGAGACCTGCGACCAGGTCGTGAGCATCCCCATGGCGGGCCGCTTCGAGTCGCTGAACGCGGGCGTCGCCGCGGGGATCGCGCTGTACGAGGTCGCCCGGCACCGCTGACGCGGAGCCGCCCCCGGGACGCAGGTCCGGGGGCGGTCCGCTCGCCGCTGCTCCTCACAGGCGGGGCCGGCGGTACGAGCGCCGCGTCCACGCCCAGCCGAGGACGGTCAGGGCCACGCACCACCCCACGGCCGTCCACGTCGTCGCCGCGTCGAGCGGTGTGCCCGCCAGCAGGCCGCGCACGGTCTCGATGACCGGCGTGAACGGCTGGTGCTCCGCGAAGAGGCGGACCGCGGTGGGCATGGTGTCGACGGGCACGAACCCGCTGCCCAGGAACGGCAGCAGCAGCAGGACCATCGGGGTGTTCGACGCCGACTCCACCGACCGGGCCGCCACCCCCATCGCCACGGCCAGCCAGGTCAGCACGACCGCGAAGAGCGTGGAGAAGGCCGCGAGGCCCAGCCAGCCGCCCCCGTCCGCGCCGGGCCGGAACCCGAGGAGGACGGCGACGCCGAGCACGGCCGCCGCGGCCACGAGGGTCTGCAGCACCGCGCCGACGACGGAACCGCCGAGCACGGCCACCGGCGCGACGGGCGTGGTGCGCAGCCGGGTGACGATCCCGCCCGTCATGTCCATGGCCACGCCGATCGCGGTGGCCTGCGCGACGCTCGCCGCCGTCATCACGAGGACGGCGGGGGTGATGTAGTCCAGGTAGGCGGCGCGCCCCGCGGCCCCGGGGGCGGTGCCCGCGGCGACGCCCGCGCCGAACGCCCCGCCGAAGACGTAGACGAACAGCAGCAGCAGCACGACGGGTGTGACCACGATCAGGACGGTCAGCGACGGGTAGCGGACCATCCGCAGCAGGCTGCGCCGCGTCATCGTGGCGAGGTCGCGCACCGCGCCGGGCAGGGCGGCCGGCGCTCCGCGGTGCGGGGCGGCGGGGTGGAGCGCGGGAGCGGCGGTGCTCATCGGGCCACCTCTTCCTTCTGGGTCGGGTCCTGGGCGGGTGCGGTGAGGGCGAGGAACACGTCGTCGAGGGAGCCGGCGTCGTGGGCGGCCTTGAGGCCGGCGGGGGTGTCGTGGGCGACGAGGCGCCCGCCGTGCAGGACGGCGACGGCGTCGGCCAGCTGGTCGGCCTCGTCGAGGTGCTGGGTGGTCAGCAGGACGCTGGTGCCGCCGGCGACGAGGCCGCGCACCTGCGCCCAGAGGTCGTGGCGCGCGCGAGGGTCGAGGCCGGTCGTGGGCTCGTCGAGGAACACGACCTGGGGGCGGGGGACGAGCGTCATGGCCAGGTCGAGCTTGCGGCGCGTGCCGCCGGAGAGCCTCTGGCCCTGCGTGCGGGCGGCGTCGCCCAGGCCGAAGCGCTCGAGCAGCTCGGCGGTGCGGGCGCGGCCCTCGCTGCGGGGCAGGTGGAACAGGTCGGCCACCAGGCGCAGGTTCTCGGCGACGGTCAGCAGCGGGTCGACGGCGGAGAGCTGGCCCGTGACGCCGATGAGGCGGCGGACGGCCTGCGGGGCGCGGGCGACGTCGTGGCCGAGGACGCGGGCGGTGCCGCCGTCGGCGGGCAGCAGCGTCGCGAGGATCGACAGGACGGTGGTCTTGCCCGCCCCGTTGGGGCCGAGCAGGGCGGTGACCGTCCCGGCGGGCACCGCGAGGTCCACGCCGTCGAGCACGGTCCGGGCGCCGTAGCGCTTGGTGAGTCCGGCGATCTCGATCGCCGGGGTCGCTGAGGTGGGCACGACTGCTCCTCGTGGCTGGGCCGGGGGACTCCCGGCGGCGCCGGGAGCCTCAGATGTCGAGGTCCTCGACCTCGGGTTCGCGGGCGTGGACGTCCACCAGCGCAGCGAGTTCGGCCGGGACGGCCGCCCGCAGCTCCTCGAGGTCGTCGAAGACGGCGAGGACGTTGGTGGCCGGGGTCTCGCCCCACTGCTGGTCGGCGCTGACGTGCTTGCGCCAGCCCGTGAGCCGGCCGTCCTTGCCGGCGGTGTGCACGAACCCCTTCGGCCGCGCGACGTGCACGGCGAAGCGGCCGCTGCGCGTGCGGTAGACGCGGTAGTGCTCCTCGTCGCCGCCGGTGACGCGGTGCCAGTCGATCAGCAGCACGCCCTGGAACCGCTGCTTCCTCGCGCCCGCACCCACGCGGACGGTGATCTCCTCGTACCCCTCGGCGCGGCCCTCCTCGACCTCGACGAGCCGGTGGACGGCCTTGGAGATGGCGCCCGACAGGTTCCCTCCCGTGAGTTCCTGCGCGCGCTGGAACACGGGGAGGTCGCTGTCGGAGACGTAGATCGTCTTGTTCGGCACGCTCTCATCGTAGCGATGAGACGAGTATACGCATACGTCTACGTACATCAAGAGGCGTCTTGATCCCGCCGTGATCATGCAGGTAGTACCTGCATGATCACGGCGGGGAGGGGTCACACCGGGAGGGGGGTGGCGGCGCGTTCGACGCTCGCCCAGCGGGGGAGGCGGAACCACTGCGGCAGCACCCGGCGGAACTCCTCCGGGCCCGCGACGCGCAGGTCGCCCGTGCTGAGCACCCGGTCCCAGCTGACGTCGCCGCGCCACACCCGGGTGAGCGTGCGCAGGTCCGCCTCGATCCGCAGCAGCGGCTCGAACCCGGGGTCGGTGTCGCAGACGTCCGTCTCGCCGTCCTCGACGACGAACCACCACGTGCCCGCGCGGCCCGCGGTCCCCGGGAAGCGGAACTGCAGGACGGTCCGGCCGGGCGGGAGCTCCTCGTGGCGCACGCCGTAGTGCATCTCCCACATCAGCAGCTTCGGGTCGAGGTCGACCTCGCCGAGCTCCCCGATCCAGCGCGTGCCCCAGTCGGTGAGCGCGACGACGACGGGCCGCAGGTCGCGGCCGGCCTCGGTGAGCACGTAGCGGACCTCCGCGCCCTCCGTCCGGCGCTCCAAGATCCCCGCGACGCTCAGCTGGTGCAGCCGCTTGGACAGCAGGCTCGGCGACATCCGCGGCAGCGCGCGCCGCATCTCGTTGAAGTGCTCGGTCCCGGCGACGAGTTCCCGGACCACGAGCAGCGTCCACCGCTCGTCGAGGAGTTCCATCGCCTTCGCGGTGGGGCAGAACGAGTGGTACGAGGCACCCATGCGCGAAGGGTAGGACCGGGCGGCGCCCCGCGACCAGGGCCGGGGACGGCCGGTACAGATCGTGCACTGGGGGCGGCGTGGCGCCCGCGCCCACACTCGACGGGACGGGGACGAGGACGCCCCACCGCGCACACCGGGAGACGCCATGACGGGCACGACGACCGCGAGCGGAACACCGACGACGACGAGCCCCCCGGAACCGGGAGGGGTTGCGCCGCAACCGGACGACCGCGCGCTGAAGGCGAAGCACCGGGCGATGTGGGCCTCGGGGGACTACCCCGCGCTGGCCCGCGAGGTGATCTCGGAGCTGGGCCCGGTGCTGGCGGCGGCGGCGGGAACCGGCCCCGGGCAACGGGTCCTGGACGTGGCGGCCGGCAGCGGGAACGCGGCGGTCCCGGCCGCGGTGACCGGGGCCGACGTCGTCGCCTGCGACCTCGCCCCGGAACTCTTCGCCGACGGTCGCCGGCGGGCCGCCGAGGCCGGGGTGGGCGTCACGTGGGTCGAGGCGGACGCGGAGGGCCTGCCCTTCGACGACGGGGAGTTCGACGCGGTGATGTCCTGCGTCGGGGTGATGTTCGCCCCGCACCACGCGGCGAGCGCCGCGGAACTCCTGCGCGTCTGCCGGCCCGGCGGCACCCTCGCCCTGCTCAGCTGGACGCCCGCGGGTTTCGTCGGGCAGCTGTTCGCGACGATGAAGCCGTACGCGCCCCCGCCCCCTGCCGGGGCGCAGCCGCCGCCGCTGTGGGGCGACGAGGCCCACGTGCGCGCGCTGCTCGGGGACGGGGCGGAGGTCCTGACGGCCGAGCGCCGCACGCTGCGGGTCGACCGGTTCGCGGCACGGGGGGCGTTCCGCGAGTACTTCGCCTCGCACTACGGCCCGACGATCAGCGTCTACCGGGCCGTCGCGGGGGACGCCGCGCGCGTCGCGGCCCTGGACGCGGCCCTGGACGACCTCGCGGCCCGCAGCACCGGTGCGGACGGGGCGATGGAGTGGGAGTACCTGCTCCTGACGGCCCGCCGCAGCGGTGCGCCCGCCTCGACGGGGACGGGGACAGCAACGGGGACGGGAACGGGGGCCGCGCCCGCCACCTCTTGACCGGAGAGCGTCCGGGCACACAACGTGTTCACCGTGAACACCACGGCGGTGCCCTACCTGGCGGGTTCGCTGCTCCTGCTCCTGGCGGGGGCCGCCAAGCTGCGCCGGCCGCTCGGGACCCGGCAGGCCCTGCGCACGCAGGGCCTGCCCTCCGCGGCCTGGCTCGTGCGGACGCTCGGCGCGGTCGAGGTGGTGCTCGCGGTCGCCGCCCTCGCGCAGGTGCCCGGCGCGGCCGCCGGGACCGCGCTGGCCTACCTGGGGTTCAGCGCCTTCGTGGTGCTGGCGCTCGTGCGTGACCGCCCGCTCAGCTCGTGCGGCTGCTTCGCCGGCCCCGACGTCCCGCCGACCCCCGCGCACGTCGTCGTGACGGTGCTCGCCGCGGCCGCCGCGACCCTCGTCGCGCTCGGGCGGCCCGCGGGCGTCCCCGCCCTGCTCGACGCCGGCCCGGCGGTGGCGCTCGCGGTCACCGGCTCGGCCGTCCTCGTCGCGTGGCTCGCGCTGCTGCTGATGACCCGGCTGCCGGAGCTCGTGGCCCTGCGGGGGGCGGCCGCGTGACCGCGCTCGTCGTGGGCCTGACCGTGGCCGTCGCGCTGCTGGGCGTCCTCGTCGCCGGGCTGCTGCGCAGCCACGCCGAGATCCTGCGCGCGCTGCACGAGCTGGGCGCGGGCCGCGAGGACACCACGCCCGGCAGCGCCGGCGGGCCCGTGGACCTGCCGTTCGAGGTCGGCCGCGGGGTGCTGTCCGCGGCCGGCGGCGGGGCCGGCGTGACGGGCACGGCCGCCCCGGACGTCGTCGGCACCACGCCCTCGGGCGACACCGTGCAGGTCAGCGTGACCGCCGGCGGCGGCGCGACCCTCGTCGCGTTCCTGTCCAGCGGCTGCCTCACCTGCCACGGGTTCTGGGAGCGCTTCGCCGCGTCCACCCCGGAGCTGCCGCCGGCCACCCGCCTCGTCGTCGTGACGCAGGGCCCCGAGCGGGAGAGCGCCAGCGCGGTGCAGCAGCTCGCGGGGTCCGACCTGCTCGTGGTCATGTCGACCGCGACCTGGGAGGCCTACGAGGTGCCGGGCTCGCCGTACTTCGTCCTCGTCGACGCCGCGACGGGTCGCGTCGCGGGCGAGGGCAGCGCCACCGGCTGGGACCAGGTGCAGCGCCTCGTGGGGGAGGCGGCCGGGGACCTGGCCCTCGCCCGCACCAGCCACGCGCCCCACGACCACTCCCGCGGCCACTCCCACGACCGGGACGCGGGCGACGGACCCCACCGCGAGGCGCGCGCCGACCGCGAGCTCCTGGCGGCCGGCATCGCCCCCGGCCACCCGAGCCTGCTGCTGACCGCCGACGAGGTCGTCGACCTCGACCGCCGGGACGGCTCCCCGCAGCCCGGCGGCCACGCCGGTGCGGGCGCGCCGGGCCGGGACTGAGCGCGTGAGCCTCGCGGCGTGGGCGCTGCTCGCGGGCGTGCCCACCGCCGTCGTCGCCGCGCTGCGGGCGATGTGGTCGCCTTGAGGCGAGTCGATGCTCTCGAGCATCACCCCGCTCGGTGAGCGGGGCCGCGCCAGCCGGTGGCCCGTGACGGTCGCCTTCCACCTCCTCGGCTCGGCCGCCGCCGGCACCGCGCTCGGCGCCCTCCTCGGGCTCGCCGGGGCGCTGCTGCCCCTCGAGCACGCCGTCCCCGCGGCCGTCGCGCTCGTCCTCCTCGCGGCCTTCTGCGCCGCGGCCGTGGCCGTCGAGACCGGCCGCCTCCCCGCGCTGCCCACCTGGCACCGCCAGGTCGACGAGGACTGGCTGCACCGCTACCGCGGCTGGGTCTACGGCCTCGGCTACGGGGCCCAGCTGGGCCTCGGCGTCGTCACGATCGTCACGTCGCCGCTGCTGTACGCCGCGCTGGCGCTCGCGCTGATGACGGGCGGTCCGGTGCCCGGCGCCGTCGTCGGGTTCGCCTTCGGCCTCGCGCGGGCCGCGCCCGTGCTGGCCACCCGCACCGTCACCACGGTCGCGCGCCTGGGGGCGGCGCACCGGCGGCTGGAGCGCCTGGCCCCGGCCGGGCGGGCCGCGGCGGCCACGACCGCCGCCCTGCTGGTGCTCGCGTGCGCCGGGCAGCTCGTGCTGGGGGTGCCCGCGTGAGGACCGGGGACACGACGGACGACGGATCTGGGACCCCGACCGGCGGGGACGCGACGACAGGAGGCTGCTCGTGCTGCTGAGCGCACACGGGATGGGGCTCGACGCCCCGCCCGGCTGGGAGGTCCGCATCTCGCGGCGTGCGGCCGCGGGGGAGGAGGGCGACTCGCGCACCCACCCCGTCCTGCACGCCGCGACGGTCGCGCTGCCCGTGGTGCGCGGCGACTTCGGCGGGGGCGTGACGGGGCTGCTCTCGGCCACCGACCTGTTCGTGTCGCTGTTCGAGCAGGGCCCCGGCGCCGTGGGCACCGCGCTGTTCTCCGACCGCGGCCGCCCCCGCCCCGTCGCGGCGGACTTCTCGCCGAACCGGCTGCAGCGCACCATCCCCGGCCAGTCCGGCGGCCAGTGGTTCTTCACCGAGGGCGGCCGGGCCTTCAGCCTCTACGTCGTCCTCGGCAGCCACGCCCGGCGCGTGGAGCTCGTGAACCGCCTGACGGGCGTCCTGTCGACGCTCGACCTCACCCCGGGAGACGCCTCGTGAGCACACCGCTGGTCGACCGCCTCGCCGGTCTGCTCGCCACCCGCACGGGCCGCCGCGGGTTCCTCGCGCGCACGGCCGTCGTGGGCTCGGCGCTCACCGTCGGGCCCGTGAGCTTCCTGACCCGTCCCGGCACCGCCTACGCCGCGGTCTGCGGCATCGACTCGACCTGCTCGTCGGGGTACACGGTGTTCTGCGCCACGATCAACGGCGGCGTGAACCGCTGCCCGCCCGGGAGCCTCGTCGGCGGCTGGTGGAAGTCCGACGGGTCGGGGTTCTGCTGCGGCGGGGCCCGGTACTACGTCGACTGCCACAGCTACTGCTCGTGCGGTTGCACCGGGCGCAGCACGTTCTGCGGCGAGGGCTGCCGCGCTGCTCGTGCGGGTGCGGGCCCGCGGGGCAGTGCGACCAGCGCAAGGTGTGCTGCAACGAGTTCCGCTACGGCCAGTGCCGCCAGGACGTCCGGTGCACGGGGCCCGTGTGGTGCCGCGTCGTCACGTGCACCCCGCCCTGGCGCATCCCGGCCTGGGACTGCTCGACGACGAGCGCGACCGACCAGCGCACGGGCCAGCACTCCGCGCCGTCGCTGCAGGACTGCACCGCGATCGGCAGCCGCTACACCGCCCTCGGCGGGCAGGGCGGGGTGCTGGGGGAGGCGCGCACGCCGGAGCTCGCGACCCCCGCCGGGGACGGCGCCTACCAGCACTTCGACGCCGGCTCGATCTACCTCTCCGCCCGCACGGGCGCCCACGAGGTGCACGGCGCGATCCGCGAGACCTTCGCCCGCACCGGGTGGGAGGCGGGGCCGCTCGGCTACCCCGTGACCGACGAGACGGCCACGCCGGACGGGCGCGGGCGCTTCAACCACTTCGAGCGGGGCTCGGTGTACTGGTCGGCCGCCACGGGGGCCTTCGAGGTGCACGGCGCGATCCGCGAGACGTGGCGGGCGCTGGGCTGGGAGCGCGGGCCGCTGGGCTACCCGGTCACCGACGAGAGCACGACGCCCGACGGGCGGGGGCGCTACAACCACTTCGACGGCGGCGGCGGGTCGTCGGTCTACTGGACGCCCTCGACCGGGGCGCAGGCCGTGCTGGGCGACGTGCGCCAGGCGTGGGCGCGCACGGGCTGGGAGGCCGGCCCCCTCGGCTACCCGGTGACGGGTGAGCGGCGCACCCCCGACGGCCGGGGCCGCTACTCCCACTTCGAGCGCGGGTCGGTCTACGCGACCGCGACCACCGGGGCCCAGCCCGTCGTCGGCGCGGTGCGCGACGCGTGGGCGGCCTCGGGCTGGGAGAACGGGCCGCTGGGCTACCCCGTCGCCGCGGCCGTCCCGGCGGGCCCCGACCTCCTGCAGCAGGCCTTCGAGCGGGGTTCCGCCCGGCTCACCGTCAGCACCGGGGCGGTCGTGCTCGTCCCGGCCTGAGGCCCCCGCGCGCGGGAGCCCCAGGCCGTCGGCGGTCAGTCCGAGAGCTTGAACACCGTCGTCGTGTCGTAGGTCTCCCCGGGCCGCAGGACGGTCGAGGGGAAGTCCGGCTGGTTCGGGGAGTCCGGGAAGTGCTGGGTCTCCAGGGCGAGGCCGTCGCCCTGGCGGTAGACCTTCCCGCCCGTGCCGACGAGGGTGCCGTCGAGGAAGTTGCCCGAGTAGAACTGCAGGCCGGGTTCCGTCGTGGAGATCTCCAGCGTCCGCCCGCTGTCCGGGTCGTGGACCGTGGCGGCCTTCTCGAGGTCGCCCTCGGAACGCCGGTCCAGCACCCAGTTGTGGTCGTAGCCCTGGCCGTACACGATCTGCTGGAACGGTTCCCGGATCCGCTCACCGATGGGCGTCGCGTGGCGGAAGTCCATCGGAGTGCCCTCCACGGGGGCGAGCTCCCCGGTCGGGATGAGCGTCGAGTCCACGGGCGTGTACCGGCTCGCGTCGATCTCGAGCTCGTGGTCCTCGATGGTGCCCGACCCCTCGCCGGCGAGGTTCCAGTACGTGTGGTTCGTGAGGTTCACGACCGTCGGGGCGTCCGTGGTCGCCTCGTAGTGCACCGACAGCTGCCGGTGCCGCGCCAGGGTGTAGGTGACCTCGGTGGTCAGCTCGCCCGGGTAGCCCTGGTCGCCGTCGGGGCTGACGAGGCGCAGCTTCAGCGACACCTCGCGCGACCCCTTCACGGGGGTCGCCTCCCACACCTGCTTGTCGAAGGAGTCCGTGCCGCCGTGCAGGCTGTTCGGGCCGTTGTTCAGCGGCAGCTGGTGCTCGACGCCGTCGAGGGTGAACTTCCCGCCGGCGATCCGGTTGCCGTAGCGGCCGATGAGCGCGCCGAAGTAGGGCCCGGGGTTGTTGTTGGCGACGTAGCCCTCGAGGTCGGAGAAGCCGAGGACCACGTTGTCGACGTCACCGTCCTCGTCCGGGACCTCGAGGCTCTGGACGATCCCGCCGTAGGTGAGGATCCGGACGGTCGTGTCGCCGTTGCGCAGGGTGTAGCGCTGCACCGCCGTGCCGTCGGGGGCCGTGCCCCACGCCTCGGCGGAGATGCTGGGGCGCGAGCGGGCGGACGCGGCGGACGCGGCCGTCAGGCCGGTGGTGGCCACGAGGCCCAGACCGAGGACCGCGGCGAGGGCGCGGGTGCGCGTCAGGCGCGGGGAAGTGCTGGCAGGCATGGGATCTCCGGGGGTGAGGCGTCGTTGCCGGTCCGGTGCACGGCTGGTGCACAGGGGGAGTGCCGCGAACGTAGGGCTGCGCCACAGCGGTGTCAACGGGCCGTGGCCGCGCGTGCCCGCAGGGGCAGCGCCGCGTCCGGACGGGTGGTGCGCCCGGACGGGCGCCGACTCTCCCGCCCCCGACTCGTCCTGCCGACTCGTCCCGCCCGACTCGTCCTGCCGACTTGTCCAGGGCGCGAGGTGACCGAGGATGGTGGGGTCCCGCCCCCTCCTGCGCCCCGCGGGGGACCCGGCGTGCGGGGCGGTCGCTTGACACGGCAGGCGGCGCGGACAACAATTTGAAACCGCAACAACCGAGGAGACCTCCGTGACCGAACCCCGCTGGCTCTCTCCCGACGAGCGCCGCGTGTGGTTGCGGCTGGCCGCCCTCATGGAGCTGCTCCCGGCCGCCCTGGACGCCCAGCTGCAGCGCGACGCCGACCTGACGACGACCGCCTACCTGACGCTGGCCATGCTCTCGGAGCAGGAGGACCACCGGCTGCGCATGAGCGAGCTCGGCGCCCGGTCGAACTCCAGCCCGTCGCGCATGTCGCACGTCGTCGCGCGCCTGGAGAAGGACGGCTACGTCCGCCGCGTGCGCAGCGACCAGGACGGTCGCGGGCAGGTCGCCGTGCTCACCGACGACGGCCTGGCCAAGGTGCGCGAGACGGCGCCGGGCCACGTGGAGAGGGTGCGGGAGCTGGTCTTCGACCCTCTGGGCCCCGAGAAGCTGGACGAGCTGGACGAGGTCGCCTCGGCGCTGCTCGGCGTGCTCGACCCGGGCAGCCGCTTCGCCGCGACGGCCCTCGAGCGCAGCCACTGCGCCGGCAGCTGAGGCACCCCGCGGCTGAGACCTGCCTCCCGGCAGGCCCCGGCCGCGGGGCGTCGGACGGAAACCGTCAGAGGTTGGCGGGCGGGAAGCCGACCTCGCCGCGCCAGGAGTGCTGGGGGTCGTAGCCCAGCACCCGGCGGGCCTTGTCGATGGACAGCAGCGTCTCGTGCTCGGCGAGCTCCTTGCGGACCTCGACCCCCGGGAAGACCTCGGCGACGAGGTCCGCGCTGGAGCGGCTCATCACGGTGTCGGCGTTGGCGATGATGAACACCTCGACACCGGCCTCGGCCCGCTGCAGCGACAGCCGCACGGCCTGCGCGCCGTCGCGGGCGTCGATGTAGCCCCAGAGGTTCCACTTGCGCGCCGCGACGTCGGCGTCGAAGGACGGGAACGCCGCGTACTTGTCGACCGACATGACGTTGGAGAACCGCAGACCCGTCATGGTCAGCTCGGAGTCCCAGCGGCAGAAGTGGTGGGCCATCTCCTCCTCGAGCGCCTTCACGAGGGAGTAGGTGGACTCCGGGCGGACCCGGTACTCCTCGTCGAGGGGCACGTACGGCGGCGGCGTCTCGAAGGGGATCCCCAGCAGGGTCTCGCTGGAGGCCCACACGACGCTCTTGATCCCGGCCAGGCGCGCGGCCTGGAACACGTTGTAGGTGGCGGGGGCGTTGTTGCGGAACGTCGCCCCGTTCGGCACGAGGCCGGAGGCGGGGATCGCGGCGAGGTGCACCACGGCGTCGACGCGCGGGCCGCGGTCGTCGGTCGCGCCGGCCAGCACCTCGACGACCTGGCCGTAGTCGGTCAGGTCGACGGAGACGAAGTCGCCGGTCCAGCCGGGCGGCGGCGTGCGGTCCAGGGCCAGGACGCTCCAGCCGTGGGCGGCCAGGTCGGCCACGACGACGCGGCCGAGGCCACCACCGGCACCGGTGACGGCGACGCGGCCGCCCTCGGGTGCGGCGCTCACGCGCGGACCGCGGGGGAGCAGGGGGACAGGGGGAGGTGGGACAACGTCATCGTCCTCTTCTGGTTCGGTCGTGCGGGGGGAACCCGGTCACCGGTCGGCGATGACCCGGATGGCGGAGGTGTCGACGCCGAGGACGGCGCGCTCGTCGGGCTTGCCGGGCAGGACCCGGGCGACGTAGGACGTCGCCGCCTCCTCGATGCCGACGTCGCGCCCGGCCTGCTCGGACAGGTACCAGCGGTGCTCGAGGACCTCGTGGAAGAGCTCCGCGGCCTCCATCTTGCCGCGCAGCTCGCGCGGGACGTGGCGCTGCACCGGCTCGAAGACGGCGGCGACCCAGTCGTGGGCCACCATCTCCTCGTCGTCGCTCTGGCGGCCCGTGGCCGCGCGGTAGGCGTCGAGGTCGTTGAGCAGGCGGCGGGCCTGGTTCTCCTCGGCGTCCTGTCCCGTCAGGCGCAGCAGCCGACGGGAGTGGTGGCCCGCGTCGACGACCTTGGGCTCGATGCGGACCGTGGTGCCGTCGATGTCGGTGGTGATGTTGAGCTCGCCGACGTCGAAGCCCAGGTCGTTCAAGCGCCGGATGCGGGCGTCCACGCGCCAGCGGTCGCCCTTCTCGAAGGACTCCGCCTCCGTGAGCTCCCCCCACAGGGCGCCGTAGCGGGACACGATGCGGTCGGCGATCGCGATGACCTCGTCGAAGTCGGCCTCCAGGGCCTCCGACGCCACGACGTCCATGAGCTCGCCCGCGATGTTGGTGCGGGCCAGGTCGAGGTCGTAGTTGCGCTGCCCCGGGGTCAGCTCGTCGTGCAGCTCCCCGGTCTCGGCGTCGACGAGGTAGGCGGCGAACGCCCCGGCGTCGCGGCGGAAGAGCGTGTTCGACAGCGACACGTCACCCCAGTAGAAGCCCGTCAGGTGCAGCTTCACGAGCAGGACGGCGAGGGCGTCGACCGCGCGGCGGGCGGTGTCGGGCCGCAGCGTCTGGCTGTACAGGGCGCGGTAGGGCAGCGAGTACTGCAGGTGCCGGGTGACGAGGACGGCGTTCAGCGGCTCGCCGTGCACGTCGACCCGGCCGGTGATGACGGCCACGGGCTGCACCGAGGGCACGTCCAGCTTGTTCAGCGTGCGCAGCATCCGGTACTCGCGGAAGGCGATCGGCGCGTTCGTCTCCTTGACGGCGAGGACGCGGCTGCCCAGCCTCACGAAGCGGACGATGTGGCGCGAGATGCCCCGCGGCAGGGCGGCCAGGTGGTGCTCGGGCCACTCCTCGAGCGGGACCTCCCAGGGCAGGTCGATCAGCTCCGGGTACGGCCGGGCCGCCGTGATCTGCAGCGAGGTCGTCGTCGGCGTGCTCACGGGGTCATCATCCACCCTCTCGGTGCGCTGTCCTGCGGAGGAGATCGCCGACGCGCGGACCGGACGCACGGCGGGGCCGCCACCTCCGCAGAGGTGACGGCCCCGTCGTCAGCGGTGCGGGACGCTCAGGCGCCGATCCGCAGGCCGGACTTGTCGTCGAACAGGTGCACGTGGCCCACCTTGGGGGTGAAGTGCACGGTCGAGCCCTTCTCCGGGGGACGGCGGCCGTCGACGCGCGCGATGACCTGCAGGTCGCCGCCGCCGGTGCCGCCCTCGCCGCGCAGCGTGCCGTAGATGTAGGCGTCGGCGCCGAGCTCCTCGACGACGTCCACGACGACCGGCAGGCCCTGGTTGGAGAGCTCGAGGTCCTCGGGGCGCACGCCCAGGGTGAGCTTGTTGCCCGTGGCGGCGAGCGCGGCGCGCTCGACCGGGTGCACGGTGTCGCCGAACTTCACGCCGCCCTCGGTGGTGTCCAGCGTCAGGAGGTTCATGGCGGGGGAGCCGATGAAGCCCGCGACGAAGACGTTGTTCGGGTGGTCGTACATGCGGCGGGGGGTGTCGACCTGCTGCAGGAGACCGTCCTTGAGGACCGCGACGCGGTCGCCCATCGTCATGGCCTCGACCTGGTCGTGGGTGACGTAGACGGTCGTGACGGCCAGGCGGCGCTGCAGCGACGCGATCTGCGTGCGGGTCTGCACGCGGAGCTTGGCGTCGAGGTTCGACAGCGGCTCGTCCATGAGGAAGACCTGCGGCTGGCGGACGATGGCGCGGCCCATGGCGACGCGCTGACGCTGACCACCGGAGAGCGCCTTCGGCTTGCGGGACAGGTACGCCTCGAGGTCGAGGATCTTGGCCGCCTCCTGCACGCGGCGCTTGATCTCGTCCTTGGGGGTGCCGGCGATCTTCAGGGCGAAGCCCATGTTGTCGGCGACCGTCATGTGCGGGTACAGCGCGTAGTTCTGGAACACCATCGCGATGTCGCGGTCCTTCGGGGGGACCGTCGTGACGTCGCGGTCGCCGATGAGGATGCGGCCGCCGTTGACGTCCTCCAGGCCGGCGAGCATGCGCAGCGAGGTGGACTTGCCGCAGCCGGACGGGCCGACGAGGACGAGGAACTCGCCGTCCTCCACGTGCAGGTCGAGGGCGTCCACCGCGGGCTTGTCGCCTCCGGGGTAGATCCGCGTCGCCTTGTCGAACGTGACCGTAGCCATCGTGTCTTTCCTTCCACCGGCAGGTACGTGCCGGACGATCCGTCGTGGAATGGACCCCGGAGGCCGTCCGAGCGGGGCTCGGTGCAGCCGGCGGGGAGTGTGGAGTTGTGCCTGAGCCACGAGGTCCCGCTGCGTCCCACGACCGAGTGGGAGGAGCGGGAGTCACCTGCGACTCCGACCCCGTGGTGCCGCCTCACACGAAGGTCGCGGCGCCGCGGTGAGCCAGATCCTGCCCTGGGAAAGCGTTCTCGTCCAGGGATGTGATGCAGTCCACAGGGTGTTCACCCTGGTGGACGCCGTGCGCGGCGTCGGGGGGACGGCTCGCGCCTTGGTCGTGGGCTCCCCCGCGGGAGGAGGAGAATCGGTCCCGTGGACCTGGAAGAGACCAAGCTGCCGGGCGTGGGGCTGCGCCACGACTTCACGACCGTGCGCGGCCGCCGCATCGGCGTCATCTCGCAGCGCGGGGGGGACCGCGAGCTGCTCCTGTACTCGCAGGACGACCCCGACGCGTGCCACGCCGTCGTCGACCTCGACCCCGACGAGGCCGAGGTCCTGGCCGAGCTGCTGGGGCAGCCGCGCGTCATCGAGCGCCTCGCCCGGCTGCGCGAGCAGATCGAGGGCCTGGCCACGGAGGGCATCTACGTCGAGGCCGGCTCGCCGTTCGACGGCCGCACGCTGGGCGACGCCGCCATCCGCAGCCGCACCGGCGCCTCCGTCGTCGCGCTCGTGCGCGCCGGCGAGGTCCTGCCGTCCCCCGCACCGTCCCAGCGCTTCCAGGCGGGCGACAAGATCGTCGTCGTCGGGACGCAGGAGGGGGTCCGCGCCACCGCGGACGTCCTCGCGAACGGCTGAGGCGGGGTGCACACCGCTGCACTGCTGATCGAGCTCGGCGCGGTCATCTTCGGCCTCGGCCTCGTGGGCCGGCTCGCGGGCCGGCTCGGGATCTCCCCCGTGCCGCTGTACCTGCTGGCGGGGCTCGCCTTCGGCGCGGGCGGTGTCCTCCCGCTGAACGCCCCCGAGGAGTTCCTGGACGCCGCCTCCGAGATCGGCGTCGTCATGCTCCTGCTCCTGCTGGGGCTGGAGTACTCCGCGGGCGACCTGCTGGGCAACCTCAAGCGGCAGGCCCCCGTCGGGGTGCTCGACCTGTTCCTCAACGGGCTGCCGGGCGCGGCGATCGGGCTGCTGCTCGGCTACGGCCCCATCGGCGCGCTGGCCATGTTCGGCGTCACCGCCGTGAGCTCCTCCGGGATCGTCGCCAAGGTGCTCGCCGACCTCGGCCGCCTGGGCAACCGCGAGACGCCGAGCGTGCTGGGCATCCTCGTCCTCGAGGACCTCGGCATGGCCGTCTACCTGCCGGTGCTGACCGCGGTGCTCGCGGCCTCCGGGGTCTGGGAGGCGACCGGCTCGGTCCTCATCGCGCTCGCGTGCCTCGCCGTCGCGCTCGTCGTGGCCCTGCGCTGGGGCTCGGTGATCTCCCGCTTCGTCTCCGCGGGCTCGAACGAGGTGACCCTGCTGCGGGTGCTCGGACTCGCGCTGCTCGTCGCGGGGGTGGCGGAGCAGGTGCACGTCTCCGCCGCCGTCGGCGCCTTCCTGCTGGGCATCGCGCTGTCCGAGGACCTCGACGAGGAGGCGCACCGCTCGCTGGAGCCCCTGCGCGACCTCTTCGCGGCCGTGTTCTTCGTGTCCTTCGGGCTCTCCACCGACCCGAGCACGCTGCCGCCCGTCCTGCTGCCCGCCGCGGCCCTGGTCGTCGTGGGGGTCCTCACCAAGCTCGTGACCGGCTGGTTCGCCGCCAAGCGCGCGGGCATCGCGATCCCCGGCCGCATCCGCGCGGGCGCCGCGCTCGTGCCGCGCGGGGAGTTCTCCATCGTCATCGCCGGGCTCGCGACCGCCGCCGGGCTGGACCCGCAGCTCGCCGCCCTCGCGGCGGCCTACGTCCTCGCGATGGCCGTCCTCGGGCCGCTGCTGGCCCGCTGGGCCGACCCCGTCGCCCGCCGCTGGGTGCGGCGCCAGCGCGAGCGGGCGGCCACCGCCCGCTGAGCCTCCCGGCGGACCGGGGAGTCAGCGGGCGCGCAGCTGGACGAGGTGGGCCAGCAGCAGGGCCACCTCGTCGGGGTCGCTGACCCGGTGCGCGGCGCGGGTGTCGCCCGAGCCGACCTTGACGCCGAGGTCGCCGTCGTCCTGCGCGAGCACCGCGAAGGCGTCCTCGTCGGTGACGTCGTCGCCCGCGAAGAGCACGGCCTCGACGGGCCCGCCCGCGGCCGACAGGGCCTCGCGCAGCCGCTGCAGCCCTGCGCCCTTGCCGAGCGGCACGGCGCCGATCTCGACGACCTCCTTGCCGCGCAGCGCGTGCACGCCGTCCAGCGCCGCCGGCCCGGCCAGGGCCGCGCGCGTCGCCTCGACCGCCACGACGCGGTCCGCGGCGCGCGTGTGCAGGACCGCCGACATGGGCTTGCGCTCCACCGAGGTCCCGGGGTGTGCCGCGGCGATCTCGTCGAGCTGCTCGCCCAGGCGCACCAGCAGGGCCTGCTCGTCGTCGCTGAGCTGCCGGCCGCCGCCGGGGCCGTCCAGCGAGCTCTGCGTGCCGTGCCCGCCCACGAGGACGACGCCCGGCGGGGGGCTCGCGCACGCCGCGAGGTCGGTGATGTCGCGCCCCGACACGAGCGCGACGTCGGTCGTGGCCACGAGCGCCGCGAGCGCCTCGGCCGAGGCCGGCAGGGCCCGCGCCTCGGACGGCACGTCGACGATGGGGGAGAGGACCCCGTCGAAGTCGAGGGCCACGAGCACCCGCCCGCGCCCGGCGAAGGCCTCCAGCGCCTCCACGAGCGAGCCGCGCAGGACGTCGACGGCGCGGGGGCTCACGAGGAGTGCTCCACGGCCGCGGCCGCCTGCGGGTTGTGCTCGTCGTGGTGCTGGGCCAGGGCATCGAGGAAGGACGCGGCCCAGCGCTGGACGTCGTGGTCGCCGACCCGCCGGCGCAGGGCCCGCATGCGGCGGCCCGCCTCCCGCGGCGACATGGCCAGCGCCCGGACGATGGTGTCCTTCAGCCCGTCGATGTCGTGCGGGTTGATCATCAGCGCCTGGCCCAGCTCGTCCGCGGCACCCGTGAACTCCGAGAGCACCAGCACGCCGCGCTCGTCGTGGCGGGCGGCGACGTACTCCTTGGCGACGAGGTTCATGCCGTCGCGCAGGGCGGTCACGAGCATGACGTCGGCCGCCAGGAACAGGGCCGCCATCTCCTCCCGGCCGTAGGAGTGGTGCAGGTAGTGCACGCCGGTGTGGGCGATCGTGGAGTAGGTGCCGTTGATGCGCCCGACAGTGACCTCGACGTCCTGGCGCAGCTGCACGTACTGCTCGACGCGCTCGCGGCTGGGCGTCGCGACCTGCACCAGCGCCGCCTCGCCCACCTGCACGCGGCCGTCGTCGAGGAGCTCCTCGAAGGCCTTGAGCCGGTGCAGGATCCCCTTGGTGTAGTCGAGGCGGTCGATGCCCAGCAGGACGTGCTCCGGGTCGCCCAGCTCGTGGCGGATCTCCGCGGCGCGCGCGATGACGTCCTCGCGCTGCGCGAGCTGGTCCAGCGCCTGGAAGTCGATGGAGATGGGGAACGACGCGGCCCGCACCTCGCGGCCGTCCTCGGCGTCCAGCCGGATGCGCCCGGCGCGCGCCGGCAGGTTGCGGGCGCGGCGGCAGGCGCGCGTGAAGTTGTTGGCGTCCGCCGCGCGCTGGAACCCGATGAGGTCCGCGCCCAGCAGCCCGTCGATGATCGCCGCGCGCCACGGGAGCTGCGCGAAGATCTCGAACGGCGGGAACGGGATGTGGTTGAAGAACCCGATGGACAGGTCGGGGCGGCGCCGGCGCAGCATCCGCGGCACGAGCTGCAGCTGGTAGTCCTGCACCCACACCGTCGCGCCCTCGGCCGCCTGCTCGGCGGCCGCCTCCGCGAACCGCTCGTTGACGGCGACGTAGGCCTCCCACCAGCTGCGGTGGTAGCCGGGCGCCACGATCACGTCGTGGTAGAGCGGCCACAGCGTGCCGTTGGAGAAGCCCTCGTAGTAGTCCTGCACCTCCTCCGCCGACAGCCCGATCGGGACGCAGCGCACGCCCTCCGCGTCGAAGGGCTCCGGGGGGTCGCCGGGCGTGCCCGCCCAGCCCACCCAGGCGCCGTCCTCGCGCTGCATGACGGGTTCGAGAGCGGTGACGAGACCACCCGGGCTGCGACGCCACGAGGTGCTCCCGTCGGGTTCCTCGACACGGTCGACGGGGAGGCGGTTCGCCACCACCACCAGGTCGTAGTCGCCGGCCATGGGGTGGGCCCTCCTCCGTCGGTGATCGTCGTCCGGACCCTACCGGGGAGCTCCCGCCCGCACCCGTCGGTGGCGGGCGCCGCCGCCCCGGGTCCACCCGTGGGACGAGGTCGCGGAGGCCGCGCTGCCGTAGCGTGGCCCCCGTGGTGACCCCCTTCCCCCGTTCCCCCGGCGACGCGCTCCCGCGCCCGGCCGGGAGCGGTGGCGGGCCGGACGCGACCCCCTCGCTCGGCTTCGCGCCGGGCCAGCACGCCCCGGCGCCCGGCTCCCGGCTGGGCCGCTACCGCCTCGACCGCGTCGTCGGCGAGGGCGGCATGGGCGTCGTCTACCTGGCCCTGGACCCCGACCAGCGCGCCGTGGCCCTGAAGGTCCTCAAGCCGCACATCGCCGCCGACCCGCACGCGCGCCAGCGCCTGGTGCGCGAGGTCGCGACGCTCGAGCGGGTGCGCTCGCCCCGCGTCGCCGAGGTGCTCGAGGCCGACGTCGAGGGCCCGTGGCCGCACCTGGTGACCCGCTACGTGCCCGGCATGCCGCTGGACGCCGTCGTCGAGTCGCGCGGGCCGCTGACCGGCACGGCGCTGCGCGACCTCGGCCACGGCCTCGCCGAGGCCCTGCACGCCATCCACGCCGCGGGCGTCGTGCACCGCGACCTCAAGCCCGGCAACGTCCTGCTGCTCGACGGGATGCCGGTCGTCATCGACTTCGGCATCGCCCACGTCGCCGACGACGTCCGGCTCACCTCCACGGGCCTCGTCATGGGGACCCCCGGCTACCTCTCGCCCGAGGTGGTCCTGGGCGGGCACGTCTCGCCCGCCACGGACTGGTGGGGCTGGGCCGCGACCGTCGCCTACGCCGCCAGCGGGCGCGCGCCCTTCGGCAAGGGCCCCATGGAGGTCGTCCTCGACCGCGTCCGGCGCGCCGACGTCGACCTGTCCGGCGTGCCGGGGGAGCTGCGGGCCCCGCTGCTCGCCGCGCTCGCCGTCGACCCCGCCGACCGCCCCGACCCCGCCGTGCTCCTGAGCGCGCTGGACGGGGCGACCACGGGGGCTCTCCCGCAGTCGCCGCCCGCGTCGCGGTTCTCCGCGCTGATGGCGCCGGAGACGGCGGCCGTGCCGGTCGTGCGGCCCGGCTCCTCCGCCTCCGCCCCGGCCGACGGGACGCAGGTCTTCGAGCCGCAGCGCCGCCCCGCGGCGGAGTCGCCCGCGGAGTCCACGACCGTGCTGCCGCCCGTGGCCGCCCCCACGGCGCAGGTGCCGCAGGCGCCCGCCCGGGCGACCGTCGCCCAGCAGGCCCCGCCCGGCTGGATCCCCGGCGTCCCCGGCCCGGGCGCCGGGCAGCCGCCGCAGGGCCCGGCCGGGCGCTACGGGCCGCCGCCCCAGCCCGGGGCGCAGCAGTTCCGACCGACTCAGCAGCCGGGGCCCTCCCCGCAGTCCGGACGCACGCAGCAGTTCGCGCCGGGACCGCAGGCCTTCGGCGCACCGTCGGGGAGCCGGCCCGCGGGTCAGGACCGCCCGCGCCTGGGCACCAACGGTGAACCCGCGCGCCCGCAGCGCAGCTGGACGCTGCTCGCGGGGCTCCTCGCCCTCCTCGGGGTCGTCGTCGTCGCCCCGACCGCCGGGGTGATCCTCGCGTTCGCGCTGGGTGTCCTGGCCCGCACGGTCGACCGGGCCGCCGCGGGGCTGTTCCGCCGCCGCTGGGAGGCGGGCCCCCGCTCCAGCGACGCGCTCGCGGTCGGGTTCGCGACGCCGTGGCACGTCGTGCGCGCCGTGCTGTCGACGCTCGTCGCGTCGATCATCCCCGTGCTCGTGGGGGTCAGCGTCGTGTTCATCGGCGCCACCCTCGCCAGCGGCGAGCTCGCCGACCGGCCCGACTCCCCGGTCCTGCTCGGCCTCGGCGGTCTCGCCGGGCTGCTCGTCGCGTGGTTCGGTCCCGGCAGCCGCTCGCTCCAGCGCGGTGGGCGCACGGTCGTGCGGACGCTGCTGCGCGGGGAGCGCGAGACGGGGATCGTCATCGGGGTGCTGCTGCTCGTCGCCGTGGCCGCGCTGCTCACGTCGCTGGGCGCCCAGGGCCCCGACTGGAGCCCGCTGGCGCAGTCCCCGCTCCAGCTGTTCTGACGCCGCTTTCCCGACCCAGCCGTCCCGACGCCTTCCTGAGGGCGCGCCCTCAGCGCGTCAGCGGGGGCGTGCTGGCGCGCAGGAGCACCTCGCCCTCGACGAGCTCGACCCGGCGCTGCGCCGGCTCGGGGGCGTCGAGGAGGTCGAAGACCGCGCCGCCGATGTCGGCCAGCGGCAGCCGCACCGTGGTCAGCGCGGGGCTGACGTCGCGCAGGGTCGGGATGTCGTCGAAGCCCGCGACGGCCACGTCGCCGGGCACCTCGAGCCCCGCGTCCCGCAGCGCCGCGATCGCGCCGACGGCCATCACGTCGTTGGCCGCGAAGACGCACGGGGGCGTGCCGCCCCCGGTGCGCGGCCGCCCCGGCGAGCCCAGCAGCCGCGTCAGGGCGTCGTGCGCCCCGTCGCGCGTGAAGGGGGAGGGGACGACCCGGCGCTCGCCCTCGGCGACCCCGGCGCCGGCGAGGGTGTCGACGAAGCCGCGCGTGCGCTCGGCCGCGGTGAGCAGGTCCGGCGGCCCGCCCAGCACGACGAACTCGCGGTAGCCCACCCCGAGCAGGGCGCGGGCGAGCGCGGCGGCGCCCGCCTCGTTGCCCAGCAGGACGGTGTCGACGTCGAGGACGTCCTGCGTCACGGCGGCGACCCGTCCCCCGGAGGCGCGGAAGGCGTCCAGCTCCGCGCGCAGCGCGGTCAGGCTCGCGAGGTCCTGCCAGCGGCTGCCCACGAGGACGACGGCCCGGACCCGCTGCCGCCGCAGCGCCGCGACCTGGGCGACCTCGCGCTCCCGCGACCCGTCGGTCACGGCGAGGGTGACGATGACGTCCGCGTCGGCCGCCCGGGTCATCAGCCCGGCGGCGATGGAGGAGAAGTACGGGTCGGCGATGTCGTGCACGACGAGGCCGACGACGTCCGAGCGGCCGCGGGCCATGGCCTGGGCCTGCGCGTTGGGCCGGTAGTCGAGGCGGGCCGCGGCGTCCGTGACGCGCTCGCTGAGGGCCTCACCGACCGTGCGGGTGCTGCCGTTCAGCACGCGGGAGGCCGTGGCCAGCGAGACGCCGGCTTCGCGGGCCACGTCGTCCAGCGTCACGAGCCCCGCGCTCGCCCGCCCCCGGCGCCGGCGCGCGGGTGCCCCGGCCGGACCCGCGCCGGCGGACGAGCCGGCCTCGGAGGTACCCGGTACCCCTGAGGTGCTCGTGTCCTCGGAGGGGCTGGCGGCGCTCACGCGCCCATCCTGCCCGGTGACCGGTGCGATCAGGGGCGTTGTGCGGCAGCCCAGCGCTCGGCGACGTCGTGCAGCGCGCGCCGCTTCACGGCCTCGCCGAAGAGGCAGAGCCCGGCGTTGAGGGCCACGAGGCCCACCGTGCCCTGCCCGGCCCAGCGCAGCAGGCCGCCGCTGCCGCGGCGCGTGCTCGCGTCGATCGCGGTGCTCACCCCCGCCCCGACGAGGAGCAACCCGCTGGGTGCCAGCACCTTCCAGGCGCGGTAGTCGTCCACGGCCCCAGCCTGCACCGCCGTCGCGCGCAGCGCAGCCGCAGGCGCTCAGAGGATGTCCGCGTACTCCTCGCGGTGGCGCTGCACGTGAAGGCGGACGAAGGAGCAGGCGGGCACCACGCGCAGCCCGCGGCGCCGGACGTCGGCCAGCGCCTCGTCGACCAGCTGCGTGGCGAGGCCCTCGTGCTCGTGCTCGGGGTCCACCTCGGTGTGGGTCATGGCGATCGCCCCGTCCTGGGGCACGTAGTCGGCCAGCGCCACGACGCGGCCGTCCAGGCGCCCCTCGTAGCGGTGCGCCACCTCGTCGTGCGTGACGACGAGCTGCTGGGTGCTCACGGTTGCCTCCCGGGATCGACTGACCGCGCCAACGCCCCCCGGCGCCCGCTGCTTCCCGCCTCGCTCCCCGGTGCGCGGACTCGGGCCCGGAGGCGGCGCGCGGCTACGATGCGGAGGTGCCGGGGCGCGCCCCGGCAGGCCAGCATGGCGCAACTGGTAGCGCACCGAACTTGTAATTCGGGGGTTGGGGGTTCAAGTCCCCCTGCTGGCTCCGGCACCGCACTCGTCATCCACGGGTTGGGGGTTCAAGTCCCCCTGCTGGCTCCGGCACCGCACTCGTCATCCACGGGTCGGGGGTCCACGTCCCCCTGCCGGCTCAGGAGTTCGACAGCGCAGTGGTCCGGCGCTCGGTGGCTCGGCGCCTCAGCGGGCCGGCGCCAGGTGCTCCGCGAGGAAGCGGACCATCGCGGCGGCCAGCGTCTTGCGCGACGACGCGCGCCGGTAGTCGTGGCCCTCGCCGGGCAGTTCCAGGTAGTCCACGGGGCGGTCCAGGGCCCGCAGCGCGGCGACCACCTGGTGCGCCTCGCCGATGGGCACGTTGGTGTCGAGCTCGCCGTGGACCACGAGGAGCGGCACGTCGATCGCGTCGACCTGCGCGAGCGGGGAGACGTCCTCGATGAGCTTGCGGTCGCGCTCGGGGTGGCCGTACTTCGACACCGCCGCCGCGGCGATCCAGGGCTCCGTGTCGCGGTAGAAGGTCGTGAGGTCGGACATCCCGCAGATGTCGATGCCCGCGGCGAAGACGCCGGGGGAGAAGGCGAGGGAGGCGAGCGTGAGGTACCCGCCGTAGGAGCGGCCGGTGACGGCGATCCGGTCCGGGTCGGCCAGCCCGCGCTGCACGAGGTGGTCGGCGCACGCCAGGACGTCGGCGAAGGCGCCGTAGCGGCCCTCGACGTCGTCGGCGTGGACGAACTCCCGGCCGAACCCCGACGAGCCCCGGACGTTGGGGGCGAACACCGTCAGCCCCGCGGCCACCATGGCCTGCGCCTGCGGCGAGAACGTGGGCCGCTCCTGCGCCTCCGGCCCGCCGTGCAGGCTGAGCACCGCCGGCCCGGGGCCCTCCTGGCCCGGCGGCCGGTACAGCCACCCCGTCAGGGGCAGGCCGTCCTCCGCCGCGAACGTCTCCAGGACGGGCACGACGCACTCGCGGTCGGGCAGCGGGGGCCCCTCGGTGACGCGGGTCCAGACCTGCGTGACCGTGTCGACGTGCCACAGCTCGCGCGGGCGCTGCGGCCCCTCGACGCCGAGGATGACGCTGCCCCCGTCGCGGGACAGGACGGGGTTCGCCGCGACCAGCCCGGGCAGGCCGTGGACCGCCGTGCGCTCGTGGGTGGTGGTGTCGAACAGCTCCAGCTCGCTGGAACCCGCGACGTTCCACACGAGCAGCAGCAGCCGGCCCGCGTCGTCGGCGTCCAGGCCCTCCAGCTCGGCGTCGTCGCGGAACCCCAGGGTGCGCGGTTCGCCCTTGAACCCGTTGGGGCCGAACGGCATCCCGATGAGCTGCCGGCGCGGGAGCCCGACGTCGGAGGCCAGGTAGACGTACACCGGGCCCGTCTGGCCCTCGGGCGCCGGGCGCAGCAGCGCGACGTCGGTGGACCCCGTGGCGCCGTGCGGCAGCAGCGTGGAGTGCTCGTCGATCAGCCGGTCGACGACGGTGCAGAACTGCTGCCCACGCTCGCCGTCGATGAGGACGAGGAACCGCTCCTCGAGCGAGACGTCGAGCACGTGGAACAGGTCGCCCTCGGCCAGCGGGTCGAGGCGGCCCGTGGCGGGGTCGCCCAGGAACGAGCGGGTGGGCCGCCCGGCGTCCGGTGGGAACGTCACGACGACCCGGTGGCCGCTGCGGGTCCACGGGCCGAGCTCGGCGTGCTCGCTCGCGTCGCCCGCGATGCGCCGCGCGTCGCTGCCGTCGGGGCGCACGACCCACACCTGGGTGCGGACACCGCCGTCGGTGGCGACCGCGCACGCCAGCCACCGGCTGTCCGCGGCCCACGTCACCGACACGACGGGGTCGTCGGAGAGGGGGAGGTGGCGCGCGGCGGGGGGCGGCCCGTCGAGCACGACGTCCTGGATCCACAGCTGGGGCACGCCCGAGCGGTCGGAGATGAACGCGACGCGGCGGGCGTCCGGCGTCATGGTGGGGCTCCAGCTGCCCCAGGCGTCGACGAGGCCGTCGGCGAAGCCGATCGCCTGCTCCAGAACGGGCACCGCCGTCGTCGTCTCCATGCCCCCATCGTGGTCCACCGCGGGCCCCGGCGTCTCCTCCGGGGAGCCCGCCCGCCCCCGCGGCTCAGCCGACGTCGTGCTCCTGCAGCCACATCTCGAGCAGCGCCAGCTGCCACAGCGCGTTCGAGCCCAGCGTCGTGCGCTCGGCGTTGGGGTCGGCCAGCAGCCGGTCCAGGGTGGCCTGCGGGAACAGGCCGCGGCGCCGGGCCGCGGGGTCGGTCAGGGCGTCGCGGACGCGGGCCAGGTAGGGGCCCTCGAGCTGCCGGATCGCGGGCACCGGGAAGTAGCCCTTCGTCCGGTCGATCACCTCGTCGGGGACCACGCCGCGGGCCGCGCGCTTCAGCACGCCCTTGCCGCCGTCGGCCAGCTTGAGCTCCGGCGGGATGCGCCCCGCGAGCTCCACGAACTCGTGGTCGAGGAACGGGACCCGGGCCTCCAGGCCCCACGCCATCGTCATGTTGTCGACGCGCTTGACCGGGTCGTCGACGAGCATCACCGTCGTGTCGTTGCGCAGGGCCGCGTCCACCGACGTCTCGGCGTCGGCGCGGGCGAACTGGGCGGCGATGAACTCGCTCGCGACGTCGCGCTCGGGCAGCCACTGCGGCGCCAGCACGTCGCCGAGCGCGGCGAAGCGCCGGTCGAAGAACACCTGCGCGTAGGCCTCGGCGGCCTCGCCGCGCGGAACCCCGGCCAGGGGCGGGTACCAGTCGTAGCCGCCCAGCACCTCGTCGGCGCCCTGGCCCGACTGCACGACCTTCACCGACGCCGAGACGTCCTGCGAGAGCAGGTAGAACGCGACGCAGTCGTGGCTCACCATGGGTTCGCTCATGGCCCGCACCGTGCCGTCGATGCCCGGCAGCAGGCGCGCGGAGTCGATGGCGATGCGGTGGTGGTCGGTGCCGAACCGGCCGGCGACCAGGCTCGAGTACTCGAACTCGTCGCCGGACTCCCCGCCCGCGGCGTCGAAGCCGATGCTGAACGTGGCGAGGTCCTTCTGCCCGGCCTCGGCGAGCAGGGCCACGACGAGGCTCGAGTCGATGCCGCCGGAGAGCAGGACGCCCACGGGGACGTCGGCCACCATGCGCCGCTCGACCGCGACCCGCAGGGACTCCAGCAGCGCCTCCTCCCAGTCGCGCGAGGTCCAGTCCGCGCGGTCGGGGTCGCGGGAGAAGTCGGGTTCCCAGTAGACGTGCTCGCTGCTCGTGCCGTCGCGCTCGACGACGCGCACGGTGGCCGGCGGGAGCTTGCGGATCCCCGCGAGGATCGTGCGCGGCGCCGGCACCACGGAGTGGAACGTCATGTACTGCGCGAGCGCCGTGCGGTCGATCGAGGTGTCCACGCCGCCGCCGGCCAGCAGGGCCTGCACCGTGGAGGCGAAGCGCAGCAGCCCGGGCCGCTCGTCGAGGTAGAGGGGCTTGATGCCGAGGCGGTCGCGGCCCAGGACGAGGCGGCCGCTGGCGTGCTCGTGGATCGCGAACGCGAACATGCCCAGGAAGCGCTGGACGCAGTCCGTGCCCCACTGCGCGTAGGCCTTCTCGACGACCTCGGTGTCCGACGTCGAGGTGAACCGGTGGCCCAGGTCCTGCAGCTCGCGGCGCAGCGCCTCGTAGTTGTAGATGCAGCCGTTGAACACGACCGTGAGCCCGTTGACGTCGTCGACCATGGGCTGGGCCCCGGCCTCGGACAGGTCGATGATCGAGAGCCGCCGGTGGCCCAGGGCCACGGGCCCGCGCGTGGACACGCCCTCGCCGTCGGGGCCGCGGTGCACCATGCAGCCCGTCATCCGGGTGACGGCGCCGACGTCGGCGCCCCCACCGTCCAGCCTCAGCTCACCCGCGAGCCCGCACACGGGCACCTCCTGCGTCGTCGTCCGTCACGATCCACGTGTCCTTCGCCCCGCCGCCGCGCGAGGAGTTCACGACCAGGCTGCCCTCGGGGGCGACCCGGGTCAGCGCCACGTCCGCCAGCCGGCAGTCCTCGCGCTCCGTCCCCGTGACGAGGACGAACGCGCGCAGGTCCACGTGGCGGGGGTGCAGGAGGCCGTCGGCCAGCGACGGCACCGACGACAGCTGCACCACCTCCTGCGCCACCCAGTCCCCGGGGCGGGCCGCGATCTCCGCGCGGCGCGCGGAGACCTGCGCCGCGGAGGCCGCGGGGCCGATGAGGACCCCGGCGCCGCCGTAGCCGTCGACGGGCTTCGTCACGAGCTCCCCGACGCGCTCCAGCACCGCGCGGCGCTCGCCGTCGTCGCTGGTGCGGTAGGTCGGCACCGACTCCAGCAGCGGGCGCTCGTCGAGGTAGTAGCCGATGAGCTCGGGCACCGAGCGGTACATGGCCTTGTCGTCCGCGACGCCGTTGCCGGGGGCGTTGGCGAGCACGACCGCACCCGCGGCCGCCGCGTCGAAGAGCTCGCGCCCGATCGCGCGCCCGCGGGAGTCGCACAGGTCGAGGAGCTCGACGTCCAGGCGCAGGTAGAGCGAGCCCACCGGGTCGGACGTGCCGCGGTGCAGGACGCGGCCGCGCACGACCTCGAGGTCGTCGGCGCCCACGAGCAGCAGCCCGGCCCCGTCCGCCAGGCGCCGGTGCTCGAACCACGCCCCCGAACCCGCGCCGCTGGACAGCAGCGCGGCCCGCGTGCCGGGCTTGGAGCCCGCGAGCAGGGTGGAGCGCAGCAGCTCGAAGGCCGTGGCCGGGTCCGCCAGGCCCGCCGGGCGCGGCAGGTCGGGCATCACGGCGTCCAGCAGGGAGCGCGTGGCGATGGCGTAGGCGGCGCCGCTCGGGTTGCGCAGGTTGTCCTCCAGCACGCGCCAGCCGCCGTACTCGTTGCGGACCAGGTCGAAGCCCTGCACCGCGGCCCGCACGACCCCCGCCGGCAGCCGGGTGGCCTCGTCGCGCCAGCCGGGAGCGCCGCGCACGCTGTCCGGGGGCAGCACCCCGTCGGCGACGATGCGCTGCTCGCCGTAGACGTCGCGCAGGAAGTGCTCCAGGGCGCGGGCGCGCTGGACGAGACCGGCCCGCAGCTCCGCCCACTCGTGGCGGCTGATGATGCGGGGCACGAGGTCGACCTCGAACGGCTTCTCGGCCCCGTCGACGACGAAGGCCAGGTGGTGCTCGGCCGTCCACACCGCCTTCTCGGCCTCGCGCCGCGCCAGCTCCTCGCGGCCGAGCCCGCGCACGTGCTCGACGACGTCGCGGTAGGCGGCCCGGGGCAGCGAGGAGGTGCCGATGGCCTCGTCCCCCGCGCGGGCGCGGTAGCGGCGCAGCGCGGCGGGCGCCGGGGCCGCGGCCCCCTCGTCGCCGTGCGTCTCGGCCACCACGAGCCGCATGACGTCGTCGAGGTCGCCGCGCTCCACGAAGGCCGCGCGCTGGCGGTCGGCGGAGTTGCCGCGCGCGAGCGCGGTCTCGGCGAGCTCGGTGACGTCGTCGAGGTCACCGAGCTCCTCCAGCTGCGGGCGCAGCCGCGCCACCAGCGCCCGGACGACCTCCGCCGCGGGCCGCGGGCGCGGGTGGTCGGTGCCGTCGAGCAGGTGGCCGGACAGCCCGCCGCGGGCGGCCTGCCAGACCCCGGCCCGGTACAGCGGGGCGGGGACCACGGGGAGCGGGAGGCCGGCGTCGGCGTCCTGCTCGGCGGCGCGCACGAGGGCGCGGAACAGGCCCGCGACGAGCACCGCGTCGTCGACGATCGGGCAGGCGTCGGACAGCCGCAGCTCCAGCGTCGGGGCGTGCGCGGAGGGCCGGACGTCGAAGTAGGCCATCTTCGCGTCGGCGATGACGCCGGAGGTGATGAGGTCGCCGAGCAGCTCGTCGTAGTCCTTCGCGCACGACAGGGCGCCCGTCGGCCCGGCGCTCGGCCAGCGCTGCCAGATGGTGGTGCGGATGCTGGCGTAGCCGGTGTCGTGGCCGTTCCAGAAGGGGGAGCTCGCCGACAGGGCCAGCAAGGTCGGCAGGTCGAGCGCGAGGCGCTGCATGACGTCGACGGCCAGGTCGCGGTCGGAGACGCCCACGTGCACCTGCAGGCCGCAGATGAGCTGCTCGTCGACGAGCAGGCGGTACTGCTCCTGCATGCGCCCGTAGCGGCCGGTCGCGGTGAGCTCGAAGTCGGTGAACGTCGAGCGCGGTGCCGTGCCCACGGCGGCCACCCCGAGCCCCTCCCGGTCGGCGACCTCGACCAGCCCGCGGCGCAGGCGCACGAGTTCCGCCCGCAGGGCCGACAGCGACGTCACGACGTCGGTGTTCGTCTCGACCGTCGTGCGCTGCAGCTCCGCCGAGTAGGACTGCGAGGGCAGCCGGGACAGCACCTGGGGCGCCCGGGCGGACAGCTGCCACCGTTCGAGGTCGATGAGGTGGAGTTCTTCTTCCGCACCGAGTGTCAGTTCCGCACCCATCGGGTCAACGTAGACCGGAATCCCGGGGGAGCGGTCGCCGCGCCCGACATCACCTGCACTTATCACTCACCGTGAACCTTCGTGACGCTCGTAGACCCTGTTTTCGGCCCGTTGTTGCGGGGGTGTTTCCCGCGTGTTGCGGCCCGCTGCACGGTCGGGACCGTCGTCCGCCGGCGGCCCCGTGCCCGCTCCCGCGCGCTCCGACCGCGGGCGGAGCGGCCCCCGCCCGGGCCGCCTCCTCCGGTCCCCGCGGATCCTGGCCGCGCGGCGCTCCGGGGCCCTAGGTTGCGAGATCACAGCCCCCTGCGCGAGGAGCACCCGTGGAGAACCCGCCGTCCCGGTCGTCCGTCACCTACTCCTCGGCCGAGGAGGGCTACTTCGACAAGCGCGGCCTCGTGCGCTCGGCCGGTTTCTGGGGCTTGTGGGGCATCGGCATCGCCGCCGTCATCTCCGGCGACTTCTCGGGCTGGAACTACGGCATCAGCTCCGCGGGCTGGGGCGGGTTCGTCATCGCCGTCGTCCTCGTCGCGGTCATGTACGTCGCGATGCTCTGCAGCATCGGCGAGATGTCCGCCGCGATGCCGCACACCGGGGGCGCCTACTCCTTCGCCCGGGCGGCCATGGGGCCGTGGGGCGGTTTCGTCACCGGCCTCGCCGAGTCCATCGAGTACGTCGCGACCACCGCCGTCGTCGTCTACTTCTCCGCCTCCTACGCCGACGGCATCACCTCCGAGCTGCTCGGCGTCTCGCTGCCGGCGTGGGTGTGGTGGGTCGTCCTGTACGGCGTCTTCCTGGCCCTGAACGTCGTCGGCGCCGAGGTGTCCTTCCGCTTCGCCCTCGTCGTCTCGGTGCTGTCGCTGCTCGTGCTGGCCGTGTTCGCCGTCCTGGCGCTGACCTCGGACGCGCTGGACACCTCGAAGCTGTTCGACGTCGTGCCCGACGCGGGCGCGAGCACCTTCCTGCCGCACGGCCTGGGGCCGGTCATCCTCGCGATGCCCTTCGCCATGTGGCTGTTCCTCGGCATCGAGGAGCTCCCGCTGGCCGCCGAGGAGGCCCGGACCCCGAGCCGGGACATCCCCCGCGCCGGGCTCTGGGGCCTCGCGACCCTCGTCGTCACGGGCGCCGTCGTCGTCGTGCTGAACCCGGCCGTCACCGGCGCCGCGGCGCTGGGGGAGTCCGACGAACCCCTCCTCGACGGCTTCCGCGCCGTCCTGCCCGGCGGGGACGTGGCCGCGGTGCTGTCCGCGTTCGCCCTCATCGGCCTGCTCGCGTCGCTGCAGGGGATCATGTACGCCTACGGCCGCAACGTGTACTCGCTCTCGCGGGCCGGCTACTACCCCAAGGCGCTGTCGCTCACCGGCTCGCGCAAGACGCCCTGGGCGGCGCTGCTGGCGGGCGCCGTCATCGGCTTCGCGGCCCTGCTCGTCGTGCAGTTCAGCGGCAGCGAGGCGGCCGGGTCGATCGTCCTGAACATCGCCGTCTGGGGCGCCGTCATCGCCTACGTCCTGCAGATGGTGTCGTTCGTCCTGCTGCGGCGCCGGTTCCCGGACGCCGAGCGGCCCTACCGCAGCCCCGTCGGGGTCCCCGGGGCCGTCCTGGCCGGGGTGCTGGCCCTGCTGGTCTTCTTCGGGTTCCTCTTCAACGCCACCTACCGGCCGGCGATCGTGGCGATCGCCGTCGTCTTCGCCCTCGGCCTGCTCGCCTTCGCCGTGCACGGCCGGCACCGCCTCGTCCTCTCCCCCGAGGAGGAGTACGCGATGACGGGCGGGCTGGCCGGTACCTCGGCGGCCGAACCGGAGGACGCGCCCCGCTGAGGCGGGCTCAGGAGGGGGCGGGGGCGCGGTGCCGCACGGCCGCCGCGCCCGTCCCCGCCATGACGAGCAGCGCGACCGCGACGACGAGCAGCGGCGCGGTCCACCCGCCCGTGGCCTCGTGCACCGCGCCCACGACGTAGGGCCCGACGGCCGCCACGGCGTACCCGCCGCCCTGGACCATCGCCGACAGCCGCCGGGCGTCGGCCTCCTCGCGGCTCTGCTGCACGACCGCGATGAACACGACGACGAGGCCGCCGCCCTGGGCCACGCCGCCGACGGCCGACCACGCGGGCCACCACTGCGGGGCCAGGAGCAGCCCCACCGGCAGCACGAGCCACGCCCCGCACACCAGCAGCAGGACGGGCGCCAGGCGGCCCCACCACGCCGCGAGCGCCGGGACCCCGAAGGCGCCGCCGATGGCGAAGACCTGGAAGACGGAGGCGGCGGTGCCGGCGGTCGCGGCCGAGACGCCGAGCTCGTCCGCGAGCAGGGTGGGCAGCCACGCGGTGACGGCGTAGTACGAGAAGCCCTGGCCCGCGAAGGCGAGCAGCAGCAGCCACGCCTCGGGGCGCTTCCAGACGCTGCTCGCCCCGGACCGCGCGGCCGCGTGCCGGGTGGCGGTGGGCACGCGGTGCAGGCGACCGCGCGAGGCGACGACCCACACGGGCACGGTGAGCACGACCCAGACGGCCGGCAGGAGCAGGGCGCCCCGCCAGCCCGCCGCGAGGGCCAGCGGTGCCGTGACGGCCGTCGCGGTCATGGACCCGAAGTTCAACGAGGCCGTGTAGGCGCCGGTCACGAGGCCCACCCGCCCGGCGCAGTCGCGCGAGATCACGACGGGCACGACGACGTTGCCGACCGTGATGGCCAGGCCCAGCAGGACGGTGCCGGCGAAGGCCGGGAAGAGCCCGCCGCTGGAGCGCACGAGGGAGCCCGCGAGCACGCCCACGGCCGCGACCAGCAGGGAGAGGTCGGGGCCGAGGCGCGCGATGAGCGCCGAAGCGGGCGGCGCGGCCAGGGCGAAGCACAGCACCGGCACGCTGGTGAGCAGGGCGGTGGTGCGCAGCCCGATGCCGAGGTCCTGCGAGAGCTGGCCCACGACCGGGGCCACGGCGACCACCGGGCCGCGCAGGGCCAGGGCCACCAGCAGGACGCCGAGGACGACGAGGGGGAGCGAGGTGCGCTGCGCGGGCGGGGCCGGGGTGTCCATCGCCCGCGACGCTAGTCCTGGTGGCGTCCGGTCCCCGCCGGGTGGGCCGTCCGCGGCGCTGCCGGCCGAGGGCGGGTGGTCCACCGCCCGAGATCGGTGGTAGCGTTCCTCTCAGTCGCAGTTCTCGATGTGCTTCAAACGCCCCCGGGGATCTACACGAGGGCTTCTTTGCTTCCCAACCGGGTCAGCCCCTCGGCGGCTAGCTCCTCACGGAGCGTTTCACCCCAGGAGGCCTCATGGCTCAGGGCACCGTCAAGTGGTTCAACGGCGAGAAGGGCTTCGGCTTCATCGCCCCTTCTGACGGCACGGCGGACGTGTTCGTCCACTTCAGCGAGATCGTCGGCGACGGCTACCGCAGCCTCGACGAGAACGACCGCGTCGAGTACACCGTCACGCAGGGCCAGAAGGGCCCGCAGGCGAGCCAGGTTTCGCGCGTCTGACGCACGGTTCCTCGCACTGCCCGTCACCGCTCCGGCGGTGGCGGGCAGTTCTGCGTTCCGGGGTCCCTCCCCGGGGTCGGCACCCCTCGTGCTGCGCTCCCGCCCGCTCCTCCGTAGGGTCACCTGCGTGCTGGAGGACTTCGCCGAGGCCTGGATCCGCGACGCGGGCACCCGGGCCCCCGAGCTCCTCCCCGACTCCCTCGCCCGGGCCTGCGCCTCCGTCCTCGACGTCGACGGCGCCGGGCTCAGCATCATCAGCCGTCCCTCGCTGCGCCTGCCCATCGGCGCCAGCAGCCCCGCGGCCGCGGCGGCCGAGCGCTGCCAGTTCGCCCTCGGCGACGGTCCCTGCTTCCGGGCGCACGACACCCAGTCCGTCGTCGTCGCCTCCGCGGACGTCCTCGCCCGCGAGTGGTCCGTGCTGCAGCAGGACATCCTGAGCCGCGCGGGCTACCGGTCGCAGGTGTGCCTCCCACTCGGGCACAGCTTCGCGGGCTTCGGCGTCCTCGACCTGTACTTCCTGTCCCCGGTGGCCGCGTCGGCGTTCGACCCGGCCGGCGCCCTGCGCCTGGCCGACGAGATGTCCGACGTGCTCCTGGCCGCGTCCCCGGTGCCCGAGGGGCCCGACGAGGACGAGGACCTCGGCGCCGTGTCCTGGCTCGACGCCCCCGGGGCGCAGCGGCGGCGCCGGGTCTGGGTGGCGCTCGGCATGCTCAACTTCGAGCTCCGGATGAGCTCGGCCGACGCGCTCGCGGTGCTGCGGGCCCGGGCCTTCGCCCAGGGCCGCACGCTCGAGGACCTGGCCGACGACATGATCGAGGGCCGGCTGGTCTCGGAGCAGTTCCTGCCCGACCCCGGGCGCTGACCGCGCCGCGTCCGTGGTGAGGACGGACCCCGGCGTCATCTAGGATTTCCCGCAGCGTGGAGCAACCGGCGCGGAGCAGTGAGTGCCAGGACCCGATCGAGGTGTCCTGTGCCGCCCATGGAGGTGTTCCGTGAACGGGTCCCCGTTCCCTGCCTCCGGTCGCACGACGTGGACGACCGGACCAGGCACGACGAGCCGGGTGACGTCCCCAGCCCCGCGCGAGCGGTCCGCGGGAGGGACGCCGTCCCCGGTGGGTGCGCGGTGAGCGGCGAGCAGCCGCCCGCCGGCGCGGGTCTGGACGACGCGGCCCTCGCCCGCCTCGTGGCGGGCCTCTCCACCGTCTCGATCGCCACCCGCCCCACGGGTGAGGTGCTGCGGCACGTGGCCGGCCTCGTGGTCGCGGCCCTGCCCGCGGCGGCCGACGCCTCCCTGAGCGTCGCGCACCGCGGCACGGTCCGCTTCGTCGAGTTCGCGGGGCGCCTGGCGAGCGTGCTCGACGAGCGCCAGCACCCCCGCGGGTTCCTCCCGTCCGCGCCGCCCCCACCGCGGGTGCTGTCCGTGGACACCGCTCCTGGCGACACCGCTCCCGAGGGCGGGGGCGCCGAGTTCCGCTCCGTCGCCCGCCGCCACGGCGTGCGCCGGGCCCTGATCGCGGCGCTGCCGCCGGCGGGGGACTTCACGGGCACGCTGGTCCTCTACCTCACGGGTGCGGACGCCGCAGGCGACCCGGGCGAGGCCGCGGTGGCCGAGGTCGTGCGCCACGTGGCCGTGCCGGTGCTGGACGCCGCCGCGTACGAGGAGGCGGTCCGGCGCGCCGAGCAGCTCACCGAGGCCATGCGCTCGCGCGCGGGCATCGAGCAGGCGAAGGGAATCCTCGTCGCGGTGCACGGCTGCTCGCCCGACGAGGCGTTCGTGCGCCTCAGCCGCATGTCGCAGCAGAGCAACCGCAAGCTGCGGGAGGTGGCCGAGGACGTCGTCGCCGGCTACGTCCGGGGCGCCATGACCGACGCCGGCTGATCTCCCGGCCTCCGCGGCGCATGACCCGGGCGTCGCGGGGTAGTCCGGTCCCGAAGGGCCTGCGGGCCACCGCTGGACTGGAAGGGACGACTGTGTCCGATCGTCAGACCGTGATTCGATCCATGCACGACCTCGGGCTCGCCGCCTGGTTCGGGGGGTCGCTGTTCGGCGCCGTCGGCCTGAACGGCGCCTCCGCGGCCGTCAGCAACCCGGTCGACCGCGTGACCGTCGCGAACGCCGGCTGGGCCCGCTGGGCTCCGGTCAACGCCGCCGCCATCGGCGTCCACGCCATCGGGGGCATCGCGCTGATCGCCGCCAACAAGGGCCGCGTCGCCGCGCAGAAGGGCACCCGCGGCAACACCATCGTCAAGGGCGCCCTGACGCTCGTCGCCATGGGCGTCACCGCCTACTCGGGCACCCAGGGGGCGCGACTGGGCAAGGAGTCGCCCACGCCGGCCGCCAGCGGCGTCGACCCCAACTCGGCCACCTCGCCCGAGGCGGCGTCGGCCCAGAAGCAGCTGAAGCTGCTGCAGTGGTCGATCCCGGCTCTGACGGGCATCCTGCTGGTGCTGGGTGCCCAGCAGGGTGAGCAGCAGAAGCCGACGGAGATGAAGAAGGGTCTGCTCTCGCCCCTGGGTCTGTGACGAGCGACGAGGAGCGTCCTGTGAGTTCTCAACCTGAGGAGAAGGCCGGTTCGGCGGCAGCAGCCGAGGAGCCGGAGCTTCCGGGGTACGGCAACGACACCGGCTTCGCCGTCGAGGCGGAGCAGGCCGACGAGGACGGGAAGGACGCCGCGGCGCCGAACGACTGACGACGCGCCGCCGCGTCAGGGCCCCACCGCCACGCGCGGTGGGGCCCTGACGCGCGTGGGCGCCCGGCGCGGGTGATCGCCGTCACGTGATCTCCGGATGCCGCAGCGGCGTCGTGCCCGCACGATGGGGGAGGGCCGAGAGGGCCTGCACCACCCGAGCACGACGAAGGGAGTCACCTGTGAGCCAAGTGATCGAGACGATCGACGTGTCCGTTCCCGTGCGCACCGCGTACGACCAGTGGACCCAGTTCGAGTCCTTCCCCGAGTTCATGAACGGGGTCGAGTCAGTCACGCAGACCAACCCCACCCTCACGCACTGGAAGACCAAGGTGGCGGGGGTCGAGCGCGAGTTCGACGCCGAGATCACCGAGCAGCACCCGGACGAGCGGGTCGCCTGGAAGAGCGTCGACGGCAAGGACCACGCGGGTGTCGTGACCTTCCACCGCCTCGGCGACAGCGAGACCCGGGTCACCGTCCAGCTGGACTGGGAGGCCGAGAACATCGTCGAGAAGATCGGTAGCGCCATCGGCGCCGACGACCGCCAGATCAAGGCGGACCTCAAGCGCTTCAAGACGTTCATCGAGTCGCGCGGCACCGAGACCGGTGCCTGGCGCGGGGACGTCGCGGCCGGCTGACCGGATCCGCTGGACCACCGCAGCCCCTGTCGCACTCCGCGGCGGGGGCCGCGGTCGTCCCGGGCCTGCTCGTCTCGGGCCCCCGCCGCCGGCTCCTCAGTCCGCCGGGAGCCTCACGCGGCCGCGGGACCCAGCGCCTCCACGACGGCGCTGCGGCGCAGGACCTCCAGCTCCGCCGCCTGCCGCTCCGCCCGCTCGGCGAGCGCGTCGAGGCGGGTCGCGTCGAGCCGGGGTTCGGTGTCCGCGAGGACCCGCAGAGATCGCCACAGCGCACCCTTGCCCTCGACCCCCAGCAGCAGGCCCTCCAGGTCGACGACGCTCGCGAGCGGTGAGCGCCGCACGAGCCGGCCGTTCGGCTTGAGCCGGCCCACGCGCTCGGTCACGGCGGCCAGCACCCGGAACCCGCTGCGGCGCGGCAGGTCCAGGGCGGCGATGACGGACTCCAGGGTGCGCAGGTCCTCGGCGACCTCGCCCTGCAGCCGTTCCAGCGCGGCGCCCGCCGGGCTCCCGCGCTCCGCCCGGGCCGCGGCGCGGAACCTCGACAACCCGGCCTGGGCTCCCGCCAGGTGGTCGTCGAGGTAGATCCCCAGCAGGTGGCGGGGCGTCGGCGCACCCCGCGCGGAGGTGCGGGCCGTGGTGCCGTCCATGTCCGTCTCCCTGTCGTCGCCGGCGATCGCGCGCGCCCCACCCTGGTGCTCCGGGGGCGTCCGCGCACGTCGCCGCGGGGCGTGGTGCACGGAGCGTGTGCGGTCGCGGCCGCGGGGTAGGGACCAGGCATGACCCCTGATCACCACCCCCCGGCGGGCGGGACCAACGCGCCGCCCCGACCGTCCTCCGGCGCGGCGGACACCCCGCTCAAGCGGGCCATCACCGGCAAGCTGCTGTACCTGTTCATCCTCGGGGACGTGCTGGGGGCCGGGATCTACGCCCTCGTCGGGGTCCTCGCCGGTGAGGTCGGGGGAGCGGTGTGGCTGCCCCTGCTGCTGGCCCTGCTGCTGGCGCTGCTGACGGCCGCCTCCTACGCGGAGCTCGTCACCAAGTACCCGCGGGCGGGCGGCGCGGCCGTCTTCGCCCAGCGCGCGTTCAAGGTGCCGGTGGTGTCCTTCCTCGTCGGGTTCAGCATGCTCGCGGCCGGGGTGACCAGCGTCGCCGGGCTGGCGCTGGCGTTCTCGGGCAGCTACCTGTCCGAGCTCGTCGACGTCCCGCCCGTCCCGACGGCCCTGGTGTTCCTCGTCCTCGTCGCCGCGCTGAACGCCCGCGGCATCAAGGACTCGCTGCGCGCCAACGTGGTCATGACGGTCGTCGAGCTCAGCGGGCTCGTGCTGGTCGTCGTCCTCGCCGCCGTCGTGCTGGGCCGCGGGGACGGTGCGCCGGGCCGCGTCCTGGAGATCGACGGCAGCGGCTCCTCGGCCGCGGCCGTCCTCGGCGCGGCGGTCATCGCGTTCTACTCCTTCGTCGGGTTCGAGACCTCCGCCAACGTCGCGGAGGAGGCGATCGACCCGAGCCGGAACTACCCGCGCGCCCTGTTCGGCGGCCTGCTGACGGCCGGGGTCGTCTACGTCGCCGTGGGGCTGGCCGTGTCCGTCGCGGTGCCCACCGACGTCCTCGTGAACTCCTCCGGCCCGCTGCTGGAGGTCGTGAACGTCGCCGACGTGGGTCTGCCGGGGTGGCTGTTCGCACTCATCGCGCTCATCGCCGTCGCCAACGGGGCGCTGCTCACGGCCATCATGTGCAGCCGGCTCACCTACGGCATGGCCGCGGAGCGCCTCCTGCCCGCCGTGCTGGCGCGCGTCCTGCCCGGCCGGCAGACGCCCTGGGTCGCGATCGTCGTGACCACGCTCATCGCCATGGTGCTCGTGCTCAGCGGGGACCTCGAGACCCTGGCCGCCACCGTCGTCCTGCTGCTGCTGTTCGTGTTCATCGCCGTCAACGTCGCCGTCCTGAAGCTGCGCCGCGACCGCGTCGAGCACGCCCACTTCCGCGCCCCGGCGGTCGTGCCCGTCCTCGGGGTGCTCTCGTGCCTGGCCCTGCTGACGCAGCAGGAGGCGGGCGTGTGGCTGCGCGGTGCGGCCATGCTCGCGCTCGGCGCCGTCCTGTACGCCCTGTCGCGCTGGTCGGTGCGCCGGCAGCCGGCCCCGGCGCAGCGGTGACCGCAGCCGCCCGGTGGTTCGACGTTCACCGTTTCACCGCGGGGCGGCGGGGTACGGGACCGGGCACGGACAGCTGAGCCCATCCGACCGACGACACGTGACCCGTGACGGGTCGCGGAAGGAGCACCCGTGTTCTTCCACAAGCAGGAACTCCAGCACCAGGCCAAGCCCGACGCCCCCGACGCGGTCTACGCGCGCAAGCTGCAGGAGGTCCTCGGCGGGCAGTACGGCGAGATCACGGTCGCCATGCAGTACGGCTTCCAAGCCTGGAACACCCACATCCCCGGCAAGTACCGCGACCTCCTGTACGGCATCGCCGCCGAGGAGTTCGGCCACGTCGAGATGCTGGCCATCATGATCGCCCAGCTTCTCGAGAAGGCCCCCATCGGGGCGACCGACGACGCGGTGCAGTCCGACCCGACGATCGCCGCGGTCATCGGCGGCATGGACGTCCAGCACGCCATCGTCGCCGGCGCGGGGGCGCGGCCCGTCGACTCCAACGGCAACCCCTGGCAGGGCAGCTACGTGACCGCCAGCGGGAACCTGCTGGCCGACTTCACCGCGAACGCGAACGCCGAGCTCCAGGGGCGCCTGCAGGTCGCGCGGCTGTGGCACATGACGAGCGACAAGGGCGTGCGGGACATGCTGTCGTTCCTCATCGAGCGCGACACGATGCACCAGCGCCAGTGGACGGCGGCGGCCGCGGAGCTGCAGGCCGAGGGCCTGGAGCTCATGCCGGTGCCCCACAAGTTCCCGCGCGACAAGCGCTACGCCGACGCCGGCGTGCAGTACATCAACTTCTCCGACGGCGCCCACGCGGCCGAGGGTTCCTGGGCCAAGGGCCCGACGCCCGACGGTGAGAGCGAGTTCACCTACCTCGCCCAGCCGAACCCGGGCGTGCCGATGCCGGCGCCGACCACGCCGGACCCGCGCCTGTACGGCACGGACGCCAAGTCGAACACGGTCGAGAAGATCAGCGCCACCGTCAAGGACGCGCTGCACAAGGGCTGACCGGCCCTCCCGCCGACGGCGGCACCCGGGACGTCCGGGTGCCGCCGTCGTCGTGCGTCCGGGACGGTGGAGCGGGTTCCCCGGCCGGTGCCCGGGTCGGGGGTTCCCGGTCGGGTCTCCGCCGCGGCCGGCTCCGCGCGGTTGCCGAGTCCCGCGGCGTGCCTAGGCTGGGAGTCGAGGTCCAGCAGTCGAGCCTCCGACCGCCGGCCAGTCCGGCACGCCACCTCCCGGAGAACCCCGTGTCCACCTCCACCCGCTCTCCCTCGACGGTCCGCCGGTCGCCCGTCCAGCTCACGTCCCTCGTCGTCGGCCTGATGTTCGTCGTCGTCGGCATCGCCGGGTTCGTCCCCGGCATCACGACCGACATGGGCGACATGGCCGGTGCCGGCCACACGTCGGGTTCCCACCTGCTCGGCGTGTTCCAGGTCTCCGTGCTGCACAACGTCCTGCACCTGCTGCTGGGCGTCCTCGGGATCCTCGCGGGCCGTGCCTCCGGCGCGGCCCGCGCGTTCCTCCTCGTCGGCGGCATCGCCTACGCGGGCCTCTGGATCTACGGCCTCCTGGTGGACCAGACCTCCAGCGCGAACTTCGTCCCGCTGAACACGGCCGACAACTGGCTGCACCTCGTGCTCGCCGCCGGGATGATCCTGCTCGCGCTGATCATGCCGCGGCGCACCACGGTCGCGACCGCCGAGCACGCCTGACCGCCCGCACCACTCCCGTCGCCGCACCCGGCGGCGGACCGCCCCGGCGCCCGCGCCGGCGAAACCCCTGGAGCCCCTCCATGCCCGCCCTGACCAGGACCCTCGTCCGCGCCGCGGCCGGACTGCTGGCGCTCAGCGCGCTGACCGCTTGCACGACCTCCCAGGAGGACCAGCAGGGCCCGGAGGAGCGCAGCACCCCGCTGGGTTCCTCGCCGACTCCCGTGGGCACGGGGCAGACCAACACCCCGTCCGCGCCGGACGAGTACCCGGACGAGTCGGGCTACCCCTCCGCACCGGCCGTGGCCACGCCCGGTGCGGCGCAGCTCGCGACCCTGGTGACGGCCCTGACGAGCATCGACCCCGCGCTCGCCGCGGACCCGGCGCGCGTCGCGCAGCAGGCGCAGGAGACCTGCCAGGACATCGCCGACGGCAAGAGCGACACCCAGCTCGTGGGCAACGTGACGTCGCGCTTCACGGTGCCCGGCGGGCCGGAGGTCACGACGGAGCAGGGGCAGCGCATCCTCGACGCCGCCCGCTCCGCCTGCGGCGGCTGAGCGGACGCCCGTGTCCGGCGGTGCGCGGCGCTCCGCGCTGGCCGGCGTCCTGATGGGCGTCGGCCTCGCGGCGTTCCTGGACGAGGTCGTCTTCCACCAGCTGCTGCACTGGCACCACTTCTACGACGGGGCGGGCCCCGACGCGGGCCTCGTCTCGGACGGGTTCTTCCACGCCGCGGGCTGGATCGCCGTCGTCGCGGGTCTGTTCACCTACGCCGACCTGCAGCGCCGCGGGGAGACCGTCCGCCGCCCCCTCGTGGGCGGCGTCCTGGCGGGCTGGGGCGGGTTCCAGGTCTACGACGGCCTGGTGCAGCACAAGCTCCTCGGCCTGCACCAGATCCGCTACGGCGTCGACCTCGCCGCCTACGACGTGGCCTGGAACACCGCGGGCGGGATCGGGCTCGTCGTCGGGCTCCTGCTGCTGACCCGTCCCGCGCGAGACCGCGTGACCGGGACGGCGTGAGCGAGCGCTCCGCGTGACCGACCACCACGGCTCCACCCCGGGCGCCCTCGCGGGGGCCGCCCCGCTGGGTGCGTCGTTCGGCATGGTGCTCCTCACCCTCCTGCTCGCGGCCGCCGCGACGGCCCCCTACCTCGCGGCCTCGGCGCGGCTGCGGGGCCGCGGGGACCGCTGGCCCGCCGGGAGGGCCCTCCTGTGGTCGGCGGCCGCCCTGTGCGTCCCGGCCGCGGTCGCCGCCGGTGACCTGCTGCGCGAGCGGGAGCTGGTGGCGCACGTCGCCCAGCACGTCCTCCTCGGCATGGTGCTGCCCGTCGCGGCCGCGCTGGCCGCGCCCCTCAGCCTGGCGCTGCGCGTCCTTCCGCCGCGGCCCCGCGGGACGCTGCTGGCCCTGCTGCGCAGCCGCTGGGCCCGCGTGGTCACGAGCGCGCCCGCGGTCGTGCTCCTCGAGGTCTCGGGGTTCGTGGCGTTCTTCCTCACGCCCCTGCACCACGCGGTCGCCGGCCGGCCCGTGCTCGCCGTGGCGGTGCACGCGCACGCCGTGCTGGCCGGGTACCTGTTCGCGAGCCTCCTGGTGGGCCGCGACCCCCTGCGCGGCCGTCCGGGCGTCCGCGGCCGCCTCCTGGTGCTGCTGCTCGTCGCGGGCGCCCACGACACCGTGGCGAGGCTCCTGGTGGCCTCCGCACCCGCCGACGCCGGGGTCCGCGCGGCGGGGGAGCTGCTCGCGGGCGCCGGCACGGTGGTCGACGTCGGCCTCGCGGCGCTGGTGATGGCGGGCTGGTACGCCGCCGGGCACCTCAGGCCGGCGGCGCGCCCGCCGGCCCGCCGAAGACGGCCGTCTCGCCCCGCGCGACGTAGCGGACGACGGAGCCCCCGCCCCGCCGCGCCACCTCGGCCCGGAAGTCGCTGAGCGGGCTCTTGAACACCCCGTAGTCGTCCACGTGGACGGGGACGGCGGCCGCGGGCCGCACCAGGTCGAGGAGGTCGGCGCCCTGCACGCCGTCCATGGTGACGAGCAGGCCGCCCGGCAGCGTCGTCCCGCCGAGGTGCACCACGGCGAGGTCGACGTGCGGGTAGCGGCGCGGGACCTCCGCGAGCGCCGGGACGTTGAGGGTGTCGCCCGTGACGTACACGGTCAGCTGCGGGTCGCCGTCGACCGGCCCGAACTCCAGGACGCTGCCCATCACCTCCGGCAGCAGCGCCTGCCAGCGCCCGGGGGCGTGACGGGCGGGGGCCGCGGTGATCCGGACCTGCGCGTCCCCGCGGCGCAGCGTCCGGTGCTCCCAGGTCGCGAGGCCCGTGACGTCGGTGAACGGCGAGCGGACGGCCAGGCGGCGGTGGGCGTGCCGCGTGGTGACGAGGGGGACGTCCTTCGCGAGCTCGCGGCGCGCCACGCGGTCGAAGTGGTCGCCGTGCAGGTGCGACAGGACGATGCCGTCCAGCGGGGGCAGCTGCGCAGGGGTGAGGGCCGGGTCGGTGAGCCGCTTCGACACCAGCCCCTTGCCCAGCCACGCGTACTGCCCGCGGTGCAGGAAGTTCGGGTCGGTCAGCAGGGTGAGGTCGCCGTAGCGCAGCAGGACCGTCGCGGTGCCGATGAACGTCAGGGACAGCCCGGGGTGGTCCACGACAGCCCCTTACCCGCGCCCCGCCCGCTCACGCGTCGGGTTCGGGGCTCAGGGGTGGAAGACCGCGCGCAGGCAGCCGTCCTCCTTCTGCTTGAAGATCTCGTAGCCGCGCACCGACTCCTCCAGCGGCATCTCGTGCGTCATGAGCGCCGCCGTGTCGAGCTCGCCCGCCGCGACGTGCTCCAGCAGGCGAGGGACGTAGCGCTGCCCGTGCTGCTGGGCGGAGCGCAGGGTGAGGCCCTTGTTGACGATGTCGCCCATGGGGAACGAGTCGGTGAGGCCGTACACGCCGAGCACCGAGACGACACCTCCCTTGCGGCAGGCGAGGATCGCCTCGCGCAGCGGGGTGGCGCGGTCGGTCTCGAGGCGCAGCGCCTGCTTCGCCCGGTCGAGCTTCTCCTGGACGCCGGTGCCGTGCCCCTCCATGCCGACGGCCTCGACCACCGCGTCGGGCCCGCGTCCACCGGTCGTCTCGCGCAGGACCTCCTGCACGCTGTCGACGGCGGTGTAGTCCAGCGTCTCGGCGCCGGCCACGGTGCGGGCCTTCTCCAGCCGCTCCGGCAGCCGGTCGATCACGATGACGCGCTCGGCGCCCATCAGCCGGGCGGAGGCCGCCGCCATCAGGCCGACCGCGCCCGCGCCGAACACCGCGACGGTGTCGCCGGGGGTGATCTCGCAGAAGTCCGCGCCCATGTACCCCGTGGGGGCCGCGTCGGAGACGAACAGGGCGGCGACGTCGTTGACGCCCTCCGGCACGCTGAAGCAGTTCACGTCCCCGAACGGGACGCGCACGAACTCCGCGTGGGAGCCGGCGTACCCGCCGAAGGGGTGCGTGTAGCCGTAGATGCCGCCGCTGGGGTAGCCTAGGAGGGGCTGCTGCGCCGCCGCGTTCGGGTTCGTGGTGTCGCAGAGGGAGAACTCGCCGCGCTCGCAGTGCCAGCAGGAACCGCAGGCGATGAAGGACGGGACGACCACACGGTCCCCGACCCGGACGCGGGTCACGCCGGGCCCGACGTCGACGACCTCGCCCATGAACTCGTGGCCGAACACGTCCCCGGGCAGCATCCCCGGCAGGTAGCCGTCGATGAAGTGCAGGTCGGACCCGCAGGTGGTGGTGGCGAGGACCCGCAGCACCACGTCGCGCGGGTTGACCACCCGGGCGTCGGGGACGGTCTCCACGGCCAGGTCGTTGACGCCGTTCCAGACGAGTGCGCGCACGGGGTTCTCCTGCGGGTCGGGGGTGGGGGGCCGCGCTCAGCGCGAGGCGGGCCGCGCGGAGGGCTGCGGGGTGATGGTCGGGACCTCGCCGGTCTGCAGCAGGGCCCGCAGGCGGTACAGGACGGTGAAGGTCGCGGCGCCGGTCGCGAGGTCGGGCAGCGGCAGGTCCAGTCGCAGCGCCACCTCGGTGCCGCGACCCGGCGGGGCCGTGGTGACGCGCAGCTCCACGAGCGGGCCGCCCCCGCCCTCGGTGCGGGTGAACTGCACGACCTCGCCGGTCTCCCGCAGCTCGGTGGGGGTTCCCGCCGCCGGGCCGTGCTCGGAGGTGAACCGGTAGCGGCCGGGCGCTTCGAGCTCGACGGCGCCGAACTCCCCGAGGACCTGTGACCAGACGCCCGCGTCGCGGACGGCGGTGAGGACGTCGGTGGGGGAGGAGGTGAACGTCAGCGTCTGCTGGGGCGACGTCGCCGTGCCCCCTCCCGGCAGGACGCGGCCGGCCGCGGAGGCGACCTGCCCGACGAGCGTGCGAGCCGTCCCGGTCACGTCCACGTGAACTCTCCTCCGTCAGGGGGTGCGCGCTCAGCGCGGCCCGGGCCGGCGGGCCCGGGTGCGGCCACGCTACGGCAGGGTCCTGCACCCGGCACGTCCACGCGGGAGCGTCGGCGGTAGTTCCGGGAGGAGGTCCGCGCAGCAGTTCCGCGGGGAGTTCCGCGCGCCGTTCTCCGGCGGCGTCCTGAGGCGTCGTCCCGGGGCGGTGCCCGGGCGCGGTCCGTGGCAGCGTGGGCCACGTGGAACGGGAACAGCGGTGACGGCGGAACTCCGCCTGGCGGTCCTCGGGGACTCCCTCGCGGCCGGGACGGGCGCGGCGCGCGCGGCCGACGGACTCGGCCCGCGGCTGGCGGCCGCCCTCACCGCCGGCGGGGTTCCGGTGGTGGCGCACGTCGTGGCGGTGCCCGGGGCCGTGAGCCCCGGCCTCGACCCGCAGGTCGTGCGGGCGCTGGCCGCCGGGCCCGACGTGGCGCTCGTCGTGGTGGGGGGCAACGACCTCATCCGCGGCGTCGCCGCCGCGGACTCGGTGGCCCACCTGCGGCGGGCCGTGGTGGACCTGCGGGGTGCGGGGGCCGACGTCGTCGTCGTCCCCGTGCCCGACCTCAGCGTCGTGGCGCACGTCCCCGCGGGGCTGCGCGACCTCGTCCGCACGGCGAGCTCCGCGCTGCGCGCCGCCCAGAGCAGCGCCGTGCTCGCCGCCGGTGGACGGGTGGTCGACCCCTCGCCCGCGACGACGGCGCGGTTCGGCGCCGACGCGGGGCTGTTCTCGGCGGACCGGTTCCACCCCTCCAGCGCGGGGTACGCCGTCCTCGCCGCGGACCTGCTGCCCGTCCTGCAGGAGCTGGTCACCGCGCGGCGGGACGCACGAGAGGCCGGTGGCGGGGACTGACCTCCCCACCACCGGCCCCGTGTCGTGAGCGGCGCGTCGTCGGCGCCGCCTCACCGGAGGGTCGTCAGCGACCCAGGCCGGCGCGGTCCACGCGGCGGTGGAACCGCATGCCGGCGAGGCCCCCGAGCACGGCCCCGAGGAGGGCGACGAGCAGCGCCGCGACCACCGTGATGATCGAGCCGGACGTCAGCGAACCCTCGTCGACCGGGATGCGCGGGAAGCTGTTCAGCTGGCTGAGGACGTTGTACTTCGAGCCGGCGACCGCGACGAGGATCGCGACGACGACGGCGATGACGATGGCCCACAACCACACGGCCACCCCCTGCTTGGCGCCGTTGAAGCGGGCCATCCGGCCCGCGACGTAGCCGCCGCAGAAGTAGGCGACGAGCAGGACGACGAGGAGGGCGATCGCCCCGGCGATGCCGATGGTGCCGGCGTTGCCGCTCGCCTGGTTCTGGGCGCCGGACAGCGCCGCGTCGAGGCTGCCGCTGTTGGCGAGGCCCACGGCCGTCCCCGTGGCCGCGAGCAGCGCGGTCAGCAGGACGGCGGTGCCGGTGGCGGTGAGCCAGCCGAAGAACGCCGAACCCACCTTGACGCCGCCGTGGGCGTCCTTCTCGCGCTCGACGACGGCCTTGCGGTCCATGTTCTGGCCGGCCACGCCCTGACCCGCGTGCGGCGCCGCCGGGGTGCCCTGCGCCGCAGGCCGGTCGTCGTGGCGGTTGACGGTCGGCGTGTCGTGCCGCGGCGCGGACGGGGTGTCGTGGTGCACCAGCGAGGGGCCAGGGTCGTCCGCGGTGGTCTGCGGCGCGGGGCGGTCGGTGCTTCGTGCCTCGTCGCGCCGGACATCTTCGCGCCGGACCTCGTCGCGGCTGACCTCGAAGTCGGGGCGGCCACCGCGGCCGGAACCGCCGTCGCGGCCGGAACCGCTCGCGGCGTGGGCGCCGTCTGAACCCGTGGGTGTGCTCATCGGAACTCCTGGAGTCTGGGGGGGGAAACGGCCGAGCACCCCGGACGGGTGCGTCCGGGGTGCTCGGGAACCGCTGGGGTGGTGCGTCGTGCCAGGTGCGGGGGATCAGCTGCGGTGCAGTGCGCCCGGCTCCTCCGAGACGGTCACGCTGGCGTGCTCCGTCCGGAGCTTGGTGCGCAGGACCTCCTCGCCGTGGACCGTCTCGACCGAGACGGTCACGCGCTCGTAGGCCTGCGTGGTCACCGACACCACGGGAACCTCCTCGTGCAGGACCAGCACCAGCTCCTCCGCCGGCGCGGTCCTGGACAGGGGCCCCGAGGAGGAGAGCGGCTCGCGGGTGATGACGAGCTCCTCCCGGCGCAGGGGGACCTGCACGGTGCGGAGCTCCTCCACGATGCGCTTGGAGATCCGCACCCGCTCGGCCGGGACCCGCTCCACCTCCACCGACAGCTGCTCGGCGGAGAGGACGACCTCGACGGCGCCCGGCGTGCTGTCTGCTCGCGGGCTCACGGCGACGGCCTGGTCAGTCGCGGTTGCGCGAGGAGTTCTTGACGGTCTCGTCGGCGTCGAGGTCGATGTGCTCCTCGCGGACCTCGGCGGAGACGGTCTCGGTGCCCTGCACGCGCTCGGTGTCCAGCTGGACGCGCTCGACGGGGACGGTCTCCTTGGCGGCCACGGCGCGCTCCTCGGTGAGGACCACCTCGTGCTCCTCCTCGGTCAGGTCGCCACCGCTGAGGGCGTCGCCGCGGTTGGCGTCGGTGATCGGCTCGCGGCGGACCACGACCTCCTCGTGCGACACCGGGACCTGGCGCTCGACGGTCTCGCTGGTGATGTACTTGCGCAGCCGCGCACGGCCGGCCTCGCGGCGCTCGGTGCCGACGCGCAGCTCCTCCTTGGAGCGCGTCATCGCGTCGTCGGTGTTCGGGCCCGAGGTGTCGTGGCCACGGCCGCTGGTGGCGCGGTCGTCGAGGTCGGCGGTCGTGCGGTCGCCCGTGGCGGTGTGCTGCCCGGTCGTGGTGCCGCTCGTGGTGAGGTCGCCGCCCGTGCGGTCACCGGTGGTCATGCCACCCGTGGTGCCGCTCGTGGTGGTCGTGTTCGTGGTGCTGCTGGTGCCCGTGCCCACGCCGTAGTAGCGGTACAGGTCGTCCTCGTCGGACTCGCTGAGCTCCGCGGCCGGGTCGTGGTGGGGGGCGTCCTTGACCTTCGCCTTGTCGAACGGGACGGTCATGGTGTCGCCCGAGAACGAGGCCTGAGCGAGCGGGATGAGGGAGACGTTGGAACCGAACAGGCCGGTCTTGACCGAGACCCACTCCGGCTGACCCGAGGCGTTGTCCAGGTAGACCTCTTCGACCTTGCCGATCTTGCTGCCGTCGTTGTCCACGACGGTCGCGCCGAAGAGCTGGTCGGTGCCGGGGAGATTGCTGGCCATGGTGGGGAAACCTTTCGTCGGTGGGTGCCACGGGGGTACCCGCGTCGTTTCGGACGCCACCGTGCGGGGGCACGGTGGGAAGGCGGTGCGAGCGAGGTGCGGGCGGGAGGGCACGAGTTCTCGTGGGCTCCCGGCACCGGTGCTCGGCGATACAGGCGACGAGGTCCGCGCCAGCCGTGGCGGGCGGTGCCCTGGTGTCGTCCGTGCCCGCCCGGGAGTGCTCCGGGCGACCGGCCCTGCGACCCGCCACTTCTCGACGGTGTCCGCTCAGTGCGACGCCGCGAACGGCGCCGTCGGGGACGAGACTCCCGCGTCTGCGCCCGGCCCGCCACTCGAGATCCCCGACCCCGTGACCCGGCCGGGTGGCGAGTCGGCGGCGGCGTCCCCGCGAGGCTCAGGACGCGCCGTCGGCGGGCGCCACGACCTCCAGCAGCCGGTCGCCGGCCCGCAGCGGACCCAGGGCGGGGTCGTTGAAGCGCAGGGTGCGCCCGCCGCGGTGCACCGCGAGGACCGGTACCGGCAGGTCCGCCGGGGCGCGGCCGACCTCGGCGGCGACCACCTCGCGGTCGTGCAGGTCGAGGCCCTCGCCGAAGGAGACGAGGTCCTCGACCACGTCGACCGCGGCGGGGCTGTCGGCGGCCAGCCCCAGCAGCCGCCCCGTGGTCTCGGAGGACACGACGACCGAGCTGGCTCCGCTCTGCCGCAGCAGGTCCGCGTGCTCCGCCTCGCGCGCCGCGGCGACGATCGTGAGGTGGGGGGCGAGCCGCTTGAGCGCCAGCGTGGCGAGGATGGCGGTGTCGTCGCGGTCCAGCGCCACGACCACCGAGGCCGCCCGCTCGGCGAGGGCGGCGCGGTAGGTCTCGGCGCGGGTCGCGCTGCCGGTGACGGCGACGTAGCCGTCGGCCGTCGCGTCCGCCGTGGCGCGGGGGTCGGCGTCCACGACGAGGATCCGGTCGGCGCGGTGGCCCTGCAGGCGCAGGGCCCGCACGGCGTTGCGGCCCTTGGTGCCGTAGCCGACGACGAGCACGTGCTCGCGCATGCGGGACCTCCACCGCGCGAGGCGGATCTCGGTGCGGGAGCGCTCGGTGAGCGCCTGGATGGTCGTGCCGACGAGCACGATGACGAACAGGATCCGCATGGGGGTGACGACGAGGGCGTTGACCAGCCGGGCGCTGGTCGTCACCGGGGTGATGTCCCCGTAGCCGGTCGTGGAGAGGGTGACCGTCGTGTAGTAGAGCGCGTCGACCACCGAGACCGAGCCGTCGGCGCTGTCCCGGTAGCCGTCGCGCTCCACCAGCACGAGCGCCCACGCGACGACCACGAGGGCCAGGGCCACGCCGAGGCGCAGGGCGATGGCGCGCATCGGGCCGACGGGCCTGCTGCGGGGCAGCTTCAGCCGGGCGGTGGGGGCGGGCACGGGACCTGACTACCACGTCCCGGGGTGCCGTGGCCGCCCCGTGCTCACGCCGCGGGGGTGAGGGCCCGCAGGGGTTCCTGCAGCGTCGTCGCGAAGAACTCGAGGAAGCCGTCCGGGTCGGGCCCCGCGTTCTGCGTGACGAGGTGGTCGAACCCGGCGTCGACGAACTGCTGGGCGACGTCGAGGTAGCCCTGCACGTGCGGGCCGACGGCGAACTGCGCCGTGATGTCCTCGGCCTTCACGGTCGTGGTCGCGGCCGCGAAGTTCACCGGGTTCGGCAGCTCCGCCATGACCTTCCAGCCGGTGACCGCCCAGCGGCTCTTCTCCAGGACGGCCTGCACGGCCGTCTCCTCGTCCGGGGCCCAGGCCATCGGCACCTCCGCGTACGCGGGGCCGCTGCCCCCGAGGCGCTTCCACGTCGCGACCATGTCGCCCTTGGGCTCGGTGGCGAACAGGCCGCTGCCGAGCTCCGCGGCGATGCGGGCCGACGCGGGCCCGCTGGCGGCCACGGCGATGACGGGCAGCTCCTCCGGGAGGTCGAACAGGCGCGCGTCCTCCAGCCGCAGGTGCTTGCCCTCGTAGCTGCGGTAGCCCCCCTGCCAGAGCAGGTGGATGATCTCCAGCGCCTCGCGGAACCGCTCGTGCCGCTCGGCGACGGCCGGGAACCCGCGGCCGACGACGTGCTCGTTGAGCCGCTCGCCGGCGCCGACCCCGAGGGTGAACCGGCCGTCGGAGATGATCGCGAGCGTCGCGGCCGCCTGGGCGATGATCGCCGGGTGGTAGCGCACCGTCGGGCACGTGACCCCGGTGACGAGGCGGATCCGCTCGGTCTTCGCGGCGATGGCCGACAGCAGGTTCCACGTGAACGCCGAGTGCCCCTGGACGTCCAGCCAGGGGTGGAAGTGGTCGCTCATCTCCACGAAGTCGTAGCCGGCCTCCTCGGCGGCGAGCGCCTGCCGGATGATCTCCTTCGGCCCGAAGGCCTCCGTCGCGAGCTTGTAGCCGATCTGCACGTCGTGCTCCAGGGGTTCGTCTGCTCCGCGGGCGCCTGCTCGACCCGCTGCGACCGTAGGAACCCGGCGGTCTCCGCGCACCCCGGGGCGCGAGCCGCACGGCCCGGGTCCCGACGTGCGGCGCCGGCGCGGTCGGCGAAGATGGACGGCGTGGACGACGAGCGCACGACCCTGAGCCAGGACGAGGACGAGCTGGCCGCCATCGACGAGATCGACGCGGCCATCGAGGCCGGCGTCGCCGACCTGGACCACGAGTACGCCGTCTACCTGCGCGTGCACACGTCCGCGGGCTTCGACGGGGACCTGCTCGCCGGCCTGGTCGCCGACCTGGGTGCCGCGCACCCCCGCCTGGAGGACGTGGACCTGCCCGAGCACGACCTCGTGGTGAGCGTCGACGCGGACGGGCTGGACGCCGAGGGCGCGGCGCAGGAGGCCCACCGCCGCGTGCTGGGCGCGCTCGCCGGCCGCGGCCTGCAGGCCACCGCCGTGGAGGCCACCGTGCTGAGCGACGCCGCCGCCTGGACCTTCGACGCGGAGACCACCGCCGGCTGGTGAACGACGACGCAGGAGGGCCCGCACCGGATCCGGTGCGGGCCCTCCTGCCGTCAGGGTGTGGTGCGGTCGGGGTGCGGGGCCGTCAGGGCTGGATGACGACCTTGATGCAGCCGTCGCTCTTCTCCTGGAACATCCGGTAGGCCTCGGGCGCGTCCGCGAGCGCCACCCGGTGCGTCGTGAGGTCCTCCACGCCCAGCGGGTCGGCGGGGTCCTCGACGAGCGGCAGCAGGTCGTCGATCCAGCGCTTGACGTTGCACTGGCCCATCCGGAACTGCAGCTGCTTGTCGAACATCGTCATCATCGGCAGCGGGTCGGCCTCGCCGCCGTAGACGCCCGACAGGGACACGGTGCCGCCGCGGCGCACGGCGTCGACGGCGATCCGCACCGCGCCGAGGCGGTCGACGCCGGCGTTCTCGGTGGCCTTGCGCGCCAGCGGTCCGGGGAGCAGGCCGACGGCCGTCTGCGCGGCCTTGGCCAGGGGGCCCTCGGCGCTGCCGTGAGCCTCCATGCCGACGGCGTCGACGACGGCGTCGGGCCCGCGGCCGTCGGTGCGCTCCCGCAGCTGCTCGGCGACGTCGTCGGTGAGGTCGAGGACCTCGATGCCGTGGCGCTCGGCCATGGCGCGGCGCTCGGGCACCGGGTCGACGGCGACGACGCGGTGGCCCAGGTGCCGGCCGATGCGGGCGGCGAACTGCCCGACGGGGCCGAGGCCCAGGACGGCCAGCGTCCCGCCCTCGCCCACGTCGGCGTACTGGACGCCCTGCCAGGCCGTCGGGAGGATGTCGGAGAGGAACAGGTAGCGGTCGTCGGGGAGCGTCGTGCCGACCTTCACGGGGCCGTAGTCGGCGTGCGGCACGCGCAGGCGCTCCGCCTGCCCGCCGGGCACCGAGCCGTACAGGGAGCTGAACCCGAACAGCGCGGCGCCGGAGCCCTTCTCGCGCACCTGCGTCGTCTCGCACTGGCTCTGCAGCCCGCGCAGGCACATGAAGCAGTGGCCGCAGGAGATGTTGAACGGGATGACGACCCGGTCGCCGACGGCGAGGTTCGCGACCGCCGACCCGACCTCCTCCACGACGCCCATGGGCTCGTGCCCGAGGACGTCGCCCCGGCTCATGAACGGCCCCAGCACCTCGTACAGGTGCAGGTCGGAACCGCACACGGCGGTGGACGTGATGCGCACGACCGCGTCGGTCGGCTCCTCGATCCGCGGGTCGGGGACCTCGCGGACCTCCAGCGACCGCTTGCCCTGCCAGGTGAGTGCCTTCACGTCGTCCTCCGGTTGTTCGAAGTGGTGTCGCCGTCGTCGTCGACGGCGGTGGTGGTGGGGGTGGTGCCCGGCTCGGGGTGGCCGGGCGCGGGGTCCCCGCCCGCCGACTGCGAGGCCGGAACCGCGGTGCCTGCGGCCGTCGCGCCCGCGGCGGGGGAGGAGCGGCGGGGCTTCTTCGCCGGGGGGTCGACCCGGGGGTTCTCCGGCTCGTCGGGCAGCTGCACGTGGTGCACGTAGCGCAGCACGGCCGTGAGGATCGCGACGACGGGGACGGCCAGGAACGCGCCGATGATGCCGAAGGCCGTGCCGCCCACCGTGACCGAGCCGATGACGACCACGGGGTGCAGCGCGAGCGTGCGCCCGACGAGCAGCGGCTGCAGGACGTTGCCCTCCAGCTGCTGCACCAGCAGCACGATGCCGAGGGCGATGAGCGCCTGCACCCAGCCGACGGTCACCAGGGCGACGAGGACGGCGAGGATCCCGCTGACGACCGCGCCGACGATCGGGATGAAGGAGGAGAAGAAGATGATGACGGCCAGGGGCAGCGCGAACGGCACCCCGAGGATGCGCAGGCCGATGCCGATGAACACCGCGTCGCAGAGGGCGACCGCGGCCTGGGACACGATGTAGCCCTGCAGCACCTTCCAGATCCGGCTGCCGAGCTCGGTGGCGTGGTGGTGCGTGCGGGCGTCGAGCCAGCGGCGCGACCAGGGCAGCAGGCGGTCGCCGTCGCTGAGGCAGAAGAACGACAGCACCAGGACGAGGACGAAGGTGACGACGCCGGAGCCGATGCTGGCCCCGACGGTGCCGAGGCCGCCCGCGACGCCGAGCGCGATCGCCTGGGCGTTCGTCTTCAGCTCGCTGACGCCGCGGTCGATCAGCGAGCCGATCTGGTCGTCGCCCAGGTTCAGCGGTGCCCCGGTGACGTAGCCCTGCAGCGTCGTCAGGCCCTCGCCGGCGCTGTCCACGAGCTGCGGGCCCTGGTCGGCGATGTTCGGCACGAGCACGGCGAACACGCCGACGATGACGCCGATGAGCAGCAGCAGCGACACCACGGCCGCGAGCGCGTGGGGCAGGAAGCGCCGCAGCAGCCGGGCCAGGGGCCAGAGGACGGCGGTCAGCAGGACCGCCAGGATGAGGGGCAGGACGAGGGACCAGCCCTGGCCGAGGAGCCAGAGGACGGCCCAGGCGGCGACGCCGAGCACGAGCAGGCGGACGGCCCAGCGGGCGGCCACGTCGAGCCCGTGGGCGACGGCGGGGCGGGCGGAGGGTTCTCCGGAGGTCGTGGTCACGGTCCGCAGCGTGTCAGTGCCCGGTGCGTCCAGCACGCCCACGACCGTCCGCAGAAGAAGTTGACGGTGCCAGGTTTGCCCCGTGGATCTCCGGGTACCGAGGTGCTGGACAGGCTCGACGACATGTGAGCACCGCTTCGGAGCATCCGACACCGGCCCGTCGACGAGGACCGACGACGGGCCCGGGCGGCGGGGCCGACGAGCACGGAGGAGACGAGCATGAGCACAGCGACCGGAACGGGCGACACCACGCCGACCGGAACGGGCGACGCCAAGCAGCGCGCCCAGGAGACCGCGGGGACCGCCAAGCAGCAGGCGAGCGAGGTGGCCGGCACCGCCAAGGAGCAGGCCGGGGCCGTCGCGCACTCCGCCCAGGAGCAGGCCGGCGCCGTCCTCGGCGAGGCCAAGCACCAGGCGCTCGGCGTCCTGGACGAGCTGCGCCGCCAGGTGGACGAGCAGTCTTCCACCCAGCGCGACCGCCTCTCGGCGTTCCTGCGCCAGGCCGGCCAGGAGCTCAGCGAGATGGCCGGGGGCAGCCAGGGCTCCGGCATGGCCACGAGCCTGGTCCGCCAGGCCGGTGACCGCGCCAGCACGTGGGGCGACACCCTCGACCGCCACCAGCCCGCCGAGCTGCTGGACCAGGTGCGCGCCTACGCGCGCCGCAAGCCCGGCACGTTCCTCCTCGGGGCGCTCGCCGCCGGCCTCCTGGCCGGTCGCGTGACGCGCGGCGCGACCGCCGCGTCGAGCCGCACGAGCGACACCCCGCTGGGTGGCGGGCAGGAGCTGGAGCCGCTGACCACCGCGCCGACGCCCGTCACCTACCCGGGCCGCCTCTCGACCACGACGACGGCACCCGTGACCACGGCCGCCACCACGGCGACGCCGCCCGCGGTGCCGGGCTCCGTCGACGTGACGGGCGAGAACCTCGACGAGGACCTCGTCCCGCACCACATCCGCAGCGACGTCCCGTCCGTGTCGCCGACGCCGTCGACGACGCCCTTCCCGGGCGACCGGCTGTGAGCGGGGCGCACGCGAGCGGCGGGGGCACCGCGCCCGGTGCCGCGACGACGGGCACGACCGCGGGCCTGGGCGCCGAGGCGCCCCGCGAGCGCTCGCTCGGCGAGATCGTCGGCAGCATCACCACCGAGCTGTCCACGCTCGTGCGGCAGGAGATCACGCTCGCCAAGACCGAGCTCCGCCAGGACGCCAAGACCGCGGGCAAGGGGGCGGGCCTCCTGGCCGGCGCCGGCGTCGCGGGGCACCTGTTCCTCATCGCGCTGACGGGTCTCATCGTCATCGCGCTCGGCGGTCTCATCGGCTACGGCTGGGCCGCCCTCATCGTGACCGTGGTCTGGGGCATCGTCGCCGCCGTGCTGGCCAAGTCGGGCCAGAAGGCGCTGAAGCAGATCCCGCCGCCGCTGGAGAAGACCACCGAGACCCTCAAGGAGGACGCGCAATGGGCCAAGCACCCGACGAGCTGAGCACGACGCAGATCCAGGGCGACATCGAGGAGACCCGGTCCTCGCTGACCGCCGACCTCGACGAGCTGACCGACCGGCTCAGCCCCTCCAACGTCGCGCACCGCCAGGTCGACAAGGCCAAGGCGGGCGTGGTCGGCGTCAAGGACAAGATCATGGGCACCGCCCACGAGGCCACCGCGAGCGCGAAGGACAAGGTCATGGGCACCGCGCACGACGTCAGCGACAGCGCGCACCACACCACCGGTGCGGCCGGTGACCGGCTCGCCTCCGCCAAGCACAGCGCCGCGGGCACCACCAGCGACGCCACCTCGGCCGTGAAGTCGAAGACGCAGGGCAACCCCCTCGCCGCCGGCCTCGTGGCCTTCGGGCTCGGCCTGCTCGTCTCGTCGCTGATCCCGGCGACGCAGAAGGAGGCCGACGCCACCGGCGCCCTGGTCGACGCGGCCAAGGACAAGGGCCAGCCGCTCATCGAGGGCGCCAAGGACACGCTGCTCGACGTGCGCGAGTCCGTCCAGGGCTCCGTCACGGAGACGGCGAAGGACGCGGCTCAGGCCGTCGGTGAGACGGCGCGCGACGCCGCCCAGACCGTGAAGTCCGACGCCCAGGGCGCCACCGAGGAGGTCCGCGGCCACGGCCAGCAGGCCGCGGGCGAGGTCCGCGACACGGCCCGCAACAGCTGATGTCGGAGAACTCGTCTGGCGCCGACCCGTTCCCCACGACGGAGCTCGACGCGACCGAGGACAACGGCAGCGACACGCTGGACCAGGCGACCGACCCGGACGACGCGGCGGCTCCCGAGGAGCCCCGCCCGGCCGGCGACGTCGGCTGACGAACCACCACGACCACGACCGCGCGCGCCGGGACCACCCGGCGCGCGCGGTCGTGGTTCCACCGGGAGAGTGAGCAGATGAGCGAGTCGACGACCCACCGAGACGACGTCTCCGTCAACCACGGCAAGGACGCCGACAGCCCGCAGGACATCCCCGCGAAGGGCTGGTTCCAGGTCACCAAGCGCGCCTGGCGCGAGGCCAAGGACGACCTCGTCCCCCTGCTCGCCGCCGGGGTGGCGTTCAAGGCCTTCCTGGCGATCTTCCCGGCGCTGACCGCGGCCTTCCTGGTCTGGGGGCTCGTCAGCACCCCGGAGAAGATCACGCAGCAGATCAACGGGATCGGCGCGATCCCCCAGGAGGCCCGCGACCTCGTCCTGAAGCAGGTGGAGACGGTGTCCTCCAACCAGCAGGCGGCGGGCATCAGCCTGGTGGTCGCCATCGTCCTGGCCCTGTGGAGCGCGTCCAGCGGGGTGCAGAACCTCATGGCCGCCACCAACAGCGCCTACGACGAGAAGGAGACCCGCGGCTTCGTCAAGCTCAAGGGCACGGCCCTGCTGCTCACCGTGGGCGCCATCCTCTTCATGCTGCTGGCCATCGCGCTGATCGCCGTCGCGCCGGTGCTCGTCAAGGCGCTCGGGGCCAGCGGCCTGGTCAACGTGGTCGTCACCGTCCTGCGGTACGTCCTCCTCCTCGTCCTCGTCGTCGTCGCGCTGACCGCGGTTTACCGCCTCGCGCCCGACCGCGACGCCCCGAAGGTGCGCTGGGTCTCCGTCGGCGCGGCCGTCGCGACCGTGATCTGGCTGATCGTGTCGGCCGGGTTCTCTCTGTACGTCACGCTGGCGGGAAACTCCTCCTACACGAAGAACTACGGGGCCCTCGCCGGCGTCGTGATCCTGCTGATGTGGCTGTGGCTCACCAGCTACGCCATCCTGCTCGGCGCCGAGATCAACTCGGAGTCGGAGAAGCAGACCGCGAAGGACACCACCAAGGGCCCGGAGAAGCCGATGGGCGACCGCGACGCCGTCGCGGCCGACGAGGTCGTCGACGGGCGCTGATCCACCTCCGTCCCGGTGGCCGTGCAGGAGTCCTGCACGGCCACCGCTGCGTCCGGGTCCGGTTCAGCGGTCGTCGTAGACGCGGCTGCTCGAGGCCTCCTGCGAGGCCTCCAGGGCGAGGAACCGCGCCTCGGCGTGCGGCGGCAGCACCTTCCGCTCGCGCACGAGCCACGGCAGGCCGCGCAGCGCGTCGGTGACGCCGAGCGCCGAGGTGCGGTCCCGGGGCACGGTGCGCAGCAGGAAACGGGTGCGGCGCAGGGCGGCCGGCACCGGGCGCCGCAACCACGTGAACCACAGGGTGTTGCGGATGCCGTGGCGGCGCCGCAGGTCCGACTCGCGCAGCACGGACGCCTGGTGGTGGATCGTCAGGTCCTCCAGGTAGCAGAGCTCCCAGCCCGCCGCGGCGAGGTCGGCCGCCATGAGCTCCTCCTCCCCGCCGAGCCACAGCCGCCGGGAGAAACCCCCCACCTGCAGGAACGCGTCGCGGCGCACGACGGAGGCGCCCGCGAGGAAGCTGCCGAGCGCCGGGCCGGGCAGGCCGGGGGCGCCCTGCACGGGGGACTCGCGCAGCTCGGTCACGATCCCGTCCTCCACCGCGCCGGGTTCCACGAGGATCCGCGCCGTCAGCACCGCGACGCGCGGGTCGGCGTCCAGGACGTCCGCGGCCCGCTCGAGACTGCCCGGGTCCCACCAGGTGTCGTCGTCGCAGAACGCCACGTACGGCGTCGCGGCCGTCGCGACCCCGGTGTTGCGGGCGACGGCGCCCTGGTTCTCCGGCAGCACGATCAGGTCGAGCCGGTCGGCCCCGGGGGAACCCTCCGGGTGCCGGGCGCGCAGGGCCTCTGCGGTGCCGTCGGTCGAGCCGTTGTCCAGCACGACCACCCGCGGCCGCTCGGGCAGCGACAGCAGCCGCCGCACGGCCAGCAGCGCCTCCTCGCGGCGCTGCCAGGTGATGAGGACGACGGTGACCCGCTCGTGCGCGGGACCGGCGAGGGGGACGTCCGCGACCCCGGTCCCGCCCGGCGACGGCTCAGCCACGGGCGGACTCCAGGACGCGCAGGCGCCGCTCCACGGCCGGCGACGGGGCGTGCCGCTGCCGCAGGGCGCGGCCGATCGCGGGGGCGGCGCTCGCGAGACCGCGCCGCTGCTCCGTCCCGCCGAGCGCCGCGCGGGCCGTCTGGGCGAGGGCGACGCGCAGCGGGCGCCGCATCCAGCTCGTCAGCAACCGGTTGCGCGCCAGCAGTTCCCGGCGCCGGGAGTCGGTGCCGCGGCGCGGGGACGGGTGGTGGTGGGCGACGACCGCGTCGACGTAGGCGAGGCCCCAGCCCGCGGCCACGAGGTCGTACGTCACGCGCTCCTCCTCCCCGCCGAAGTGCACGACGTCGTCGAAGCCCCCGACGGCCAGGAACGGCTCGCGGCGCACCACGGTGCCGCACGCGACGAAACCCAGGACGTCGGGTCCCGGCAGGTCGCGCGAGGTCCCCCAGGGGGCCGAGGCCATGTCGGTGCAGACCGGGTCGAGCTCCTCGGCGTCGCCGACGAGGATCCGCGCGGCGAGCAGCGCGAGGCGGGGCGCGGCGGCGAACTCCCGGCCGGCGAGCGCCAGCGCGCCCGGCGCCCACCACGAGTCGTCGTCGGCGAAAGCGACCAGCGGGGTCGTCGCGGCCTGCGCCCCGACGTTGCGCGCGGGGGCGCCGAGGTTCTCCCCGGGCTGCACCAGCCGCAGCGGGGGCAGGCCGGCGCGGCGTCGGCGCTCGGCCTCGGCGTGCACCACGGCGACCGTGTCGTCGCGGGAGCCGTTGTCCACCACCACGACCGCGCTCTCGTGGCGGGGGAGGCTGACGCGGAGGTCCTGCGCCCGGTCGCGCGTGGCGACCACGACGGTGGACTCCAGCGCCGCGTCCGGGCGGGCGGGCGGTTCGCCGGGCGGGGTCACGACGCGGACGCTACCGACGCGCGCGCCGGCGAGCGCGCCGACGAGCGTGGTGGGGGCGCGGGTGGTTGCATGCTGGCGTGCCGACGCCGAGCTCCCCGCCGCCCGCCTCGTCCTCCACCGCGACCCCGACCGTGCCCCGGACCGTGCGCCGCGCGGTCGTCACGGGCGGCGCGGGGTTCCTGGGCAGCCACCTCTGCGAGGCGCTGCTCGACGCGGGCGTCGAGGTCGTCTGCCTCGACAACTTCGTCACGGGCGGCCCCGGCAACGTCGAGCACCTCACGGGCCGCGACGGGTTCCGGAGCCTGCGCTGCGACATCACCGACTTCGTGCACGTCCCGGGCGACGTCGACCTCGTCCTGCACTTCGCGTCCCCGGCCTCGCCCGTGGACTACCTCAAGCTGCCGCTGGAGACGCTCAAGGTCGGCTCGACCGGCACGTGGCACGCGCTGGGCCTGGCCAAGGACAAGGGGGCGCGGTTCCTCATCGCCTCCACCTCCGAGGTCTACGGCGACCCGCAGGTCCACCCGCAGCCCGAGGACTACTGGGGCCACGTGAACCCCGTCGGCCCGCGCGGGGTCTACGACGAGGCGAAGCGCTACGCGGAGGCGCTCACCACCGCCTACCGCACGACCCACGGCGTCGACACGGCCATCGTGCGGATCTTCAACACCTACGGCCCCCGCATGCGCGCGGCCGACGGCCGGGCCATCCCCACGTTCATCCGGCAGGCGCTGGCGGGGGAGCCCGTCACGGTGGCCGGCGACGGCACCCAGACGCGCTCCATCTGCTACGTCGACGACCTGGTCCGCGGGATCCTCGCGCTGGCCGCGAGCGGTCACCCGGGGCCCATGAACATCGGCAACCCCGAGGAGCTGAGCGTCCGGCGCATCGCCGAGGACGTCATCGCCGCGACCGGGTCGAGCTCGGCGCTGGAGTTCGTCGGCCGCCCCGTCGACGACCCGCAGGTCCGCCGCCCCGACACGACGCTCGCGAGCACCGTCCTGGGCTGGAAGCCCGAGGTCGACTGGGCCGAGGGCCTGGCCCGCACCGTGGCCTGGTTCCGCAGCCAGGGCCTCGGCTGACCTCCTCCCCGGCAGGGGGTTCCGGCTACTGTCGGCGCGCGGGTCCGCCGGGGGGCCCGCCGGGGGCCAGGACACCGGGGAGGCGACGCGGATGTCCCGACGAGTCGCCGCGTCCCCCGACGGCGCGGAGCCCCGCGGAACCGCGTTCGACGGTGTCGGCGACACCGCGGCCCCCGAGGTCGACGACGGCGCCACGCCGGCCCCGTGGTCGGCGCGCCTGCGGCGCCGGTTCGGCGACGCCTCCGCGAGCGCTGGGGCCACGCTGCTGTCGACGTTCCGGCTCGCCCTCGGCGGGGTCCTGGCCTACCTCCTCACGGTCGAGTTCGTCCCCGGCCCGATCGACCTCACCGGGGCCCTGACGGCCCTGCTCGTGCTGCAGGCCTCGGCCGTCTCGAGCGTCCGGATGGGGATCGTCCGCGTCGGCGCCGTCCTCACCGGGGTCCTCGTGGCGGTCGTGCTCACGTCCTGGGTGGGGCTGACCTGGTGGAGCCTCGGCACGGCCATCGCGGCCTCGCTGCTGCTCGCGGCGGTCCTGCACCTGCGCGAGCAGGCGCTGGAGACCCCCATCAGCGCGATGCTCGTCCTCGCCGTGGGCGGTCAGGAGATCGCCGCGGAGACGCGGATCGTCACCACGTTCATCGGGGCCGGCGTCGGCGTCGGGCTGAGCCTGCTGCTGCCGCCGCGCGTGCCCACCCGGGCGGCCGTCGCGGCCGTGCACCGGGTCGCGCGCGAGGCGGCCGACAGCCTGCGCCTGGCCGGGGCGTCCGTGGCGGAGCGGCCCATCGTCCGCGCCGACGTGGCGCGGTGGGCGGAGCAGGCCCGCGCGGTCGACGAGGCCGCCGGGCGCGCGGCGGAGCTCGTGCGGGCGGTCGGCGACGTGCGCCGCCTCAACGCCCGCGCCATCGTCACGGCCGACGCCCAGCCGGTCCTGGAGTGGGGCCTGGACGCCCTGGGGGCCTCGCTGCTCGCGGTGCGCTCGCTGTTCCGCGTCGTCCAGACCGAGGCGCCCGCGGTGTCCACGCCCGACGACGGCTACGGCGAGGAGGTGCGGGCCGCCTTCGCCGTCGTCCTGGAGGACCTCGCCGACTCCGTGGGCGCCTTCGGAGCCCTCGTGGAGGCGGAGGCGTCGGGCAGCCCGGAGACCGTCGAGCAGCGGCTGGCGGAGAGCCTCGAGGCCGCGCGGGAGGCCCGGGCGATCCTCACCGAGCTGCTGCTCGTCGACGCCCGGACCGAGACGTCGCTGTGGCTGCTGCGCGGGTCCATCCTCGTCGCCGTCGAGCACGTGCTGGCCCCGCTGGACGTCGAGCGGCGGGCCCGGCTGCGCCACGGCCGGTTGTCCGGGGCCGCCCCGGCCCAGTCGCTGGTGCGGGCGATGATCCCGCGCTCGCGGGCGCGGCGGGTGCGGGCGCTGGCCCGCCGCGGCGTCCGGGTGCTGCGCTCGCGCGGCTGAGCGCGGGCCTGAGCTCGGGCGGCTGTGGCGTCAGGCGCGCAGGTCGAGCCGGTCGAGGACCGCGGCGACCTCGGCGCGGGCGGCGTCGTCGAGCCCGCGCAGGGGCAGCGGCAGGCACGACCGCTGGGCGAGGCCGAGCTCCTCGGCCACGACCGCCGTGGTCCGCAGGCTGCCGAAGCGGGCGAAGAGCTCCCACAGCGGTGCGAGCCGGACCTGCTCGGCGAGCGCCTCGGCGCCGTCACCGGTGACCGCCGCGCGGGTCAGGGCCAGCGCCAGCCCGGGGAGCGTCCCGCCGACGACGGAGTACCAGAGGTCGCAGCCGGCGAGCAGGCCCGCGGCGGCCCCGGCGTCGCCGGAGATGCCCAGGCTGACGTGGGCGGGGAGGTGGCGGCGGATCGCGGCGACGCGCTCGCGCGCCTGCTCCGCCTGCGCCGGCAGGGCCGGGATCTTGACGGAGGCGACGTGGGGGAGGGCGGCGACCGCCCCGTACAGCTCGTCGGTGAAGGCGAAGCGCGTGGTGCCGGGGTTGTCGTAGACGACCAGCGGCACCGACAGGTGCGCGGTGACGTCCTCGTAGAGGCCGACGACGTCGTCGGGCGTGAGCGGCTGGTAGGTCATCGGGGCGAGCAGGACGCCCGCGGCGCCCGCCTCCTGCGCGTCCTCGACGAGCTCCAGGACGTGGCGGGTGCGCAGGGCGCCCACGCCCACCAGCACGGGCACGTCCCCGGCGTGCTCGACGGCGACGCGGGTGGCCAGGGCGCGCTCCGGCCGCGACAGGTAGGCGTAGGAGCCCGTGGACCCGAGCGCGGTGATCGAGTCGACGCCGGCGGCGGCGAGCCGGGCGACCAGGCCCGCGTAGGCGCCGGTGTCCAGCGCGTCGTCGTGCAGCGGGGTGAGCGGGAAGGCGCTGAGCCCGCGGGGCAGCGGCGAGCCGGGGGAGGTCACGGTCACAGCGTGCCCTCCAGGGACGCGGCCACGAGGGAGGCGGCGAGGGCGAACATCACCACGGCGATGAGCGCGTCCAGCACGCGCCAGGCGCCCGGCCGGGCGAAGAGCGGGCGCAGCAGCGCCGCCCCGTAGCCCAGGGCGGTGAACCAGACCACGCTGCCCAGCGCCGCGCCCGCGGCGAACCACCACTGCCGCCCCGGGTGGCTCTGGGCGATCGAGCCGAGCAGGACGACGGTGTCGAGGTAGACGTGCGGGTTCAGCCAGGTCAGGGCCAGCGCCGTGGCCACGGTCGCCGCCAGCGAGGCCGGCGCCGCGTCGTCGCGGGGCGTCAGCACCTGGGGCCGCAGCGCCCGCCGGGCGGCCAGCGCGCCGTAGGCGGCCAGGAAGGCGGCCCCGGCCAGGCGCACGACGTCGAGCACGCCCGGCAGCCGCTGCACCACGGCCCCGGCGCCGGCCACCCCGGCCGCGATGAGCACGACGTCGGAGACCACGCACACCAGCACGACCGCGCCCACCCGCTGCGCGCGCAGGCCCTGGCGCAGCACGAAGGCGTTCTGCGAGCCGATCGCCACGATGAGGGAGAGGCCCAGCCCGAGGCCGGAGAGGGCGGCGAGGACCGCGGGGAGGAGCACGGGGACGACCGTAGGTTCGCCGGACGTCCTGAGGGAAGCTCACGTTCCTGCGGCATCGTTAGCATCGCTGTTCGTGGACCCCGACCTGCAGCTGGACCTGGCGCAGCTGCGCGCCCTGAGCGCCGCCGTCACCGAGGGCACCTTCGAGGCCGCCGCGCGCGCCCTGCACGTGACGCCCTCGGCCGTCAGCCAGCGCCTGCGCGCGCTCGAGGTGGCCACCGGCCGGGTGCTGCTGGTGCGCAGCAAGCCGGTGCGGGCGACGGAGTCCGGGCAGGTGCTCCTGCGCCTGGCGCGGCAGGTCGAGCTCCTCGCGGGCGACGCCGTCGCCGAGCTCGGCGCGGGGAGCGCCCCGGCCCTCCGGCCGAACCTGCCGATCGCCGTGAACGCCGACTCCCTCGGCACCTGGGTGCTGCCCGCGCTGGCCCCGCTGGCCGGCGCGGCGACCTTCGACCTGCACCGCGACGACGAGGAGCACACCGCGGACCTGCTGCGCGCCGGCACGGTGGTGGCCGCGATCACCACCGACCCCGACCCCGTCGCGGGCTGCTCGGTGACCCGGCTGGGCGCGATGCGCTACCGGCCGGTGGCGTCCCCCGACTTCGTCCGGGCCCACTTCCCGGACGGGCCCACGCCCGAGGCGCTGGCCGCCGCCCCGGTGGTCCTCTTCGACCGCAAGGACACGCTCCAGCACCGCTACCTGCGCGGTCGGCTGCCCGCCGCGCCGCACCCGGTGCAGCCCCCCGCGCACCACGTGCCGTCCACGGCCGACTTCCGCACCGCCGTCCGGCTCGGCCTCGGCTGGGGCATGCTGCCCGAGCTGCAGGCGCCGCCCGCGCAGGACGGCCACCACGTGGTCGCGATCGACCCCGGCGTCGTCGTCGACGTCGCGCTGCACTGGCAGCAGTGGAAGCTACGCTCACCCGTCCTGGACCGCGTCGCGGACGCGGTCACCGCGGCGGCGCGGCGCTGCCTGGTGGCGTGAGCCCGCCGGACGTCGAGGACGGGGCGGACCGATGACTTCCGGCCCTCCGCGCGGTCCGAGCCGACGCACGCCCGACCCACCGACCCGGAGGCCCCGCCGTGACCACCCCCGCCCGCCCCGCCCGCTCGCTGTTCGTGACGCTCCCCGTCGCCGACCCCGTGCGCAGCCGGGCGTTCTTCGCCGAGCTCGGGTTCGGCGTCCACCCCGGCTTCACCGACGACGACGCCGCTTGCCTCCTCGTCAGCGAGCAGACCTCGGTGATGCTCGTGCGCCACGAGCGGTTCGCGGAGCTCTCGCCGCGGCCGGCGGCCGATCCCGCCGCGCACGTGAGCGCCCTGCTCTGCTTCGGCGTGGGCTCGCGCGAGGAGGTGGACGCGGTGTCCGCGGCGGCGCTCGCCGCGGGTGCCGTGGAGGCCGACGGCCTGGAGGACCACGGCTTCATGTGCTCGCGCAGCTTCTTCGACCTCGACGGCCACGGCTGGCAGGTCATGTGGATGGACCCGGTGGCGGCGGTGGAGGGACCGGCCGCCGCGGCGCAGCCGGCCGACGCGCCGGCCTGAGCCCGGCCCGGTCGAGCGGCGAAGCTCAGGGAACAGGCTCAGGAGGAGGAGGGGGCCTCGCACCCGGGGTTGGGGATCTCCAGGGGCTCACCCGTCATGGGGGCCAGGCCGTCCACCAGCGGGCACACCGAGTCGGCGAGCAGCACGCCGTAGCGGCGCCACGCGCCGGGCGCCTGGTTCCGGGTGCGGTCGGCGATCGAGCCGACCATCGACGTCACGGCCGGCACGTCCTCGGGGGCGAAGCCCTCGCGCAGGGCGCCCTCGGCGTGGGCGCGCTCGACGAGGGCGGTGATGAGGCCCGTGAGGTCGGCCCGCCGCCGGACGGCGGTCTGCGTGTAGGGCGCCGCGCGCAGCACGTCGGTGGACAGCGCCTTGTCGCCCGCGCGCAGCTCCATCGCGCCGAGCAGGTACCCGCGCAGGGCCTCGCGGCCGGTGGGCAGCGCGGCGCAGCTCTCGGCGAGCTCGACGAGGGAGTCGAACTTCGCCTCCACGAGGGCCCCGAGGAGCGCCTCCTTGTCCTCGAAGCGCCGGTAGACCGTCCCGACGCCCACGCCTGCCGCCTCGGCGACGTCGTGCAGCGTCACCTCGAGGCCCCGCTCGGCGAAGAGGCGACGGGCGGCCTCGACGACGAGGGCGAGGTTGCGGGCCGCGTCGGCGCGCAGCGGGCGGGCGGTGGCGGTGGTGCTCACCCGACGAGAGTACCGACTGCGGGAACAAATGGACGCATCGCGTCCGTTTCGGTGTACTGTCGATCAAGTGGACGCGCGACGTCCGCATCGCGCCGGCCACCGCCCGCCTTTCGAAACAACGGGAGAACTCCGTGAGCTCCGACACCGGGACGGGCACCACCCGCACCCAGCCCGCCCACCGCGTCGAGAAGGACCGCCGCTGGTGGGTCCTCGCCGTCATCGGCATCGCCCAGCTCGCCGTCGTCCTCGACGCGACGATCGTGAACATCGCGCTGCCCTCCGCCCAGCAGGACCTCGGCTTCGCCGACGACCAGCGCCAGTGGATCGTCACCGCCTACTCCCTGGCCTTCGGGTCCCTGCTGCTGCTCGGCGGCCGCCTGGGCGACCTGTTCGGCCGCAAGAACACCTTCATGGTCGGACTCGTCGGCTTCGCCGGCGCCTCCGTCATGGGCGGGCTCGCCGAGACCTTCGGGCAGCTCGTCGCCGCCCGCACCCTGCAGGGCGTGTTCGGCGCGCTGCTCGCGCCGTCGGCCCTGGCCCTGCTCACCACGACGTTCCGCGACCCGGCCGACCGGGCCCGCGCGTTCGGCGTCTTCGGCGCCATCGCCGGGTCGGGGGCGGCCATCGGCGTCCTGCTCGGCGGCGTCCTCACCGAGTACACGTCGTGGCGCTGGTGCCTCTACGTCAACGTGGTCTTCGCCGTGGTCGGCGTGATCGGTGCGCTGCTCGTCGTGCCCTCCGCGGCCCGCGGCAAGCGGCCCAAGCTCGACCTGCTGGGCACCGTGACCATCACGACCGGCCTGGTCGGCATCGTCTACGGGTTCTCCTCCGCCGAGCGCAACGGCTGGGCGAACGCCACGACGATCGTGTGCCTCGCCGCCGGCGTCGCCCTCGTCGCCCTCTTCGTGTTCGTGGAGTCCCGGGTCGCCCACCCGCTGCTGCCGCTGCGCATCGTCCGCGACCGCGACCGGGGCGGGGCCCTCGTCGCGATCGGCCTGGTCGGGGTCGCGATGTTCGGGATCTTCCTGTTCCTGACCTACTACCTGAGCCAGACCCTCGGGTTCACGTCGCTGCAGACCGGCCTGTCGTTCCTGCCGATGCCGCTGTCGATCATGACGGCCGCCACGCAGATCACCCCGCGCCTGCTCCCGCGCGTCGGGCCGAAGGTGCTCATCCGCACCGGTGGCCTCCTCGCCGCCGCGGGTGTCGCGCTGTTCCTGCGCACCGAGGTGGACAGCACCTGGGCCGGGACGGTCCTGCCCGCCCTGGTCGTCACCGGCCTCGGCATGGGCCTGATCATCTCCTCGTCCATGAACACCGCCACCAGCGGCGTGGCCCGCGAGGACGCCGGCGCCGCCGGTGCCAGCGTCAACACCTTCCAGCAGATCGGCGGCTCCATCGGCACCGCGCTGCTGTCCACCGTCTACGCCAGCGCGGTCACCGACCGCCTCGGCAGCAACGGCGGGGACCGCGTCGACGCCGTCCTGCACGGTTACCACGTGGCCTTCGCCTGCGGCTCGGCCGCCCTCGTCCTCGTCGCCCTCGTGGCCGGCGGGATGGTCAACCGCCACGGCGTGCGCCAGGCGCGGCTGGCGGCGGCCACCGTCCCCTCGCCGTCCCCGGCTCCCGACGACGCCCCGGTCGCCGTCGCCCACTGACGCGACCCCCGCACCGCGCGACGGCGCCGCCCCCCGGTCGGGGGCGGCGCCGTCTGCGTGTGCGCGGCGTTCCACGGGTCCGGCCGAGAGGTGCAGCGGCAGTTCACCCGTGCGCGCGCCGGGCCGCTCCGGGTGATCGTGCGATTGCCCACGGCAACGTTCACCTCGGGTTCTCCGGGCGTCCCCCCGGTGCGGGGTGCACCCGCCCTACCGTCGCCCCGGGCAACGAAGGGGTGGAGGTTCCGGTGACGGGCACGGCAGCGGTGCGGGCGCGGGGCGTCCGCAAGCACTTCGGGGACGTCGTCGCCCTGGACGGGGTCGACCTGGACGTCGCCGCCGGCCAGGTGCACGGTCTCCTCGGTCCCAACGGCGCCGGCAAGACGACTCTGCTGGGGCTGCTGCTCGGGCTGACCGCCGCCGACGCCGGCACCCTGGAGCTCCTGGGCCGCCCCGTGCGCCGGGGCAGCGCCGTGCCCGACGAGGTCGCCGGGTTCGTCGACGGTCCGGGGCTCTACCCCCAGCTCACGGCGCGGCAGAACCTCGCCGCCGTCGCGGACCTGCGCGGGCACAGCCGTGCCGGCGTCGTCGCGGCACTGGAGGAGGTCGGCCTCGCCGACGTGGCCGACGACCGGGTGCGCGGCTTCTCCCTCGGGATGCGCCAGCGCCTCGGCCTCGCCTCCGCGCTGCTGCTGCGCCCCCAGGTCCTCGTCCTGGACGAGCCCGCCAACGGGCTGGACCCGGCCGGCGCGCGCCAGGTGCAGTCCGTGCTCGCCGCCCTCGCCGCCGGCGGGGCTGCCGTGGTCGTCTCCAGCCACCGCATGGACGACGTCACCGCCCTCTGCGAGGAGGTGACGGTCCTGGCGGCCGGCCGGCCGGTGTTCTCCGGGCCCATCGAGAAGCTCGCGGCCGAGTCGGGGGAGCTGGAGCACCGGCTGCGGACGTCCGACACCGACGCGGCCCGACGGGTCGCCGTGGCCGCGCCGGGCGTGCGGGTGCTGCGGGGCGACCCCGCGCGGCGCCCGGACGCGGGGGCGCTGGTCGTCCGCGCCTCGACGGCGGCGCTGGAGGGGCTCGTCGCCCGCCTGGTGCAGGCGGGCGTGGCCGTGCGCGAGGTCGCCCCCGTCGTGGCGCCGCTCGAGGCCGCGTTCCTCGCCCTCACCGAGGGCCAGCACGACGGCCCGCTCGTGGGCGCGGCCGGTGGCCGCGGGACGGGGGAGTCCCGGTGAGCGCGGTCGTCGCCGTGCCCACGCGCCCGGCGTCCGCGCTGCGCGGCTACCGCTTCGAGCTGCTCAAGCTGACCGCCCAGTGGCGCACGCGCGTGCTGCTGCTGGTCTGCGCCGTGGGCCCGGCGGTGTTCGTGGCCGCGGTCAGCCGGCAGAGCACGCTGCCGACCGACACCGTCTTCGGGCGCTGGATGGGCCAGACCGGCTGGGCCGGCTCGCTGGTCGTGCTGTCCTTCTGCTGCAGCTGGATCCTGCCCCTGCTGACGTCGCTGGTCGCCGGGGACGCGTTCGCCGTGGAGGACCGGCTGGGCACCTGGCGCCACCTCGTGACCGTCGTGCGCTCGCCGGGACGCCTGTTCGCGACGAAGGCGCTCGCGGCCGCCACCGTCCTCGCGGTCCTGGCCGTGGCCCTGGCGGCCTCGAGCCTGGTCGGGGGCCTCCTCGCCGTCGGCTCGCACGAGCTCGTCGGCCTGGACGGGCACCTGCTCACCCCGGGGCAGGCTGCGGGGACGGTGCTGCTGGCCTGGGCCGTGGTCCTCGCTCCCACCTGCGCGTTCGCGGCCGTCGGGCTGCTCGGGTCGGTGGCGCTGGGCCGGTCGCCGACGGGGCTCCTGCTGCCCGCCCTGCTGGCACTGCTGCTGCAGCTCGTGCAGCTGCTGCCGCTGCCCGTCGCCGTGCGCGTCGCCCTGCCCGGCTCCGCCTTCCTCGCCTGGCGCGGGCTGTTCACGACGCCCGCGCAGACGACACCGCTGCTCCTCGGCGTGGGCGTGGGCCTGGTGTGGGCCGTCGCGGCGACGGCGCTGGCGCGTCACCTGTTCGTGCGCCGCGACTTCACCGACGTGGCCTCCGACGGCCTCGGCGGGCGGGTCCTGCTCCGGGTGGTGCTGCCGCTCGCGGCCCTGTTCGCGGTGACCGTCGCCGGGGTCGCGGTCGCGGCCCCGGCGAGCGGAGCCGGCATCGGGCGCGAGCAGCTGCAGACCTCGCTGGCCACCTCCTACGCCCACCTGTACCGCCTGCAGACGCGCGAGCTGGCACGCCCGGACGTGACCGAGGCGCAGCTGCGCACGAGCGCCACCTGCGACAAGGGCGGCGGACTGGTCGCGGACACCGGGCCCGGCAACGACTGGCGGTGCGTCGTGTCCTGGCACATCCCCGGCGCCACGGCCGTCGGCTCGGCCGTCTACCAGCTCGACGTCACCGCCGACGGGCGCTACGTCGCCGACGGCGACGGCCCGCAGGCGGTCAACGGCTTCTTCCAGGTCCGCACCCCCACGGGCGACGCGCCCAACCCGATCTGGCAGTTCGACGGCCTCGTCGACCTGCTCGCACCCACCACGAAGGGCTGACATGCACCAGGTCACACGACGCCGGCAGCGACCGGCCGCCTCCACGGGTCTCCCGGGCCGCCTCGGCCGCCGCCCCCTGCAGGTGCTCGCCGCCGGCACCGCCGTCCTCGCCGTCACCGGCGGGGGGGTCGCCTACGCCACCACCTCCGCCTTCGGGCACCGCCAGGTCGGCACGACCTACCCCGACGGCCTCCAGATCTCCTCCGACCAGGTGCTCAAGCCGATCGGCGACCGGCTCGTCACCGACAACGGCAAGATCATGGGCTCCTCGGTCAGTCCGGACGGGCGGCTCCTCGCCGCCGCCAGCACCGACAAGTCGGTCGTCCTGCAGGTGTTCGACCTGAAGAGCTACAAGCTGCTCTGGACCGTCGGGACGAAGACCACGGCGAACGAGGTCGTGAAGGACGGCAGCGTCGGGCAGGAGGCGCCGACGTTCTCCCCGGACGGCAGGTTCCTCTGGCTCTCGCAGACCGACGGCCTGACCCGGTTCCCGGTCAACGCCGACGGCACGCTCGGCACCGGCACCGTGGTCGCGCTGCTGCAGCTGAACGGCCTGTCCGCGCTGCCCGGCAAGCCCGTGTACTCCGCCGACGCGAAGACCGTCTACGTCCCCGTCAACGGCCAGAACACCGTCGTGGCGCTGGACCCGGCCACGGGATCCGTCAAGCAGACCTGGAACGTGGGCACGGCCCCCCGCGAGATCGCCGTGGTCGGCAGCACGCTGTACGTGTCCAACGAGGGCGGCCGCCCCGCCCGGCCCGGTGAGGCGGCGATCAACTCCTACGGCACCGCCGTGCCCGCCGACCCGTACCTCGGCACGTCCACCACAGGGACCGTCAGCGTCATCGACACGGCCCGCACCTCGACCCCGGTCCGCTCCATCCCGGTCGGCCTGCACCCGACGGCGCTGCACCTCGCGGGCAGCGCGCTGTACGTCGCCGACACCGGCAGCGACACCGTGTCGGTCATCGACACGCGGGGCGAGAAGGTCGTGCAGACGATCTCCACGAAGCCCTGGGCGTCGTCCGCGGTCGGCTACGAGCCCACCGCCGTCGCCACCACCGCCGACGGGCACCTCCTGGTCACCCTCGGCCGCGCCAACGCCGTGGCCGTGTACCGCTACACGACCCGCCCCCAGGAGCCGGTGAGCTCCCTCGGCCTGCTGCCGACGGACTACTACCCGGCCGACATCGCGACCGTCGGGAACCAGGTCGTCGTCACCAACACCCGCGGCATCGACGCGCGCGGCCCGGCCCTCACCTTCAAGCAGGGCGCGGGCACGACGCCCGCGACGGGGCACGGGACGCACAGCACCACGGCGTCCCTCACCCGGTTCACCCTCCCGAGCGACGCCGAGCTCGCGGGGTACACCAAGACCGTGTTCGCCCAGAACGGCTGGGGCAGCAAGGACGTCGTCCAGGCCGGCAAGAAGAAGGCGGCACCCGTGGCCGTGCCGGCGCGGGTCGGCGACCCCTCCACCATCAAGCACGTCTTCCTGCTGGTGAAGGAGAACCGCACCTACGACCAGGTGTACGGCGACGACGCCCGCGGCAACGGCGACGCCACGCTGGCCCAGTTCGGCCAGACGGTCACGCCCAACCAGCACGCGCTGGCGAAGCAGTTCGGCCTGTACGACAACACCTACGACATCGGCACGAACTCCGCCGAGGGCCACAACTGGCTCATGCAGGGCGACAACCCGGAGTACACCGAGTCCTCGGCGGGCGAGTACGTGCGCAGCTACGACACCGAGGACGACGTCCTCGGCCACCAGCGCTCGGGCTTCCTGTGGACCGCGGCCGAGACCGCGGGCAGGAGCGTGCGGAACTTCGGGGAGTTCACGCAGTTCGAGACCAAGCCTGCGACCGCCACGTGGCAGTCGTACTACTGCGCCACCAAGGCCGTGGACGCGGGCGGTGACCCGAGCGCGCTGTTCGACCCGGCGATCAAGCAGGACACCGAGTCGCCGATCCCGTCGCTGAACGCCATCACCGACCACGCCTACCCGAAGTTCGACACCGACATCCCGGACCAGTACCGGTACCAGGTGTGGAAGCAGGACTTCGAGAAGAACGGCCCGGCCGCGCTGAACATGTTCTGGCTCTCCAGCGACCACACGGGCGGCACGCCCGACCCGCGCGCCCAGGTCGCCGACAACGACCTCGCCGTCGGGAAGATGGTCGACGAGATCTCGCACAGCCCGTACTGGAAGGACTCCGCGATCTTCGTGGTCGAGGACGACAGCCAGGCCGGCGCCGACCACGTCGACGGGCACCGGGCCCCCGTGCAGGTCATCAGCCCCTACGCCCAGCACGGGGTGGTGGACAGCACCTACTACACCCAGCTCAACATGGTGCGGACCATCGAGCAGATCCTCGGCGCCCAGCCGCTGAACCAGAAGCTCGCCGCGGCGACGCCGATGGCGGCGGCGTTCACGGACGAGCCCGACTTCACACCCTTCACGGCGGTCCCGAACCAGGTCCCGCTCACCGAGGGCGTCGCGACCGCGCCGGCCTGCGGCCCGGACACCCTCGGCCTCGCCGGTGCGCCTGCGGCGCAGCTGAAGAGCGCGCAGGCGCAGGCGCTCACCGTCCCGGCCGCGCAGCAGTCCGTCGCGACGCAGTGGGCGGCCTGGGCCGCGAAGCAGAAGTTCTCGGGGCCGAACGCCGTCGCGGACTCCGCGAACCCCGAGCAGATGAACCGCTGGACCTGGTACCGCGCGCACGAGTGGACGACGCCCTACCCGGGTGACACCACGATCTACGCGCCGGCGGCGGTCCCGGGGGCGAACATCCCCAGCGGCGACACGGAGTGAGGTCGCCGGAGCACCCGGCAGCAGCGTGACCCGACGGCCCACCGGTCTCCCCGGTGGGCCGTCGGCGTTGCGCCCACCCGGTTCCGGCAGGGCCGGTCAGCGGCGCCGCAGGCGGTACCACTGCGGGCCGGTGTCGCGCAGCGGCGCCGGGAACCCCCTGCTGTCCGCGACGTCCTGGGCCACGACGTCCCACCCGGGGAAGGCCCAGGTCACGTCGGAGCGGCTGGCCCCACGGGGCAGCGGCCCCCGGTGTCCCGGCTCGAAGGCGAGCACCAGGAGGGTGGCGCGGGGCGCGGCGCACGCGGTGACCCCGCGGCCCAGGGCCGCGCGCTGCGTGCGCCGGAGCCCGTTGAAGCAGCCCGCGTCGAGGAAGAAGTCGACCGGGCGGGCGACGCGGGCCGGGTCGAGCGCCGTCACGTCGTCCTCGAGCGCGTCGACGTCCACGCCGTGCCCCACGGCCCGCTCGCGAGTGCGGCGCACGGCGGACGGCACCGCGTCGACCGCGCTGACCTCCCAGCCGCGACCGGCCAGCTGCACGGCGTGCGTGCCGGTGCCGCACCCGAGGTCGAGGGCGTGGCCGAACGGGGGAACGCGCTCGGCCTCCTCCCGGTCGAGCAGCGCGGCGAACTGGCCGGCACCGGCCGCCATGGCGTGTTCCCACGGCGTGATGCCGAAGCGGTAGGCGAGGGCGTAGCTGACGTTCACGGGGACCTTCCCGACCGGCCGGAGGACGTCCAGGCCGAGCAGCGTGCCACGTGCGGCGCCGGGGTGGGACGCCGCGGGTCCGCACGGGGGCGCGCGAGGTCGGTGCCGTACCCCGACGGCCACCACGTGAGCCTGCACGACCGCGCCTGACCGGGGCGGCTGGTCCTACCGCGGGAGGTGCCGCGCGGCGGCCGCGAGGACCTCGTCGACCCCGGTGCGCCCGAGCGTCGGGTCCAGTGCGGCGCCGTGCGGGTCGCCCACGTAGTCGGTCGCGGCCGGGTCGCCGTGCCACAGGACGGTGTGCAGGTCGGCGTCGATCGCCGGTCCCCACCAGTGCGGCGGCGTCGGCCCGAACAGCAGGACCGAGGGGACGGCGTACGCCGTCGCGAGGTGCGCGGTGCCCGTGTCGCCCGACAGCACGAGGCGGCTGGCGGCCACCGCGTCGGCGAGGCCGTCGAGGTCCAGGGCCCCCGTGAGGTCCCGCGCGCCGTGCTCCGCGAGCGCGGCCCCGAGCCCGGCCTCGTCGGCGGTGCCCGTGACGACGACGGGGTGCCCGCCCGCCGTCAGCGCCCGCACGACGGCGGCCCAGCGCTCCACGGGCCAGCGGCGGGCGGCGAACGCGGCGCCGGGGTGCACGACGACCGGGCCGGCGGGAGGCGCCGCGGGCCGCTCCCGCAGCCGCAGGTCCTCGGACCCGCACGCGCCGCCGGCCGCGGCCAGCAGCCGGCACCAGCGCGTCACCTCGTGCTCGTCGAGGAACCACGGCGGCCCGTCGGGGAACGCGGGGCCGCCGGTCGCGGTGCTGCGGAAGCCCAGGAGGGACTCCGGCCCCGTGGCGAGCAGCAGCTCCTGGCTCGCGGGGCCGCGCCCGTGCAGGTCGACCGCGACGTGCCCGGACCCCTTCGCCGGCAGCGGGTCCAGCCCGGAGGTGACCAGCACCTCGTCGACCACGCCGCACGCCCGCAGGAACTCCCCGATGGCCCGCGGGGCGGCGAGGACCAGCCGCCGGCCGGGCCAGCGGCGCCGCACCCCGCGGAGGGCGGGGATCCCGGCCAGCAGGTCGCCGAGGCCGAGCGCGCGCAGGACGAGGACGTCGCCGTCGGTGAGCTCCCGCGTCACGCCCGGTCCGCCGGGGGAGCGGGAACCGGGGCGGCGGGGCGGGGCACCGGGCTCACGCGGGGACGCCGGCGCGGCGCGGCAGGGCCGTCAGGTCGAGGGTGGTCTGCCCGTCGCGGGCCGCCGGGAGGTGGACCTCGACGGCGACGCACAGCGTGTGCACGGCCATGAGGTGCCCCTCCTGCACCGCCGACGTCGACGGCCCGGGGAACGCGATGACCTCGTCGGCCAGCTCCCGCAGCGGGTTCGGCGCGTCGACGGTCATCGCCCAGACCTGCAGGCCCAGCGAGCGGGCCCGCTCGGCCGCCCGCAGGAGGTTCGGGCTGCGGCCGCTCGTGGACAGCAGCAGGAGCAGGTCGCCCTCGCGCCCGTGCGCCTCGACCTGGCGCGCGTAGACCTCCTCCGCGCCGTAGTCGTTCAGGACGGCCGTGAGGGTGGAGGTCTCGGCGTGCAGGGCGATGGCCGACAGCGGCCGCCGTTCGCCCGTGAACCGGCCCACGAGCTCGGCCGTCAGGTGCTGGGCCTCCGCGGCGCTGCCGCCGTTGCCCGCCACCAGCAGCCGCCCGCCGCCGTCGACGACGTCGACGAGCCGGCGGCCCCAGCGGTCGATCGCCTCGCCCTGCGCCTCGAGCGCGGCCAGGACGCCCTCGAGCTCCCCCACGTGCTCGCGCAGCCAGGAGCGGGTCGTGGCGCGCGGGCGCCGGTTGCGCGCGGGGCGCCGGGCGGGGGTGTCGTCGGTGCCCGCGTCGCGGGTCCGCACGTCGCGCAGCCCCCCGAGGACCAGGTCGTAGGCGGCCTCCGTGGCCGCGGCCACGCGCGCCCAGTCGTAGCGCTGGCGGGCCAGCTCGCGGCCGGCGGCGCCCATGCGGGCGGCCGTGGCCGGGTCGTCCACCACGCCGCGCACGGCGTCGGCGAGCTCCGCCGGGTCGAGGTGCCCGGTCGCGTCGACCGGGACCAGCCGACCCGTGACGCCGTCGCGGACCGTGTCGAGCATCCCGCCGACGGCCGAGGCGACGACGGGCAGACCCGCGGCCATGGCCTCCAGGACGGCGATGCCGAACGGCTCGTACCAGGGCGTGGCCAGCAGCGCGTCGGCCGCGTGCAGGACGCCGGGCAGGCCGTCGGGAGCGACCCGGCCGACCATCCGCAGCCGGTCCGCGACGCCCAGCTCGTGCGCGAGGCGCTGCAGCCGGACGGCCTCCGCGTCGTCGGCGAGGCCGGCCGCGTCGGGGCCGCCGGCCACGACCAGCTCGGCCTCCGGCAGGAACCGCAGCGCGCGGACGGCCTGCTCGACGCCCTTGCGCTCCACCAGGCGCCCCACGGTGACCAGGCGGGTGCGGCAGCCCGGCAGGCGGGGGCCCACGACGTCGGCGACCGCGGGGGCGTCGGGGGAGAAGCGCGCCGCGTCGACGCCGCAGGGCACGACCTGGACGCGGCGCGGGGGGACGCCCGCGGCGTGCAGCTCGGCGACCTCGTCGCTGCAGGTGGCGATGACGAGGTCGGCCTCGCGGGCCAGGGAGCGCTCGGCGGGGATGCGCGCCGCTGGGCTCGTGTCGGCGGCGCCCTGGTAGCGGCGCTTGACGCTGCCCAGCGCGTGGAAGGTCTGCACCACGGGCAGGCCCAGGGCGCGCGCCGCGGGCACGGCCGCCGTGCCCGACATCCAGAAGTGGGCGTGCACGACGTCCGGGCGGCCCTCGCCGGCCCACGCCTCCCGCAGCACCTCGCCGAAGGCCGGCATGTGCGGCGGCAGCTCGTCCTTGCCGAGCACCTCGGGCGGGCCCGCGTCGACGTGCACGACGTCGACGCCGGGGCGCAGCGCCGTGCGGCGCAGCAGGTCCGGGTCGTCGCGGCGCGTGTAGACGACGACCTCGTGGCCGCGGTCGGCCAGCGCCCCGGCGAGCGCGGCGACGTGGACGTTCTGACCGCCGGCGTCGACGCCGCCCAGCACCGCCAGCGGGCTGGCGTGCTCCGAGACCATGGCGATCCGCCGCGGCGGGACCCCCTGTCGCGCAGTCGGGTTCGTCACGACGTCACCTCCGTCAGCAGTCGGTCCCAGTCCGCCTGGAAGCGGTGCACGCCGAAGGCCGCGACGGCGGCCTCGCGCGCCGCGAGCCCCGCGGCCCGGGCCTCCTCCGGCTCCGCGATCCACCGCCGCGCGGTCGCCAGCAGCACGTCGGGGTCGCTCGAGAGCACCCCCGCCTCGCGCGGCACGTTCTCGGGCGCCGCGGTGGCGGGCAGGGCGAGGACGGGCAGGCCGAGCATCATGGCCTCGATGAGCGAGAGCCCCAGGCTCGTCCAGCGGTAGGGGTGCAGGTAGGCGCGGTGCGTGCCCAGCACCTCGTGCAGGCGCGCCTGCGGCAGGTCCTCGTGCACCGTGAGGTTCGCCCCCGCCGGCGTGCCGTGCGTGCGCTCGGCGAGGTCCAGGACGCCCATGCCGTGCACGGCCACGGGGACGCCCGCGGCGAGGTGCAGCACGACGTCGGTCCCGGCCGTGCGCCAGCGGCGCACGGGCTCGTTGACCGAGACGGCCAGCGACGGCGAGGCCCCCGTGTACCGGTAGCCGGGGTCGACGACGCCGTGCTCGACCACGGCCGTCGGCGCGTCCCCGCAGTCCCAGTAGAGGCGGTTGAAGGCCGTGACGTGCACGACCTTGAGGTCCTTGCGGTCCGCCAGGGGGTGGCGGCTGTCCGCGGCGCCCGCCCGGGGCGCGTCGTGCTCGACGTACAGAGCGGGCACGTCGCGGCCGGGGCGCCGGCCGGTCCAGCGCTCGACGAGCTCGACCTCCTCGGGCCGCTGCAGCACGACGACGTCGAAGTCGGTGTGTCGCAGGTCCTCCGCGGGGACCTCGACGGCGCTCGCGGGCCAGTCCCAGGTGCGGGCCCGGCCGCGGCCGTCGGGCCCGCGGTCGGGGACCAGAGGCAGCAGGTAGTCGTGGCGGCCCTGCACGAACGCCGTCATCCAGGAGCCGTGGACGTGCCAGACGAGGATCCTCACGCCGCACCTCCCGCGGCGCGCAGGGCCAGCTCCACGGCCTCGGCCAGGGTCGCGGCCACCTGCACGCGGTCGGTGGTGCGGGCCGCCTCGACCTCCTCGGGCCGGGTGACGGGCATCGGCACGAGGACGGCGCGCGCGCCCGCGGACACCGCGGCGTCGACGTCGGCGCCGATGTCGCCCACGACGAGGCACTCGGCGGGGGAGACGCCCAGCGCGGCCGCGGCGGCCAGGACCATGCCCGGCTCCGGCTTGCGGCACGTGGAGGGGACGCCGGGCGCGTCCGGGCAGACCTGCACGGTCGCGAAGGGCCCGACCAGGTCGGCCAGGCGCGCGTTGACCGCGTCGACCTGGGCGAGGGTGATCATGCCGCGGCCGACGGCGGACTGGTTGCTGACGAGACCGACGGGCAGTCCGGCGTCGCGCACGCGGCGCAGGGCCGCGGCGGCGCCGTCGACCGGGCTGACCTTCGCCGGGTCGCCGTTGTAGGGCACGTCGTGGACCAGCGTGCCGTCGCGGTCGAAGAGCACGGCCCGCACGGGCGGCGGCCAGGCGTGCGGCGGGCGGCGGCGCCAGCGCAGCTCGCCCTTCGCGCGGTGGAAGACGGCGGCGGGCGGGATCGCGGCGCTCGTGACGAGCATGCGGGCGACCTCGTCGCGCGTGCGCGGGCCCGGGGCGATGCGGCGCCACGCGAAGTCGGCGGTCAGCCCGGCCCAGGAGGTCGCGGCCAGGGCGGCGCTGCGGCGGCGCCCGGCGGCGGTGGCCCCGACGGCGAGCAGGGCGGCGGCGGTGGTGACGAGGTGCCAGGGCAGCCGGCCCAGGGGGGCGTCGGCGCGGCGGCGCCAGTCCCGCCCGTGCAGGGCCGCGGTCAGGACGTCGTCGGCGTTGCCGGCCTGCTGGCGCAGGCTCGCGAGGTCGGCGGCGGGGCGCACGGGGTGCACGGCCCGGTGCCCGCCGCGCACCAGCTCCCACCCGGCCGCGACGACGCGCAGCGCCAGGTCGGCGTCCTCGCGGAACGCGCGCGGGAAGCGCTCGTCGAAGCCTGCGACGGCGACCAGCGCCTCGCGGCGGTAGGCCATGTCGGCGGTGATCCAGGCGGCCGTCTCCAGGCCCGCGGTGCCGCGCTCCCAGTCGGTGGGGCGCCGGTCGGGCGGAAGCGGCACGGTGATCGAGCCCTGGCAGCCGCCGACGTCGGGCAGGCACTGCGCGAGGTCGCGCACCAGCTCGCGCGACCACACCGCGGGCAGCTCGACGTCGTCGTCGACGAAGGCGACCCACTCCGAGGTCGTGCGCCGCCAGCCCGCGTTGCGCGCGGCGGCGGGCCCGCGGCCCCCCGAGCGCACGAGGCGGACGGTGAGCCCGGCGGTGCGGGCGCGCTCGACGGCGGCGACGCACGGGTCCTCGCCCGCGTCGCGCCCGCGGCGGTCGTCGACGACGACCACGAGGTCGGGCAGCGGGCCGGTCTGCGCGGCCAGCCCGTCCAGCAGCACGCCCAGGCTCGGGCGCCCCACCGTCGGGACGACGACGGAGAAGCTCGTGCCCGCGTCGGGGGCGCTGCTCTCCTCCGGCCGGCCCGGGGCGAGCCCGACGACGGCCCCGGTGGCCGTGCTCACGCTCCGCCCTGGAACAGACCGGCCCGTCGCACGAGGTGGGGACCGAGGACCAGGACGTCGACGGGCGCGGAGCCGAACAGCTCCAGCGCGTCGCGGGGGTCGTCGACCATGGGCCGCCCCGCGGTGTTCAGGCTGGTGTTCACGACGACCGGCAGCCCCGTGCGCGCCTCGAACGCGCGCAGCAGCGCGGCCACCTGCGGGGTGCGCTCGTCGTCGATGGTCTGGATGCGGGCCGTGCCGTCCACGTGGGTGACGGCGGGGATCCGCTGGCGCCACTCCGGGCGCACGTCGTGGACGAACAGCATGTACGGGCTCGGGAACGGGCCGTCGGAGAAGATCTCCGGCGCGCGCTCGGCCAGCACCATGGGCGCCACGGGCCGGAACTGCTCACGGCCCTTGACGTCGTTGAGGCGCTCGAGGTTCTCCGAGCGGCCGGGGTGGGCCATGAGCGAGCGGTGACCCAGGGCGCGGGGCCCGAACTCCGAGCGCCCCTGGAACCACGCCACGACGCCGTCGGCGGCGAGCACGTCGGCGACCTCACCGGCCAGGTCGTCGGGCGTCGTGTACGGGACGCGGGCGCGCTGCAGCCAGCCCGCGAGCTCGTCGTCGCTCCACCCGCGGCCCAGGGCGGCGGTCGTCATGGGCGCCACGAGCTCGCCCTCGTCGGCCGAGACCTGCAGCGCCGCACCGAGAGCCGTGCCCGAGTCGCCCGCGGCGGGCTGCACGAAGACCTCCTCGAAGGGGCTCTCGCGCCAGATGCGGGAGTTCGCGACGCAGTTCAGCGCGGTGCCGCCGGCCATGGTCAGGACGCGGTCGCCGGTCTGCGCGTGCAGCCACGTGGCGAGGTCGACGAGCGTGCGCTCGAGGGCCTCCTGCACCGACGCGGCCAGGTCGGCGTGGTCGGTGTCGCGGCGGGGGTCCCACTGCTCGCCGTCCAGCAGCCGCGGGGCCCACCGGCTCCACTCGGGGGAGCGGGCGACGAAACCCCCGTCGCCGGTGGCGTGGATGAACTCCGCGATCTCGTCGGCGAAGCGGGGCTTGCCGTAGGAGGCGAGCGCCATGACCTTGTACTCGTCGGAGGAGTGCAGGAAACCCAGGTGGCTCGTGAGGTTCTCGTAGACCAGGCCCAGGGAGTCGGGCAGGCGCTGGCTGGCCAGCACCTGCAGGGATCCGCCCGTGTAGCGGCCGAGGAGGGAGGAGATCTGCTCGCCGCGGCCGTCGACCGTGAGCACGCTGCTGCCGCCCGCGCGCGCGGCCTCGGGGGAGGCGAGCGCGGCCGAGGCGGCGTGGGCGACGTGGTGGGGGACGAAGCGGACCTTCTCGCGGTCCAGGCCGGGGAAGGCCGTGGCCAGGGCCTCGGGGGCGCGGCGCGCGTAGTCGGTGCGGATCGCGTCGTCCGGGTCGCCGAGGTCGAGCTCCGAGGACGGCAGGACCAGGCGCGGGTCGTAGGAGTACCCGACGAGGTCGACGTCGGTGATGCTCAGCCCCGCCTGCTGCAGGCACGAGCGGATGGCCAGCTCGGGCAGCTCCCACGTGGAGTACGGCACGGGGCGCTTGCCGTGCTTGCGCCGGCTGAAGCGCTCCTCCTCCGCCGCTGCGACGACCTGACCGTCGACCACGAGCGCGGCCGCGGGGTCGTGGAACACGGCGTTGACACCAAGGACGCGCATGACGGCGGACCTCCGGGCGGGGGAGCGAAAAGCGCCCGCGTCTTGAGCGCTGGATGTTGCAGTCGGTCGAAGATCTTGGCCCGACGTCCGCGTACGTTGCCAGACTCCGGGCACGATCGCCCGCCGAGCCCCGCACGTCCGGGACCCCGGCCCCGCCTGGCCGCGGGAAGCCCCGTGACCGATCATCGACGCACCCCCGCCGCGCTCCTGCGCCCGACCGGAAGGCCCCGCGTGCCCCAGCTCGTCCTGCCCGCCCGGCTCTCGGCCGTCCCCGAGGCGCGGCACTGGGTCGCGGCGCAGTGCGGGCCGCGGCTGAGCGCCGGCGAGCGCCAGGTCGTGGAGCTGCTCACGAGCGAGCTGGTCGCCAACGCGGTGCTGCACGGCGGGGCTCCGCCGCAAGGCGCGGTCGGGGACCCCGGTGCTCCCGACGAGGGTTCCGTCGAGGTGCACGTGAGCGGCGCGGCCGGTGCCGTCCGGGTCGCCGTGCACGACGGGAACCCGGAGCCGCCGCAGCTGCGCCACGTGGGCGCGGAGGCGACGGGTGGCCGCGGGGTGGCCCTCGTGGACGCGCTCGCGTCCCGGTGGGGGCACGCTCCTCTGCCGCCGCCCGCCGTCGGCAAGGCGGTCTGGTTCGAGCTGGCCCTCGCGGGGGCCCCGGCCACCTAGGCTCGCCGGATGCCCGACGAGCTCCCGCCGCCCGCCGCGCCGGTGGACCTGCCCCCGGTGGGCTTCCCCCCCGTGGGCTGGGCCGCGACCGTGCTGGGGGAGCCCGCGGGCTGGAGCCCGGCGCTGACCTCGGCCGTGGACCTGGCGCTGCACACCCGGTTCCCGGTGTGCCTGTTCTGGGGCCCGGACCTCTCGATGATCTACAACGAGGCGTTCGTGGCGCTCATCGCCGACAAGCACCCCGCGGCGTTCGGGCGGCCGGCGCGCGAGGTGTTCCCGGAGATCTGGGACCGGATCGGCCCGCTGCTGACCCGCGTCCTGGCGGGTGAGGGCCCGGCCTTCCACGAGGACGAGCGGCTCCTGCTCGAGCGGCACGGGTACCCCGAGGAGTGCTTCTTCACCTTCTGCTACTCCCCGCTGCGCAGCGGCGACGGCCCGGTCGAGGGCGTGCTCGACATCGCCATCGAGACCACCGCCACCGTGGTGGACCGCCGGCGGCTGCGGCTGCTCAGCCGCCTCGGGGACGTGCTGGCGTCGGCGGAGGACGGCGCGGAGGTCGTCGCGCGGGCCCTGCCGCTGCTGCGCGCGCAGACCGAGGACCTGCCCGCCGTGGGGATCCGGCTGGACGACCTCGCGGCCCCCGACGACGACGACCCGCGCCTGCCCCGCAGCCCCGGGCGGCCCGCGGAGGGCGGTGACGTCGTGCTGGAGCGGACGGCGCGCGGCACGGTGGCGTGGGTGCCGCTGCAGCCCGGCGGGCGGGTGCGGCCGGGCGGGGCCGCCCTCGCGGTGCTGCTGAGCGAGCACCTCGCGCCCGACGCCGGTTACCTGGACTTCCTGCGGCTGATCGCCGCGGGGGTGGGCCAGGCGCTCGCGCGGCTCGAGGTCCGGGCGGGCGAGCGGCGGGCGGCGATGGTCGAGCGGGGTCTGTCGGAGTCGCTGCAGCGCAGCCTGCTCGAGGACCCGCTGCAGCCCGACCACCTCGAGGTCGCGGTGCGCTACCTGCCCGCGGCCGACCAGGCCCGCATCGGGGGCGACTGGTACGACTCCTTCCTCGTGGACGGCGCGCTCACGGTGCTCGTCGGCGACGTCGCCGGCCACGACCGGGAGGCCGCGGCGGCGATGGCGCAGGTCCGCAACCTGCTGCGCGGGGTGTCCTCCACCCTGGGCAAGGCACCGGCCGCCGTCCTGACGGGGCTCGACCGGGCCATGCGGGGCCTCTCGGTCGACATCGTCGCCACCGCCGTCCTCATCCAGCTCGAGCAGGGCCCCGGGGACGAGGCGTCGGGGATCCGCACGGCGCGCTGGTCCAGCGCCGGGCACCCGCCGCCCGTCCTGCTGGGCGCCGACGGCAGCGCCCGCCTGCTCACCTCGGCGGCCGACCTGCTGCTCGGCGTCGACCCGACGCTGCCGCGCAGCGACCACGAGGTCGAGCTGCCGCCGGGTTCCGGCCTGCTGCTCTACACCGACGGCCTCGTCGAGCGGCGCGGTGAGCTGCTGTCGGTGGGGCTGGAGCGCCTGCGCCGCAGCCTGGAGGGGGTGCAGGACCTGACGGCGGAGGAGGTCTGCGACCGCGCCCTCGCGCTCGTGGAGCAGGGGCCGCGGGAGGACGACGTCGCGCTGCTCGTGCTGCGCGCGCACCCGCAGGACCGCCCCCGCCCGGCCGCGGCCGGCCCCGAGGTGCTGCCCGAGGACCTGCACCGCCGCAGCCGCTGAGCGGCTACTTCAGCTCGGCGGTGCTCGGCGGGCGCCCCGCCTTGACGGGCACGAGCGCGATGAGCACGCCGAGCAGGCCGAAGACGGCGTGCAGGACGTTCACGGGCCAGTTGATGTTCAGCGGGTTCCCGGAGGGGTTGTCCGCGACCACGGAGCCGTAGGCGTAGAGCGCGGCGCAGGCGAGGAAGAGGACGACGCCGTACCAGCGGGCGCGCCGGCGGCCGGTGTACGCGGCGATCCCCAGGGCGCCGAGGACGAGGTGCACGAGGTTCGAGAGCGGGTTCACCGCGAACCCGATGACCTGCCGCTGGTGGTCGGAACCGGTGACGTCGGAGAAGCCCGCGACGACGGTGCCTCCCACCGCCAGCAGCACGAGGAGGATCCCGGCGATCAGCGAGAGGTACTGCCCCGCCGTCCGTGCGGGGACGTTCGTGTCCTGCCGGCCCGACATGCTGAGGCTCACTGCTCGTCGTCTCCCTCGTCGATCGCCACCGCGTTCCGCGCAGCCCGTTGCTCGCTCTGTGCCCAGCCCGCGGGGGTGGCAAACCCCCGGGCCGCTCGCCGTCCCCGCGCGCGGACGGGCGCGACCCGGCTTAGCGTCGGGGCATGGCAACCGACCTCTACACCGCTGTCGTGACGAGCACCTCCGGCACCGCCCGCTCCGACGACGGCAACCTGTCCCTCGCCGTGCACGAGCCCACCGCGCTCAAGGGCACGGGGGAGGGCACCAACCCCGAGCAGCTGATGGCCGCCGCGCTCGGCACCTGCCTGCTGGAGTCGCTGCGGATCGCGACGAGCAGCACGGGCGGGAACGTCGACGACGTCAGCGTCGAGACGCGCGTGACGCTCGTGGAGGACGACGGCCCCGGCTACTCGGCGCGCTACGCCCTGAGCGTGTCCCTGCCCAGCGCCGAGGACGCCGACGCGGTGCTGCAGCAGGCGCTGGCCATCTGCCCCTTCACCAAGACCGTCGACCCGGCCGTCCTCGAGGTGACCGTCGCCGCGTGAGGCTGCGTGAGCCCGGGTCGTCCGGGTCCGGGTCCGGGTCCGGGTGCCCCGCCGCCGGCGCCCGGACCTAGGCTCCGCCGCGTGGGCGAGCAGCGCGTGGACCAGCAGCCGGGTGGGGTGCGGGCCCTGCGGGCCGGGGACCGGGACGCGTGGGACGCGCTGTGGGCGGCCTACCTCCGCTTCTACCGCCACGACCTCGACGCGGCGGTGACCGAGGCGACGTTCGCCCGGCTGTGCCGGGGCGGGGACGACCTGTTCGGCCTCGTCGCGGTCGACGCGGCCGACCGGCCCGTCGGGTTCGCGCACGTCCTCCTGCACGCCTCGACGTGGTCGCCCACGTCGGTCTGCTACCTCGAGGATCTCTTCGTCGACCCCGCCGCGTGCGGGGGTGCCACGGGGCGCGCGCTCATCGACGCCACGCTCGCCCAGGCGCGGGAGCGCGGCGCCACGGCGGTCTACTGGCGCACGCAGGCCTTCAACGGCCGCGCCCGCTCCCTGTACGACCAGGTCGCCCGCCTGAGCTCCGACGTGATGTACGAGGTCGAGCTCGACGGCTGAGGCGGCTCCTCGGCGCACACCCGCGGGGTTCAGCTCAGGACGCCCAGCAGCCCGGCGGCGAGGACGCCGCCCGCGACGACGACCGCGGCCGAGGCGAGGACCACCCGCAGCGTGAGGGCCCGCACCACGAGCACGGCCGACGGCAGGCTGATGGCGGGCAGCACGACGAGCAGGACCCCGACGACCGCGCTGCCGAACCCGGCCGCGGCGAGGCCCTGCGCGATCGGGACCTCCCCGGCGGTGGGGATCACCGCGAGCGTGCCCAGGACGAGCGCCACGAGCAGCCCGGCCGCGCCCCACGACTGCGCGGAGCCGCCCAGCGGGAAGAGCCAGCCGCTGACCGCGCCGACGCAGAACACGACCACGGCGTACTCGACCGCGACCACGGCGGCGGTGCGCAGCAGCGTCGGCAGGAACCGCCGCGCGCCGCCCTCGTCCGCCGCGGGGTCGGGCGCGCTCCCGACGGCGTCGGCCGCGGCGGCGGGAAGCCGCGCGTCGGTGAGGTGGGCCACCAGGACGCTGCCGCCGACGACGACGAGCAGGCCCACGACGAGCCGCGTCACGACCCACGGCCACGGGGCGACGAGGGCGAGGAACACGAGGACCCGGGGTTCAGCAGCGGGTTGCCCAGCCAGTAGGCCACGACGCCGGCCGTCGGCACCCCGCCGCGGCGCAGCGCTGAGGCCACGGGCGCGGTGCAGCAGGTGCACATCATCCCCGGGGTGGACAGCAGCCCGCCGACCACCGCGCTCGAGCCCGAGCGGCGCCGGCGCATGACCTGCAGCAGCCACCGGCGCGGCACGAGCGTCTGCACCGCCGCCGCCAGCACGAGGCCCGCGACGAGCGCCTTCCAGACGGCCCCGCCGTAGGCCAGCAGGAAGCGCCAGCCGGCCGCGAGGCTGGGCGCCGAGCCGGGCTCGACCCCGGCGGCGGTCGCGATGGCCTTCCCCGACCACGTGCGCGTGCCGGCGAGCTCGCCGACCCGCGACGCGTAGGGGCTCCACTTGGCCCACGTGAGCAGGACGACCGCGAGCACGAGGAACGCGGCGGTGGACGCGAGGGCCGCGCGGCGGCCGGGTGCGGGGGGTGCGTCGAGCGGGACAGCGGGCAACGGGGGACCGTCCTTCCTGGCGCGGGCGCCGGTGTCCTCGACGCGCCGGGGGCCCCGGGAGGCTGTCGGCGGGCGGGCGCAGTAGCCTCCCCGCAGGACGGCGCAGCACCCGGAACCACGGTGTGCGCGCCCAGCGAGAACGGGGAGTGCGCGTGGGCGTGCGGACCTTCATCGAGGGCTGGCCGGTCTACCGGCAGCTGACCGGCGACGACCCCCTGGGCCGCGGTGCCGCCGCCCAGTCGAAGAAGTCGAAGTCGCTGACCCCGCGCACCGCCGAGGCGGACAGCGTCGCCAAGTCGATCTGCCCGTACTGCGCCGTCGGCTGCGGCCAGCGCGTCTACGTCAAGGACGGCCGGGTCACGCAGATCGAGGGCGACCCGGACAGCCCGCACTCGCGCGGCCGCCTGTGTCCCAAGGGCTCCGCGAGCGAGCAGCTCGTCAACGGCCCGCAGCGGATGACGCAGGTCAAGTACCGCGCCCCCTACGCGACCGAGTGGTCCGACCTGGACCTCGAGACCGCGATGGAGATGATCGTCGACCGCACGATCGAGGCGCGCCGGCGCGGCTGGCAGGACGCCGACGACCAGGGCAACAAGCTCAACCGCACGATGGGGATCGCCAGCCTGGGTGGAGCCACGCTGGACAACGAGGAGAACTACCTCATCAAGAAGCTGTTCACCGCCATGGGCGCGATCCAGGTGGAGAACCAGGCCCGCATATGACACTCCGCCACGGTGCCCGGTCTGGGTGCCTCGTTCGGTCGCGGTGGAGCCACCTCTGACCTGCAGGACCTGGGCAACGCCGACGTCATCGTCATCCAGGGCTCGAACATGGCCGAGTGCCACCCGGTCGGGTTCCAGTGGGTGATGGAGGCGAAGGCCCGCGGGACCAAGGTCATCCACATCGACCCCCGGTTCACGCGGACCAGTGCGCTGGCGGACACCTACGTCCCCATCCGCACGGGCACGGACATCGTGCTGCTCGGGGCGATCATCAACCGCGTCCTGACCCAGGAGCGGGACTTCCGCGAGTACGTCCTCGCCTACACGAACGCCTCCTGGCTCGTCAGCGAGGACTTCCAGGGCACCGAGGACCTCGACGGGCTGTTCTCCGGCTTCGACTCCGAGACGCGCTCCTACGACACCAAGTCCTGGCAGTACGCCGGGGCCGAGCACCACGGGGACGAGCAGGAGGAGACGGCCGACTCCCAGGAGAGCGAGTCCGGGCACTCCCTGGGCGCGGGCGGCGCGGCGGTCGACCACGAGTCGATCCAGCGCGACGACACGCTGCAGGACCCGCGCACCGTCTGGCAGGTGATGAAGCGGCACTTCGCCCGCTACACCCCGGAGATGGTGCAGGAGGTCTGCGGCATCCCCACCGACCTCTTCGACGAGATCGCCGAGGCCTGGATCAGCAACTCCGGGCGCGAGAAGACGGGCGTGCTCGTCTACAGCGTCGGGTGGACCCAGCGCGGCACCGGTGTGCAGTACATCCGCGCCGGGGCGATCCTCCAGCTGCTGCTGGGCAACATGGGCCGCCCGGGGGGCGGGGTCATGGCGCTGCGCGGTCACGCCAGCATCCAGGGCTCCACGGACATCCCGACGCTGTACAACCTGCTGCCCGGCTACCTGCAGATGCCGCACGCGGAGCGGCACCGCAGCCTCGCCGAGTACATCGACTCGATCAAGGGCGCGAACCAGAAGGGCTTCTGGGGCAACGCGGACGCCTACACGATCAGCCTGCTGAAGGCCTACTTCGGCGACGCCGCGACGGCCGAGAACGACTACCTGTTCGACGCCATGCCCAAGATCAACGGTGACCACGGCACCTACGGCCAGGTCATGGACATGATCGAGGGCGGGAAGATCTTCGGGTACTTCCTGCTGGGGCAGAACCCCGCGGTGGGCTCGGCGAACGGCCGTGCCCAGCGCCTCGGCATGGCCAACCTCGACTGGATGGTCGTGCGCGACCTCGTGATGATCGAGAGCGCGACGTTCTGGAAGGACGCGCCCGAGGTCGAGACGGGGGAGATCGTCCCCGAGGAGTGCCGCACCGAGGTGTTCTTCCTGCCCGCCGCCTCCCACGTGGAGAAGGAGGGCACCTTCACCCAGACGCAGCGGCTGCTGCAGTGGCGGGAGAAGGCCGTCGAGGCGCCGGGCGACTGCACCAGCGAGCTGTGGTTCTTCTACCACCTGGGCCGGCGCATGCGGGAGAAGCTCGCCGGGTCCACGGACCCGCGCGACCGCCTGCTGCTCGACGTCGCCTGGGACTACCCGGTGCACGGCGAGAAGCAGGAGCCGAGCTCCGAGGACGTCCTGCGGGAGATCAACGGCTACGACCGGAGCACCGGGGACCTGCTGCCCGGCTACACGGCGCTGAAGGCGGACGGCTCGACCTCCAGCGGGTGCTGGATCTACTCGGGCGTCTACGCCGACGACGTGAACCAGGCCGCGCGCCGCAAGCCCGGGCGCGAGCAGTCGCTGCACGCGCACGAGTGGGGCTGGGCGTGGCCGATGAACCGGCGCGTCCTGTACAACCGCGCCTCGGCGGACCCGGACGGCAAGCCGTGGAGCGAGCGCAAGGCGCTCGTGTGGTGGGACGAGGCCCAGGGCCGCTGGGTCGGGGACGACATCCCCGACTTCGAGGCCACGAAGGCCCCGTCCTACCGGCCGCCGAAGGGCGCCACGGGCGTCGAGGCGATCGCCGGCGACGACCCGTTCATCATGCAGAGCGACGGCAAGGGCTGGCTCTACGCGCCCAAGGGCGTCGTCGACGGCCCGCTGCCGGCGCACTACGAGCCGGCCGAGTCGCCGTTCCGCAACACCGTCTACACGCAGCAGCAGAACCCGGCCCGGGAGCTCTACACGAACCACCTCAACGAGGTGCACCCGTCGCCGCCGGAGCGCGGCAGCGACGTGTTCCCCTTCGTCTGGGTGACGTCGCGGCTCACCGAGCACCACACGGCGGGCGGCATGAGCCGGTACCTGCCGTACCTGGCGGAGCTGCAGCCCGCGCTGTTCATGGAGGTCTCGCCGGAGCTCGCGGCCCAGCAGGGTCTCGAGCACCTCGGGTGGGCGCACGTCATCACCGCGCGCGCCGTCGTCGAGGCCCGCGTGATGGTGACCGACCGCCTGGCGCCGCTGCGCATCCAGGACCGCGTGGTCCACCAGATCTGGATGCCCTACCACTGGGGTGGCGGCGGCGGTCTCACGACGGGTGACGTGGTCAACGACCTCGCGCACCTGACGCTGGACCCGAACGTGCACATCCAGGAGTTCAAGGCCGGGACGTGCGACGTGCAGCCCGGCCGGCGCCCGCGCGGCGGGGAGGTCCTCGACCTCATCGACGCCTACCGGGTGCGCGGTGCCGTGACCATGTCCTCGGGTGCGGTCGCCGTGACCGCGGAACTGCTGGACCCGCAGGGCAAGAGCCGGGTCGAGCAGGCCATGGCCGGGGCCACCGGCACCGGCACGGGTCACAGCGCGGCGGAGATGGAGAAGGTCCTGAGCGTCCGCCACGACGTCCGGTCCCGGCCGGGTCAGCCGCAGCAGAACGGTGTCGACCCGGCGGTCCTGGACGCGCACCCCGACACGAGCCTGGAGGGGAACTGATGGTCCCGCGCACGGTGGCCCCGAACAGCTTCGCCGGTCGCCTCGACGACCCGGCCGCGAACGCCGGCTACGAGGCCCCGCCGCCCCGCAAGGGGTTCTTCACCGACACCTCGGTGTGCATCGGCTGCAAGGCCTGCGAGGTGGCGTGCAAGGAGTGGAACATGGTGCCGGAGGACGGCATCGACCTCCTCGGCATGTCCTACGACAACACCGGCGGGCTCGGCGCGGACTCGTGGCGGGCCGTGGCGTTCATCGAGCAGTCGCGCCCGATCGGCCGGGGGACCCCCGCCTTCGACGGCACCACGACGGGCGGGTCCTCCGACGCCCTGCAGCAGGACGTCGTCGCGGCCGGCATCGACGTCTTCGAGGAGGCCTCGCGCCTCGGCACGGCGCTCCCGGGCGGCACGCCGATAGCCGACGCGGCCGCGGCGGCCACCGGTGCCTCGGGCGGCTGCGGCTGCGGGTCCGGCGGGGGAGGGTGCGGCTCCGCACCGGCCGCCGCCGCCGCGACGACCACCACCGCCGCGCCCGCGTCGGAGCAGTTCCTCGGCATGCCCGGCATGCTCGCGCCGGCCCCGCTGCCGGACCGCGAGGGCCGCCAGGACGTGCGCTGGCTGATGATGTCCAACGTCTGCAAGCACTGCACCCACGCCGCGTGCCTCGACGTCTGCCCCACGGGCGCCCTGTTCCGCACCGAGTTCGGGACAGTCGTCGTGCAGCAGGACGTCTGCAACGGCTGCGGCTACTGCGTCTCCGCGTGCCCCTACGGCGTCATCGACAAGCGCGAGGGCGACGGCCGGGCCTGGAAGTGCACGCTGTGCTACGACCGGCTCGGCAACGACGAGACGCCCGCGTGCGCCAAGGCGTGCCCCACCGAGTCGATCCAGTACGGCGACCTCGACGAGCTGCGCGAGCGCGCCGAGGCGCGGCGGCAGCAGCTGCACGACGTCGGCGTCACCGAGGCGCGCCTGTACGGCGAGGACCCCGACGACGGCGTGGGCGGGGACGGGGCGTTCTTCCTCCTGCTCGACGAGCCCGAGGTCTACGGCTTGCCGCCGGACCCGGTCGTGACGACGCGGGACCTGCCCTCGATGTACAAGCACATGGCCGTCGCGGCGGGCGCCATGGTCCTCGGGGCGCTCGTCTCCGGTCTGGGGCGCCGCTCGTGAACACCCCCGGCAGCCCCACCGAGGGGGCCTTCGAGCGCGACCCGCACCCCGACGCCGACCCGCGCCGGACCCAGAACCAGGAACCGCACCCCGCCCACCAGGGCGGGCAGTCCCACCACGACCCCCTCGGCGGCCAGGCGGCGCGCATGTGGGGCGCCGGCATGGGGCGCCGCGACGGGGCCGCGGTGGACGCCCCCGGTGGGCCCGACGGCGGGAAGCCCCGCCGCCGCGGTGGCCGGCGCCGCCGGGGCGACCCGAACGCGGTCGTCCCCGACGCCGAGTTCCGCTCCTACTACGGCCGCCCGGTCCTCAAGCGGCCCGTGTGGACGCACGACATCGCCTACTACCTGTTCTCCGGCGGGCTGGCCGCGGGCTCCTCGATGCTCGCCCTCGTCGCGGACGCGCGCGGCGACGCGACGGCCCGGCGCAACCTGCGCCTGACGTCGCTGACGGCGGTCGGCGCCAGCGCCTACTTCCTCATCATCGACTTGGGCAAGCCGGAGCGGTTCTACAACATGCTCCGCGTGGCCAAGGTGACCTCGCCCATGTCGGTCGGCACGTGGATCCTCACGGGCTTCGGGCCGCTGTGCGGTGCGGCGGCCGTGTTCGAGGGCGCCGTCCTGCTGCCGCAGCGCGGTGTGTGGGGCCTCGCGCGGACCCTCGCCCGCCCGGCGGCCTCGGTGGCCGGGGCCGGGGCGGCGCTCTTCGCGCCGCTGCTCGCCACCTACACCGCCGTGCTGTTCGCCGACACGGCCGTGCCCTCCTGGCACGAGCCCTACCGGGAGCTCCCGTTCGTCTTCGCGGGCAGCGCCCTGGCCAGCGGGGCCGGCGCGGGGATGCTGCTCTCGCCCGTGGCGCAGGCCGTCCCGGCGCGCCGGGCCGCGGTCCTCGGCGCGACGCTGGAGCTCGTGGCGGCGCACCGCATGGAGAACGAGCACGGCCTCGTGAGCGAGCCGTTCCGGATCGGCCGCCCGGGGAAGTTCCTGCGCGCGGCCCGCGCCCTCACCGCGGCGGGCGCCGTGGGAGCCGTCCTCGGCCGGCGCTCCCGCGTCGTCTCGGCGGCCGCCGGCGCGTGCCTGCTGACCGGCTCGTTCCTGACCCGCATGGCCGTCTTCGAGGCGGGCATCACCTCCGTCGAGGACCCGAAGTACGTCGTCGTCCCGCAGCGCGAGCGCGTCGCGGCCCGCGACGCGGCAGCCGCGACGGCCTCCGCCTGACGTCCGCCCGGACGGACCTCCCGCACCACCCCGGCTCGCGAGCCGGTTCCCCACCCCCGTGACGTCGAGACCGTGCGTCCCCGCCCCCGCACCCGGAGGTTCCCGTGGCGTACAAGACCCCTGACCAGATCGCCGTCGCCGCCGCCGCGACCGGGGACAAGAAGGCCCACCTGTCCACCGGCAAGATGCTGGTGGGCGGGTTCCTCGCCGGGGCCTACATCGCCTTCGCGGGGCTGCTCGCGGTCGTCGTCACCGCGGGCCTCGACCCGGCGATCTGGGGCGGCGTCACGACGCTGCTGACCGGTGCGGTGTTCAGCCTCGGCCTCATCCTCGTCATCGTCGGCGGGGCGGAGCTGCTGACCGGGAACATGGCCCTCGTGCCGATGGCTGTGCTGCGCAAGCGCGTGACGCTGGGGCGCCTCGGGGTGAACTGGGGCGTGGTCCTCGTCGCCAACCTGATCGGGTCGCTGTTCGTCGCCTACGTCCTGGCCGTCCACACCGGCGTCATCGGCACCGCGTCGTCACCGGCGGGTGCGGCCCACTCCGCCTACGAGCGCCTCGGCGCGATCGCGACGGGCAAGGCGATCACCGAGGACGACGGCACGGTCTTCCTGCGCGCCATCGGCTGCAACTGGCTGGTGTGCCTGGGCGTGTGGATGGCCATGGCCGCCGAGGACATCGGCGGCAAGGTGGCGGCGATCTTCTTCCCCATCACCGCGTTCGTCGCGCTCGGCTTCGACCACGTCGTGGCCAACATGTTCTTCCTGCCCGCGGCCCTGTTCGCCGGGGTCCCCGGGATCGGGTGGGGCGACATCCTGCGCAACTGGGTGTTCGCGGGCCTGGGCAACGCGGTCGGCGGCACGGTGTTCGTCGGGCTCGCCTACTGGTACCTGTTCCTGCGCGGCAGCGACGCGGGCAGCGACGGGACCGGCCACGAGGGCGGGGCCCCGGCGGCGACCTCGGACGGCTCCGGGACGGCGGGCGCCCCGCGCGGGTGACGCGTCAGCGCACCACGACGGTGCGGCCGTCGCGGGCGGGGACGAGCTCGCCCACCACGGGGTGACCCGGAAGCTCGCCCGCGACGAGCAGCCCGCCGGACGTCTGCGCGTCGGCGAGCAGGATCAGCTCCTCCTCGCTCGCGGACCCCGCGTCCAGGAACGGCCGCACCCACTCGAGGTTGCGGCGCGAACCCCCGGGCACGAAGCCGTCGCGCAGCGACTGCCGCGCCCCGTCGACGTACGGCACGGCCGCCGCGTCGACCACGGCGGTGACACCGCTGGCGCGGGTGATCTCGTGCAGGTGCCCGAGCAGGCCGAACCCCGTGATGTCGGTCGCGCAGCGCACCCCCGCGGCCAGCGCCGCGCTGGAGGCGGCGGCGTTCAGCGTCGTCATGACGGCGATCGCCTCCTCGAAGACCTCACCCGTCGCCTTGTGGCGGTTGTTCAGCACGCCGAGGCCCAGCGGCTTCGTCAGGGTCAGCGGCACGCCCGCGCGCCCGGCGTCGTTGCGCAGCAGCCGGTCCGGGTGCCCCGTGCCGGTGACGGCCATGCCGTACTTGGGTTCCGGGTCGTCGATGCTGTGCCCGCCGCCGACGTGGCAGCCGGCCTCCGCCGCGGCGTCGGCCCCGCCGCGCAGCACCTCGCGGGCGAGCTCCGGCGGGAGCAGGTCGCGGGGCCAGCCGAGCAGGTTCACGGCGACCAGGGGACGCCCGCCCATGGCGTAGACGTCGGAGAGGGCGTTCGTGGCCGCGATGCGCCCGAAGGTGTAGGCGTCGTCGACGACGGGGGTGAAGAAGTCGGCCGTCGCGATGACCGCGACGTCCCCGCTGATCCGGACCACGGCCGCGTCGTCGCCGACCCCGACGAGAAGGTCGTCGCCCGGCGCCTGCCCGGCGGAGGTGAGGCCGGCGACCATCTGCTCCAGCTCACCGGGCGGGATCTTGCAGGCGCACCCCCCGCCGTGGGCGAACTGCGTGAGGCGGACCGCGGCGGGGCTGGTCGTCGTCATGCCGCGACCGTAATCGGCGGGTCCACACCCCGCGACCGGCCCCGCGACGGGTGGCCCGCCCCGGGTGGGGGGCCGACGTGCCGCCCGGACGGGCCTCTGCCAGGCTGACCGGGCCGGTCCCGCGGGACCGGTCTGCTGCCCGGGGAGGCGTCAGGGTGCCTGGTGGCCCCCGCGGTCTTCAACACCGGCGTGACCGAGCACCTCGGTCAGGTGGGTTCGATTCCCATCCGCCTCCGCCAGCGGCCGCCTCCTGCGTTCACCTCTGCGCGAGGAGCAGCACCGCCGCGAGGACCGCGGAGACGGTGCGCACGTGGTTCCAGGCGCACCACGCCCCGGCGACGGCGTGGAACGTCGCCTGCTCCTGCGCCAGGCGGTCGTTCAGCGGGACGTTGCCGGCGACGGTGACCGCGACCACCCCGACGAGGTAGAGAGCGCACGCGACTACGACCCGCGGGTCCGCGCCGCGGACGGCCAGGACCGCCAGCACCAGGCACGCGGCCGCGGTGCCGAACAGCGCGAGCATGAACGGCGGCCGCACCGCCAGGACGTTGATCGAGCGCATCGCCGGGGCGGCCTGCGCCTCGGGCAGGCGCACCAGCGCGGGCACGACGAACGTGGAGAAGGCGAAGAACACACCGCCCACCACCGCGCACCCGATGCCGGCGGCCAGCGCCAGGACCCTCACGAGCCCCGCACCCCCTCCGCGGCTCGCTGTTCCGCCCTGCCGGTCGCCCCGGGGAGGGGCGGGGGACGGGTGGTGCTCGTCGTCGGGGACGCGGTGCTCGTCATGGAGCCAGCGAAGCGGACGAGGGCCCTCCGGGACATGGTCGAGAGCGGCGAGCGGATGCGCGGGCGTCTCACCCTCCTGGCGTCCGCGGCGGTCGCGGCCCTACCGTCTGCCGGCGTGGACCCCCTCGCGGACCTCCTCGCCGGCCCCCGGGCACGGGGGGCGTTCCTGCTGCGGTGCGACCTGGAACCGCCCTGGGCGCTGCGGGTCCACGACCGGGCCCCGCTGACCGTCGTCGCCGTCGTCGCCGGATCGGCCTGGGTGACGTTCGACGGGGCGCCGCCGCAGCGGGTCGACCCCGGTGACGTGGCGGTGGTCCGCGGCCCCGACCCCTACGTGGTGTCGGACGAGCCGGGGACCCCGCCCCAGGCGGTCATCGACGCCGACCAGCGCTGCACCACCCTCGAGGGCGTCGAGGTGCCCCTGGGCCGGCTGGGGACCCGGTCCTGGGGGAACAGCGCCGGTGGCCATACCCGGCTGGTCACCGGCACGTACCCCGAGCACGGGGCGCTCAGCGGGCGGCTGCTGCGGGCCCTGCCGCCCCTCCTCGTCCTGCGCGGCGACACCGCGACCGCGCCCGTCCTCGACTGGCTTGCCCGGGAGGTGACCTCCCCGGTCCCGGGTCAGGAGGCCGTCCTGGACCGGTTGCTGGACCTGCTGCTGGTGACGGCGCTGCGGTCCTGCTTCGACACCGCCGGGGGCGGCGCGCCGGGCTGGTACACCGCCGCCGCCGATCCCGTCGTGGGGCCGGCCCTGCGCCTGCTGCAGGACCACCCGGAGGAGCCGTGGACCCTCGGTTCCCTGGCCGCGGCCGCGGCGACCAGCCGCGCCACCCTGGCCCGGCGCTTCACCCGCCTCGTCGGCCAGCCCCCGATGGGCTACCTCGCGACGTGGCGCCTGGACCTGGCCGCCGACCTGCTGCTCGACCCGGCCACCACGGTCGCCGCCGTCGCCCGCCGGGTCGGCTACGGATCGCCCTTCGCCCTGAGCGCCGCGTTCTCGCGCCGGTTCGGGACCAGCCCGTCGCAGCACCGCGAGGGTGCCCGGGGGAGCACCGGCGCACCGCACCCCGCACCGGACGTCGAACCGAGGTGAGGGCGGTTCACCGGCGGGTCAGGACGTCCCGGCGGTGGCCCGCTCGACCAGCCGGGCGATCCGCTCCCACGTCGCCTCGTCCGCGTCGCCGGTCAACGCGTAGGAGGTCGCCCAGAGGCCCCCGTCCTCGTCCAGCCGCGCGTGGGGGCTGAACCCGAAGGTCGAGTACCGGAGCTTGTCCATCTGCCCGCTGCGGAAGAAGCACACGACGGATCCGGCTCTCGCCCAGCCGGGTTGGCCGTAGTAGAGCTTCGGCGCGAGGTCCGGCGCAGCGGTCAGGACGACCTCGTGCACCCGCTCGGCCAGCGCCCGGTCCGCCGCCGGCATCTGCGCGATCCTGGCCAGCACGTCCGCCTCGTCGGCCGCGGCCTTCTGCGCCGCCTTCTCCGCGGCCTTGCCCGTCCCCGACCCCTTGCCCGTCGGCCCGCTGCGCTGCGCCTGCGTCCTCAGCTCGGACGCCCGCTCCTTCATCGCGGTCCGCTCCTGCTCGGAGAACCTCGCCTCCGACCCCGGTGCTGACGCCACCGTCGTCCCCCCTCGCCGCTGCGCCGACCGCCGCGGTGGCGACCGGTTCCGCGGCCGACGCTAGGGCCCGCCCCGAGGTGAGCGCTTCTTCGATCCTGCTCGATCCGAGGCGGCCGGTCCGGTGCTGCCGGTGCGGGCCGTGCGGGCACCTCCTACGCTCCACGGGTGTCGGACCCCCGTCGAGCCGTGCCCCGCACGGACACCGTCCTCGCCGACCCCCGGCTCGCCGGCGCGCTGCAGCGCCACGGCCGCGACGCGGTCAAGCAGGCCGTGCGCGGGGCGCAGGACCGCGTCCGCACGGGCGAGCTGCCCGCCGACGCGACCGTCGAGGCCGTGCTCGGTGCGCTGCCCCGGGCGGCGTCCAGCCTGCGCCCGGTCCTGAACTGCACGGGCGCCGTCCTGCACACCAACCTCGGCCGGGCCGCCCTGTCGGGCCCGGCGGTCGAGGCCGTCACGGCCGCGGCCGGGGCCACCGACGTCGAGATGGACCTCGCGACGGGCCGGAGGGCGCGACGCGGGCGGGGGGTGCTCGCGGCGCTGCGCGAGGCCGTGCCCGCCGCGGGCGACGTGCACGTGGTCAACAACGGCGCGGCCGCCCTCGTGCTGGCCGCCACGGCGCTCGCCGCGGGGGGAGAGGTCCTCGTCAGCCGCGGCGAGCTCGTCGAGATCGGCGACGGGTTCCGGCTGCCGGACCTGCTGGAGTCCACGGGCGCCCGGCTGCGCGAGGTCGGCACGACGAACCGCACGACGCTCGCGGACTACGCGGCGGCCGTCGGGCCCGCGACCCGGATGGTGCTGAAGGTGCACCCCTCGAACTTCGTCGTCACGGGGTTCACGGCGGGCGTCGGGCCCCGCGAGCTGGCCACGCTGGGCCTGCCCGTCGTCGTCGACACGGGTTCCGGCCTGCTGCGCCCCGACCCGCTGCTGCCCGACGAACCCGACGCGGACACCGCGCTGCGCGACGGCGCCACCCTCATCACCACGAGCGGTGACAAGCTCCTCGGCGGTCCCCAGGCCGGGTTGCTGCTCGGGGACGCGGACGTCGTCGACCGGCTGCGGAGGCACCCCCTCGCGCGCGCCCTGCGCGTCGACAAGCTGACCCTCGCCGCCCTGGAGGCCACCCTGCGCTTCGACGAGAACCCCACCTGGCAGGCGCTGCGGGCGGACCCGGAGGACCTGCGCCGCCGGTGCGAGGAGCTCGCGGAGTCGTTGCGCGGCAGCGGGGTCGAGGCCGGTTCGGTGCCCAGCGAGGCGGTCGTCGGGGGCGGGGGAGCACCGGGTCTGGAACTGCCGTCGTGGGCGGTCGAACTGCCCGAGGCGCTGGCCGCACCGCTGCGGGAGCAGGGCGTCGTGGGCCGCAGCGTCCGCGGGCACCTGCGGCTGGACCTGCGCTGCGTCCGCCCCGCCGACGACGCGCGCGTCGCGTCGGCCGTGCTCGCCGCCGGGAGGAAGTGAGTGCACGTCGTCGCCACCGCCGGGCACGTCGACCACGGCAAGTCCACCCTCGTGCGGGCGCTCACCGGCACCGACCCGGACCGCTACGCCGAGGAGAAGCGGCGCGGCCTGACGATCGACCTGGGGTTCGCCTGGACCGACCTGGCCCCCGGGCGCACGGTCGCCTTCGTCGACGTCCCGGGCCACGAGCGGTTCGTCCCGACCATGCTCGCGGGTGTCGGCTCGATCGGGGTCGTCCTGTTCGTCGTGGCCGCCGACGGCGGCTGGATGCCTCAGTCGGCCGAGCACCTCGCCGCGCTGGACGCCCTCGGGGTGTCCCGCGGGATGCTCGTGGTCACCCGCGCGGACCTCGCCGACCCGGGGCCCGCGACGCAGGAGGCGCTGGCCCACCTCGCGCGCACCAGCCTCGGCACGGTGCCCGCGGTCGCGTGCAGCGCCACCACCGGCCAGGGCCTCGACGACGTGCGCCGCGTCCTCGGCGAGGTGCTCGCGCAGGTCCCGCCGCCCCCCGCCGGGCCGGTGCGGCTGTGGGTCGACCGCAGCTTCTCGGTCCGCGGCGCGGGGACCGTCGTCACGGGGACGCTGGCCACGTCGTCCATCGCGGTGGGCGACGAGCTCGACCTCGCCGCGGCCGACGGCGGCCGGCGCCGCGTGCGGGTGCGCGGGCTGCAGTCGCTGGAGCACGACGTGCCCCGCGCCGACGCGGTCACCCGCGTCGCCGTGAACCTGCGCGGGGTGGAGCGCGGCGAGGTCGCCCGGGGCGACGCCCTGCTCACCCCCGGCAGCGCCCGTTCCACCGCGGTGGTCGACGTCCGCCTGGCCGGGGTCGTGGCCGCCGAGCTGCCGCAGCACGTCGTCGCCCACCTCGGCACCGCGGCCGTCGGCGCGCGCGTGCGGCCGCTGGGGCCCGACACCCTGCGGCTGCAGCTGGACCGGCCGCTGCCGCTGTGGATCGGCGACCGCCTCCTGGTCCGCGAACCCGCCCAGCACCTCGTGCTCGGCGGGGCCGTCGTGCTCGACGTCGCCCCGCCGCCCCTGCGGCGCCGCGGGGCCGCCGCGGCCCGCGCGCAGGTCCTCGCCCCGCTGGACGGCACCCCCGACGAGGCTTCGGAGCTGCGGCGGCGGGGCCTCGTGCGCGCCGGCGACCTGCGGGCCATGGGCGTCGAGGTCCGCTCGGCCGCCGTCGCGCGGGACTGGCACGCCGACCCGGCGGTCTGGACCCGGGCGGGGGAGCGGCTGCGCGAGGCCGTCGCGGCCTACGTCCGCGAGCACCCCCTGCACCCCGGGCCGACGCTGGAGGAGGCCCGGCATGCGTGCGCGCTGCCCGACCGCGCGCTCGTGGAGGCCCTCGTCGCGGCGCCCCTGCGGGTGGCCGACGGCCGGATCGTCACGGCCACCGACCAGCTGCCCGCGGGGGTCTCCCGGGCGGTCGCGGCGCTGCGCGCGGGCCTCGCGGCAGACCCGTTCGCCGCCCCCGACGCGGAGCGGCTGCGCGAGCTCGGGCTCGGGCGGGCGGAGCTCGCGGCGGCCGTGCGCGCGGGCCTGCTCTCCTCGCCGGCGCCCGGGATCGTCCTGGGCCCGGACGCCCTCGACCGCGCCGCGGAACGCCTCGCGGCGCTGCCCGCGCCGTTCACGGTGAGCGAGGCCAAGCAGGCCCTCGGCACGTCGCGCCGGGTCGCGGTGCCGCTGCTGAGCGCGCTGGACGCGGCCCGCCGCACGCGCCGCGGGGCCGACGACCGCCGCACCCTGGTCCCCCGCTGACCCCCGCCCCCCTCCCCCGGTGATCATGCAGGGATTACCTGCATGATCACCGGGGGGACGGGGGTCAGGTGGGCGGGGAGCGCTGGTGGCGCGGGGCCCGCGTCAAAGGGGACCGGCGGGGCCGCCGTCGCGACCGGGCCGGCCGGTCGGTGGGCCGGAACCCGTGCGGCGCCGGGGCTCCCGTGCCCGTCGCCGCGGGCGGGCCCGGGTCCTCCGGTGGCGCGGTCAGCTGCTCGACGATGGCGTCGAACTCACGCGCCCACCAGCCGTCGTCGGGTTCGGGGAGCTCCCCGGGCCGGTCCCGGCACGGGGAGGCCGTCGCGGTCACGACCGGACCTCAGGACTGCAGCGCCGGCTGCTCGTCCGCGGTCTCGACCTGGATCCGGCGGGGCTTGGCCCGCTCCGCCACGGGGATCTTCAGGGCCAGGACCCCGTTGCGGTAGGCGGCCCCGATCCGGTCGGTGTCGAGGTTGTCCCCGAGGATCAGCTGCCGGCTGAAGACGCCGCGGGGACGTTCCGCGGCGACCACCTCCGCCGTCGTCTCGGCGACGGGCCGCTGCGCCCGCACCGTCAGGACGTTGCGCTCGACGTCGAGCTCGATGCTCGTGGGGTCGACGCCGGGGAGGTCGAACTCGACGTGGAACTCCTCGCCGGAGCGCCACGCGTCCATCGCCATCACGGCAGGCCGGGCGTTCGTCCCGAGGACCTGCTGGGTCAGGCGGTCCAGCTCACGGAAGGGGTCGGTGCGCATCAACATGGCCACCACCTCCAGGCGTTCGAAGTAGGAGATGCGCTGTGCGGTTTCCGCTGTCGCCCGGCACGTCCCGGGTCGACAGCACAGGTTGTAGCACTCCTGCGCCGGAGTGCGCAAGAGGTCGAAGGCGCTGCAGTGCAGCGACTTCGGACCCGACCTGCGCGGCCGCGCGTACCGGCGGCGCCGGAGGGTAGGGGAGGTCCATGTCCCCCTCGCGACGCCCGGCCCGGCCCACGGTCACGAGCGGCAAGGTGGCCGCGCGCGACACGTGGGTCGACGACGACGGCATCCGCAAGCCGGCCGGTGAGGTGCACGCCTGGGAACCCGGGCAGAACCAGACGGTGTGCGGGCTGCCGCTCGCGCGGGCGGGGCTCGTCCGGTTCCCGCACGTCGCCTTCGCCGACACGGACCCGCTGACCGGGGGCAGCGCGGACGCGGTGCGCTGGGTCTGCCCGAAGTGCGCCGCCGCGTCCGGGCGGCCGCGGGGTTCCCGGGGCTGGGAACGCCGCGACCCCCGGCCCTGACGGGTGCGCTGCTTCCGCGGCTGCGCCCTGCTTCCGCGGTTGCGCCCTACTTCCGCGGCTGCGCCGGGTTGGTCGGGTCGCCCTGCGACGGCGGGTTGATCGGCGGGGCGCCGCTCTCGCCGAGCAGCGGCCCGGTCGGGGCGCCCGCGTGCTCGGGCTGCGCTGCCGCGGGGTCGCCGCCCGAGGGCTGGGCGCCCGCGGCGAGCTGGTCCGCGCGGGCGCGCAGGACCGTCAGGACGGGCTCGCGGGCGCCGTGCTCCTCCTCGTAGGCGAGGAGCGTCGCGAGACCCCCGGCGTCCAGGGAGCGCACCCGGTCCCGCAGCGTCGCCACGGGCAGGTGGTCGTAGTCGGGCACGGGGAGCTGGGTCCGGTCGTCGGTCACGGGGACCTCCACGTCGGTGGCGCCGCCGGGTGCGCGGGCGCCGGGTCGGGCGGCCACGCGGCTGGACCGTGTGCGGCAGGCTACGGGCGCTGCGCGGCGCCCGCAGGTCGGCGCCCGCCCCCGGCGCAGGACCCGCCCGGTGGTCGCGCCCGGCGGCTCTCGGCAGGATGCGGTCATGACCGACATCAAGCGCGGCTTGCACTACCGGTTCGTCTTCGAGGGCGTGGCCAACGACCTCCAGCAGCTCGTGACGCCGTCGGGCAAGCTCCTCGACGCCTTCGACGCGGTCGCCGTGGAGGAGCTCGCCCCGCCCCTGCCCAGCGGCGCCGGGTCGGTCCTGCTCGACAAGGCCGGGCACGCCTGGCAGCTCGCCGACGGCAGCCCGGCGGTGTGGCGGGACAGCTCCGGTGAGCGGCGCACGCCCGAGGAGATGCGCGAGCACGGCGTGGCGGAGGTGCTGCGCGACACCGACGTCCGCGGCCGCTGAGCCGTCCCGCCGCCCGGCGTCAGAGCCGGCCGGCGCCCCGGAGCACGGCCTCGGCGACGTCGGCGGGACGGGCCTCCGGGATCCAGTGGCCCGTGTCCAGGGCCTGCGTCCGGAACGGGGCGGCGACGAAGCGCCCGGTCGCCGCGACCGCCGCGGGCGCGAAGAACGGGTCGCGGCGCCCGTGCAGGTACGTGACGGGGACGCGGACCGGGCGGGTGGGTCCGGAGCCGCCCGCCAGGGGCAGGGCGCGGTACCAGTTCAGCGCGGCCGTGAGGGCGCCGGGCGCGGTGAGCGCCGCGGCGTAGGCCCCGGCCACGTCCTCCGGCAGCCCGCCGCGCTGCAGGAGCGTGCCCAGCCGTGCGCCGTCGCCCGCGAGCAGCAGGGCCTCGGGCACCCGCGGCAGCTGGAAGAAGCCCATGTACCAGGAGCGCAGGGACTGGGTGCCCCGCAGGAGCCCCTCGCGCATCGCGGCGGGGTGGGGCGTGGAGAGGGCGGTCAGCGTCGCGACCCGCTCGGGCACGGCGGTGGCCAGCGCCCACGCCACCGCGCCGCCCCAGTCGTGGCCCACGACGTGCGCCCGCGCGGCGCCCGCGGCGTCCAGCAAGGCCGCGACGTCGCCGACGAGGTCCCGCACCGCGTACGCCCGGCGGCCCGGCGGGCGGGCCCCGGGCGAGTACCCGCGCTGGTCCGGCACGAGGACCCGCAGACCCGCCTCGGCCAGGAGCGGCGCGACGGCCGCGTAGGCGCGGCGGTCCTGCGGGAACCCGTGCAGGCAGACGACGACGTCACCGTCCAGGGGGCCCACGTCGTCCACGGTGAACTCCAGGGCACCCGCGTGCGGGTCCTCGCGGGTGAAGGTCGTCAGGCGGGTCGGCGGTCGCGGGTCCGGCATCCCGGCATCCTCCGCGACCCGCCCGCCCGCGTCACCTCCGCGCCGCCCCGCCGGCCCCCGACGACCCGGTTCGAGCCCGGTTTGCCGGGGAGGGCCGCGGGTAGGTAGCGAGGGTCGGGCGAGCAGGGCCCGAGCAGGCGGGAGGCGCCGGGCGGCGCGGTGGAGGACAGCGGTGGCGGACGCGGACCGGTTGCGGCGCAGGGCAGCGGAGCTCTTCGGGTTCGGGGACCTCCGGCCGGGTCAGCGGGAGGCGATGGAGGCGGTGCTCGCGGGCCGCGACGTGCTGGCCGTGATGCCGACGGGTTCCGGGAAGTCCGCGATCTACCAGCTGACCGGCCCGGAGCTCGACGGCCCCGTCGTCGTCGTGTCCCCGCTGATCGCCCTCGAGCGCGACCAGGTCGACACCCTGCGCGCCGACGAGCGCCGCGGAGGTGCGGTCCTGCTGAACTCCCAGCGGACGCCGGCGCAGACGGCCGCCGCGCTGGAGGACCTGCGCACCGGGCGGGCCGTGTTCGTCCTGCTCGCCCCGGAGCAGCTCGCGCGCGAGGAGGTGCTGGCGGAGCTCGCCGCCCTGCGCCCCGCGCTGCTCGTCGTCGACGAGGCGCACTGCGTCTCCTCGTGGGGCCACGACTTCCGGCCGCACTACCTGCGGCTCCGCCGCGCCCGCGAGCGCCTGGGGTCCCCACCCGTGCTGGCCCTCACCGCGACGGCCGGCCCGCAGGTCCGCGCGGAGGTCGTCGAGCACCTCGGGCTGCGGGACCCCGTCGTCCTCGTCGAGGGCTTCGACCGCCCCGAGATCGACCTGCGCGTGCAGCGCTGCCGCGACGAGGCCGCCCAGCGGGACCTCGTGGTGCGCACCGCGACCGCCACCGAGGGCAGCGTGCTCGTCTACGTCGCCCGCCGCCGCGACGCCGAGGAGTACGCGGCCGCCGTGCGTGCCGCCGGGCGGCCGGCCGAGCACTACCACGCGGGCCGGCGCAAGGGCGATCGCGACCGGGTGCTGCGGGAGTTCCTCGCCGGCGAGGTCGGGGTGGTGGTCGCGACCACGGCGTTCGGCATGGGCGTCGACGCCGGGGCCGTGCGGGCCGTCGTGCACGCGCACGTGCCCGACTCCCTCGACAGCTACCACCAGGAGATCGGGCGGGCGGCCCGCGACGGCGCCCCGGCCGTCGCCGTGCTGGCCTACCGGCCCGAGGACCTGGGCCTGCGGCGGTTCTTCACGTCCCCCGTCGCGAAGCCCGGACCGCTGCGGGAGGTGCTCACCGCGCTGCGCCGGGAACCCGCGGGGACGTCCCCGGAGCAGCTGCGGCGCGCGCTGGGGGTCTCGGCGGCGCGGCTGACGGCCGCCGTGAACCTGCTCGGGCAGGTCGGGGCGGTGGAGGAGGACGCCGACGGGCGGCTGCGCGTCGCGGCCGGCGGCGGGGACCCCGAGGAGGCCGTGGCCGCGGCGGTGGAGCTGTCGCGGCGGTGGCGGGTGCTGGAGCGGACCCGGCTGGAGGTGGTGCGCGAGTACGCCGAGACCGCCGGCTGCCGCCGGGCGTTCCTGCTCGGGTACTTCGGGGAGGAGCTGCGCGGCACGTGCGGGCGCTGCGACCGCTGCCGCGCGGGGACCGCGGCGGGGCACGTCGTGCGGGACGCGGGGGAGTTCCGCGTCGGGGCGAGCGTCGTCCACGCGCGCTGGGGCGGCGGGGAGGTCGTGCGCGTCGAACCCGACCGGGTCACGGTGCTCTTCGAGGAGGCCGGCTACCGCACCCTCTCCCTGCAGCTGGTCCAGGAGGAGGAGCTGCTGCACGCGGCCTGACGGCGGCCGGCTCGCGCGGCCGTCCGCGCGACGGGGCGCGCCGCGGGCCCGCGCGTCGTAGGCTCCCTCCCACGGTCCAGCCCCGGCGCCGGAACCCGAGGCGCCGCACCGCGTCGCGCCTCGCGGGCACGAGGAGCCGTCGATGACCGGAGTCCAGCCCGGGAGCACCCGCCCGGCCGCCGCACCGCCTGCCGCGACCGCCCACCGTGACGTCCTGCAGGTGCGCGGCGTTCCCGGCAGGACCCCGCTCGATGGGGGTCGCCGCGCGACGGCGCCCTCCGGGGGGCCGGCGGACGTCCTGGCGCAGGCCTGGTCGTGCGCGGAGACCTTCGCCGGCCCCGGCGCCGTCCTGCTCGGTGCGGCGGCGGGGGACGTGGGGGCGCTCGTCGCGGAGGGCCTCGCCGGCACCGACGCGGAGGTGGTGGTCGTCGTCGGGCGGGGCCGCCCGTCGGCCTTCGCCGCGGCGGCCGGGGACGCGCGGACCTGCGTGGTGGCCGTGGACGACTCCGCGGAGGGCCCGGACGGCCTGCGGCCCTGGACGGGCGCCCTGGACGGTCACGCGGTCGTCGTCACCGCGGCGGGGGAGCTGGCGGGGGCGGTCTGCGAGGCGCTCGCGCACGAGGGCCCGGCGCTCGTGCAGGTCCGGCTCAACTGACGCGGTGCCGGCTGGAGGGGGCGGGGCCACGGTCCGGCCTCGGCGAGGCGGCGGACCGGGAGCTCGCTGCTGAACCCCCGGCCGTTCCCCGGGCCATCGCTGACCCGACGACGCCTCCAGTAGAACAGGCCCCGCCGCATCGGGGGACGCGACGGCGGATCCTGTGAGCCCTAGCGCCGCGCGCGGCGCCCGCTCTCGACCTCGCGGACCATCTCCGCGGCGAGGTCGCGGAGCTTCCGGTTGGCCGACTGCGAGGCGGCCACGAGCCGCTGGAACGCCTCGTCGGCCGTCACGCCCTCGGTGATCATGATCATGCCCTTGGCCTGGTCGATCACGGCCCGCGACTCCATGGCGTGCTGCATGCGCGCGGCCAGCAGCGTGGAGTGCTCGTACAGCGAGGCGTTGGCCAGCGAGACGGCCGCGTAGCGACCGAACTCCGTGGCCACGGCCTCCGCCTCCGCGTCCAGCGGGGTCTCGCCGAACTGGTAGATGTTCATGGCGGCCAGCACCTGCTGGGGCATCGGCAGCCCCAGGCTGAGGATGCTGCGCACGCCCTGCCGGGCGGCGATCGCCGAGAAGTCGCGGTAGGACGTGTCCCGCGCGACGTCGTCGATCCGGATCGTGTTGCCGGACTGCGCCGCGTCGACGCAGGGCCCGAACCCCGCGGCGTACTGCCGCTCGTCCAGGGCCGCGGCCAGTGACCCCGTGAACGCGGCGGTGTGCGGAACGCCCTTCTCCACGAGGGTCATGCTGATCTCGTCCGCGCCGGGGATCGTGGCCACGGCGAGCTCGGCGACGCGCAGCAGCACCTGGCTGAGGGGCTGCTGCCCCAGCACCATCGTGCTGAGCTCCGCGAACGCCTGCTGGGGTGGCATCGGCGTCCCGTTGCCGGGTGCGTCGATCTCGTCGGGCATGTCCGTCCATCCACTCCGTGACGCGCGCGAGCGGCGGAACGCAGGCTCGCGGCGTGCAGTCGAACCCTGACGTGGCGAGTGCCACCGGGGGCGCTGCGAGCTGTTGCTCCAACTCTCGCGACCGGTGCCCCCTCGTCTCTGGTTCTGGGCCCGGTCACGGTGCAGTTGCAGGAATCCTAGTCAGGTGCGGCCCGTGCTCGGGGACGCCCGGGCGCCGCAGCGGGCGGGCGGCCCGCGTCAGGCGGCGGACGCCACGACGTCGCCCGCACCGCTGATGCGCAGCAGGTGCCGCAGGAGCGGATCGGGGCCCACGAGCGTGAGGTGCCGGCCGCGCGCGTGCACGCGCCGCCGGGCGGCGAGCAGGCTGTTGAGGCCCTTGACGTCGCAGAAGGCCGTGCGGGTGAGGTCGACGGACAGGTCGCCGCGGTGGCGGTCCACGACGTCCGCCACGAGGCAGTCCAGCAGCGGGGCCGTCGTGGCCTCGAGCTCACCGTCGAGGCGGAGGACCGTGCCGCGGGCGCCGCGCGCGACGGTGACGGTGAGGGCCGCGGGCTCCGTCCGCGTGGCCCGCGCCGACGGGGGACGGCCGGCGTCGTGCACCGGGGCGGTGGACGGGCACGTGGACGTGGTCGGCAGTGCTGGTGTGGCGGTGGTCATGGCTCGTCCCCTCGGGACAGCACCGGGCGTCATCGCTCGCGGTGCTCGGTGGCCGCCTCTGTCTCGACGACCGAGCTGCCTCTCAACCCGCGCTCAGAGTAGGTCGGCGTGGCGTCTGGAGCAACCGTCTGGCGACCTCCAGTGACGACCCTGGCGACCGGCTGACCAGTCTGGTGACGCGGTGTCGTCAACCCCTCGACGACGAGTCACCGGCGGGTTCGGGTGAGCCCAGGTGGAAGCCCTGCGCGTAGCGGAACCCCAGCTGCCGCAGCACCTGTGCCGTGCTCTCGTCCTCGACGCCCTCGACGATCACGGGGCGGTCGACGAGGCGCCCGAGGGTGAGCGCGGCGGACAGCGCGGCCGTCGCGGCGGCGGCCCGGCCGGGCACCCCGGCGCCCAGTGCCGCCGCGAACGTCTGGTCGACCTTGAGGATCGGCACCGGCACCTCCAGCACGCGGTTCAAGGAGGCGTTGCCCGAGCCGAAGTCGTCGATCGCCAGGGGGCACCCGAGGTCGGCGAGCGCCCGGACCACGTGCCCCGTGCCCAGCTCCGCCAGCGTCCCGATCTCGGTGATCTCCAGGACCAGGCGCTGCGGCGGGAGCCCGCACTCGGCCAGCAGGCGCGCCACCTCGGCCGGCAGCGACCGGTCGCGCAGGCTGGTGACGCAGAGGTTGACGAAGACCTTCCGCGGCGACCGCGCCCCGAGCTGCGCGTCCCAGGCGGCGAGCTGGTGGCAGGCCGTGCGCAGCGCCCACCCGTCGAGGCGGCCGATGAGGTGGTTTCGCCGCGCGACGTCGACGAAGGCCGTCGCGGGCAGCAGGCCCCGGTCCGGGTGCTCCCAGCGCGCGAGGGCCTCGACCCCGTACACGTCACCCGTCTCCAGGTCGACGATCGGCTGGTAGTGCAGCACCAGCTCCCCGAGGTCGAGGGCGCGCTCGAGGTCCAGCGCCAGCTGCACGCGGCCCGTGGGGCTCGTGCGCGCGTCGGCGGCCGCCGAGGGGCTGCGGCGCGCGTGGCCGTCGTGCCGGTCTCCGTCCTGGGTGGCGCCGTCCTGCGGGGGGCCGGCGGTCCGCACGCCCCGGCCGGCGCCGCCGTCGGTGCGGGCCACGGCGATGCGGCCGCGCCCGCTGCGCTTGGCGGTGTACATCGCCGTGTCCGCCCTCGCCAGCAGCGTCTCGGCGCCCGTGGCCGGGTCGTCGGTCACGGCGATGCCGATGCTGGCGGAGGCCGCGGGGAGCCCCGCCCGCTCCGTGGTCCCGTCCGGTGCCGCGTCCCCGGGGGGAGCGCCGCGCAGCAGGCTGAGGATGCGCTCGGCGACGACGGCGGCCTCCTCGGGGGTGCCCATCGACTCCAGCAGCACGACGAACTCGTCGCCGCCGACGCGGGCCAGCACGTCGGTGGGGCGCAGCGCCCCGCCGATGCGCTCCGCCGCGACGCGCAGCAGCGCGTCGCCCGCGGAGTGGCCGTGGGTGTCGTTGACGGTCTTCAGCCCGTCCAGGTCCAGGAAGAGGGTGCCCACGAAGCCCGTGCGGCGGTTCAGCCCCGCGAGCGCCCGCTCCAGGCGCTCCATCAGCACCCACCGCACGACGAGCCCCGTCAGGGGGTCGTGCATGGCCCGCCAGGCGAGCTCCTCCTGCGCCCGGCGGGCGCTGTCGCGATCCGCCGCGACCACCAGGTAGGTGGTGGCCACGTCCGCGAGGGTCCGCGCCACGGCGATCTCGTCGTCGGTGAAGGGGCCGGGAGAGCGGCGGTAGACGTCCAGCACCCCCCAGCCCCGGCCGCGGGCGCGCATCGGCACGGCCAGCACGGCGTGCACCCCGCGGGCGGCCGCGTGCTGCTGGTACGCGGGCCAGCTGCCGGTCACCGCCAGGTCCGGGCTGCTCACGAGCTCACCGCTCGCGTGGCAGTCGATGCAGGGGCCGGACTGCTCGGCGTCCTGGCGGGCCTCGAGGTCCTCCACGGTGCCGCCGGTCGCCAGCGCCATGCGCAGCAGACCGCCCTCACCGGGGACCATGACGCCGGCGCCGTCGACGGGCAGCACGCGCGTGGCGGCCGCGACGAGGTGGCGCACGATGTCCTGGACGGCGTAGTCGGCGAGCAGGGTGGCGGCGAACTCGGCCAGGACCTCGCTGAGGGCGGTGCGGTCCACGGCCGGCCGCGGACGCGCCCCGTCGGGGTTGCGCCGGCCGACGTCGTCCACGGTCTCGGCGGGCGGCGGGGTGGGAGCGGTCACGGCGTCTCCTCGTGCCCGCCCGGCGGCGGGGGACGGTACGACCCGCACCGGAGGGAGCTGCCTGCCCAACCCGCCGACGACTCTAGGGCCTGGACGCGCGGCCCGTCCCGTCCTGCGATCACCCGGGGTACCGTCGGCCGACGCCGCCGCTGCCCCGCGGCGGCCCGCGCACGAGGACCGAGGTGGTGAGGTGGCCGGCCGCAGCGTCGCGGACGTCCTCACCGAGCTCGGCCGCGGTGCGCCGCCCGACGCCGAGCTCCCGCAGCGCCTGGCCGAGTCCTGCGCCGCGGCCCTGCCCGGTGCCGGGGTCGGGCTCAGCCTGACGACGCCGGCCGGGCCCGCCGGGGTGCTCGCCGCGACGCGGGGCACGGGGGCCGCGGTGGAGGAGCTGCAGCTGACGCTGGGCGTGGGGCCCTGCCGCGACGCCTGGACGAGCGGGCGTCCCGCCCTGCACGCCGACCTCGCCGCCACGGGGGCCGCCCGCTGGCCCGCCTTCGTGGCCGGGGCGCTCGGCGCCGGGGTGCAGGCCGTCTTCGCCTTCCCCGTGCGCGTGGGCGCCGTCCGCCTCGGCGTGCTCGACGTGTCCCGCGCCGCCCGCGGGGCCCTGGACACCGCCGAGCTGGCCACCGCCCTGACCTACGCCGACGCGGCCGTCGCCGTCCTGGTCCACCTGCAGGCCGGGCGCGGCGCGGGGGACGGCCCGCCCCTGGCGCTGCGCCTGGTCGAGGACAGCGCCGAGGTCCACCAGGCCACCGGCATGGTCTCCGTCCAGGCGGGGGTCGGTGTGGCGCAGGCCCTGGGGCTCCTGCAGGCCCGGGCCTTCGCCGGCGGGCGTCCGCTGCGCGAGGTCGCCCGCGACGTCCTGCGCGGGGCCGTGCGCTTCACGCGCGACGACGACGGGATCGGTGGCGGGTGAGCGGGCCGGGCGGCGGGGTGGGCCCCGGCGGGAGCGCCGGTGGCGCAGCGGAGGACGGCGGGGGCGTGCGCACCTACGGTGGGGAGCAGGTGGACGAGGAGGCGACGGTGCGGCAACCGCGAGACGCGGCAGGGGTGTTCGTGGAGCTGGCCGACGCCCTCGTCGAGCCCCTCGACGTCGTCGACTTCCTGCAGGTGCTCACCGACCGGTCCGGGGCGCTGCTCGGCGCGTCGGCCGCGGGCCTGGGGCTCGCCGACCAGCGCGGGTCGCTGCACCTCATGGCCCGCACGGGCGGCGGCGGTCCGGCCGACTTCCTGGAGCAGCAGCTGCACGCAGGCCCCGGCCACGACGTCTTCAGCACCGGGGTCGCCGTCGTCGACGTCGACCTGGCGGCGGTCGGCGAGCGCTGGCCCGCGCTCGGTCCCGCGGCCCTCGGCGCGGCGCCCGGCCGCGTCACGGCGCTGCCCCTGCGCTGGCGGGGCACGGTGCTCGGCGCCCTCGCCGTGGTGACGCCCGGCGACGTCCGGCTCAGCGGCTCCGAGGTCGCCGTGGGCCAGGCCATGGCCGACGTCGCCACGGTCGGGCTGCTGCAGGCGCGCAGCACGGCCGAGCTGGTCGTGCTCTCCGAGCAGCTGCAGACGGCGCTGCAGGACCGCATCGTCGTCGACCAGGCCAAGGGCGTGCTGGCCGCCACCGCGGGCACGTCGATCCCCGAGGCCTTCCGGCGGTTGCGCCGCACCGCACGCCGCCGCGGGGTCCCGCTGAGCGTGCTCGCGGCCGACGTCGTCGCGGGCCGCGTCGACGCCGACCTGCTCGACGGCCGCTGACGTCCCCGGCGGCGCTGGCGGGCGCCCGCCGGCTGCCGCAGAGTGGGTCCAGCCGTTCCCCGCCCGGAGGTGCCGTGACCGCCCGCAAGCCCGCGTCGTCGTCCTTCGGGGACTGGGTCGAGCGCCAGATCCGCGAGGCGCAGGAGCGCGGCGACTTCGACGGTCTCGCCGGGGCCGGCCGCCCGCTGACCGGGCTGGACAAGCCCTGGTCGGCCGAGGACTGGGCGATCGCCAAGGCCCGCAGCGAGGACCTCGACCTCTCGGCGCTGCTGCCGCCCGGCCTCGCGTTCCGCCGGGAGCGCGAGCAGCTGCGCGAGGAGCTCGGACGGCTCGCCTCCGAGGACGCGGTGCGCGAGGTCGCGGAGGACTTCAACACCCGGCTGCGGGCGGCCTACCGCCGCCCGCAGGAGGGGCCGCCGCTCGTGGTGGCCCTGCTGGACCCCGACGACCTCGCGGCCCGCTGGCGGGAGCTGCGGCCCCCGCCGCCCCCGCCGCCGCCCGCGGAACCCGTCGCGGAGGTCCGCCGGCGCTGGTGGCGGCGGCGCCGCGGGGTCGGTCGCGGGCTCAGCTGACGGGACGGTTGCGGTAGCGGGCCACGAGCTCCGGGGCCGCGACCTGCATCCGCACCGGGGGCAGCCCGGCCGCCAGCAGCTCCAGGTCGTCGCAGACCATGTCGCCGATGGTGGCGAACGCCTGCGGGATCCCGCCCGCGCGGTGCGGGGAGAGCACGAGCCCCTCGAGCGTGCGGGCCCGGTGGTCCGCCGCCAGGGGTTCCTCGGGCCAGACGTCCAGCGCCGCGAGGAACCTCCCGGCGGCGACGCGGTCCAGCAGCGCGTCGAGGTCGACGACCGCGGCGCGGCTGACCAGCACGAGGCGGGCGCCCGCGGGCAGCAGGTCGAGCTCCGCGGGGCCCAGCAGGTGCTCGGACTCGGCGGTCACGGTGGCCAGCACGAACACGAACGTGCTGCGGGACAGCACCTCCGCCAGGGAGGCGGGTTCCACGCCGACGTCGGCGAGGACCGCGTCCGGCAGCCACGGGTCGAAGGCGCGGACCCGCGCGTCGAACCCCCCGAGGACGCGGCGCAGGCTGCGGCCGAGGTTCCCGAAGCCCACGAGCCCGACGTCGGCGTGGCGCAGCAGGACCGAGTCCGCCGTGCCGTCGGCGACGTAGCGCTCCGTCCCCGCGCGGAACGCCCGGTCCTCGCGGCTGATCCCGCGGGCCAGGTCGAGGGCGAGGCCCAGCGCCATCTCGGCCACCGCGTCGGCGTAGGCGGGCCCGCAGCCCAGCACCCGCACGCCGCGCTCGTGCGCCCGCGCGTAGTCGACGTTGGGGAAGAAGTTGCCCTCGACGTTCACCAGCGCGCGCAGCGCCGGCGCGCGGTCCAGCCGCGCGGCCGGCATGTCCGGCTGCCCGACGACCGCGAAGGCGCGGGGCAGCACCGCGTCCAGGGCCTCCTCGCCCGCCGCCGGCGACAGCTCGCCGGAGGACAGGTCGACGACCTCGAAGCGGGCGTGCAGCCGGGCCAGGGCCTGCGGGGTGAAGATGCGGTCGAGGCGCTGGGGCGCCGGCCGGAGCACGACGACGGGCTGGGCGGTCACGGCGTCATCCTCGCCGCTCTGCCACGCTCTGGCCATGAGCGCCACCCCCTCCACCGACGCCACCTCCTCCCGCGACCTGCCCGCCGACGCCGTCCTCTTCGACTGCGACGGCGTCCTGGTCGACTCCGACGCGAGCGTGGTGGCCGCCTGGTCCCGGTGGGCCGCCGACGTGGGGCTGGACCCCGACGAGGTGGTGCCGCAGGTGCACGGGCGCCGGGCCGCCGACACGGTGGCGGCGCTCGTGGCCGAGCCGGAGCGGGTGGCGGCGCTGGAGCGCATCCACCGCTACGAGCTCGACGCCGCGGCCGGCGTCACCGCCGTCCCCGGGGCGGCTGCGCTCACCGCCGCCCTGCCCGCGGGGCGCTGGGCCGTCGTCACCTCCGGCACCCGGGCGCTCGCCACGGCCCGCCTCGCCGCGGCGGGCGTCGCCGCGCCCGCGGTCCTCGTCACGGCCGACGACGTCGAGGCCGGCAAGCCCGCCCCCGACGGCTACCTCCTCGCCGCCGGCCGCCTCGGGGTCGACGCCGCGCGCTGCCTGGTCCTCGAGGACGCGGTCGCGGGCGTCGCCGCCGCGCGGGCCGCGGGCGTCGCCGCGGTCGTCGGGGTGGGGGAGCGGGCGCTGGAGACCGACGCCGACGTCGTCGTGCGCGACCTGCGCGAGGTCAGCTGCCCCGGCGGCGCCGACCTGCGCGTGCTCGCGGGCCGCCTGCGCTGACGCCCCCGGGCCGGCCCGTCCCGCGGGGCCGCCCTAGAGGTAGTTGCCGGTGAGGGCGGAGGGCTGCCAGCGCCCGTCGGCGACGACGTCCAGCAGGCGCTGCGTCGTCAGGTCCCGCCCGTGCGAGAGGACGGCCCGCCGCACGACCTCGCGCAGGTCCGCCCCCGACACCCCCGCGGGCAGGTGCGCCGCGACGACCGCGGTGTCGACGGCGTCGCCCGCCGCGTCGCCGAGGTAGCGGTCGAGGATGCGCGCGCACGCGGAGCGGTCCGGCGCCTCCAGCGGCAGCACGGCGTCGAAGCGGGCCGAGCGCGTCGCGGCCGCGTCCAGCGCCGAGGGATCGTTGGTGCTGGCGATGGTCAGGACGTCGGTGTAGACCTCCGTGCCGTCCAGGACGGCGAGCAGGTCGGCCAGCGCCGTGCCGCGGGCGCCCGCCTTCCGGTCGCCCAGGTAGAGGTCGACGTCCTCCAGGACGACGACGCACGGCCCCAGGTCGGAGGTCTCCCGGTAGACCTGGCGCAGCACCGAGGAGGCCGCGGCCGCGTCGACGATGATCACGGTGAAGGCGCCCGCCAGCTCCCGCGCCACCACGCGGCTCAGGGCGCTCTTGCCCACCCCGGGCGGCCCGGCCAGCAGCACGCCGCGGTTGGTGCCGAGCCCCAGGTCGCGCAGCAGCGGCGCCCGGGTCGTGAGGGCCGCGACGTTGGCGTCGATCTCCGCCCACACGTGCGGCGGCAGCACGAGGTCGTCGCGGCCGCCCGGCCCGAGCGACGTGGGCTGCAGCCGCAGGGGCAGCCGGGCGTCGGCGTGCAGCACGCGACCGCGGTAGAACCCCTTGTCGCGGCGCGCGGTCGCGAGGACCTCGTCGGTGAGGGCCCGCGCGGCGCGGTGGTCCTCGGGCCGCGAGAGGACGCGCAGGGAGGCGGGTTCCGGCTCGTAGTCGTGCTCGACGAGCTGCACCACGACGTCGGCGGCGGCGGCCGTCCCGGCGGGGAAGAACGCGGCCGCCGAGGTCGGGACCGACACGTGCTCGCCGTCGAGGTCGATGCGGTGCCAGGTGGGGGCCTCGTCGTCCACGACCGGGCCGAGGACCGCGGCGTGCGCGGCCACGAGGTCGGCCAGGGCGGCGCCGACGGACACCGACTGGGTGTGCGTGAGGTCGACCCGCTCGACGACGAGGGACGTGTGGGGCCGCCCGAGGTGCACCTCGAGGAACCCGCTGGCCGTGGAGGTGGTCGACGTCGTCCCGGTGAGCAGCTCGCCCAGGACGGCCAGCGCGCGGCGCACCGCGGGCGGTTCCCCGGCGAGGCGGTCCGCGAGGCTGCGCGGTGCGCCCGCCCCGGGGGAGTCGGTGGGATCGGGGCTCATGGCACCGTTCCTACCCGATCAGTCCGCCCACTCAGTCCCCGAGGTCCAGCCGCACGGTCGCGAACGAGTGCGGTGGGAGCTCGACGACGAGCGCCTCGCCCACCTGCCGGGCGCCGTCGAAGGGCACGGGGGCGACGGCCGCCGGGTCCTCGACGGTGTTGTGCGCCTGCGGTGTCGGGGCCGTCAGCAGCGTGGCCGCGCCGGGGCTCCAGCGGCGCCCGCGCAGCTGCAGTGTCACGGTGGCGGGCCGGTCGACGTCGAGGTTGGTGAGCGACACGAGCGCGGCGCCGTCGCGCGAGCTCACCGACGTCGTGATCGTCCGGTAGGCGCCCGCCCCGCTCTCGTGCCGGCCGCCGTCGGCGGTGACCTGCACGGGGTGGCTCACAGCGTCCTGGTGCCCGGCGTTCATCGCGAACACGTGGTAGGTCGGGGTGAGGACGAGGTCCGGGCCGTCGGTGAGCACCATCGCCTGCAGGACGTTGACGGTCTGGGCGATGTTCGCCATGACCAGGCGGCGCGCGTTCGCGTGGAAGACGTCGAAGTGCACACCCGCGACGAGGGCGTCGCGCAGGGCGTTCTGCTGGAACAGGAAGCCGGGGTTCGTGCCGTCCTCGACCTTCCACCACGTGCCCCACTCGTCGCACACGAGGCCGATCTCGGCGTCGGGGTCGTAGGCGTCCATGACCCGGCTGTGCCCGGCCACGATCTCCTCGATCCGCCACGCGTCGACCATCGTGCGGTGGTAGTCGTCGGTGGAGAAGCGGGTCGCGGAGCCCTGCTTGTCCGGGGATCCGCCGAGCGTGTAGTAGTGGAACGACACCGCCTGCCACGGTGCGGGGTGCAGCAGCCGCCGTCCGCCCAGCTCCGCGACGGTCTTCATGAGCGTCTCGGTCCAGGCGTAGTCGTCGCGGTGCGGTCCGGCGGCGATGCGGTACAGCTCGTTGTCGCCATGGTCGCGGCAGTAGGTCGCGTACTGGGTGGCCAGCCCGGCGTACTGCTGGGCGCTCATGCGCCCGCCGCAGCCCCAGGGCTCGTTGCCGACGCCGAAGTACTTCACGCGCCACGGCTCGCTGCGGCCGTTGGCGGTGCGCAGCCGCGACATGGGGGCGTCGCCCGCGCGCGTCAGGTACTCGACCCACTCGCTCATCTCGAAGACGGTCCCGCTGCCCACGTTGCCCGCGACGTACGGCTCGGCGCCGAGCAGCTCGCACAGCTGCAGGAACTCGTGCGTGCCGAAGGAGTTGTCCTCGACGACGTCGCCCCAGTGGGAGTTCACCATCGTGGGGCGCTGCTCGCGCGGGCCGACGCCGTCGCGCCAGTGGTACTCGTCGGCGAAGCAGCCGCCGGGCCAGCGCAGGTTCGGGATGTCGATCGCCCGCAGGGCCGCGACGACGTCGTCGCGCAGCCCGGCGGTGTTCGCCACGGGGGAGTCCTCACCCACCCAGAAGCCGTCGTACACGCACCGGCCGAGGTGCTCGGCGAAGTGCCCGTACAGGTGGCGGCTGATGGTGGGGCCGTCGACGTCGAGGTCGACGACGCCCCTCAGCTCCGGGTGGGTGAGGTCCACGTCAGCCCTTCAGCCCGGTGCCGGCCACGCCCTCGACGATCCGCTTCTGGAAGAAGAGGAAGAGGATCACCAGGGGCAGGGCGCCCAGCAGCGAGGACGCCTGGATGTCGGAGTAGCGCTGCCCGAAGGAGCCCTGCACCGTCGCCAGGCCGACCGGGATGGTCATGAGGTCCGGGTTGGAGACCACGAACAGCGGGAGCAGCAGGCTGTTCCACACGTTGACGAAGGACAGGATGCCCATCGCCGCGAGCACCGGCTTGGACAGCGGCATGATCACCGAGCGGTAGATCCGCCAGTAGCCGGCGCCGTCGAGGCGGGCGGCCTCCTCCATCTCCACGGGCAGGCCGTCGAAGAACTGCTTGAAGACGAAGACGGCGATGACCGCGGGCACCTGCGGGAGGATGACCGCCCAGTAGGTGTTCAGCAGGTTGACGGCGCCGAGGCCCTCGAAGATCGGGACGACCAGGACCTGGCCGGGGATCATGATGCCCGCGAGCATGAGGGCGAACACGATGTTGCGGCCCCGAAAGCGCATCCGGGACAGCGCGTAGCCGGCCATGGAGCCGAAGACCAGCGTCAGCACGACGGTGACGGCCGAGGTCACGAAGCTGGCGAGGTACCAGTGCCAGATGTCGCCGCCCTTGAGCAGCGTCAGGTACGACGCGAGCGTCGGGCTGGTGTCCTTGAGGATCGCGGGCGTGCCCAGCGCCGAGACGGCGTTGGAGGTCAGCGACGTCTTGATGGCCCACAGGCTCGGGATCAGCCAGATGACCGCGAAGACGCCGAGGACGACACCGCAGATGACGTTGAACGTGCGGGTGGAGTTCTGCGACGCGTTCTTCGCGCCGCGGGTCGCGGGTGCTGCCGCGGAGACACCGGAGGTGTTGCTGCCTCCGACCGTTTGGGTGGCCATGTCAGGCAGTCCTCTCCTGGTTGCGCTCGAGCAGCTGTCGGATGATGGCGATGGCCAGGATGACGATGAACAGGAGCACCGCCGCGGCCGACGCCGCACCGCTGCGGAAGTCGGTGAACGCGGTGTTGGTGATGAGGCCGAGCGCCACCTGGGTGGACGTGCCCGGGCCGCCGGAGGTCATCAGGTAGACCTGGTCGAAGACCTTCAGGCTGGCGATGATCTGCAGCACGATGACCAGCGAGGTGGTCCGGCTGAGCAGCGGGATCGTGAGGAACCGGATCTGCTGCCAGGGCGACGCGCCGTCGATGGAGGCGGCCTCGTACAGCTCGCGCGGGATGTCCTGCAGGCCCGCCAGGTAGAGGATGAAGTTGAACCCGATCGTCCACCAGATCGTGGCGACGGCGATGCCGATCATGGCGCTGCTCGGGTCGGCGAGCACGGGGGTGGGGACCGCGTTGCCGAGCCACGTCTGCACCTGGGCGAAGAGGCCGTTGGTCGGGGCGAAGATGAAGACCCAGATCAGGGAGATCGTCGCCGACGGCAGGATGAACGGCACGAAGAACGCGAGCCGGAAGAACCACTGCCCGCGGCCCACCCGGTTGGCCAGGACGGCGAACACGAAGGACAGCACGACCAGCGGGATCACGGTGAGGACCGTGAAGAGCAGGGTGTGGCCCATGCTCGACCAGAACTCGGCCTTGGTGAGCATCTCCTGGTAGTTGGCCAGCCCGGCGAAGCTGCCGAGGCCGGACTTGGCGATGCTCGTGTTGAAGAAGCTCGAGATGATCATGTAGATCGTCGGAGCGACCAGGAAGAGCACGAAGAAGACCGCGAAGGGGGCCAGGAAGAGCCACGCGGGCTTGTTCTCGGGGTAGCCGATGTTGCCCCGCTGCTTCGAGCTGGTGGCCGGGACCTGCAGCGGCGCGATGGTCGGGGTGCTCACCGGGAGACCTCCAGGGGGGCGGCGGGGGTGGAGTTCGCGGCGGTCCGCACGGCGCTCACAGCGGGTTCGCCGTGTTCGCGTAGGTCTGCAGCTGGGACTTGATGCTGTTCAGGGCGTCCTGGGGGGTGGACAGGCCCTGCTGGCAGAGGCCGATGGCCGCGCCGACGATGGTCTCGAAGTTCGAGCCCGAGCCGGAGTACCACGCGGGCGCGTCGTAGACGGCGGCGTCGGCCGCGGCCGCGTAGTCGGCCTGCGGCTCCAGCGCCTTGTACTCGGCGCTGTCCAGCGTCGGCAGGTAGGCCGGCACGTGGCCGCCCGCGGCCCACGTCATGCTCTGGTCGAGCATGGACTTGATGAAGCCCATCGCGCGCTTCATCTGCTCGTCGGTGCGGTCCATCTTCGGCAGGATGAAGGTGTGCGAGTCGGCCTGCGCGGCGGGCTTGTCGAAGATCGTCGGCACGGGGACCATCCCGAACTTCAGCCCCTCGATGCCCTGGGCGGTGGTGATCTCCCACTCGCCCTGCAGGTAGAAGGCCGACTTGCCCGTGAACATCTCGGTCTGGGAGCCGGCGTAGTCCGCGGCCTTGCTGATCAGGCCGTCCTTGGCCAGCTTCGCGATGTACTCCAGCGTCGACACCACGAGGTCGTCGTTCATGGTGATCTTCGTGCCCGAGTCGCCCAGGAACTCGGTCGCGCCCTCCTGCTGGGAGTAGAGCGTCTGGAAGAAGCGCCACGGGGTCGCGAACTCGTTGATGTTGGCGACGCTGAGCCCGACACCGCCCGTGGCCTGCTTGGCCGCCGTCAGCGCGGCCTCGAAGGCCTCCTTGCCCTCGATCGGCGCGAGCTTGCCGTCGCTGCCGAGCAGGCCGGCCTTCTCGCAGACGTCGGTGTTGTAGAACATCACGAACGGGTGGGTGTCCAGCGGGACGACCCAGTCCTGGCCGTTGACCTTCTGGGTCTCCCAGACCTTCTGGTTGAAGTCCGTGGACGACAGGTCGACGAGGCTCAGCATGTCGGCCGTGATGGGCGTGAGGAGCCCGGCCTCGGCCAGGTTGGCCGCCCGGGTCAGGTGCGCGACCGCGACGTCCGGCGGCTTGTCGCCGATCGTCGCCAGCGACACCTTCGTGTAGTACGGGTTGCCCCACGCGAAGGTGGCCGACTGCAGGGAGTTCGGCCCCGTGTCGGTGGAGTACTTGTCCAGCATCGTTTGGAGCCGGACGCCGTCACCGCCGCCGAAGAGGTTCCAGAAGGTCAGCGTCCCCGGGTTCAGGGCCGACCCGGCCAGGCCGGCGGCCAGCGGCGAGCCGCAGCCGGCCAGCGAGGCGGCCGCACCGATCCCGCCCGCGGCCAGTCCGCCGCGCAGGAGCGCCCGTCGCGACAGGCCCCCTGACGAAGTGTGTGTGTTCACGCGCGTTCGATCCCTGCCCTCGTTGGCCGTGGAGTGGGTCCGGCCGGGGTTCGGCCGGTCGTGCGGCGACGGCTCGCGGATGTCGCCTCGTGCGCCGTCGCACGACTCGAGCACCCGACGCTCCCGTCGAGATGGGCGGGACGCTAGCACCCGTTTGCAACGCTGCATAGACCGGGAGGTGCAGGTCAGCGGCGTGGCGCGGTGCGCGTCCGCCCCGCCCCGCGACCGGGTCCGCGACCGGCCGCGCGAGGAGTCCCCGCCTCCGGCGGCGGCGGGCGCGTCACCCGTGTGAGCCCCCCGTCCGGGTGCAGGCACCCCCGCCGGCCGCAGCGGCGGTCACCCACCGTGGCGGGCGCCCCGCGCCCGGCGGTCCCCGGGCGGCGCCTGGGGTCACACCCGCGGAGGGTCGATGCAGGTGGGGTGCTGACCTCCCGTCGTCCCCGCCGCCCCCGCCTGCTGGGCCCGCTGCTCGCGGCCCTGCTCGTGCTGCCCGGCGCCGCGCTCGCGACGGCGTCCTCCGCCGCGGCGGCCGACGTCCTGGCGCCGGTCGTGCCCGCGGCCACGCAGGAGCAGCAGATCCTCGCCGGGCTCAACGCCCAGCGCGCCGCGGTGGGCGTCGGTCCCGTGCAGCTGGACGGCGGGCTCGACGCCGTCGCCCAGCGCTGGGCCGACGTGCTCGGCCAGGGCGACGGCATGAAGCACAACCCGGACCTCGCCCGGCTGCTGTCCGGCTACGGCCGGTGGGGCGAGATCGTCGCCACCGCCGACATGGGCAACGCCGACACCCACGGCCTGGAGAACGGCGACCTGGCCGTGAAGAGCTGGATGGGCTCGACGCCGCACCGCACCGTCCTGCTCGACCGCACCTACACGGCCGCGGGCATCGGCACCGTCTACACGAAGACCTCCTCCGGGGGCCGCACCGTGTGGCGCTCCTACTGGGTCGTCGACTTCGGCAGCGCCCGCGCCGCCACCCCGCTCGTGCGCGCCAACGCCGACGGCTCGCAGAGCTACGCCGGCATCCCCGTGCGCGGCGCCCTGCTCGACGGCTACCGCGCCGCCGGCGCGAACGTCGGCGGGCTGGGGCTGCCCACGGGGGCGCAGTTCGGGCCGCTGCGCGGCGGCGGCGCCGGGCAGCACTTCCAGGGCGGCTCGCTCTACACGAGCCCGGCCACCGGCGTGCACGCCGTCCGGGGCGCCGTCCGCGACCGCTGGGCCGCGACCGGCTGGGAGAACGGCCTGGGCTACCCCGTCTCGGGGGAGTTCGGCATCCGCAGCGGCCTCGCCCAGCGCTTCCAGGGCGGGCTCGTCTACTGGAGCGGCGCGACGGGCGCGCAGGTCGTGCGCGGCGCCATCCTCGACGCCTACGGCGCGACGGGCTGGGAGAACGGGTTCCTCGGCCTGCCCGTGCAGGGCGACACCCCCGTGCGCGGCGGGGCGTTCACCCACTTCCAGGGCGGTTCGGTCTACTGGAGCGCCGCGGCCGGCACGCACGTCGTGCGCGGCGCGATCCGCGACGCGTGGGCGCAGAGCGGCTGGGAGACCGGCCGCCTCGGGTTCCCCGCCGGCCCGGAGCACCCCGTCGCGGGCGGTGTGGCCCAGCAGTTCCAGGGCGGCACGCTCACGTACTCCTGGTCCACGCACCGCACCACCGTCGGCTGAGCCCCGGTCTCTGAGCTCCGTCGCTGAGCCCTGGGCGCTGAGCCCCGGGCGGCGGGTCCCGGGCGTAGGGTCCCGTGCCGTGGACCATCGACGGCTCGGACGGTCGGGACTGCGCGTCTCGACGCTCACCATGGGGACGATGACGTTCGGGGGTGCGGGGGCCTTCGCGGCCGTCGGCTCCGCCGGCGTCGACCAGGCGCGGCGGCAGGTCGACCTGGCGCTGGACGCGGGCGTGACCCTCTTCGACACCGCGGACATGTACTCCGACGGGCTCAGCGAGGAGATCACCGGCGAGGTGCTCGAGGGCCGCCGCGACGACGTGCTCATCGCGACCAAGGCCCGCATGCTCGTCGGGCCCGGCGCCAACGACGGCGGCGCCTCGCGCCACCACCTCGTGCGCTCGGTGGAGCGCAGCCTGCGGCGGCTGCGCACCGACCACATCGACCTGTACCAGATCCACGAGTGGGACGGCCAGACGCCGCTGGAGGAGACCCTCGAGGCCCTCGACACCCTCGTGCGCTCGGGCAAGGTCCGCTACGTGGGCGCGTCGAACTACACGGGCTGGCAGCTGATGAAGGCCCTGGCCACCGCGGACGCCCACGGCTACCAGCGCTACGTCAGCCAGCAGATCCACTACACGCTGCAGGCGCGCGACGCCGAGGACGAGCTCGTCCCGCTGTCGCTGGACCAGGAGGTCGGCGTCCTCGTGTGGAGCCCGCTGGCCGGCGGGCTGCTGTCCGGCAAGTACCGCCGCGGCGTCGACGCCCCGGCCGGGTCGCGGCACCTGGGGGAGTGGAGCGAGCCCCCCGTGCACGACCAGGAGAAGCTCTACGACGTCGTCGACGTCCTCGTCGACGTCGCCCAGGCGCGCGGCGTCTCGGCCGCCCAGGTCGCGCTGGCCTGGCTGCTCGGGCGCCCGGGCGTCACGTCGCTGGTCATCGGCGCCCGGACCGAGGAGCAGCTGAGCGACAACCTCGCCGCGGCCGACCTCGTGCTGGCCCCGGAGGAGCGGCAGCGCCTCGACGACGTCAGCGCCGTGCCGCTGCGCTACCCCCACTGGCACCAGGCGGCCACCGCGGGGGACCGCCTCAGCCCGGCCGACCTCTCGCTGCTGGGCCCGCACCTGGACGCCTGAGGGCGGGGCGTTCCAGCGAGCGCTCCCGGCGTCCAGCCCTAGGCTCGACCCCGGAACGCGCGGCCCAGACCTCGCCACCGCGGACCGTCCGCTGCAGCACGTGCAGCGGCGCGATCCTCCGGAGGTCCTGGGCAGCATGCACGACGGCAGCACCCCGCACGACGGCAGCACCCCGCACGACGGGACGACCCCGCTCGACGGATCCACTCAGCACGAGAGCAGTGAGACCGGCGCCGCCGGTGTCCCCGCCGGGCACGGCGCGGCGCCCACCCCGTCCGCCCCCGCCGGGCCGGACGGGACCCTCCAGCCCGCGGGGGGACCCGGCACCGACGACGACCTCCTCGCCGAGGTCGTCCTGCTGCGCGGGGAGGTGGCCCAGCTGCGCGCAGCCCTGTCGCGCCGGCCGGTCATCGACCTCGCGAAGGGAGTCGTGATGGCGCTCACCGGTTGCGACGAGGACCAGGCCTTCCGCGACCTCGCGTCGGTCTCGCAGACCCACAACGTCAAGCTCTTCGACCTCGCCACCGCCCTGCTCGCCGACCTGCCGAGCCTGCGCGCGGGCGGGGCTGGTCTCCTGCAGCGCGACTGGGCCGGCCCGTCGTGAGCGCGCCCCGGTACCTGCTCGTGCACGGCGACCCCGCCGGCGCGGCGCGGCACCCGCTGGCCGCGCTGCCCGCCGGGGTCGCGGCGGCGCTCGCCACCGCGACCGGGGCCTCCGTCGCCGTCCTGCCCGCCGCCACCGGTCCGTCCCCGGGCGCCCCGGACCTGCTGCGCGCGGCCGCCGCGCACGGCGAGGCGGTCCTCGAGCAGGCCCGGGGCCACGACGTCGTCCTCTCCCTCGACGTGCCGGCCGCGGCCGCCGCGCTGGCCGCGCGCCGCCTCGGCGGTCCGCCCGTGCTCGCGCGGATGGCGCTGGCCGGGCTGCGCCTGGACGCCGCCGCCCAGGCGTCCGTCACGGCGCTGGCCCGCGGCGCCGACGCCCTGCTCGCCCCCTCCGCCGCGCACCGGGAGCTGCTGCGGCCCCTCGCCGGCGCGCCGCCCGTCGAGGCGCTGCTGGAGGCCCTGGCCGCCCACGAGCTGGCCGCCGCCGACGGCGGCCCCCGCCCCGTCGACCCCGCCGTCCCGCCCCGGCTGCTGGTGCTCGGCGGGGCGCCGTGGAGCCGCGCGGTGCTGGGCGGGCTGCTGCGCTGCCTCGTGGAGGAACCCGGTCTCACGGTGAGCGTCGCGGGCCCCGCCGACGACGCCCCCGCGAAGGCCCTGCGCACCGGGGCCGAGCGCCTCGGCGTGGGCGGCCGCGTCACCTGGGCCGGCGACGTCAGCGGCCCGGACCTGCTCCGCGAGCTCGACGCGGCCACGGTCGTCCTGGACCCCGGGAACTCCACCGACGCCACCCTCGTGCCGCTGGCGGCGATGGCCCGCGCCCGCGCCGTCGTGGCCCCGGGCCGCCACGCCGCGGCGGACGTCGTGGTGTCCGGCGTGACGGGAACGCTGTTCCGCGCGGAGGACGAGCGGTTCGTCGCGCGGGCCGTCCTGGGGACGTGGCGCGACGGATTCCGTTGCAGCGCCTTCGGAGTGGCGGGCGCTGACCGGTTGCGGTCACGCTTCGCAGCCGAGCGTGTGCTGCGCGCGGTCGAGGAGTGCGGCAGCGCGCTGGCGGGGGCGCTCGACTCGCGCACCGCCTGACTCGGTGCTCGACTAGGCCGCGGTGGTCGAGACACGCGCCACTCCGTGAACGCCTCCGGAGGACCCATGCATCCGACCCGGCGCCTCGCGCCGTCCGGCACCACCACGCCCCGGGACCCGTCCGCCGACGGCCCCGTCGACCCCGACGAGCTCGTCCTCGCGCACCTCTCGCTGGCCCGCTCGCTGGCCCTGCGCTACCGCGACCGCGGCGAGTCGCTCGACGACCTCGTGCAGGTCGCCTGCCTGGGCCTGGTCAAGGCCGCGCACGGCTTCCGGCCGGAGGAGGGCAACTCCTTCACGGCGTACGCGGTCCCCACCATCACCGGCGAGATCCGCCGCCACTTCCGCGACCACGGCTGGGACATCCGCCCGCCGCGCCGCCTGCAGGAGCTGCGCGCGCTCCTCGTCGTCGCGGAGCAGGAGCTGCAGCAGGAGCTCGACACCGCCCCCACCGACGAGGCGCTGGCCGAGCGGCTCGGCACCTCCGTCGCGGAGCTGCGCGAGGTCCGCCGCGCCTCCGCCGCCTACTCCGCCATGTCGATCGACACCCCCGTCGGCGGCGACGGCGAGGCGACGGTCGCCGACTCCCTCGCCGACGACGGCGACGCGATCGCCGGCGTCATCGACGGGGCCGCGGTCCGCCCCCTGCTCGCAGCCCTCGGGCCCCGCGACCAGCGCCTGCTCGCCCTCCGCTTCTACGGCGACGCCACCCAGCAGCAGATCGCCGACGAGCTCGGCGTCACGCAGATGCAGGTCTCGCGCCTGCTGACGTCCTGCCTCGGGCGGCTGCGCAACCAGCTCGCCGCCTGACCCGCCTCGCAAGGCCCGCTCGGCCGCCCGTCCTGACCGGTCGCGGGTCAGACGCCCGTCCGCGAGCCCGTGGCGCGCCGCTGCCGCAGCGGCCCCGACCCGGTCCCCGCGTGCTCGGACATCCCCTCGACCAGCTCGCGCAGCGCCTGGGAGGAGGAGCGCTCCGGACGCCAGCCGAGCTCGGTGCGGACGCGGTCGGTGTCCATCAGCGGCACCCCGAGGGCGAGGTCGAGCCAGCCCTCCTGCACCGGGTGCACGTGCGCCAGGTAGGTCGCCTTCACCACGGCGCGTGCCACGCGGCGGTCGACGGGCACGATCCGCCCCGCCTTGAGCGCCAGCCCCAGGTCACGGCCGCCGAGCACCGGCTCGTCGGCGACGTTGAAGGCGCCCCGCCCCCGCTGCTCGACCACGCGCACCAGCGCGTCCGCCAGGTCGTCGGCGTGCACGAGCTGCAGGCGCAGCCGCCGCGGCAGGGGCAGCAGCGGCAGGGGGACGCGGCGCAGCACGCGCGTCGGGGCGAGCGCACCGACGAAGTAGCGGGCGATCTCGCTGCCCGCGTCGCGCTGGAAGACCAGGGCGGGGCGGACGCGCGCCACCGTCAGCTCCGGGTGCTCGCGCTCGACCTGGTCGAGGTGGGCCTCGACCGCCGACTTCTCCCGCGAGTACTGCGACCCGCGGATCCCGGCCGTGGACCAGGACTCGTCGACGCGGGAGTCGTCGTGGGGGTGCTGGGCGTAGGTGCCGACGGAGGACACGTGGACGAGGTGGGGGACCCCCGCGGCCAGCGCCGCGGCGACCACGGCCTTCGACCCGCCCACGTTGACGCGGGTGAGCTCCTCGGGGCGGCGCGCCGGCTGGATCAGCCAGGCCAGGTGGACCACCGCGTCGCAGCCCCGGAGGGCCTCGCGCAGCACGTCGTGGTCCGCGGCGACGTCGGCGGAGACCCACTGCACGCCGTCGTAGGGGGCACCCGCGTCCTGCGGGGTGCGGCGGCAGATGCCGACGACGTCGTGACCGGTGGTGGCGAGCCGGCGGAGCAGGGCCGTGCCGACGTTGCCGGAGGCCCCGGTGATGGCGATGCGCATGGGCTCATCCCTACCCCACGGGAGGCGGCGCAACCCTGCTGAGGTCGTCCAGGACCTCCTGCGCGACGTCGCGCAGCCGGCGCCGGCTGCGCCGCGCGTGCCGGCGCAGCTCGTCGAAGGCCTCCTCGGGGCCGGTGCCGTGACGCTCCGCGAGGACACCCTTCGCCTGCTCCAGCACGATGCGGCTGTCCAGCGCCTCCTGCAGCTGCGCCTGGACGCGGCGGCTCTCGGCGACGTGCTCGAGCTGGGACAGCCCGACGGCCCCGAAGGACGCGAGCGCCCGCGCGACGTCGGCCTGGGCCGGGGACAGCACGCCCGGGCGGCGCAGGAACAGGTTGAGCGCGCCGATCGTGCGCCCCGTGGCGGTCAGCGGGACGGTGTGCACGGCGTTGATCCCCAGCTCGGCCGCCGTGCGCGCGAAGTCCGGCCAGCGCCGCCGCATGTCCGCAGCGTCGGGGGAGGCGCCCGGCAGGCCCGTGCGGCAGCACTCCACGCACGGGCCCTGCTGCGCCTCCAGCTGGAACAGCTCCACCGCGCGCGCCTCGTCGGACGTGCTGGCGAGCAGGCCGGTGCGTCCGGCGGTGTCCTGGACGACGAGCCCAACGGCGTCCGCCCGGAGCAGGGCCGCGGCGTGGCGCACGAGCCGGTCGGCCAGGTCGAGGGGCTCGCCGTGGGCCGCGAGCACCTGCGCGACGTCGTCCATCGCCGCGGCCACGGCCTCCGCCGCGAGGCCGTCGTCCCGTCGCTCCTGCACGCGGTCAGCCTGCCAGCGCCCGCGCGGGCCCGCACGCGGCCCGCCCGCGCGGAGCGGGTGCCGTCAGCCCAGGAAGGTGGCGGGGTCCGGGCCGGAGCGGCGGCGGCGCGGGGGCGCGGGCCGCGGGGCCCGGCAGCGCGCCTCGAGCGCGTCGATGCGGACGGCGCTGGCGACGAGCTCCTCGTCGTCGGCGTCGGACTCGAGGAGCTCCAGCCGCTCGTCGTAGGCGGCGCGGAGGTCGTCGAGCAGCTGCTCGCCGGCCGGGGCCTCGCGCAGGTCGATCACGTGCCGGGTGAGCTGGGCGTTGCGGGTGCTGTCCACGGCGGCCTCGTCCTCGGTGCCCGGGGACGCGGGCCGTGCGGCTGCGTCCGGTCTCCCCATGCGAACACGGACAGCGAGAACCGGCAACGCGGTGTGGCAGGCGGCGCGGCGGGTGGGGGAGTCGGCGCGGGGGGGTCGGTGCGCCGGGGCGTCAGCGGCGGGGGGTGGTGGTCCCGCGCACGACGAGCTCCGTCGCGAGCTCCACGTGGTGGGACTCCAGGACCTCGCCGGCGGCCATCCGCACCAGCGTGCGGACCGCGACGGCGCCCATCTCGCGCAGCGGCTGCCGCACGGTCGTGAGCCGCGGGGTGGACATCTGGGCCAGCTCCGTGTCGTCGAAGCCGACCACGCTCACGTCCTCGGGGATGCGCAGGCCGCGCACGCGGGCCGCCTCCATAAAGCCCAGGGCGATCGAGTCGGAGCCGCCGACCACGGCGGTGGGCGGCTCGGGCAGCGACAGCAGCGAGGTCCCGGCCCGGAAGCCCGCGTCGTAGTTGAAGGCCTCGTTGAGCACGTGCTCGGGAGGCACGGGGCACCCGGCGGTCTCCATGGCCGCGCGGTAGCCGTGCAGCCGGGCCTGGTTGCACGACGAGGCGGGGGGGCCGCCGACGAAGGCGATCCGGCGGTGCCCGAGGTCCAGCAGGTGCTGCGTGGACGTGAGGCCGCCCGCGAAGTTGGTCGACCCGACGCTGGTGACCTCGGTGCGCGGCAGGTTCAGCGGGTCGATGACGACGAGCGGCAGGTCCACGCGGGTGAGGGCGGTGACGTGCGCCGCGGTGAGCTCGCCGGTCACGACGATGACGCCCGTGCGCCCGGCCGTGGCGAGCCGGCGCGCCCAGACCCGCGGGGCCGTCGACCCCGGCGGTGCGCCGTCCGGGTGCAGCTGCCCCACGACCACGGAGATCCCGAGCTGGACGCCGGCGGTCACGACGCCCTCGATCACCTGCAGGCCGTAGGCGCTGAACTCCCCGTCGATGAGGAACTCCACCGTCGGGGCCGCGGGGGTGGGCCGCCGCGCGGACGGGGGCGCGTAGTCGTGCTGGCTGAGCAGGGCCTGGACGCTCGCGCGGGTCTGCGCCGAGACGTCCTCGCGGCCGTTGACGACCTTCGAGACCGTGGCGACGGACACGCCCGCGGACGCCGCGATGGTGGCCAGCGTGGGGCGACCCGCTCGGGTGGATGGTTCCAGCACGTCGTTCCCCCTCGTCCGCCCACCGTCGGGCGCCGGAGCCGAGGATAGGGGCTCGACGGTCCCAGCGGGAGCCCTGCGGTCAACCGGTCCTCGAAACTTTTCGAGACCTGGCCGAGACCTGTGACATCCTCGTGACCTGCACTGACACCGCGAGTTCACCCGATCTTCGCGACCTGCTTGACCCGGTCCCGTCGCCCACCTATCGTCATCCAGCGACGCGGCGTCGAAACAGTTTCGACACCCGTCGGAAACACCCGGGTCCTCCTGGACCCTCGGTGCGGCCCCCAGCCGCCCCTACGGAGCAGCCGCGAAGGCGCGGCTCGGCGCATCGGAGATCGCAGTGGATTCCCAGCACACCTCCCGTCGGTCCATCCTCGCCCTGGCGGTGGCGACCCCCCTCACCGTCGGCGCCCTCGCGTCCTGCGGGTCCTCGGGCCCCGGCGCCGCGAAGGCCGGCGAGGCCACGATCTGGTACCTCAGCGGAGCCCCGCAGGAGACCATCCGCCAGAACGCGGTGGACGCCTTCAACAAGGCGAACCCCGACGGCAAGCTCGCCGTCACGCTGTTCCAGAACGACGCCTACAAGACCAAGATCAAGACGGCCATCGGCGCCAACCAGGCCCCGACGATCATCTGGACCTGGGGCGGCGGTGGCCTCAAGAGCTACGCCGACGCCGGCCAGGTCGAGGACCTGACCAGCTGGTTCGCCGAGAACGCCGACCTGAAGAGCAAGCTCTTCGAGACCGCCTTCGCGGCCGGGTCCGTCGGCGACAAGATCTACGCCATGCCGTGCGAGACGGTCTCCCCGATCGTCCTCTTCACGAACAAGGCCGTCTTCAAGCAGGTCGGTGTCTCCGAGCCCACCACGTGGGAGGAGATCATGGAGCTGGTGCCCAAGTTCAACGCGGCCGGCATCGCGCCGTTCTCCCTCGGCGGGCAGTCGCGCTGGACCAACATGATGTGGCTCGAGTTCATGTTCGACCGCGTCGGTGGCCCCGAGGTCTTCGAGGCCGTCTTCAACGGCGAGGCGGACGCGTGGTCCAACCCCGCGTCGCTGCAGGCCCTGAAGATGATCCAGGACCTGGTGAAGGCCAACGGCTTCATCAACGGCTTCCAGTCGATCACCGCCGACTCCAACGCCGACCAGGCGCTGCTCTACACCGGCAAGGCCGCCATGATGCTCCACGGCGCCTGGACCTACGGCAGCATGAAGTCCGACGGTGGCGACTTCGTCTCCAAGGGCGACCTCGGCTACATGAACTTCCCCTCCGTCGCGGGCGGCAAGGGCGACCCGACCAACTCGGTCGGCAACCCCTCCTCCTACCTCGCCATCTCCTCCAAGGCGACCGACGAGCAGAAGACCATCGCCAAGAAGTACTTCAAGGACGGCCTGCTGACCGACGCGGAGAACGAGGCCTGGATCGCCTCGGGCTCGGTGCCGATCGTCAACGGCATCGACTCCAAGCTCGGCGCGTCGGACGACGCCGAGTGGCTCAAGTTCGTCTACGACACCGCAGCGAACGCCGGCAACTTCGCGCAGTCGTGGGACCAGGCCCTCAGCCCGACCGCGGCCGAGGAGCTCCTGAACAACATCGAGCAGCTGTTCGGCCTCGCCATCACGCCGGAGCAGTTCGCGACGAACATGAACGCGGTCATCGGCAAGTGAGCACGGTGTCGGTGGGTGCGGTCACCCCCTCCGCGACGGGGCGCAAGACAGGCTCCCTGTCCTGGCTCGTGCTGCCCGCGCTCGTGATGTTCGTCGGGTTCGGGATCATCCCCCTCATCGGCGTCGTGGTCCTCAGCTTCACGAACTGGGACGGCATCGGTGCCATCACCGCTGCCGGGTTCGCGAACTGGGGTTCCGTGCTCACCGACCCCGGCCTGCCCCACGCGCTGGGCGTCACCTTCCTGGTGATGTTCCTGTCGTGGGCGGTGCAGACGCCGCTCAGCATCCTGCTCGGCGTGTTCATCTCGGGCCACCAGAAGTACCGGGCCGTGCTCGCGGTCCTGTACTTCCTGCCGCTGCTCCTCAGCTCGGCCGCGATCGCGATCGCCTACAAGGCGCTGCTGGACCCGAACTTCGGTCTCGGCGCCGGCCTGGGCCTGCCGTTCCTCTCGCAGAACTGGCTCGGCCGGCCCGCCCTGGCCATGGGCGTCGTCATCTTCATCGTGTCCTGGCAGTTCATCCCCTTCCACTCGCTCATCTACCAAGGTGGCGTGCGGCAGATCCCCCGGTCCATGTACGAGGCGGCGGAGATCGACGGCGCCGGCCGGGTCAGGCAGTTCTTCTCCATGACCCTGCCCCAGCTGAAGAACACGATCATCACCTCCTCGACGCTGATGATCGTCGGCTCGCTGACGTTCTTCGACCTCATCTTCGTGCTCACGGGCGGTGGGCCGAGCGACGCGACGCGCGTGCTGGCCCTGGACATGTACCTGCGCGGCTTCCGCGGCAGCCTCATGGGCCCGGCGAGCGTCATCGCCACGATCCTCGTCCTCATCGGCCTCGCTCTCGCGCTGCTCCTGCAGCGCCTCGGCGGCCGCGGTGGCGCGAGCAGCCAGCTGGAAGGTGCCTGAGATGGCCGGATCGACCACTGCGGAACGTCCCGTCAAGGCGGAGGGGCGGCGCCCCGGTCGCGCGAGTGGCGACCGCTCGGCGATCACCTCGTCGGGCAAGCGCAACTACCTCGGCGGCGCCTTCGGGTGGCTGTGGCTCGCCATCATCATCATCCCGATCTACTGGATCGTGATCACGAGCTTCAAGAGCGCGTCGGGGTACTTCTCCGGCAACGCCATGGCGCCGCCCACGGCACCGACGCTGGACAACTACCGGCTCGTCATCGAGTCGGGCTTCGTCCGGTACTTCGCGAACTCGGTGATCGTCACCCTGGGCGCGGTCGTCCCGGCCGTCCTGTTCTCCTTCATGGCGGCGTTCGCGATCATCCGCGGCGGGGGCCGGTTCCTCAAGGGCGTCAACGCGGTGTTCCTCATGGGGCTCGCGATCCCGCTCCAGGCGACGATCATCCCCGTCTTCCTGATCATCATCAAGCTGTCGCTGTACGACAGCCTCCTGGCGCTGATCCTCCCCTCGATCGCCTTCGCCCTGCCGCTGACGATCCTCATCCTCGGCAACTTCATCCGCGACGTCCCGAACGAGCTGTTCGAGTCGATGCGGCTGGACGGCAGCAGCGAGTGGGGCACCATGTGGCGCCTCGCCTTCCCGCTGACCAAGCCGGCGATCGTGACCGTCTCGATCTACCAGGCCCTGCAGGTGTGGAACTCGTTCCTCCTCCCGCTGGTCCTGACCCAGAGCCCCGACCTGCGCGTGCTGCCGCTGGCCCTGTTCAGCTTCCAGGGGCAGTACAGCGTCAACATCCCGGCCGTGCTGGCCTCGGTCCTGCTGACCACGGTGCCGATCCTGGTGCTCTACATCGCGGGCCGCCGTCAGCTCCTGTCCGGCCTCACGGCCGGCTTCTCCAAGTGATCTGCTCCACGACTCCTGCTCCAGCTGGAAGGTTCCACTCTTGACGCGCCAGGCTCTCGTCGTCCGCGGCGGCTGGGACGGGCACATGCCCGTCGAGGCCACCGACCTCTTCATCCCGCACCTGGAGGCGAACGGGTTCACCGTCCGCGTCGAGGACGTCGCCGCGACGGGCGGCACCCCGACGGTCTACACCGACGCCGCGTACATGGCGACGGTCGACCTGGTCGTGCAGTGCAACACGATGAACTCCATCGAGAAGGAGGAGTTCGAGGGCCTGCGCGCGGCCGTCGAGGCCGGGACCGGTCTGGCCGGCTGGCACGGCGGGATCGCGGACTCCTACCGCAACAACTCCGACTACCTGACCCTGGTCGGCGGGCAGTTCGGCTGCCACCCGGGCAAGGCCCCGGAGGAGCGCACCGGCGGGCAGCCCGACAACTACGTCCCCTACACGGTGAACATGCTCCCCGCCGCAGCCGAGCACCCCATCACCGCCGGCATCGGGGACTTCGACCTCGTGACCGAGCAGTACTGGGTCCTCTCCGACGACTACGTCGACGTCCTCGCGACGACGACGCAGGCCGTCCGGGCCTGGGACCCGTGGAACCGCCCGGTCACCTCCCCGGCGATCTGGACCCGGCAGTGGGGGAAGGGCAGGATCTTCGTCGCCACGCCGGGGCACAACGTCGAGGTCCTGCAGGACACCAACGTCAAGACGATCATCGAGAGGGGTCTGCTGTGGGCAGCCCGTTGAGGGTCGGCGTCGTCGGCGCCGGAGTCATCTCGGCGCAGTACTCGGCGTCGCTGAAGCGTCTGCCGCAGCTGCAGATCACCGCCGTGAGCGACTTCGTGCCCGAGCGGGCGCAGGCGCTGGCCGACGAGCACGGCGCGCGGGTGCTGTCCCTGGACGAGCTGCTGGCCGCCGACGACGTCGACGTGGTCCTCAACCTGACGCTGCCGCGCACGCACGCCGAGGTGGCGCTGAAGGCGCTGGCCGCGGGCAAGCACGTCTACGGCGAGAAGCCGCTGGCGATGACCGTCGCCGAGGGCCGCGAAGTGGTCGAAGCCGCCGCGGCGGCGGGCCTGCGGGTCGGCTGCGCCCCCGACACCGTGCTGGGCACCGGGATCCAGACGGCGCGAGCCCTCGTCGACGCCGGCGAGATCGGCACCCCGCACTCCGCGACGGCGTTCATGACCACCCCCGGTCACGAGCGCTGGCACCCCCAGCCGGACTTCTACTACCAGCCCGGCGGCGGCCCGCTGCTGGACATGGGCCCGTACTACCTCACCTCGCTGGTGCACCTGCTCGGCCCGGTCACCCGCGTCGTGGGTGCCTCGTCGCGGCCCTCGGAGACCAGGACCATCGGCTCCGGTCCGCGGGCGGGGGAGTCCTTCCCGGTCACCATCGACACCCACATCACCGGGATCCTCGAGCACGCCTCGGGCGCGCTGTCGACGCTGATCATGAGCTTCGACACCTGGGCCGCGCGGCTGCCCCGCATCGAGCTCCACGGCACGGGCGGGTCGCTCTCGATCCCCGACCCGAACATGTTCGAGGGTGCGGTGGAGCTGTTCTCCGCCGCGACCGCGCCGGCCCCGGGTCCGGATGCGGACCAGCAGTCGAACTGGAAGGACGTCGGCGTCACCGCCGGCTTCGTGGACTCCGGTCGCGGCTACGGCCTGGCCGACCTCGCGATGTCGGTGGCCGAGGGCCGTGGGCACCGCGCCAGTGACGAGGTCGCCCTGCACGTGCTCGACATCATGGAGTCGGTGCAGCGCGCGGCGGACGAGCACACGTCCGTCACGCTGACCACGACGTGCGAGCGCCCTGAGGCCATCACCACCCCGGTGGACCTCACCGCCTGAGCCCACTGCCACCTCCTCCGCCCCCCTGCCGGTCCGCCGGCCGGGGGGCGGAGTGCGTGGTGCGGGTGCCGCCGTACAGTGCCGTCTCCCCGGACTCCAGGAGCGGTTCATGGACGGCACGACGTTCACCTCCCACGCCGACGGCCTGGTGGTCCACGGCTACCACTGGGCGGCCGGGCGACCGCGGGCCACGGTGCAGCTCGTGCACGGGCTCAGCGAGCACGCCCCGCGCTACGACCGGCTGGCCCGGGCGCTCGTGTCGGCCGGGTTCGACGTGTGGGCCCACGACCACCGCGGCCACGGCGCCTCGGTGGACGGGCGCACGCCCCACGTCAGCTTCGGCGAGGGCGGCTGGGCGGGCCTGCTCTCCGACGTCACGCAGTTCTCCGACCTCGTCGAGGCGGCGAGCCCCGGCCTGCCGCGCTTCGTCGTCGCGCACTCGATGGGGTCGATCGCGCTGCAGGAGGTCCTGCTGGACCACTCCGCCCGCTACGACGGGGTGGTGCTCACGGGCTCGACGGCCGTGGACGTCTTCGCGGCGGGGCTGCCGGCGCCGGTGGAGGGCCAGGCCGGTGACCTGTCGGCGTTCAACGCCGGGTTCGAGCCCCGCACGGGCTACGAGTGGCTGAGCCGGGACGCGTCCGAGGTCGACGCCTACGTCGCCGACCCGCTGTGCGGGCAGGACAGCGCCCCCGAGGTCATGGCCGCCCTGTTCTCCTCGACGCGCGTGGCTGATCCGGCGCAGCTCGCCGCGATCGACCCGGACCTGGCGCTGCTGGTCGTCAGCGGTGCTGACGACCCCCTGGCCGGCGGGGGAGACCTTCCGCAGCTGCTGGGGCAGCGCTACCGCGACGCGGGCTTGCGCGACGTCGAGGTGGAGGTCTACCCGGGCGCCCGGCACGAGGTCTTCAACGAGACCAACCGCGACGAGGTCACGGCGCGGGTCGTCGACTGGCTGGGCGCGCGCGCGGACCGGGCGGTGGGGCGCTGACGGTCGCCGGGTGCTGACGGCCGGGTGAGGCCGGGCTCGACAGGCGCTGTCGGGGCCGGTCCGTAGCGTGGGCGCCGTGGAGACCCCGAGCACGCCGGCCGGCACGGACCGGGGCAGCGGCGCGCGCCGGCGCGAGCTGCTCGACGTGCGCACGATCTACGCCGAGGAGGCCGCGCTCGCGCTGCCGCGCGGGCAGCAGGTCCTCGCGCGCTGGCCCGGCGCGCAGGTCGTCGAGGTGCCGTCGGTGCAGCGCATCCCGGCCGTGCACGGCGACGAGGCCAACGTCGGCCGCTGGGTGCGCACCAAGACCGAGGTGCTCGCCCTCGGCGTCCGCAAGACCCTCACGGCCCGCCGCAACGAGCGCTCGGCGAACTGGATCGCCCCCTCGACGGCCAACGGCTGCGCCATGGCCTGCTCCTACTGCTACGTGCCGCGGCACAAGGGCTACGCGAACCCGATCACGGTCTACGCCAACATCGACGAGGTCGTCGGCTACCTCCAGCGCCACGTCACCCGGCAGGGCGTCAAACCCGCCCCCGACCAGTGCGACCCGAGCGCGTGGGTCTACGACATCGGCGAGAACTCCGACGCCTCGGTGGACGCCCGCGTCAGCGACAACGTGCGCGACCTGGTCACGGCGTTCGCGGCGATGCCCACGGCCAAGGCGAGCTTCGCGACCAAGCACGTCAACCGCGACCTGCTGGGCTACGACCCGCGGGGCCGGACCCGGGTGCGGTTCTCCGTGATGCCGGAAGCGGTGGCGCGCGTGGTGGACGTGCGCACCGACCCGGTGCGCGAGCGCATCGCGGCCGTGGACGACTTCGTCGCGGCCGGGTACGAGGTGCACCTGAACCTGTCCCCGGTCATCGTCGGCGAGGGGTGGCTGGACGGGTGGGCGGCGCTGCTGGCCGAGCTGGACGACGTCCTCTCGCCCGCGGCGAAGGCCCAGGCCGCCGCGGAGGTCATCTTCCTGACCCACAACGCGGGGCTGCACGAGGTGAACCTCGGCTGGCACCCCAAGGGCGAGGACCTGCTCTGGCGACCGGACGTGCAGGAGGCCAAGCGCTCCGGCAACGGGATGGAGAACGTGCGCTACCGCGCCCGCTGGAAGGCGGTGTGGGTGCAGCGCCTGCTGGACCTCGTGGCGGAGCGGACGCCCTGGCTGACCGTCCGCTACGCCTTCTGACCGGCCTCTCCCGGCGGCCTCGCCGCCGGGACCCCCGCCCGCAACCCCGACGGGAGCCCCGGACCGGGCGGCGGGTCAGCCGCCGGCCGTCCCGAGCTCCCGCTGCCGGGCGGTGATGTCGTCGCGCGCGAAGAACGCGGCCATCGCGCTGCGCGGCAGGGGGGCGAGCCCGCCCGCGGCGTAGGCGCCGGCCCGCACGCGCGCGCCCTTGACCGTCATCGCCGTGACGGCCTCGACCGCCGCGGGGGTGGCGCCGGCGACGACGATGCCGTGGTTGCCGAGCAGCACCAGGCGGGCGACCTCCCCGTGCTCGGCGCGCTGGGCGTCCGCGAGGGCGAGGTGCGCCCGGCCGAGGTCCAGGCCGGGCGAGGCGTAGGGCAGGAACGCCGAGCGGCTCACGACCACGGCCTCGTCGGAGTAGACGTGGTCCCGCCACGCCGTGGCCGCGTGCACGCTGGCGAGCAGCGCCACGACGTCGGTCGGGTGGGTGTGGCCCACGAACTCCGCCCGGGTCGCGGCGTGCACGACGCTCTCGATGGAGGCCCGGCGCGAGCGGCCGTCGTGGACCCCCGCGTCCAGCGCCGCGCTGAGGTCGGCCTGCGTGCTCGCCGGGTCGCGCACGAGGTCGAGCAGGGGTTCCACCTCGACCACGACGAAGTCCTCCGCGGTCGCCGCGGCCATCGCCGCCCCCGTCGCCTTCACGACGATGCGCCCGCCGGGCAGGCGCTGGGAGGTGTTGCCCTCCGCGAGGATCACGAGATCGCGGGCGGGGTCGCCCAGCGACCTCGTCAGCGCGAGGAGCTCCGCGCTGACGAGGTCGGGGTCGTAGCTCGTGAACGTCACTGCGTCCCGCCGTAGCGGCGCTGGGTCAGGGCGTTCAGCAGGGCCGCGACCACCAGGACGATCCCGAGCGCGAACAGCTGGTACTGGCTGCCGCTGTTGCCCGGGACCGCGAGCAGGATCCCGGCGTTGAGCCAGACGATGAGCAGCGTGGCGAGCACGACGCCCGCGACCCGGCCGACCCCGCCCGTGATGGCGACGCCGCCCAGGATGGCGATGGTGATGGCGGGCAGCGCCATCCCGTTCCCGGACGTCCCGGAGTCGGGGCGGGCGGAGGCGAACTGCGCCACCGTCACGACCGCGACGAGGCCGGAGATCGCGCCCGCCGCGACGTAGGCCGACCACCGGGTGCGGCGCACGTCGATGCCCGACCAGCGGGCCGCGACGTCGTTCGTGCCGATCGCGTAGAGCCGGCGCCCGGCCGTGGTGCGGGCCAGCACGAGCCACACCACGAGCGCCGTCGGCACGAGGAACGTGAAGATGCCGAGCGGGACGCGGGGGAACGACTCGCCCACCAGGGGCAGGGCCACGGCCGTGGCCGTGGAGTACAGGTCCTGCACCGGCTGGGAGTTGATCGGCTTCTGGTCGTTGACGACCAGGGCCAGGGAGCGGAACGCGTAGTACGTCGCCAGCGTCGCGATGAGCGCGGGGAACCCCAGGTGCGCGACGAGGAACCCGTTCAGGGCGCCGCACGCGGCCCCGAGGACGAGAGCCAGGAGGATCGCGGGGGCCAGCGGCCACCCCCACTGCCCGTAGGCGAAGCCGAACACCATGCCCGTGAGGGAGACGATCGCCCCCACCGACAGGTCGATGCCGCCGCGGCCCGAGGTGATGACCAGCAGCTCCGCCAGCGCCAGCATGGCCAGCGGCACGGCGTTGATGAGGGTCGAGGCCATGTACGACGCGCTGTACGGGGCGCTGAGGTAGTTGTTGCCCGACAGGGTCGTCATCGTCACCACGACGGCGACGAGCAGCACGACGAGCAGGGCGGTGCGCTGGGTCAGGACCAGGCGCAGGGCGCGGGCGGTCACGGCGTCCTCCTCATGTCGTCCTCTTCCCGGTGGGGCGGCGGCGCTGGCGCAGCAGGTCGGCGCCGACGGCCACGATGATGAACACGCCGACGAACAGGTCCGACAGCTGCGACGGCCAGCCGAGCTGCGTGACGCCCGTCCGCACGGTCTGCACGAGCAGCGCGCCGAGGAGGGTCCCGAGCACGGAACCCCGGCCCCCCGTGATGGACGTGCCGCCGATGACGACGGCTGCGATGACGGACAGCTCCAGCCCCGAGCCGACGGAGGCCGCGAGGCTCGAGGTGCCCTGGGCGATGACGAAGCAGGCGGCGACGCCGGCCAGCAGACCCGTCACGACGTAGCCGAGGACGATGCGCGCGCGCACCGAGATGCCCGCGAGCCGGGCCGCGTCCGCGTCGCCGCCGATGGCGAAGAAGTGCCGCCCGCCGGGGGTGTGGCGCAGGTAGTACCAGGCGATCGCCGCGACCACGAGGAGCACGACGAAGCTGTGCGGGACGCCGAGGGTGCGGCCCGCGTCGCCGCGGCCGAACGGGGCGAGCGTGCCGGGGATGCCCTCGACGGTCGCCGAGCCGAACACCTGCAGCCCCGCGAACCGGAACAGGTTCAGGGTGCCGAAGGTGATGATGATGGCCTGGACCCGCCCGTAGGCGATGAGCGCGCCGTTGACGAGGCCGAGCAGGGCGCCGACCGCCATGCCGAGCGCGACGGCGGCCGGCAGGGGGATCCCGCTGCCCACCATGGCCTTCGCGATGACGACCGCGCAGACCATGACGATGCTGCCGACCGAGACGTCGATGCCGCCCGTGACGATGACGACCGTCATCCCGATCCCGATGAGGGCGATCGGGGTCATCGCCACGAGCAGCGGGACGATCGAGCCCTCCGTCGCGAACGCGGGGGTCGTCACGGCCAGCGCCGCCCACAGCACGGCGATGACGACGAGGAGGACGACCTCCTGCCCCGTGACGGGGAACGGCAGGACGCGGCCGGGCTTCGCGGGCGCCGGGCGCGCCAGCGCGGGGGCGCTCACGTGGCGACCTCCACGGCACCGGCCGCGGCCGCGAGGACGTCCACCTGGCTGGCACCGGGGCCGAACTCCGCGGTCGTGGTGCCGTCGCGCACGACGTGCAGGCGGTCGGAGATGCGGATCGCCTCCGGCAGGTCGGAGGTGACGACGAGGACGGCCGTCCCCGCGTCGGCGAGCTCGGCGATGATGCGGTGGATCTCGTCCTTGGCGCCGACGTCGACGCCCTGGGTGGGTTCGGCGAGCACCAGGACGCCGGGGCGGTCGACGAGCTGGCGGGCCAGCACGACCTTCTGGGCGTTGCCGCCGGACATCGCGGACACGGGCTGCCTCTCGCTGGGGGTCTTCACCGACAGCCGCTCGATCATGCGGCGGGCCACCTCCCGCTCGCGGCGGCGGTCCACGAACACCCGCGCCTTGGACAGCAGGCGCAGGTTCCCCGCGGAGATGTTGAAGGAGATGGGCTGGAAGGAGAACATCCCCTGCTGCTTGCGGTCGCTCGGCAGCAGGCCGATGCCGAGCGCCTTCGCGTGGCGGGGGGAGCGCGGGCGCACCTCGGCGCCGTCGACGTGCAGCGTGCCCGACGTCGCGGGCGTGATGCCGTAGACGCTGGCCGCGATCTCCGCGACCCCGGAGCCGACGAGGCCGTACAGGCCGACGACCTCGCCGCCGCGCACGGCCACGTCCACGTCGTGGAACCGGCCTTCCAGGCCGAGTCCGCGCAGCTCCAGCCGCGCCGGCCCGTCGGGGACGCGGTGCTCGCGCGGCCCGTCGTCGAGCACCCCGCCGACCATGAGCTCGGCGATGCGGCGCACCGACAGCTCCGCGATCGGCCAGGTGCCGATGGTCTCCCCGTCGCGCATGACGGTGACCACGTCGGCGATGGTGAACAGCTCGTCGAGGCGGTGGGAGATGTAGACGATCGCCACGCCGGAGGCGGCGAGGCGGCGCACGACGCCGAACAGCACCTCGATCTCGGTGTCGGTGAGGATCGCCGAGGGCTCGTCGAGGATGAGCAGCCGGGCGTCGCCCGCGAGCGCCTTCGCGATCGAGACCTGCTGCTGCTCGGCGATCGACAGGGTCCCGACCGCCACGGTGGCGTAGCGCGCGGGCAGGCCGATGAGGTCGAGCAGCTCAGTGACCCGGGCGTTCTGCGCGGGCCAGTCGACCCGGCCCGCGCGGGTGATCTCCCGTCCCGTGAAGACGTTCTCCGCCACCGTGAGGTCGGCGAACAGCTGCGGCTCCTGGTAGACGGTCGCGACGCCGAGCGCCATCGCGGCCGTCGTGGAGCCGATGGTGACCTCCTGGCCGTCGAACGCCGTGGTGCCGGCGTCCGCGGTCTCGGCGCCGGAGAGGATCTTGATGAGCGTCGACTTGCCGGCACCGTTCTCGCCGACCAGGGCGTGGACGCTGCCGGCGTCCACGACGAGGTCGGCGTTGCGCAGCGCGCGCACGGCGCCGAACCGCTTGGCGATGCCGCTGACCGCCAGCCGCGGGGCACCCGCCATCAGTAGTCGAAGTCCGCGACGTTGTCCTTGGTGATGATCAGGGGCGGCCCGAGCAGCAGCATCTTGGCGCCCGAGTCGTAGGCGACGTCGGAGAGGTCGGCGGAGACCTCGTTCGTGGCGGCGAAGTCCTCGCCGCCGGCGAGCTTCGTCCCGGCCCACGCGGTCAGGTAGCCGAGGTTCGCGACGTTCCAGAGGATGCTCGCGCTGGAGGACCCGGCCGTCAGGTAGGGCGCCATCGACTTCGGCGTGCCGAGGCCCACGGTGAACACGGTGCCCGTCTTGCCGGCGTCCTGGACGGCCTGCGCCACCCCGGGGGCCGACGACGTGCACTCCCCGACGAGACCCGTCAGGGTCGGGTCGGCGTTCATGAGGTCGGTGGCCATCTGCGTGGCTCTGGCCTGGTCCTCACCGGCGTAGACGATGTCGGTGATCTGCACGTCGGGGTACTTCGAGGCCGTGTACTCCTTCTGCACCGCGATCCAGGAGTTCAGGTTCTCGGCCGTCTCCCCGCAGCTGACGATCGCGTACTTCCCCTTGCCGCCCATGGCCTCGACCATCGAGTCGGTGAGCTGCTGGCCGAGGCCCTGCGCCGTGGCCTGGTTCACGAACACCTCGCGCACCGAGCTGGGCGCGTCGGTGTCCGTGGTGCCCACCTCGATGCCCGCGTCCGCGGCCTCCTTCAGCAGCGGCGCCATCGAGTCCGGGTCGTTCGGCGCCACGAACAGCACGTCGACCTTCTGCTGGATGAACGAGCGGACGATGTCGGCCTGCGCGGCGGCGTCGGCCTCGACGGGGCCCTGGTACTTCCAGGTGCAGCCCAGCTCCTCGCACGCGGCCTTCCCGCCGCTGTTCATGGCCTCGAAGTAGGGCACGCCCTGCAGCTTGGGGACGAACGCGACGACGGGGGAGCTGCTGCCGCCCGAGGACTCGTCGCTCGTCGCGGAACCGCCGCTGCCCTGGCCGCACGAGGACAGCGCCAGGGTCAGGACGGCGGCCAGCGCCGCGGCGGTCGTGAGGGTGCGGGGAGTTCTCCTGCGGGTCATGTCGTCACTCCGTCGTGAGTAGGGGTCGTGCGCGGGCCGGAGGCGGAACGCCTCCGGGACAGCCGGTCCGCGGCGTCGTCCCACGCGGGGGACGGCCGGGGTTCGAGGGTGCGCACGGCGGCGGTCGCGGCCACCGCGCGCCGGACGTCGTCGGCGCCGGCGAGCTCGCCGAGGGCCACGAGCTGCGCGCCCGCGTTGCCGAGGGCCGTGGCCTCGACGGGCCCGCAGCGCACGGGCAGCCCCGTGGCGTCGGCCGTGGCCTGCGCGAGGACGGCGTGCTGCGCGCCCCCGCCCGTCACGGTGATCGAGGGCGCCGCCCGGCCCGTGACGGCGGCGAGGTCCTCGACCGTGCGGCGGTAGCCGAGCGCCAGGGAGTCCACGACGCAGCGGGCGAGGGCCCCGACGGTCTCCGGGACGGGTTCGCCGTGGCGGGCGCAGTGCTCGCGCAGGCGGCGCGGCATGTCCCCGGGGGCGCGGAACTCCTCCTCGCCCGTGTCGACGACGCTGCGCAGCGGAGGTTCGGCCGCCGCCAGCGCGGCGAGGTCGCCGTAGCCGAGGTCGAGGCCCTCGCGGGCCCACTGGCGCCGGCACTCCTGGAGGATCCACAGCCCGTCGCCCGTGCGCAGCAGCTGCGTCGTGGCGCCGAACCCCGTCTCGTTGGTGAGGCCCGCGGTGAACGCGGCGGGGGTGACGAGCGGCGCCGCGCGCTCCACGCCGAGCAGCGACCACGTCCCCGACGACAGGAACAACCCGTCGGGGTCGTCGAACGGCGTCGCGAGCACGGCGCTCGCGGTGTCGTGCCCCGCGGGGGCGACGACGCGCACGCCCGGCAGGACGGCCGCGACGTCGCCCGTCACGGGCCCGAGGTCCGTCCCGGCGTCGACGAGGTCGCCGAACAGCCCGCGGGGCAGGCCGAGGCGGGCGACGAGGGCGTCCGCCCACGCGCGCGTGCGGGTGTCGAACAGGCCTGTCGTCGAGGCGGCCGTGCGCTCGGTGGCGGCGACGCCGGAGAGCCGGTCGTGGAACAGGTCCGGCAGCATCAGCAGCCGGTGCCCGGCCGCGGGGCGCCCGGCGGCGCCGTCGGCCAGCAGGGCGAACACGGAGTTGATGGCCATGACCGACGTTCCCGTGGCCGCGAACAGGTCCGCCGCGTCGACGGTGCGCAGCAGCTCCTCCATCGCCGCGGCCTGGCGGGGGTCGCGGTAGCACGAGGGGTCGGCGGTGAGAGTCCCTGCGGCGTCGAGGATCCCGTGGTCCACGCCCCAGGTGTCCACGCCCACCGACCGCACGCCCGCGCGGCCCGCCGGCCCGGGGAGCTGCGCGAGTGCGCCGAGGCCCGCGACGACCTCGCGCCACAGGGCCTCCACGTCCCAGCGCAGGACGCCGCCGACGGCGCGCGAGGTGGTGGGGAAGCGGGCCGCGACCTCGGTGGAGAACCGCCGCCCGTCGAAGGAGACGGCGACGACCCGGCCGCTCTCGGCGCCCAGGTCGACGGCCGCGACGCTCGTGCGCGCGCTCACGCCGGCACCGGCCCGGTGGCCAGGGTGTGGACGGGGACCCCGGCGGCCTCGATCTCGGCGACGGCGTCGGCGTCGGCCGCGTCGTCGGTCCAGACCGCGGTCAGGTCGGCCAGCGGGACCGAGGCGTGCAGCGAGAACGCGCCGAACTTCGAGGAGTCCAGCAGGGCGTGCACCTGCCGGCACGGCCCGGCGAGGTAGCGCTTGGCCTCGGCCTCCTCCAGGGCGAGGTCCATGACGCCGTGAGCCGCGGAGATGCCGTTGCCGGAGATGAACCCGTGGTCGATGCGGCCGCGGCCGGCGAGGACGTCGCCGACGAGCCCGACGACGGAACGCGCCGCGCGCCGCACGACGCCCCCGGGCAGCAGGACGCGGGCGTCGCTGCGCTCGGAGAACAGCGAGGCGAGGGCGAGGCTGTTCGTCACGACGACGAGGCCGCGGCGCTGCAGGAGGCGGCGGGCGAGGTGGTGGCACGTCGTGGAGGAGTCGAGGGCGACGACGTCGCCGTCGTGCACCAGGGGCGCGACGGCGCGGGCGATCGCGTCCTTCTCGCTGCGGTGCTGGCGCATCCGCACCTCGAACGAGCCCTCGTCGCCACCCGGGGCGGCGACCGCGCCGCCGCGCACGCGCCGCAGGACCGAGCGCTCCTCGAGGGCCTGCAGGTCCTTGCGGACCGTGACGGGGGAGACGCCGAGCTTCGCCGCGAGGTCGGTGACCACGACCCGGCCGTGGTGGTCGAGCTCGCCGAGGATCGCCTGCGAGCGGGAGAACTCGTCCCCGGCCACCGCGACCACCGTCCTCCCGAGGCAGCGGACCGGCACTGGCCCGCTGAGGGAACGTAAGAGGAACGAACCGCTGCGTCAACCATCGCAACCGCAGCGCAACCGCCGCCCTTTCGAAGCGACGGTGCGGGAGTTTCGCTGCGGGGGTGCACGATGGGAGGCATGAGCACCCCGCGTCCTCTCGAACCCACGACCGCGCAGGCCGACGGTCCCCACGGCCCCGTTCCGCTGCGCGTGTACGCGGGCGGTTCCGCCACGGCGCTGCTGTGGTGCCACGGCGGGGGTTTCACGGGCGGGGACCTCGACATGCCCGAGGCCGACGGCGTCGCCACCGTGCTGGCCCGCGACGCCGGCGTCACCGTCGTCTCGGTCGACTACCGCCTGGCCCGCGCCGGGCGCCGCGGTTCCGGTGCCGTGCGCTGGCCCGTCCCCTCCGACGACGTGCTGGCCGCGTGGCGCTGGCTGCAGGCCGAGGCCCCCGCCCTCGGGGTGTCCCGGCTGCACCTGGGCGGGGCGAGCGCGGGCGCGAACCTCGCCACCGGCGCGGCCCTGCGCCTGGCTGGAGGAGGGGCCGGTGCCGCGGACGAGGGGGGCGGGGTGCCGCTGTCGCTGCTGCTGGCCTACCCGACGCTGCACGTCGTCCAGTCGCCGCCCGACGCCGCCCTCGCCGCGGCGGTCGCGGCCCTGCCGCCGGGCGGGCGCTTCGACCCGCCGCAGGTGCGCGGCATGTACGCGGAACTGCTCGGGACCGACGACCTCGACGGCGCGCCCGTCGAGGCCGTGCCGGGCACGGCCCCGCGCGAGCGGCTCGCCGCGCTGCCCCCGACCTTCGTCCTGCTCAGCGAGGTCGACGGGCTGCGGCCCTCGGGCGAGGCCTTCGTGACCTCCCTGCAGGAGGCCGGGGTGCCGGTGCGCCAGGAGCTCGAGCCGCGCACGCTGCACGGGCACCTGAACACCCCCGAGCTGCCCGGGGCGGCCGCGAGCCTGGGCCGGATGGCGGGCTGGCTGTCGGGCGGCTGGTCCAGCGTGCGGTGAGACCTCACGGACCGGCGCTCCCGGACGTCTATCAGGTGTGGACGTGATGACGGAGGTGCCGGTGGGCGGCGGCGTGGTGGCCGGTGTCGCGGTGAGCGGTGCGCCGGTCGCGGTGCGCGCGGTGGCCGCGGGGCACGAGCCCTTCGAGGCCGTCGTCGCGGCGCACGGGGCGACGGTGCTGCGGGTCTGCCGCGCCGTCGTGGGCCCCGACGCGGCCGACGACGCGTGGTCGGAGACGTTCCTCGCGGCGCTGCGGGCCTACCCCGCCCTGCCCGCGGGCAGCGACGTCCGGGCCTGGCTCGTGACGATCGCGCACCGCAAGGCGGTCGACCAGCACCGGGCCGCGGCCCGGCGCCCGGCGCCGACGGCGGAGCTGCCGGAGCGCGCGGGCGGTGAGCTGCTGGGGGACTGGCGCGCCGACCTGTGGGAGGCCGTGGGCGAGCTGCCCGCCAAGCAGCGCCGCTGCGTGGCCTACCACCACCTCGGCGGCCTGCCCTACGCCGAGGTGGCCGCCCTCGTCGGCGGCAGCGAGGCCGCGGCCCGGCGCGCGGCCGCGGACGGGGTGCGGGCGCTGCGCCGGGCGTGGGGCGACGGCGGCGACAGCGGCGACAGGAACGACAGGGTTCACGGGGATCAGCGGAGCGAGCGGGAGGAGCAGCGGTGAGCGCGACGGGTGTCCCCGAGGGCGTGGCGGCGGAGCGGGAGACGCTCGGGCGCCTCGCGCAGGAGCTGGCGCGGCGGGCGGCGCAGGAGGACCTGCTCGACGTCGCGTACCGGACGCTGGACACGCCCGTGGGGGTGCTGCTGCTGGCGGCGACGCCCCGCGGGCTCGTCCGGGTCGCCTACGACCGGGAGGACCACGACGCCGTCCTGCGCTCGCTCGCGGACCGGCTGAGCCCCCGCGTCCTGCGCGCCCCGGCCCGGCTGGACCGGGTGGCGGCCGAGCTGGACGAGTACTTCGCGGGCGTGCGGACCCGCTTCGACGTCCCCCTCGACCTCAGCCTCGCGAGCGGCTTCCGCCGCGCCGTCGTGGAGGTGCTGCCGCGCATCGGGTTCGGGACGACCGCCTCGTACACGCAGGTGGCCGCCCTGACCGGGCGCCCGGGCGCGGTCCGGGCGGTCGGGACGGCGTGCGCGCGCAACCCGCTGCCCGTCGTGGTGCCCTGCCACCGCGTCGTGCGCAGCGACGGCACCCCCGGCGAGTACGTGGGGGGCGCCGCCGCGAAGGTCGGCCTGCTGGCTCTGGAAGCGCGGTAGGACCGGTTCGTGCGAGGCTGCCGGGCGTGAGAGCGGTGGTCCTGCTGCGCGGGGTGAACGTCAACGGGGTCACCGTGCGCAGCGCCGACCTGGCCCGCGTCCTGGGCGCCGCCGGGTTCTCGGACGTGCGCACGGTCCTCGCCAGCGGCAACGTCGTCCTGGACCCGGCGACGGACGACGCCGCGCAGCTCGCCCGCGACGTCGAGCAGGCCCTGCGCGACGGGTTCGGCTACCAGGCCTGGGTCGTCGTGGTGCGCCCGCAGCGGCTCGCGGAGATCGCGGCCGCCTACCCGTTCCCCCGCGATGACGAGCGGTTCCACCCGTACTGCGTCTTCGCCTCCGACGCGGGCCAGCTCGCGGAGCTGGCAGCGCTCGCGGACCCCGCCGGCGGCGAGGACCTGCTGCAGCTCGCGGGCGACGTCCTGTACTGGCGGGTCGCGAAGGGCTCGAGCACCGACACCCCGTTCGCGAAGCTCGCGGCCGCGGCCCGGTGGAAGCCCGTCATCACGACGCGGAACCTGCGCACGGTCGAGAAGGTGCTGGCGGTGGCGTCCCGGTGAGCGACGACGCCGCCCCGGACTCCGTCGACGACCCCTACGCGGGGCTGCGCCGGGAGACGCCGACCGAGCGCAGCGACCGGAACTGGGTCGAGCTGCTGCAGGAGTTCCGCGTCGTGCAGACCGGCGTGCAGCTGCTCACCGGGTTCCTGCTGACCCTGCCGTTCCAGACCCGGTTCGACACGCTGGACACGTTCCAGCGGGCGGTCTACCTGACGACCCTGCTGCTGGCCGTCGTGGCGCTGACCTTCTTCGTCGCCCCCGTCGGCTACCACCGCGCCCTGTTCCAGCGGCGCTCGAAGGCGACCCTCGTGGCCGCCGCCAGCCGGTTCGCTCGGGCCGGGCTGGCGACGGTCGCCCTCGTCTTCACGGGCGGCGTCCTGCTCGTGGTGGACGTGGTCTCGGGCCGCGTCGCCGGGATCGCCACCGCGAGCGCGGTGCTGCTGCTCATCGTCGTGTGCTGGTACCTCATGCCGCAGCGGGCCGTGCGTGCCGTCGACCGCGGACGCCGCCCGCCGGCGGGCTGAGCGCCGGGGCGCTCAGCCGTGCAGACCCGGCTCGCGGGCCGGCTGCTGCTCACCCGCTCGCGGTCCGCGCACGAACAGCGCCAGGACCACGATGACGACGCCGACGCCCGCGGCCGTGAGGAAGGCCGCGTGCAGGCCCCGCGCGTCCGGGCCGGCGGTCGCGTCGAGGCTCGCGCGGGTCGCGATCGTCACGAACACCGCCGTGCCCAGCGCCCCCGCGACCTGCTGCAGCGTCGTGAGGATGGCGCTGCCGTGGGAGTACAGGTGCTCGGTCAGCTGGCTCAGCGAGCTCGTCATCAGCGGCGTCATCATCAGGCCGAAGCCGGACATGAAGACGACGTGCACGGCGATCACCTCGCCCAGCGTCGACCCCGAGCGCAGCGTCGCGAAGAACCCCAGCGCCAGCGCCATGGCGACCGCCCCGGGAATCACCAGGCGGCGCGCGCCGATCCGGTCGTAGAGCGCGCCGACCGGGCGGCCGAGCAGGCCGAGGGCGAGACCGCCGGGCAGCACGGCCAGGCCGCTGACGAAGGTGCTGCGGCCCTGCACGCCCTGCAGGTACAGGGGCAGCAGGATCGCCCCGGCGCCCAGCAGGCACAGGAAGATCATCGAGGTGACGAGGACGGCCACGGTGAACTGCCGGTGCGCGAAGGGACGCAGGTCCAGCAGGGCCGCGCCCCGGTGCTGCAGGCGGCGCTGCCGCGTGACGAACACCGCGAGCGCGACGAGACCCACGACGAGCGCGGCCCACGACGCGCCGATCCCGCCCGCCGGGTCGGACTCCCCGACGGTGGACAGGCCGTAGAGCAGGCCCCCGAAGCCGATCGCGGACAGCAGCACCGACGGCACGTCGACGGGGACCTTGCGGGTCTCGGTCGGCAGGCGCAGCAGCGCGCTGCCGACCACCAGGGCCGTGACCGACAGCGGCAGGACGAGCCAGAACATCCAGCGCCAGTCGAGGGAGGAGAGGATCGCCCCGCCCGCCGTGGGCCCGATGGCCGGGGCGACGGCGATGACGATCGTGATGGTGCCCATCGTGGCGCCGCGGCGCTCGACCGGGACCAGGCGCATCACCGTCGTCATGAGCAGCGGGATCATCACGGCCGTGCCGCCGGCCTGCAGCACGCGGCCGGTGAGCAGCACGCCGAACCCGGGGGCCAGGGCGGCGACCAGGGTCCCGGCGGAGAACAGGCTCATGGCGGCCGCGAACACCTGGCGGGGGGTGAACCGCTCCAGCAGGAAGCCCGTCAGCGGGATCACGACGGCCATGGTCAGCAGGAACCCGCTCGTCAGCCACTGCACGGTGGTGGTGGCGATGCCGAGGTCCTCACCCAGCACGCGCAGGGCGACGCTGAGGATCGTCTCGTTGAGGATCATCACGAACGCCGAGAGCACGAGGACGGTCAGCGCCAGGGTGGTCGCGCGCGACGACGTCGCCGGCGGCGTCGCGGCGGGCGCGGACACGGGTTCCGCCGGGGAGGTCAGGGGGGAGGGGGTGGTCGGCTGGGCCGGGACGCTGGCGTCCTGGCCGGCGCGCGCGGACGTGCTCATCGAGGTCGACTCCGGGAGTTGGGGTGAGCACGGGCCGGCAACGCTGACGACGCGACTGCTTCTCTTTGAGACGACAATAAGGACGCGGAGCGCCGGACCGCAACGCGGTTCGTGGCGCGCGGGCCTCAGTCGCCCTTGACGTGGCGCACCACGGCGCGCGCCGCCGCGCCGATCGTCTCGCGCGCCCCCTCCACGACGATGTCCTTCGCGGCGGGGTCGCCGCGCAGCTGGGACTTCGCGGTGCCCAGCACCTGCTGCAGCGAGACGTGGGGCGGGATCATCGGCACGTTCGGGTCGACGACGGCGTCCAGGACGGTGGGCCGGCGCGCCGCGAAGGCCTCGTCCAGCGCCTCGGCGACCTCGCCGGGACCTTCCAGCCGCCGCCCGCCGAGACCGAGCAGCTGCGCGTAGCTGCCGTAGGGCAGGTCGGGCACGTCCATCGCCGCGTCGAACGGGACCTCGCCCTGCATGGCCCGGGCCTCCCACGCGACGAAGGACAGGTCGCGGTTGTTCAGCACGACCACGACGAAGCGCGGGTCGCTCCACGTGCGCCAGCGCTGGGCCACCGTGATGAGCTCGTTGATGCCGTTCATCTGCATGGCCCCGTCGCCGACGATCGCCAGCACGGGCCGGTCGGGGTGGGCCTGCTTGGCGGCCAGGGCGTACGGCATCCCGCCACCCATCGACAGCAGCGTCCCCGACAGCGACGCGAGCATCCCCGGGCGCAGGTCCAGGTCGCGGGCGTACCAGCTGGTCGCGGTCCCGCAGTCGACGGCGATCATCGCGTCGTCGGTCAGCCGCTCCGAGAGCCCGCGCACCACGAGCTCGGGGTTCAGGGGCATGGCGGCGGCGTTCGTCCGCTCCTCGCCCCACGCGCGCCACGCGGTGTTCCAGCGGGCGATCCGCTCGCGCCAGGACGGGTCCGGGTCGGCGTGCAGCAGGGGCAGCAGCGCCTCCAGCGTCAGGCGGGCGTCCCCGACGAGGTTCACCTCGGTGGCGTAGCGCAGCCCGCACCGGGTGCCGTCGACGTCGACCTGCACGGCGCGCGCCTGGCCGGGGGCGGGGTAGTACTCGGTGTACGGCATGGTCGTGCCGATCATGAGGAGCGTGTCGCACTCGCGCATGAGGTCGTAGCTCGGCCGGGTGCCGAGCAGGCCGATGGACCCGGTCACCCAGTCCAGCCGGTCGTCCAGCACGGCCTTGCCGAGCAGCGCCTTCGCGACGCCGGCGCCGAGCGCGTCCGCGACGGCGGTGAGCTCCGCGGTGGCCCCCAGCGCGCCCGCCCCGGCGAGGATCGCCACCTTCCTCCCCGAGTTCAGCAGGTCCGCGGCCTGCTGCAGCGCCTCGGGCCGCGGGATGCCCGGCAGCGACCCGGGGACGGCGCTCGTGTGCGTGTAGCCGTGGGCGTCGGGGACCTCGAGCACCGCGTCGAGGTCCTGCACGTCGCTCGGCAGGACGAGCGCCGTGACGGTCCGGCGCTCCAGCGCGATCCGGGCCGCCCGGTCGACGGCGTGCTGGACCTGCGAGGGGTCGGTCACCTGCAGCACGTACTCCCCGGCGACGTCGCCGAACAGCCGCACGAGGTCCAGCTCCTGGTAGTAGGAGGTGCCGAGGGCGCTGGTCGCGCTCTGCCCCAGCAGGGCGACGACGGGGATGTGGTCGAGCTTGGCGTCGTAGAGCCCGTTCAGGACGTGCACGGCGCCCGGGCCGGACGTCACGGCGCAGACGCCGAGCGGGCTCCCGCCGTACTTGACGTCCGCGGTGGCCGCGAAGCCCGCGGCCTCCTCGTGGCGGACCTGCACGAACTCCGCGTCACCGGCCTGGACGGCGCGGCCCACGGCCGAGATGACACCGCCGATGCCGTCGCCCGGGTAGCCGTAGAAGCGCCGTGCGCCCCACAGCCCCAGACGTGCGACGAGGTGGTCACCGACGGTGGGAGAGCTCATGCCCCCACTGTCGGCGCCACCTCGTCGGTGCGCACCCGGAACCCCTGGTGCGCGCGGGATCCCGGCCGGGACCCGCGCCGTGCTCAGTCCGTCGGGAGCCGGGTCGTGTGCTGGTCGCCCAGGGGCTCGGAGACGCCGGAGGACGAGGTCGACGAGCTCGACGACGAGGGCGAGTCGGAGGACGAGGAGACCTTGGCCTTCACGCCGCCCACCACGGAGCTGGCGGTCGAGCTGACCTGCTCCTGCAGCTTGCTGCCGGCCTGCTTCGCGGCGCCGGTCGCCTTGTCCTCGAGGTCCACGACGCGCGTCTGGACGGCGGGGGAGCCCCAGAGCCGTCCCGCGGCGCGGCTGATCTGCTCGTAGCGCTCGCGACCGGCGCGGGCGCCGAGGACGTAGCCGGTCGCCCCGGCCACGAGGAAGAGGGCCTTGCCCTTCATGGCGTACCTCCGTTGATGATCGGTGGCTCCCCACTGTGGCAGCGGGGGGCGCCGGGCGCGCGTCAGCCCCCTTCTCGGGCCCCTTCTCGGCCCCCGCCTCAACCCTGTCGGGCCAGCGCCGCGGCGAGCCGGTCCACGTCGGCGTCGGTGGCGTCGAGGTGGGGGCTGACCCGCAGCACGGGGCCCGTCATCTCACCCGGCGCGCGCTCGACGCCCGCGGCCGTGGTGACGATCCCGTCCTCGGCGATGAGCCGGGCCCGCACGCCGGCCGGGTCGACGCCCGCGGGCGGGCGCAGCGTCACGGTGGCGCTCGCCTCGTCCAGGGCCTCGACGACCTCCCAGCCGGGCAGCTCCGCGAGCTGCTCGCGGGTGCGCCGGCCGCGGGCGGCGAGCCCGGCGCGCACCGCGGCGGGCCCGAGGTCGACGTGCTGGGCCAGGGCCGCCGCGAACCCGACGCGGGCCGCGATCGAGGCCTCCTGCGGTTCCCGCGGCTCGGGGTCGCGGGACAGGCCGAGCCGTTGCGCGACACCGGTGCGCACGGCGACGAAGCCCGCGCCCCGGGGCCCCGCGAGCCACTTGCGCGAGGTCCCGTAGACGACGTCGGCGGAGGTCGTGGCGTCGACGTGGCCGAAGGACTGCGCCGCGTCGACGACCACCGGGACCCCCGCCGCGTGGCACACGGCCACGACCTCCTCGACGGGCTGCACCGTCCCGACGTGGCTGCCGAGCGCGGTCAGGTGGACCAGGTCGGGGCGCTGGCGGGCGATGGCGCTCGCGAACGCCGCGGGGTCCGGGGTGTGGCGGCCGCCGGCGTGCCGGTCCTCGACCGAGGCCGACCCGACGCCCAGCTCCTGCAGCACCGCGAGGTTCGGGCCGTACTCGCCGGCGGCGTGCAGCACCGTGACCGGCAGGTCCGCGCCCCAGCCGAGCAGCAGCCGGTGCAGGGCGTCGTGCGCGCTGTGGACGAGGGCGACCGTCCCGGTCTCCCAGCCGAGCAGCTCCAGCACGTGCGCGCGGGCGGTGTCGAGGGTGCCGGCCGCCGCGGCCGCGGCGACGTACCCGCCGTCGCTCGCCTCGGCCCGCAGGTGGGTGGTGACCGCGTCGAGCACGGCCCAGCTGCTGCGGCCCGCGGCGGCGGAGTCCAGGTGCAGCAGGCGGGGTTCCGGCCGCATCCGCCGCCACGTCCGGGTCAGGTCGCTGTCCACGCGGCGATCCTCGCAGGCGCGGCGGTCCTCGCCCCGGACGGTTCCGTCGCCCGGTGGGTCCCGGGCCTGACGCACGACGAGCACCCCGGCGGGGGCCGGGGTGCTCGAGGTGGGGTGGGGCGGGGTCAGCGCGGCGTGAGGTCCGCCGCGTCCAGGGGGGCGTCGCTGGCCCGGAGCTCGGTGGAGCGTCCCGTGGCCTTGAACACCGCGATGATCACCAGCCCGATGACGATCCAGGTGAGGCCGCCGACCTTGGCGTTGACGTCGGCGTTCACGAGGACGTAGCCGATGATGAGGAAGCCGATCACCGGGACCACCAGGTGGACGCCGAAGCGGCGCGAGCGCTGCCGCACGACGTGGTGCACGACGACCGAGACGTGCAGCAGCAGGAACGCCGTGAGGGCCCCGAAGTTGCACAGCGACGCGAGCAGGTTGATCTGCCCGACGAAGAACAGGCCCAGCACCAGGCTCAGGCCCGCGACGAGCAGGATCGCGCGCTGGGGGATGCGGGTCTCGGGGTGGATCACCTTGAGGAACGCGGGCAGCTTGCCGTCGCGGGCCATCGAGAACAGCAGGCGCGAGGTCGCGGACTGCGCGACGAGGGAGTTCGCGACGGCGGAACCGATCGCGACGGCGAGGGCGATGACGACCTGCAGCCACGGCCCGGCGATCATCCGACCGATGTCGTAGAAGGCGTTGTTGGACGCCTCGGTCGTCGGGTAGGCCGTGATGCCCGGCTCCAGCAGGGCCGCCAGGTAGGTCTGCAGGACGAAGAGGGCCGCCACGATGCAGAGCGCGATGACCGTGGCGCGGCCGACGACGCGGTTGCCGCCGACGGTCTCCTCCGACAGCGTGGAGATGGCGTCGAACCCGAGGAACGACAGCACGGCGACCGACAGGGCCGTGAACACCAGCGGGGCCGAGAACTCCGCCGGGTTGTAGAACGGCAGCGTCGTCCAGCTCGCGCCGTTGATCCCGCCGCTGATGGCCCACGCGGCGAACCCGACGAAGATGCCCAGGACGATGAGCTGCCCGACGAGGAACACGTTGTTCGCCTTGGCGGTCGCCTCGATGCCGCGCAGGTTCACGACGGTGTTCACCAGGACGAAGGCCACGATCCACACCGGCTGCGGGACGGACGGGAAGACGTTCGCCATGGCGTTGGCGCCGATGACGTACAGCAGCGTCGGGATGAGCAGGTAGTCGAGCAGGATCGACCAGCCGGCGAGGAACCCGACGGAGGGGGAGATCCCGCGGCCCGCGTAGGAGTAGACCGACCCCGCGATCGGGAAGGCCCGCGACATCTGCTGGTAGCTGACGGCCGTGAAGATCATCGCCACGAAGCCGATGAGGTAGGTGAGCGGCACCATGCCGTGGGAGGCGTCGAACACGCCGCCGAAGATGGAGAACGGTGCGATGGGCACCATGAAGACGAGGCCGTAGACGAGCAGGTGCTTGAGGCTGAGGCCCCGCTTGAGCTCCTGCCGGTACCCGAAGCGCTCGAGGTCGGCGTTCTCGGTGGGGGCGCTGCCGGCGTCGGGCATCAGTGCTCCGGGTTCTCGGGGAGGGGGGTGGTGGGGGCGTTCGAGGGTTCCGCGAGGAACCGGGCGACGACGTCGAGGTAGTGCTCGCGCTCCTCGACGTGGGGCATGTGGCTGGACTCCTCGAAGCGGACCCAGCGGGCGCCGGGGATCCGCTCGACGAAGGGCGCGACGCACGCGTCGGTGGCCTCGTCGAAGCGGCCGTTGAGGACCAGGGTGGGGACCTGGACGGCGGGCAGCCGGTCGACGACCGACCAGTCCTTCATGGTCCCGATGACGTGGAACTCGGTCGGCCCGTTCATGGCGTGGTAGACGGTCGGGTCGGTGTCGATCCAGGCGAACGTCGTGGCCACCTCCTCCGGCATCGGCTGGATCCGGCAGACGTGGCGGGCGTAGAACTCCTGCGTCGCGGCCAGGTACTCGGGGGAGTCGATGGTCCCCGCGGCCTCGTGGGTGTCCAGCGCCTCGCGCACGTCGGCCGGCAGCTGCGCCCGCAGCCCCGCGGCGGCCTCGAGCCACAGCGGCATGGAGGCGGGGGAGTTCGCGATGACCAGGTGGCGCAGGCCCGCGGGGCGGCGCACGGCGTGCTCGGCGGCGAGCATCCCGCCCCAGGACTGCCCCAGCAGGTCGTAGTCGCCGTCGATGCCGAGGTGGCGCAGCACGGTGTCGAGCTCGTCGAGGAACAGGTCCACGGTCCACGAGGCCGGGTCCGCGTCGGGCAGGTGCGTGGAGCGCCCGTTGCCGAGCTGGTCGTAGTGCACGACGGGGATCCCGCGGTCGGCGAGGTCGGCGATCGCGAGGACGTAGTCCATGGTGCAGCCCGGGCCGCCGTGGGCGACGACGAGCGGGCGGGCGGAGGTCAGGTCGCCCGTGGTGCGCACCGCGGTGCGGTGGCCCCGGAAGGGGACGTCGAGGGTGTGCACGGGGGCGCCCGTGCGCGAGGGGGTGGCGGTCACGGGGAGGAGCGTCGCGGCGGAATGGGCAAAGGACAAGACCTTTTACCAAGACGTAACACGCCGTCCGGCCGCCCTGGGATGATCGGGGGGTGCCGCACCCGGACGGGCAGGACCCGCTCACCCCGGTCCACCGCCTGACGTCGGTCGCGGCCGTGGTCGACCGCATCATCACCGCGATCGCCGTGCGCGACTTCAACCCCGGCCAGCGCCTGCCCGCGCAGCGCGAGCTCGCCGTGCTGCTGGGCGTCAGCCGCCCCACGCTGCGCGCGGCCCTCGTGGAGCTCGCCGACGCGGGCTACGTCGAGACGCGGCGGGGCCGCACGGGCGGGACGTGGGTGCGGGCCGGGGACGGGGAGCGCACGAGCGCGGCCGTCGCCCGCACGCTGCTGCCGGCGTGGGGCGAGCTCGAGGAGTCCTTCGACCTGCGCCGCCTGGTCGAGGCGACGATCGCGCGCACGGCGGCCGAGCGCCACGACGCCGACGACGACGAGCAGCTGCGCCGCTGCCTCGCGGCCTACGAGCGCGCGGGCGGCGAGGACGAGGCCTCCCGCACCACCGACGCCGACCTGCACCGGGCCGTCTGCGCGGCGGCGCACAACTCCCAGCTGCAGGAGCTCAGCCGGCAGCTGCTGGCCCGCGTGAACCTCGGGATGCCCCGCGAGCCGTTCGCCCGCGCCGACTACGACCGGGCGCTGCCGCAGCACCGCGAGCTGGTGGCCGCGATCCTCGCCTCCGACGCCGAGCGCGCGGCGGCCGTGGCGCGCGAGCACTTCGCCATCACCGAGGACCGCGTGCGGGCGGCGCTGGACGTCTGAGCGCCCGCCCGGGGGTGGCAAGCTGGGCCCGCCGCTCCGGGCGGCGCGACGGCCCGCGACCCGCGGCCGGCGCAGGGCAGCGGGGAGGGCGGGGCAGTGCCGACGTCCAGCCGCCGCAGCACCTCGGCCCGCCCCCAGCCGGCCGGCGCCGGGGCGACCCCGGCCGCGGAGGACTGCCTCAAGACGGTCTACGCCGAGGGCGAGTGGTCCGACGCCAAGGTGACGCTCTCGGTGCTCGCGGCCCGCATGGGCGTCTCGGCCTCCACGGCGTCGGAGGCCGTGCGCAAGCTCACCGACGCCGGGCTGCTGCGCCACGAGCGCTACGGCGGCGTCGAGCTCACCGAGCAGGGCCGGCTGCGCGCGCTGGCCGTCGTGCGCCGCCACCGGCTGCTGGAGACGTGGCTCGTCGCGGAGCTCGGCTACTCCTGGGACGAGGTGCACGAGGAGGCCGAGGTCCTGGAGCACGTCGTCTCCGAGCGGCTGCTCGACCGCATGGACGCGAGCCTCGGCCGCCCCGAGCGCGACCCGCACGGCGACCCCATCCCGCGCCCCGACGGCAGCGTCCCCCAGCCGGGCGCCCACGCCCTCGCCGACGTGCCCGAGGGCGGGGCCGGCGTCGTGGCCCGCATCTCCGACGCCGACCCGGACGTCCTGCGCTACTTCGCCGACCTCGGCCTGGGCCTCGACGTGCGGGTGGACGTGCTGCAGCGCCGCGAGTTCGCCGGGACGACCGTCGTGCGCATCGCCGGCGCCGAGGTCGACCTGGGCGATCCCGCGGTCGCCGCGGTCTGGGTGCTGCCCGCGCGCTGAGGCCGTGTGGGACGCTCGCCCGCGGGGGTCCCGCCGCGGGCGGGGCACGGCGGCACGGCTCGAGCGAGCAGGTGGGGGAGACATGACGGTGGGCTGGGGCTTCGTCGGCACCGGGGGGATCGCGCGCACCGTCGCGACGGCCCTCGAGCTCGTCCCGGGAGGCCGCCTCGTCGCGGTCGCCTCGCGCACCGCCGAGCGCGCCGCGGCCTTCGGCGCGGAGTTCGGCGACGCCACCGGCTACGACGACGTCAGCGCGATGCTGGCGCACCCGGGCCTGGACGCCGTCTACATCGCGACCCCGCACCCGCAGCACCACGCCGCCGCGCGCGCCGCGCTGCTGGCCGGCGTCCCCGTCCTCGTGGAGAAGCCGCTCACTGCGACGCTCGCGGCCGCGGAGGACCTCGTCGCGCTGGCCCGGGAGCGGGGCGTGTTCTGCATGGAGGCCTGGTGGACCCGCTTCCTGCCGGGGACGCAGGCGCTGCTGGACGTCCTGGCCTCCGGCGCCGTCGGCGACGTGCGGTCCGTGCACGCCGACCTCGGCTTCGTGCCCGAGGAGTCGGCGACCCGGTTCTGGGACCCGGCGATCGGCGGCGGCTCGCTGCTGGACCTCGGCCCCTACCCCGTCGGCCTCGCCCACCTCCTGCTCGGCGCCCCGGACCGCGTCCAGGCCGTCGGGACGCTCACCGAGCGGGGCGTGGACCGCCAGGTCGCGATGGCGCTCGGCTGGGCCTCCGGCGCCGTCGCCGCGCTGTCGACGACGATCGCCGCGCAGGCGTCGGGGCGGGCGTGGATCGAGGCCACCGGCGGCTGGATCGAGGTGGACGCGCCCCTGCCGGCGCTGCCGCGCTTCACCGTCCACACCTCCGCGGGCGAGCAGGTCCACGAGCACGCCGTGGCGCACGGGCACCGCTTCATGCTCGAGCACGTGCACACCTGCCTCGAGCAGGGCCTGACCGAGAGCCCGCTCGTGCTGCTCGAGCGGAGCCTGGAGGTCGCGCGCACCTTCGAGGCCGTGCTCGACCAGGTCGGCGCGGTGCGCCACCACGAGCTCGGCGACGCCTGACGGGGCTCACGGCCGCGTGACCGGCGGCGGCCGGGAAGATCGCGGCCGCCGGGCGCCTTGTCCCCGACATGCCTCTCACCGGTGAGTACGAAGCCAGCCCCGAGGCCTGGGTCCGCGACCAGGTCTCCGCGATCGAGAACTCCGGCGGGACGGAGGGCACGACCCTGCGGGGGATGCCCGTCATCGTCCTGACCACCAAGGGCGCCAAGTCCGGCAAGCTGCGCAAGACCCCGCTCATGCGCGTCGAGCACGACGGCGCCTACGCCGCGGTCGCCTCGCTGGGCGGCGCCCCCAAGCACCCCGTCTGGTACTTCAACGTGCAGTCCGAGCCCCTCGTCGAGGTGCAGGACGGCCCCGCCAAGGGCGACTACCGCGCCCGCGAGGTCACGGGCGAGGAGAAGGCCGCGTGGTGGGAGCGGGCCGTGGCGGCCTACCCCGACTACGCCGACTACCAGGCCAAGACCGACCGGGAGATCCCCGTCTTCGTGCTCGAGCCGGTCGCCTGAGCGACCCCCGCCGCCGCGCCGCCCGCCCCGGTCCTCGGGGCGGGCGCTGCGCCGATCGGGTGACGACCCCTCAAGCCCTCCCGGTCCGGCTGGCACACTCGGTCACACAGGAAGTACTTGGTGTGACGAGGCGCAGGGAGCGTGGGGACATGAGGATCGGATCGGTCACCTCGACACCGGCACTGCGGGGCGCGTCCCGCGCGGGTGCGCTCAGCGCGGTCAGCCCGGTGCACGGCATCAGCCCCGACTACGTCGACGAGAACCCCCTCGACGAGCTCACCTCGTCCGACCGCGCGTTCCTCGCCCACCTCTACGGCCCGAGCGTCGACCTCGAGCGCCTCGTCGGCACCACCGTCGGGCAGCTCGCCACGGAGATCGCCCGCGACCGCGCCCGCGGGGCCGTGTCCGGCGGCCGCGACCTCACCGCCGAGGACCTGCGCCGCATCGTGGGCCGGCTCACGACGACCAGCCGGCCGGTGCCCGTCGACGTCCAGGCCCGCCTCATGGCCCGCCTCTCCGTCCCCGAGACGGGCGGGCGCCTCGACGTCGTGCTCTGACGCGGCGGGCCCCGGACCTGCGCCGGCCGCCGCCTGGCACGCTGAGCGGGTGCGCCTCTTCCTCGTCCGCCACGGCCAGAGCCCCTCGAACGTCCGGCACCTGCTGGACACCGCCGTCCCCGGCCCGTCGCTGACCGACCTCGGCCGCGAGCAGGCCGACGCGGTCGCCGCGCTCCTGGCCGACGAGGGCATCGGCCTCGTCGCCGCCTCCTCCCAGGCCCGCGCCCAGGAGACCGCGCGCCCCCTGGCGAGCGCCCTCGGGCTCGACGTCCGGGTCCTCGACGGCCTCCGCGAGATCGCCGCGGGCGAGAACGAGATGCGCGGCGACGACGAGGCGGTCGCCGCCTACCTCGGGGTCGTCGCCTCGTGGCTGCACGGCGACCTCGACGTCGCCCAGCCGGGCGCCGAGGACGGCCACGCCTTCCTCGCCCGCTACGACGCCGGCGTCGCCGACGCCGTCGCGCAGGCGCGCGCGGCGGGGGTCGAGGCGCTCGCGGTCGTCAGCCACGGCGCGGCCATCCGCACCTGGACCGGCGTCCGCGTCGCCAACCTCACGGCCGACTTCGTCATCGCGCACGGGCTGGAGAACACCGGGTGCGTCGCCCTGGAGGGTTCCCCCGAGGACGGCTGGCGCGCCCTGACCTGGATGGGGGCCGTCGTGGACGCCGACGAGGCGCGCGCCACCGGCACCGGCCCGGCCGGCGAGCCCGCGGACACCGTCCCCGGTTCGGTGTTCTGAGCGGTCCGCCCCCAGGTGGGTACCCTCCCGCGGTGACCGAGACGATCCGCTGCAGCACCGCCGACCTCACCGAGCGCGCCCGCGCCCTCGCCACCCGCGGCTCCCGGACGGTGCTCGGGCTGACCGGCGCCCCCGGGGCCGGCAAGTCCACGCTCAGCGCCGCCCTCGTGGCCGCGCTCGGCGCGGACACCGCCGTGATCGTGCCCATGGACGGCTACCACTACGCCAACGTCGTCCTCGAGGCGCTCGGCCGCCGCGACCGCAAGGGCGCGCAGGACACCTTCGACGCGGGCGGCTACGTCTCCCTGCTGCGCCGGCTGCGCAGCGGCGACGAGGAGGTCGTCCACGCGCCCGAGTTCCGCCGCGAGCTCGAGGAGCCCATCGGTTCCGCGCTGCCCGTGCCGCGCGACGTCCCGCTCGTCATCACCGAGGGCAACTACCTGCTGCTGCGCGAGGGTCCGTGGGCGGGGCTGGAGGGGCTCGTCGACGAGACCTGGTACCTCGAACCCGGCGACGACCTGCGCCACGACCGCCTGGTCACCCGCCACGAGGCGTTCGGCAAGCCGCCGGCCGAGGCTCGCGCGTGGGCGCTCGGCACGGACGAGGCCAACGCCCGGCTGATCGCGGCCCACCGCGACCGCGCCGACCTCGTGGTGCAGCTGACCGACTGACGGCCCGTCCCTCCCGTCCCAGGCGTCACGCCTGTTGCACCGCTGTGCGGGGGCTGGGAGGGTTCCGCCGAGACGACGGCGCTCACCGCCCGCGGTGGCGTCCCGTGCCGGCGACCGGAAGGCGCACCGCCATGACCGTCCGCACCTCCACGACCGTCCGCACCTCTGCCGCGCACCCCGCCTCCCCGGCGCGCCGCCGGTTCCGGCCGCGGCTGCTGCTGAGCGCGGGTCTCTGCGCCGGGCTGGTCTGCGGGGCGGCCGTCGCCCCCGCCGCCGCCGTGCCCGGCCCGCCCGCGCTCCCGGCCCCGCCCGCTCCCGTCGCGCTCGTGCCCGGTGCCGACCGGCAGGCGGTCGCCACGGGCTTCGGCGGCGCCGTGTCGAGCGTCGACCCGGACGCCACCCAGATCGGGCTGGACGTGCTGCGCCGCGGCGGGAACGCCGTCGACGCGGCCGTGGCGACGGCCGCGGCGCTGGGTGTCACCGAGCCCTACTCCGCGGGCATCGGGGGCGGCGGCTTCCTCGTCAGCTACGACGCCCGCACGCGGCGCGTCTCGACGATCGACGGCCGCGAGACGGCCCCCGCCGGGCTGAGCGAGACGGGGTTCCTCGACCCGGCGACCGGTGCCCCGCGGCCCTTCGCCGACCTGGTGAGCTCGACGCTCTCGGTCGGCGTGCCGGGAACCCCGGCGACGTGGGCGACGGCCCTGCGGCGGTCCGGGTCGCTGCCGCTGGGCGACGTGCTCTCCGGCGCCCGCTCCCTCGCGGAGCGGGGTTTCGTCGTCGACGAGGAGTTCCACGACCAGACCGCCGCCAACGCCGCGAGGTTCGCCGACTTCACCTCCACGGCGGACCTGTTCCTGTCGGGCGGCGAGGCCCCCGCCGTCGGGTCGGTGTTCCGCAACCCCGACCTCGCCCGCACGTACGGCCTGCTCGGTGAGCAGGGCGTGGGTGCGGTCTACGGCGGGGAGATCGGGCGGGCGGTGGTCGACACCGTCGCCGCGCCCCCCGTCGCACCCGGCGTCACGCGGAACGTGCTGCGCGGCAGCATGACCCTGGCGGACGTCACCGCCTACGAGGCCGTGCTGCGGCGGCCCACCCGGGTCCGCCACGCCGGGCTCGACGTCTACGGGACGCCCGCGCCCAGCAGCGGCGGGACCACCGTCGGCGAGGCGCTGAACATCCTGCAGGCCACCGGCCGCGGGGCGCAGGGGGCGGACCTGGAGCACCTCAAGCTCGAAGCGGCGGCGCTCGCCTTCGCCGACCGCAACCGCTGGGTCGGCGACCCCGACGTCGTGGGCGTGCCGCAGCGGGAGCTGACCTCGCAGCGCTTCGCCGCCTCGCGGGCGTGCCTCGTCGACGTCGACGCGACCCTGACGCGGCCCCTGGCGGCGGGCGCCCTGCACACCGGCGTCACCTGCCCCGCGGGCGGTCTCGCGAACCCCACGCCGTACGAGGGGGAGTCCACCACCCACCTCGTGACCGCGGACGCCGCGGGGAACGTCGTCTCCTACACGCTGACCATCGAGCAGACCGGCGGGAGCGGCATCGTCGTGCCCGGCCGGGGCTTCCTGCTGAACAACGAGCTCACCGACTTCGACGCGGCCCCCGTGGTCGCGGGCCAACCCGACCCGAACCTGCCCGGGCCGGGCAAGCGGCCGCGCAGCTCCATTGCCCCGACCATCGTCCTGCAGCACGGCCGCCCGCTGCTGGCCACGGGTTCCCCCGGCGGGGCCACCATCATCGGCACCGTGCTGGGGATCCTCGTCAACCGCCTCGACGGCGGGCTGGACCTGCCCGCGGCGATCGCCGCCCCGCGGGTCTCGGAGCAGAACGGGGCCGCGGCCTCCGCGGAGCAGGCCTACGTCGACTCCCCGCTGGGCCGGGAGCTCGCCGCCCGCGGGCACGTCTTCACCCCGACCGGGGAGATCGGCGCGGCCGTCGGGCTCGAGTTCCTCGCCGACGGCCGCATCCAGGCCGCCGCCGAACCCGAGCGCCGCGGCGGGGGAGCCGCGGGCGTGGTGCGTCCCGCGGACTGACCCCGACGGGACCGGGACCGGGACCGGCGCCGGGTCCGGCCGGCGGGTCAGGCGCGGTCGGCATCGGCGACCTCCTCCTCGGGGCGCGGGGCGACGTTCTCGTCCACCTCGAGCTCGGGGACGGCGTCGTGGCTGGGCTGGTCGGTGCCGGACTGGTCGGTGCCGGACTGGTCGGTGCCGGACTGGTCGGTGCCGGACTGGTCGGTGCCGGACTGGTCGGTGCCGGACTGGTCGGTGCTGGACGTGTCGTGCTGCGGCTGCTCGCTCATCCACCGCACGCTACGGCCCGCCACGTCCGCGCGGCCGGTGGGTGTTCAGGGGAACGGGATGCAACCGCCCGCGCGGTCGCTGCGTCACAGGCCCCGCGGACCACCGGAACGTCCGGTGGAGCACCGCACCGCAGGAGGACCCCATGGCCAGCAGCCGCACCCCCGCCACCCGGCGTCCCGCCCCGCACGACCGCACCCCGCACGACTCCCGCGCTCACCTCCAGGCCGCTCGTCCCCGGGGCGCGCGCACGACCGCCCGGCTCCTCGCCGCGGGCGCGGCCGTCGCCGGCCTCGCCCTCGTCGCGGGCCCGGCCGGCGCGACGCCCGCCCCGACGACGCCCGACGCGACGACGGCCGCCGTCACGACGGCCGTGCAGACCTCCCCGGCCACCGCCGCCGTCCCCCGCTCCGCGTACGCGGTCACCGACGTCCGCACCGCCGCCGCCGACCCGGCGTGGGCCGGGGCGGCGCTCGAGCCGACCGGGGACGACCTCGACCCCGCCACCGTCGTGCTGCACCTCGTCGCCGGGGCCTGGACGGTCGTCGACCTCGGCACGGCGCAGGTCGGCTGCGGCACCGCCCCGGCCGCCGTCGCCGGCGACCTCGGGCTCGGCTGCTGACGTCCGGCCGAGCCCGGGGCGACGGCCGGCTCAGCCGAGGTCGAAGTCGGCCTTGCGGATGAGGCCGTGCACCCCCGTCGTGCGGTCCACGACCTGCGAGACGTGGAAGTCGGTCGCGGCGCTGAGGTAGGCGTAGGCGACCGGCCCCGGCATCCCCAGGTCGCCCGTGAGGAAGCTCAGCCCCTGCCGGACCGCCGTCCGCATGGCCTCGGCGAGGTCCGTGCCCTGGGCACCGCCCTCGGGGCCGTCGGGGTCGCTCAGCCCGATGGGGATCCAGTGCTCCGCGGTCTCGGCGAAGGGGTACTCGGCCGCGGCCTTGGGCGCACCGTCGCCGGGGCGGACCACCGTGAGCCGCAGCGTCGCCCGCAGCGACCCCTCCAGGGCCGTGAGCGCGACCTCCCCGTCGCCCTGCGCCATGTGGGGGTCGCCGACGAAGAACTGCGCGCCCGGCACCCGCACCGGCAGGTACAGGGTCGAGCCGACGACCAGGTCCTTGATGTCGACGTTGCCCCCGGTGTCCGTCGGCGGCACGGAGTCCACGAGCCGGCCGGTGTCCCGCGCCACCCCCATCACGCCGAGGAAGGGACGCAGCGGGAAGCGCGCCCGGACCGGCCCCGGCAGGGCCCCCACCAGCGTTCCCCCGCTCGCCGCGACGGGGGTGAAGACGCTCACCTCGCCGCCGACGTTGAAGTAGTCGGCCAGCGCCGCGTCGCCCTCCCACTGCTCGGGGAACTCCCCGGGCAGCGCGCCCTTGCCGTGCCGGTTGGAGATGACGCCGTACGGCACGCGCAGGGCCAGGTCGAGGACCTCCACCTTCAGCACGTCCCCCGGCTGCGCACCCGTGACCGCGACGGGCCGGTTGACGACGTGCGGCCCGGGTCCGTCGTGGGGGGTGTGGGCGGCGATGGCGACCGCGTCCCGCAGGACGTCGCGCTCGCGCACCCCGAAGCCCGTGAAGTACCCGCGCGGGTCCCGCCCCTGGTCCTCGAGGATCCCTTCGTGCGAGACCGTGTCGATCGTGACGACGTCGCCCGAGGACACCACGGTCACCGGCTCGGTGTCCCGGTTGGGCAGCCGCCCCCACAGCACCGAGGCCGGGTCGGTGCGGACGTAGCGGCCGGAGCGCGGGCCGCGACCCGGCTGCAGGACCTGCGGCAGGACGCCGTGCGGGGACGTGGCCCCGCCCGCGGTCGAGGGGGCGGCCGAGGCGGGGGAAGCGGTCGAGAGGACGCCCGCCCCCGCTCCGAGTCCGGCCGCGGCGCGCAGGACGGAGCGCCGGCGGAAGGCCGGCGACGACGTGGGGGAGGTGGGGTTCACGAGCGCCACCTGATCAGCAGCGCGTGTCGTCCCTGTTGCGCTGCGGTTGCGCTGCCGTGAAGGAGGCCGCGGGTAACGTCGACGGGTGCCCGCTGACCTGATCGGACTCGACGTGCCCGCACCGCGCTGGGGTCCCCGCTTCCGCAGCCGCCTCGGCTCCCTCATCGCCGGGGCACCCACCGCGGCGCCCGAGGTCGTCGGGGAGGGCGGGCTCACCGAGGCGCAGGCGCTCGAGGTGCTCGACGCGCTGGTCCGCATGGCGGAGGCGCTGCTGTCCTGCGGCGCGCCCGCCGCCGACGTGACCGCGCTGACCCTGCGCGCGGCCCGGGGTTCCGGGCTGCGGCACACGCAGGTGGACATCACCTTCACGGCCGTCATCGTCTCGACCGCGGGTGCCGGCCCGGCCCCCCTCACGGCCGTGCGCGTCGTGCAGGTCCGGGCCACCGACTACTCGCGCCTGTCGGCGCTGTACGAGGTCGCCCACGGGGCGGGCGACGGGCTGCCCGTCGACGAGGTGAGCGCCCGGCTGCGCCGGGTCCTGTCCCAGCGCCGCCCCTACCGGCGCGGGGTCTCGGGCACGGCCGCCGTCGGCCTCGCGGCCTCGGTGGCGGTGCTCCTCGGCGGCACCTGGGCCGTCGCCCTCGCCGCCGCGCTCACCACGACCGTGCTGCAGCTCATCCTCACCGCCGCCAACGCCCGCGGGCTGCCCGCCTTCTTCCAGCAGGTCGTCGGCGCGGCCTTCGCCACGATGGTCGCGCTGGCCCTGGAGGTCTCCCAGCCGCACCTGCCCGGCTGGCTCGGGCCGCTGCCCCCGTCGCTCGTCGTCGGTTCCGGCATCGTCGTCCTGCTCGCGGGGCTCTCGCTCGTGGGGTCGGCGGAGGACGCCATCTCCGGGTTCTACGTGACCGCGGGCGCCCGCGCCTTCGAGACGATGCTCCTGACGACCGGTCTCGTGCTCGGCATCGCCGGCGTCCTCGACCTCGGGCAGCGCGCGGGGATCGGGCTGAGCCTCACGTTCGTCGACGTGCAGGGCTACCCGGCCCCGGTCGAGCTCCTCGCCGCGGCCGCCGCGGCCATGACCTGGGCCGTGTCCGGGTACGCGGACCTGCGCGCCGTCGCCATGGCCGGCGTGGTCGGGGCGCTGGGCTGGGCGGCCTTCGTGGCGGGGACCAACGTCGGCCTCGGCCCCGCCGCCGCGTCCGGTCTCGCCGCGCTGGTCGTCGGTTTCCTCGCCGAGGGCACCGCGTGGCGCTGGAACGTCCCGGGCGTGGTCGTCTCCATCTGCGGGATCGTCGCGCTCCTGCCCGGTCTCGCGATCTACCGGGCCATCTTCACGGTCGTGGGCGGCGGCGTCTCCTCCGGTCTCGCGCAGTTCGTCGGCGCGCTCGGCATCGCCCTGGCGCTCGCCGCGGGGGTGACGCTCGGCGAGTTCTGCTCCACGCCGCTGCGGCGGGAGTTCGACCGGGTGGAGCAGCGGGTGCGGCGCCGGGCGCTGAGCCGGCAGTTCTGAGCGGTGCCCCGCGAGGGGATCCGTGAGTTCGTCCACGCCGGAGACGCTAGGGCCGACCTCCGACACCACGCCCTCATCCGGGGGCCTCGTTCCCGTTGCGGCACAACGTGTCACCGTCCGTGACGAGCCGCCGCCGGGTCCACAGGCGCCTCCGCGGGAGGGGCTGTGGACGACGCCCGCGCGTGTGGTGGACCTCCGCCACGGTGGGCGGGTGCTCCCTCCCCGCCCCGCCGTCCTCCCGTCAGCTCCCGGTGCGCAACCGCGCGGCCAGCGGACCGGTGACCAGTTCGAGCAGCGTCGCGTCCGCGGTGGCCTGCCGGTCCGCGTCGTGCACGGTCGTGGCCACGAGGAGTTCCGCGGCGCCCGTGCGCCGCACGAGGTCCTCGAGCTCGTCGAGGACGTGGGCGGCGGTCCCGTGCACGGTGGACGCGAGCGACTCCTCGGCCGTGCGGCGCTCGCGCGCCGTCAGGGTGGCGAGGTCGGCGCCCGCCGGCAGCGGCGGGAACTCCCCGCGCGAGCGGGCGACGGCGAGCGACCACGCCTGCGGCAGCAGCAGCTCCCGCGCCTGCTCGCCGGTGTCGGCGACCAGGACGTCCACGGCCACGGTCACCCGGGGTCCATCCGGGCCGGCCACCCCGGGGTCCGGGCGGAACGCGCGGCGGTAGTCCTCCAGCGGCCCGGCCGACTGCAGCGCCGGCCCGCCCACGACGACGGGTAGACCCCGCCGGGCCGCGGTGAGCAACCCGCTGCGGGTGGCCAGCACGAACACCGGGGGCGCGCCGACGGCGGGCCGCACGCGGACCTCGCCGCGGCCGTGGAGGTGGTCGAGGAGCTCGGCGAGCTGGGCCTCGAACGCGTCGGGTCCCTGCGCCTCGCGCCCGAGCGCCCGCCGCACGGGGGCGGTGAAGCCCAGCGAGCGCCCGACGCCCAGGTCGATCCGGCCGGGGTGCAGGGCACCGAGGACGGCGAACTGCTCGGCGACCACGAACGGGACGTGGTTGGGCAGCATCACCCCGCCGCTGCCGACCCGGATCGAGGTGGTGGCCGCGGCGACGGCCGCCAGCAGGACGGCGGGCGAGGGGCCCACCACCCCGGGGACGGCGTGGTGCTCCGCGACCCAGAACCGGTCGAACCCGGTCGCCTCGGCGCGCCGGGCGCGCTCGACCGTCGCGCGCACCGCGTCGGCGTCGTCCGCGCCCGCCCGGGTGCGGGAGCGGTCGAGGAGGGAGACCGCGAGGGGGGTGCGCATGGTCTCCGGGACAACACCGGGGACCGGCGGTCGCGTCCCGCACCGGCCGGCTGCCTCCCTCCCGCCCCCACCCGCCGGACGACTCGCGCGGCCTCCACCGCCGTCCGTCCCGCGGCCGCCGCGCGACGCGCCCCCCGCCGGTGGCTCACCGGCTCCCCGCATCGGATAGACAGGACCCGTGTTGCACGTCCACCGGTCGGAGAGCGCCACGGCGCTCGTCGCCGGGCTCGCTGACGTGCTGCGCACCTCGCCCTCCGACCCCTTCGGCGCCGACCTCGTCGCGGTCGGCGCCAAGGGCACCGAGCGGTGGATCGCCCAGCGCCTGTCCCACCACCTCGGTGCCGACGGCGCCGCGGGCGACGGGATCTGCGCGCGCGTCGACTTCACCAGCCCCGCCGCGATGCTCGACACGGCCGTCGCCGCGGCCAGCCCGGAGCACGCCGAGGCCGTCGACCGCTGGTCGCGCGACCGCCTCACGTGGCACGTGCTGGACGTCCTGGACGACCTCGCGGAGGACCCCGGCGACGCCCGCTTCCACGTCCTGCGCCACCACCTGCGCACGGTCGCCGACGGCGGCTCCCCCCGGGTGCGCCGCGTCGCCGCCGCGGAGCGGCTGGCCGGGCTGCTCGGCCGGTACTCCGCCGCGCGCCCGGAGCTGCTGCCGCACTGGGCCGCCGGGGCGGACACCGGCGTCGCCGGGGCCCCGCTGGCCGAGGACCTGCGCTGGCAGCCCGAGCTCTTCCGGCGGGTGCGCGAGCACGTGGGCGTGCCCTCGCCCGCGGAGCTGCTGGGCGACGCGTGCCGCGTGCTGCGGACCGACCCGGGGACCACCGACCTGCCCGAGCGGCTCAACGTCTTCGTCGTCACCCGGCTGGCGACGGCCCGCCTGCAGGTGCTCGCCGCGCTGGCCGAGCACCGCGAGACCCACCTGTGGCTGCAGCACGCGAGCCCGGCGCTGTGGGAGTCGCTGCGGGGCAACGCCCCCGCGGGCGGGTCGCGCGCGGCGGCCGAGGCGGTCGCGCAGGGGACCGTCCGGCACCCGCTGCTGCAGTCGCTGGCCCGCGACGTGCGCGAGCTGCAGGGGCGGCTCGCGACCCTCGCCCCGGGTGCCGCGGACGAGCACCACCCCGGCCCCGCCCCGCAGGCGACCCTGCTGGGGGCCCTGCAGCGCGACCTCGCCGACGACCGGGTCCCGGCGCGCGGGTCGGCGGGGGCTGCGGCGCGCCCGGTGCTCGCGGCGGGCGACCGGTCGGTGCAGGTGCACGCCTGCCACGGCCGCGCCCGGCAGGTGGAGGTGCTGCGCGAGGTCGTCCTCGGCCTCCTCGACGGCGACCGCTCGCTGCAGCCGCGCGACGTGCTCGTCATGTGCCCCGACGTCGAGACCTTCGCGCCGCTCGTGACCGCGGTCTTCAGCACCGACAGCCACCCCGGGGGAGGGCTGCGCGTGGCCGTCGCGGACCGGTCCCCGCTGCAGACGAACCCGCTGCTCAGCGTCGCGGCCCGCCTGCTCGAGCTGGCGGCCGGCCGCGTCACGGCCACGGACGTCCTGGACCTCGCGGGCGCCTCCGCGGTCCGCCTGCGCTTCGGCTTCGACGACGAGGCCCTGGAGCAGGTGCGCGAGTGGACCGTCGACGCCGGCGTGCACTGGGGCCTCGGCCCGGACCACCGCCGGGCCTGGGAGCTGGGCGACGTCGGCCAGGGCTCGTGGCGCGCGGGCCTGGACCGCGTCCTGGTGGGGGTGGCGCTCGGCGGCGGCGACGGCGACGTCCTGCTCGCGGAGGAGGCGGAGCGCGGCACGGGCGGCCTCCGCAGCCAGCCGGTGGTCCCGCTCTCCGACGTGGAGTCCAGCCGGGTGGACCTCGCGGGCCGCTTCGCGGAGCTGCTGGACCGCCTCGACGCGGTCGTCACGAGCTTCACCGGCAGCCACCCGGTGCCCCACTGGTGCGACGCCCTGCTGGAGGGGGTGCTGAGCCTGACCGACACCCCGCGCGACGGCAGCTGGCAGGTCGCCCAGCTGCGGCGGGAGCTGGGCGTCGTGCGCGAGGACGCCGCGCGGGCCGGGGCGGCCCGCGTCGGGCTCACCGACGTGGGCGCGCTGCTGGCCGACCGCCTGGCCGGGCGCCCGCAGCGCTCCAGCTTCCGCACCGGAGCCATGACCGTCTGCACCATGACGCCCATGCGGTCGGTGCCGCACCGCGTCGTCTGCCTCCTCGGCCTCGACGACGGCGCCTTCCCCCGCGTCACCACCGTCGACGGCGACGACCTGCTGGCGCGCGACCCGCAGGTCGGGGACCGCGATCCGCGCAGCGAGGACCGCCAGGTCCTGCTCGACGCGGTCGGGGCGGCCGAGAGGCACCTCGTGATCACCTACTCCGGGCACGACGTGCGCACGGGGGCGATCCTGCCCCCGGCCGTGCCCGTCGGGGAGCTGCTCGACGCCCTCGACGCCACGGCCACGACGGCCGACGGCCGGCCCGTGCGCGAGCACGTCGTGGTCCACCACCCCCTGCAGCCCACCGACCCCCGCAACTTCACCGCCGGGGTGCTGGGCCGCGAGGGGCCCCTGAGCTACGACACCACCGCGCACCGGGGGGCGCTGGCCGCCCAGCGGCCGCCGGTCCCCGTCCCGCCGTTCCTGGATGCGGCCCTGCCGGCACCCCGCGACGGGGGCGACGTCGACCTCGACCGCCTGGTGCAGTTCTGGCAGCACCCGGTGCGCGGGCTGCTGCGCCAGCGCCTCGAGGTCGCTGGCACGGTCCGGGCCGACGAACCGGACAACGCCCTGCCGGTCCAGCTCGACGCCTTGCAGGAGTGGGCGATCGGCGACCGCTGCCTCGCGGCCCGCCTCGCCGGGATCGACGCGGTCACCCTGGCCCGCGTCGAGACCGCCCGCGGCGACCTGCCTCCCGGGGTGCTCGGCACGACGCTGCTGCGCAAGGTCGGGGGGCGGGTGGACCAGCTCGTGACCGCCGCTACGCCGTACGCAGGCCTCGACCGGCGCGCCGTCGACGTCGAGGTGGACCTGCCCGACGGCACCCGCCTGACCGGTGTCGTCGGCGGTGTGCGGACGACGGCCGCCGACGGCGACCTGGCGCTGACGACCACCTACTCGCGGGTGAAGGGCAAGCAGCGGCTGCGCGCCTGGATCGACCTCCTGGCCCTCAGCGCGGCGCACCCGGGGCAGGACTGGACGGCCGTCGTCGTGGGGCGCGGCAGCCGCGACACCACCGCGGTCGTGACGCTCGGGCCCGTGGACCCCGCGAGCGCCCGGGCCGCGCTGGCCGACCTCGTGACCCTGCGGCGGGTCGGCCTGAGCGTCGCGCTGCCGCTGCCCGTGGGGGCGGGCTCGGCCTGGGCCGGGGCCCGCCACCGGGGCCGCTCGCCGGGTTCGGCGGTCGAGGCCGCCCGCTCGGAGTGGACGTCGGGCTACTCCTACCCCCGCGAGGACGCCGAGGAGGAGCACGTGCTCGTGTGGGGCCTCGCCGCGCCGGTGGAGGTGCTGCTGCAGTGGACGCCGCCCGCCGGCGCGCCGCCGGAGGCCCCCCGCAGCTTCGCTGAGCTCGCCGAGCGCGTGTGGCGACCGCTGCTGGACGCGCAACGGCTGGAGGAGCGGTGACGGCACCGGTGACGACGACGGCGCCCCCCGCGGTGCCGGTCGACCTGACCGGCCCCCTACCCACCGGGACGACCGTGCTGGAGGCCAGCGCGGGGACGGGGAAGACGTACACGATCGCCGGCCTGGTGACCCGCTACGTCGCCGAGGGCACGGCCCGCATGGACGAGCTCCTCGTCGTGACCTTCGGCCGCGCCGCGACCGGGGAGCTGCGCACCCGGGTGCGCGAGCGCCTCGTGGCCGCCCTGGCGGCGCTGGAGGACCCGGCGGACCTCGCCCTGCAGGGCGACGACGTCGTCCTGCAGGCGCTCGCGCGGGGGACGGCGGAGGAGGTCCGGGAGCGCCGGGACCGGGTGGCCGCCGCCCTGGCGTCCTTCGACGCGGCCACCGTCGCGACCGTCCACCAGTTCTGCCAGCAGGTGCTCGCCGGGCTGGGGACGGCGGCCGACGTCGACCCCACCGCGACCCTCGTCGAGAGCCTCTCCGACGTCCTGGAGGAGGTCTGCGACGACCTGTACGTCCGGTTCGCGGGCTTCGCCGCGCGCCAGGGCGCCACGGGCCTGCCCTTCGATCGGGCCACCGCGCTGCGCATCGCGAAGGAGGCCGTCGGGCACCCCGAGGCGCGGCTGGAACCCGCCCGCCGGGTCCCCGGCTCCGACGCCGACCTGCGGGTGCGCTTCGCCGCGAAGGTGCGGGCCGAGGTCGAGGCCCGCAAGCAGGCCCGCCGCGTGCTGAGCTTCGACGACCTGCTGGGCCTGCTGCGCGACGCCCTCGCCGCGGAGGTCACCGGCCCGGCCGCGTGCGAGCGCCTGCGCCGCAGCTACTCCGTGGTCCTGGTCGACGAGTTCCAGGACACCGACGAGGTGCAGTGGGACGTGCTGCGCCGCGCGTTCCACGGGTTCGTGCCGCTGGTCCTCATCGGTGACCCGAAGCAGGCGATCTACCGCTTCCGGGGCGCGGACGTGCGCAGCTACCTGGACGCGGCCGCGCTCGCCGGCACACGCGCCACCCTGTCGACCAACCACCGCAGCGACCCGCTCGTGCTGGCGGGCGTCCAGGCGCTGCTGCGCGGTGCCGCCCTCGGTCAGGAGGGCATCGTCGTGCGCCCCGTCGCACCGGCGCACCGCACGCCCGCGCTCGTGCCCGCCGACGAGACCCCCGTCCGGCTGCGCGTGCTGCCCCGCGCGGGGCTCGCGACCGACCGCCAGGGCGTCCCGCTCGTGTCCGCGGTGCGCCCGGCGGTCGCGGAGGACGTGGCCGCCCAGGTGACGTCCGTGCTCGCCGAGGGCCTGGAGGTCCGGCCCCGCACCGGCGGCGCGCGCCCGCTGGCCGCGGGGGACGTGGCCGTGCTCGTGCGCACGTCGTCGCAGGCCGTGCTGGTCCAGGAGGCGCTGCAGCGCAGGGGCGTCCCCTGCGTCCTCAGCCGCGGGCCGAGCGTGTTCACGACGCCCGCCGCGCGCGAGTGGGTCGTCCTGCTCGAGGCGCTCGAGCAGCCGCACCGCGTCCAGCGGGTGCGCCGCCTCGCCCTGTCGAGCTTCGTCGGCACGACGGCGGCGGCCCTGGACGCCGCGGGCGACGGGGCCACCGACGACCTGTCGGCGGAGCTGCGGCAGTGGGCGCGGGTGCTGTCCGAGCGCGGGGTCGCGGGGCTGTTCGCCGTGGCCGGGGAGCAGCACGCCCTCGCCCGCCGCCTGCTCGGGCGCAGCGGTGGCGAGCGGCTGCTCACCGACCTCCGCCACGTCGCGGAGACCCTGCACGCCGAGGCGGTCGCGGCGGGCCTGGGCCTCGCGAGCCTGCTCTCGTGGCTGCGCACCCGCGTCGAGGACGCCGGCGCCGACGTCGACCAGGAGCGCTCGCGCCGGCTCGACACCGACCGCGCGGCCGTGCAGATCGCGACCGTGCACACCAGCAAGGGCCTCGAGTTCGAGGTCGTCTGCCTGCCCTACGGCTGGGACGAGGCCGGCGGCGGGTCCAAGGACCGGCTGCCCCTCGCGCACGACCCCGAGGGGCACCGCGTCCTGCACGTCGGCGGCCCGGGGGCCCCGGGCTACGCCGAGTGCTGCGCGGGGGAGGACGCGGACGGCTCCGGCGAGGAGCTGCGCCTGCTGTACGTGGCCGTGACCCGGGCCGTGTCGCGGGTGCTGCTGTGGTGGGCGCCGTCCACGAAGACGGCGCGCGGGCCGCTGCACCGCCTGCTGTTCGCCCCCGACCCGCTGCGGGTGCCCGAGGCGGTGCCGGTCCCGTCCGAGGCGGCCGTCCGCGCACGCCTGGAGGAGTTCGCGACGCCCGGCTCGGGCATCGTCGTGCAGACGGCGGAACCGGTCGACGTCGTCGCCGTCCCCGTCGCGCCGGTGGGCGACGGCCCGCTGCTGGAGCCCGCGAGGTTCCGGGCCACCGTGGACGGGACCTGGCGGCGCACCTCCTACAGCGGCCTGACCCGCGCGGTCCACGAGACCGCGCACGCCGGGGTCGGGTCCGAGACCGACGCGCCGGTGCTGGACGACGAGGCCGACCTCGAGGACACCGCGGCCCTCGTCGACGACGCCCCGCCCGGGAGCCCCGACCCCGAGGAGGGCTGGCGCGCCGTCGTCGCCCCGATGGCCGACCTGCCCGCGGGTGCGGAGTTCGGGACGCTCGTGCACGGGGTCCTGGAGCACTTCGACTCCGCCTGCGCCGCACCGCTGGAGGAGTTCGCGCGGCTCGCCCGCGAGGGCTTCGCGCCGGCGAGTGTCGACGTCGACCTCCTGGCCCGCGGGCTCCTAGCTGCCGCCGGCACCCCGCTCGGCCCCCTCGCCGACGGCCGGCGGCTGCTCGACGTGGCGAGCGCCGACCGGCTGGTCGAGATGGACTTCGAGCTGCCCCTCAGCGGTGGCGACGACGCCGGGAGGGAGGGTTCACCGGCCCACGCCCGGCTCGACGACGTGGCCGACCTGCTGCGCCGGCACCTGCCGGCCGGGGACCCCGTGGCCGTGTACGCCGCGGCGCTGTCCGAACCGGTGCTCGGGGCGGAGACGCTGTCCGGGTACCTCACGGGCTCCATCGACGCCGTCGTCCGCGTCGGCGACCGGGACGCCCCGCGCTACCTGGTCGTGGACTACAAGACGAACCGGCTCGCCGGGCCCGGCGAGCCCCTGACCGCGTGGCACTACCGCCCGAGCGCGCTCGACGACGCCGTGCGCGCCGCGCACTACCCGCTGCAGGCGCTGCTCTACTGCGTCGCCCTGCACCGCTTCCTGCGCTGGCGCCAGCTCGGGTACGACCCCGAGGTGCACCTGGGCGGGGTGCTGTACCTGTTCCTGCGCGGCATGTGCGGGGACGAGCTGACCGTGCCGGCCGGGCAGGCGCCCCCCGGCGTGTGGTCGTGGAAGCCCCCGGCGGCCCTGGTCACCGACCTGTCCGACCTGCTGGCGAGAGGACCCCGGTGAGCACCCCCACGGTCGACCTCGGGGCCCGCTACGCGCTGCGCGCCACCGGCCTGCTGCGCACCTTCAACCAGCTCGGGGTCCTGCAGCCCGCCGACGTCCACGTCGCCGCGCGGCTCGGCGCCGTCGCGGGGGAGGCCGACGACCGGGTGCTGCTGGCCCTCGCGCTGGCCGTGCGGGCCGTCCGGCACGGCTCGGTCGTGCTGCGCCTGGCCGAGGTCCCGGTCACGGTCGTCCCCGAGGACGTCGAGGACACCGGCGAGGTCGGCGGCGCCGACCTGCCGTGGCCCGAGCCGGGGGAGTGGCTGGAGGCCGTCCGCCGCAGCCGGGTCACCACCGACCACGACGCGGCCGGCGCCCTCGGCGTCCGCGACCTGGGCGACGGGTCGGGCCGCCCCCTGCACCTCGCGGACGGTGGGGTGTGGCTGGACCGGTACTGGCGGCAGGAGCGCGCCGTGGCCGAGGACCTCAGCGCTCGCGCGGGCGTCGTCCCCGCGGTCGACCCGGCGCGCGTGGCCGCCGTCCTGGCGCGCCTGTGGCCCGGCAGCGACCCCGACGACCAGCGGCACGCGGCCGCCGTGTGCCTGCTGTCCGGGGTGGCGGTGCTGGGGGGCGGTCCGGGCACGGGCAAGACGACGACCGTCGCGCGCCTCGTCGCGGCGCTGCGGGCGCTCGGCGAACCCGGGCCGCCGCCGCGGATCGCGCTGGCCGCCCCCACCGGCAAGGCCGCGGCCCGGCTCACCGAGGCCGTGGGCACCGCCGTGCGCGACGCCCCCGCCGGCGTCTTCGACCCCGCCGACGCGGCCTTCCTCGGGAGCCTGCAGGCCTCCACGCTGCACCGGCTGCTCGGCATGCGCCCCGGCTCGGTCCGCGCGCGCTACGACGCGGGCCACCGTCTGCCGCACGACGTCGTCATCGTCGACGAGGCCTCCATGGTCGGGCTCGGCGTGGTCGCCCGGCTGCTCGCCGCCCTGCGCCCGAGCGCCCGGCTCGTCCTCGTGGGGGACCCCGATCAGCTCGCCTCCGTCGAGGTCGGGGCCGTCCTGGCCGACCTCGCCGCCCCCGCGGCCTCGCGCGAGCGCGCGCCGCACCTGCTGCGGCGCCTGGCGATCGCCGTGCCGCACGACGTCCCCGCCCCGGGTGCCGTCCCGGACGCGGAGGAGCGGACCACCGTCGCCGACGGGGTCGTCCTGCTGCGCACCACGCACCGCTTCGCGGCGGGCGGGGGCATCGCGGACCTCGCGCAGGCCGTCCGCGCCGGCGACGCCGAGCGGACGCTCGCCGTGCTGCGCGGCGGGGACCCGGCGGTGCGGTTCCACGAGGTGGCCGAGGACGAGGCCGTCACCGGTGCCGCGCTCGAGGCCGTGCGCGCCGACGTGCTCGCCGCGTCGCGGGCCGTGATCGAGGCGGCCGCCGCCGGGGACGCCGTCGCGGCGCTCGCGGCCCTGGACTCCCACCGCGTCCTCTGCGCGCACCGGCGCGGCTTCCGGGGGGTCTCGCACTGGGCCGCCCTCGCGCACCGCTGGTCGGTGGAGGAGGTGGGCGTCGTCCCGCGCCCCGACGGTCGCTACGTCGGCCTGCCCGTCCTCGTGACGAGCAACGACCCCGTGCTCGGCGTCTTCAACGGCGACAGCGGGGTCGTCCTGGAGCGGGCCGGGGAGCTCGTCGTGGCCCTCGGCCGCGGCGACGGGCCCCGGTCGGTCCCGCTGTCGCGGCTGGCCGAGGTCGAGACCCTGCACGCCATGAGCGTGCACCGCAGCCAGGGGTCGCAGTTCGCGGCCGTCAGCGTGCTGGCCGCACCGGCGGTCTCGCCGCTGGCGACCCGGGAGATGCTCTACACCGCCATCACACGGGCGCGGCGGCACGTGCGCGTCATCGGGTCGGCCGACGCGGTCGCCGCCGCCGTGGAGCGTCCCCTGGCGCGCGCGACGGGACTCGCCGCGCGCCTGCGCTGAACCCCGGCGCGCGCCGAGGGACTCGCCGTCCGGCTGCGCTGAACCCTGGGCCGCGCGACGGGACTCGCCGCCCGGCTCCGCTGAGACCCCCGCCGGCCCCGCGCGCCCGGCCGCCGCGGCGCCGCCTCGCTGGGCGGACGTCATGCGCCGCAACGCACGACGCCGCCCCGGGAGGTCCCGGGGCGGCGTCGTGTGCAGGTGGTCGTCAGCCCACGCGGGGCGCGTCCGCCTTCGCGTAGATCTCGGTGTTCTGCGCGGTGGGGATGAGCGCGTCCTCGGACCGGGTCTGGTTCAGCGACACGGCCTGCACGGGGAGCACCGCGTGCAGGATCCAGTCGGTGAGCACGCGGACCCGGTTGGGGATGCTCGGCAGGGCGTACAAGTGGTACCCGCGGGCGACGATCTTGGCGGGCAGGCCCGTCAGCTCGATGCCCAGGGGCTTCGCGACCGCGGTGAGGCCACCGAGGTCGGCGACCAGCCCGAGGTCCTTGTGGATGTAGTCCTTCGCCTGACCGACGCCGAGGCTGGCCGCGATGTTGCGGCCGACCGCGGTGCCCTGGCGCTGCGCGTGCTGCGCCGTGGGCGGCGTGACCGGCTGGGGGCCGTCCGCGGGCTTCGGCTTGGCGAGGTCCGGCACGGCCGCGGCGTCGCCGACGGCCCAGACGTCCTCGGCGGCGCGCATCTGCGCGTCCACCACGAGGCGGCCGCGCTCCAGCGGCAGCCCCAGCGTCCCCATCAGCGGGCTCGCGACGATCCCGGCGCCCCAGATGAGGGTGCGCGAGGGGACGACGGAGTCGTCGGTGAGGGTGATGGTGGTCTCGTCGACCGACTTCACCGACACGCCGAGGCGCACGTCGATGCCCCGGTCGCGTAGCGCACCGAGCGCGTACTTGCCCAGGTCGGCACCCATCTCGGGGAGCACGGCCGGAGCGACGTCGATGAGCAGCCAGCGGACGTCCGAGGCCTTGATGTTGCTCCACCGGTCGGTGACGCGGCTCAGCCAGCGGTGCGTCTGGGCCACGATCTCGGTGCCGGTGTAGCCCGCGCCGACCGCGACGACGGTCATGCGCTCACGGCGCTCGGCGTCGTGCTGGGGGCCGGCCGGGAGGGCGTCGGCCAGGTCGAGCTGGTTGAGCAGGTGGTCGCGGACGAACACCGCCTCGGTGATCGTCTTGACGCCGCGGGCGTGCTCGGCGACCCCGGGGATGGGGAAGCGCCGCGACACGGAGCCGGGGGCCAGCAGGAGCTTGTCGTAGGAGACGACCTGGGTCTCCCCGGCGTCCCCTCGGGTGATGTCGACGGTGACGGTCTTGGCCTCGAGGTCCACCGAGGTCGTGTGACCGACGATCAGGCGGCTCTTGGGGAGCGCCTGACGCAGGGACACGGCCACGTGGCGGGGCTCCAGGACCGACGCGGTGACGTCGGGGAGCAGCGGGCTGTACGTCAGGTGGTCGGTCGGACTGATCATGACGATCTCCGCCGCACCTGCCGGAAGCAGCCGCTCGAGCTTCTTCGCCGCGTACAGGCCGGCGAATCCGCCGCCGACGACGACGACGCGAGCTCTTCCGTTCATGCCTACACACCTCTCTTCGTCCCGTCGCCGGGCTCGACGGTTGCCCGTCGATCCTCGCACGGACCCCACAGGTCGCTCTCCGGGAGGGTGCTCCACGCCACACGGCGGGTCAGGAGCGCGCGCCGGCGGCCGCCTCCAGGTCGGCGACGACGATGCGGTTCACGGGCATCAGGGCCTCATGACCCGGCCCGTGGTGTCGGGATCGCGGAGCAGCTCCTTCAGCCGGTCCGGGACGACCTGCCACGAGAGACCGAAGTGGTCCTCGAGCCAGCCACAGCGGCTCTCGCGCCCGCCGCCGGCGACCAGCCCGTCCCAGCAGCGGTCGACCTCCGCCTGGTCGGCGCAGGCGATCGAGAGGGACACGGCCTCGGTGAACGGGAACTGCGGCCCGCCGTTCAGGGCCTGGTCGTCGCGGCCGTCGAGGGTGGAGGTCACCACCAGCGCCGTCCCGTCCGGCCCGGGCGAGACGGACGTGACGGCGGAGTTCGGGAACAGCGAGGTGCAGAGCGCGGCGGCCTCCTCGGCCTGACCGTCGAACCAGAGGCAGGGAGTCGTGCTGGGCATCGCGGGCTCCTCGGGGCGGGGAGGTCGTCGGCAGGCCGCCTGGACGGTCGGGGACTCCCGGGCGCGCGGGGACTCATCGGTCCTGCAGTGCGGAGCGCCTCAACGGCGGGCGGGGCAGTGGGCCAGGTGGTCGTCGACGAGCCCGCAGGCCTGCATCGTGGCGTAGGCGGTGGTCGGGCCCACGAAGCGCAGGCCGGCGGCCTTCAGCGCCTTCGCCAGAGCGGCGGACTCCGGCGTCGACCCCGGGACGTCGTCGGGGGTGAGCGGCGCCGGTCGCGGGGCCGGGGCGTGCGACCAGACGAGCTCGGAGAGGCCGCCCGAGGCGCGCAGCGCCACGACGGCCCGCGCGTTGGCGATCACCGCCTCGACCTTGAGGCGGTTGCGGATGATGCCCGGGTCGGCCATCAGCCGGGCCACGTCCTCGTCGTCGAAGCCCGCCACGGCCTCGGGGTCGAAGCCCGCGAAGGCGGTGCGGAAGGTCTCCCGCCGGCGGAGCACGGTGATCCACGAGAGCCCGGACTGGAAGGCCTCCAGGCTCAGCCGCTCGTACAGCTCCCGGTCGCCGTGGACCGGCCGCCCCCACTCGGTGTCGTGGTAGGCCTCGTAGAGGGGGTCGCCCGTGCCGAAGCAGCGGAACGGCGCGGGCTCGGCCGGTGGCGGGTCGGGGAGGGTCACGCCGCGGATGCTGCCAGCCGCGGGGGACACCGTCCCGGTCCCCTCCACAGGCCCCTCCGTCCACAGGCCGGGCGGCCCCACCCGCCGCGCCGGCCGACCGGAGCCCGCGTCGCCCGCCCCGCCGGTACCGTCGCCCGGATGAAGGTCCTCGTGCTGAACGGCCCCAACCTCGACCGCCTCGGCACCCGGCAGCCGGAGGTCTACGGGACGACCACGCTCGCCGACGTCGAGGCGCGCTTGCAGGCCCTGGCCGCGGAGCTCGGCGCCGAGGTGGAGCTGCGCCAGACCAACGCCGAGGCGGAGATGCTGGGCTGGATCCACGACGCGGCGGACGCGCGGACCCCCGTGGTCCTCAACCCCGCGGGCTGGACGCACACCTCGGTCGCGCTGCGCGACGCCTGCGCCGAGCTCAGCGCGGGGCTCGTCGAGGTCCACCTGTCGAACGTGCACGCGCGGGAGGACTTCCGCCGCCACTCCTACGTCACCCCCGTCGCGACGGGCGTCATCGCGGGGCTCGGCGTCGCCGGGTACGAGCTGGCGCTGCGCTTCCTCGTCGGTGACCCCGCTGTCGGCGCCCGCGCGTAGGCTTCGCGCCGAGCAGGTCAGTCGCGCACACGCAGGGGAGACGCAGTGGTCGAGCACATGAAGTGGTACGGCTGGGGCCAGGAGGGCGTCGCCTTCCACCACGAGGACAAGCCCAAGCTCGCCCCCTTCGTCCAGCGCGTGGCCGGCATCGACTTCAACCAGCCGCCCGTCCAGGTGCCCGACCTGGCCGACCTGTCGGTCCCGGCCTCGCAGGCCCCCGCGGACGTCAAGGAGGCGCTCGTCGGGCTCCTCGGCGCTGAGCACGTCCACGGCGACGACCTCGACCGCGTCGTGCACACCTACGGCAAGAGCATGCGCGACCTCATCCGCATCCGCCGCGGCGACTTCGGCCGCGTCCCGGACCTGGTGCTCTACCCCGCGGACGAGGCGCAGGTCGAGGCCGTGCTGCGGCTCTCGCTCGAGCGCGACCTCGTCCTCATCCCCTTCGGCGGCGGCTCGAACATCGTCGGCAGCCTCGAGGCGCCGCGCGAGGAGACCCGCACGGTCGTCTCCCTCGACATGGGCCGGATGCGCCAGGTGCTGGAGGTCGACGAGACCTCCCAGTACGCGGTCATCCAGGCCGGGGCCCTCGGCCCGGACCTCGAGGAGCAGCTGAACGTCCGCGGCTGGACCATCGGGCACTTCCCCGACAGCTTCAAGCACTCGACCCTCGGCGGGTGGATCGCGACGCGCTCCTCCGGGATGCAGTCCGACCGCTTCGGCGACATCGCCGACATCACCAAGGCGGTGCGCGTGGTCACCCCGCGCGGGATCGTCGCCACGCGCCGCGTCCCGTCGGAGTCGACGGGCCCGAGCGTGCGGGAGATGGTGCTGGGCAGCGAGGGCCGGCTGGGGATCATCACCGAGGCGACCGTCCAGGTGCACCGCCTGGCCGAGGAGCGCGTCATCCAGGCGTACTTCTTCCCCGACTACGCCAGCGGCCTCAAGGCCATGCACGACATCGCGGCCTCCGACGCGTACCCGTCGATCACGCGCGTCTCGGACGAGAACGAGACGCAGTTCACCCTCGCCACGTCCAAGAAGGGCAGCGCCGTCGGTCAGCTGCTCAACAAGGGCGTGCAGCTCTACGCGAGCAAGCGCAAGGGCATGGACCTGTCGAAGATGTGCCTGTCGTTCATCGGGTTCGAGGGTTCCTCGGCGCACGTGCGGCGCAGCAAGTCGATCGTGTCCGACATCGTCGGCAAGCACGGCGGGTTCGGCGTGGGTTCCGGCCCGGGCAGCCTGTACGACCAGAAGAAGTTCGACACCCCCTACATCCGCGACTTCATCCTCGACCGCGGCGCCTACGGTGACGTGTCCGAGACGAGCTCCCCGTGGACGACGCTGAAGTCGTTGCACGACAACGTGGTCGCGGCCGCGAACAAGGCGTTCGCGGAGATCGGCGTGCAGGGCTTCGTGTTCTGCCACCTGTCGCACAGCTACCACACGGGGGCGTGCCAGTACTTCACGTTCGCCTTCGCCGCCACGGGTGACCGCGAGGGCCTGGAGGAGTACGAGATCGTGAAGTCGGCGATCCAGCAGGCGTTCATCGACAACGGCGGGACCCTGTCGCACCACCACGCGGTGGGTCGCGAGCACAAGCGCTGGCTCGCGGAGGACATCTCGCGGGCCGGCGAGGAGATCATCGGCGCGCTGTTCGGCGCGGTCGACCCGGGCCGCAACCTGAACCCCGGGGCCATCGTCGACTGACCTGACTGGACCTGGTTCGCCTGGTTCGACCTGACCACGACGGCCGACGGCCGGGTTCCCGCCACGCGGCGGGCCCGGCCGTCGGCGTCTGACCAGCGGTGCGTCAGGCCGTGAGCTCGGCCCAGACCGTCTTGCCGTCGCCGCGCGGCGCGACCCACCAGCGCTCGCAGACGACCTCGACGATGTGCATGCCCCGCCCGCCCGTGGCCTCGTCGCCGCTCTCGCGGGGCTGGGGGTGGCGCGTGGAGGTGTCCTCGACGCCGACGTGCAGCATCGCGTGCTCCACGTCGTGGCGCAGGGTCAGCGCCGCGCTGGAACCCGTGTGCAGCAGGGCGTTGGTCACCAGCTCGGAGACCACGAGCTCGGCCGCGTCGGCGGGTTCGAGCAGGTCCCAGTCGGCCAGGGTGGTGCGCAGGTGGTCGCGCGCCGCGGCCACCGCGCGGGCGTCGGCCGGCAGCAGCAGCCGCACCTCGCGCGTCGTCGGGTCGGGGCCGAGGTAGTCCAGGACGACGAGGGCGGCGTCGTCCACCATGGCCCGCGAGGCGGGGGCCAGGACGTGGTCGGCGACCCGCTCGGCCGAGGCGGTGGCGTGCTCCTGCAGCACCGCCTCCAGGGCCGTGGTGCTCTGGCCGCCCTCCTCGCGCTCCCACTCCACGACGCCGTCGGTGTACAGGAGCAGGCGGCTGCGCGAGCGCAGCCGGTGCGTGCTGGAGGGGTAGGTCGCGTCGGCCTGCACGCCGAGCGGGGGACCCGGGTCCACGTCGAGGGTGCGCGACCCGCGGCCGCCGAAGACGAGGGGCGGCGGGTGCCCGGCGCTGGCCACGGTGACCTCGCCCGTCCGCTCGTCGAGGGAGAGCAGGCAGCACGTCGCGAAGAGCTCCGCGCCGAGCCCGACGAGCAGGGCGTTGGTGCGCTCCAGCGCCGCCGCGGGGCCGTGGCCCTCGCGCACGTAGGCGCTCACCGCGGTGCGGACCTGCCCCATGAGGGCGGCCGCGGCCGCGTTGTGCCCCTGGACGTCGCCGATGACGACGACGAAGGCGCGGTCGGTGCGCACGGCGTCGAAGAAGTCGCCGCCGACGTCCGAGCCCACGGCCGCGGGCAGGTAGCGCGTGGTGAGGGTGACCGCCTCGGAGTTGGGCAGCCGGTGCGGCAGGAGGGCGTCCTGCAGGGCCCGGGCGGACTCCGCGGCGCGCCGGGCGGCCTCGGCCTCGACGGCGGCCGCCGCCTCCCGCCGCCCGCGGCGCTCCCGGTCGAACAGGGCGACCACGAGCGTCGCCAGGTCGGCGAGCTCGTCGCGCTGAGCCGCGGTGACGGTGCGCAGGTCGCTGTCGAAGACGCAGAGCGTGCCGAGGACCTGGCCGCCGGGGGTCAGCAGGGGAGCCGCGGCGTAGGTGCGGATGCCCCCGAGCCGGCCGTCCACCCACGGGTTGGCCGCGAAGCGCACGTCGCGCCGCGCGTCGGGCACGTGGACGACCCCGCCGACCCAGATGCTCGTGCTGCACATGGAGTCCTCGCGGGCGCAGTCGGCCCGCTCGCAGCCCTCGGTGGCCAGCTGCCGCTGGAGGCTCTCGTCGATGATGTTCACGACGGCGGTGGAGAGCCCCGTCGCCCGGGCTGCCAGCCGCACCACGGCCTGCAGCTCGGGCGGCGGGGTGGCTTCCACGTCGACGTAGTCGCGCAGAGCCGCGAGACGCGCGGCCTCCTGCGGGGCCGACCCCGCGGTGTCCAGCGGGGTGGGCCCGGGCATGGCTCCACGCTACTAGATGATGACTCTCCGCACACACCGCATCACGGATCGTTGCGAGTCGGACCGGTTCAGGCGCCCGAGGTGGGGTACCGGCGGGCGGCCCCGCCGGGCATCCGGTTCCAGACGCGGCTGACGAAGGCGCGCGGCAGCACGTCGACGACCGTCGCGACCATGGTCCAGCGCCGCGTCGGGATGCTGACGCCGCGGCCCGCGAACAGGTCGTCCAGCGCCGCGTCCACGACGTCGTCCACGTCCAGCCACACGCGGTCGCTGATCGCCGAGCGCCCGCCCTTGCGCATCCCGGACCGGTCGTGGAACTCGGTGCGCACGTAGCCGGGCTCCACCACGGTGGCGCTGACGCCCGTGCCGCGCAGCTCCCCGGCGAGGGTCTCGGTGAGGACCATGACGTAGGCCTTCGCGGCCGAGTAGTGCCCGCCGCCGGGCACGAGGCCCGCGACCGAGCCGACGTTGAGGACGTGGCCCCGGCCCCGGGGGACCATCGCGCCGACGGCCGCGCGGGACAGCACCATGACCGCCCGGCACAGCACGTCGAACATCCGCTCGTGGTCGGCCGGCACGCCGTCGACGAAGCGCTGCCGCAGGCCGAAGCCCGCGTTGTTCACCACGACGTCGACCGGGCGGTCGGGGTCGGCGACGCGGCGGGCCACCCGCTCCAGCGCGTCCCGGTCCGAGAGGTCCGCGGCGAGCACCTCGACGGCCACCCCGTGGCGGCGGCGCAGCTGCTCGGCCGTGCTCGCCAGCCGGGCCTCGTCGCGCGCCACGATCACCAGGTCGTGCCCGCGCGCGGCCAGCCGGTCGGCGAAGCCCGCGCCCAGTCCGGCGGTGGCGCCGGTGACCAGGGCGGTCGGCCGTCCGCCGCCCGTCGGTCCAGCCGGGGCCGTGCCGCCCGCCGGGGACGTCCGGCCCTCGGGCGCCGGGGGGGTGGGCGTCGCTTCGCTGGTCATGGTGGAGGACCCTACGACCCGCGTCAGGTGGTGGGCTGCAGCACCGTGCGCCAGCGCGGCTGGGCGAGCAGGGCGATGCCCGCGGCCGCGAGCACCGCGACCGCGGCGACGGCCAGGGACTCCCGCGGGCCGCCCCGGTCGATGAGCAGGCCGGCGAGCGCGTTGCCGACCGCGGCCCCCGCCGTGACGGCCGTCGAGAGCCACGCCTGCGCCTCGCCCAGGCGATGCGAGGGGGCCAGGTCGTCGACGAGGCTCTGCAGCACGATGAGGTTCGGGGCGATGAACAGACCCGTGACGAAGAGGACCGGGACGAGCAGCCCCATGGGCGGGTCGTCGGTGGCGGCCGCCGCGGCGAGCACGACGAGCATCAGCCCGAACCCGCCGAGGGAGACCGGCACGCGCAGCCGCTCGGGCGCCCGCCACTGGCGCCCGCCGTAGATCAGCCCGCCGAGCGCGCTGCCCCCGGCGATGCCCGCGAAGAGGAAGCCGAGCTTGTCGGAGGAGCCCAGCACCTGCTCCGCCAGCCCCGCCAGCGACACGTCCAGCAGCCCGAAGCCGACGCTCATCGCCGCGAGCACGACGAGCGTGAGCGGGATGCCCTTCTCCAGGGCGACGGGACGGCCGTCGCCCGAGCGGCCCACCGCGGAGGCGGCGTCGCGCGGCTCGGGGCGCGAGGAGCGCGCGGCCGCCGTGCGGGAGTAGAGGATCCCCCCGCCGGCGAGGATCACGACCGTGACGAGCATCGGCGCCACGGAGGGGCCGACGGCCAGGATCAGGGTCAGCAGCAGCGGGCCCGTGACGAACAGCGTCTCGACCGCGGAGGCGTCCAGCGCGTAGCCGAGCCGCTGCTGGCGGGGGTCGGGCAGGGCGACCCGCCACGCGGCGCGCATCGCGGGGCTAACGGGCGGGAACGTCAGCCCGACCAGCACGGCGAGGGCGACGAGGACGACGGCGGGGACGGCCAGGTGGGCGGTGGCCGCCGTCAGGGCGAGGAGGAAGGCCGCGCTCGTGCAGGCCGAGGTGGTGATGACCCGCGGCTGCCCGTAGGTGTCGAGCGCGCGGCCCCAGACGGGGGAGCCCACGGCGACGCCGACCGCGAAAGCCCCGGTGACGACGCCGGCCAGCGTGTAGGAGTCGCGCAGCGTCTCCACCAGGAGGACCAGCCCGAGCGGGGCCATGGAGATCGGGAGCCGGGCGAGCACCGCCGCGGCGAAGGGCCGTGCCGCGCGCGGGTTGCGCAGCAGGTGGACGTAGTCCTTCATCACTACCTGTTCAGATCGTCGCCGGAGGCGCCTGACGCGCCCCCGCCACTCTGCCAGGTCGGTGCGCGAGGTGTCCCGGCTGGACGGTCCAGTCGCGCCGGTGCCTCAGACGGGCCAGATGCGGGCGCAGTGCCCGCCGGCCGAGCGCGCGGCCGCCAGCGCGGACACGGCCTGGGCGATCGCGTCGGCGGACGTCGTGGCCCGGAACGGCGCCAGGCTGGCCCCGATGCTGACCCGGACGCCGCTGCGCTCGGGGGCGGTCAGGGCCGAGGACTCCAGCGCGTGCAGCAGGGCGTCGGCCACGCGGTCGACGACGCCCTCCGCCACGGGCAGCGGCAGGCCGGTCAGCAGGACGGCGTGCAGGTGCTCGCCCAAGGGGATCCACCGGTCGGCCGAGCGCACCGACGACCGTAGCCGCCGCACGACCGCCGCGGACGGGTCCTCGCCGCCCGCGGCGTCCTCGCCGGGGGCGCCGGGGTCCGCCGCACCGGTGCGGGGGCGGGTGACGTCGGTGCCGAGCAGGAGCAGCGCGCAGCCGCTCCCGCGGCGCCGGTCGGCGTCCAGGGCCTGCTGCACCAGTGCGGTGAGCTCGGAGCCCGAGGTGAGCGCGGTGTCGTCGGGGGTGGTGTCGTCGGGGGTGGTCTCGTCCGCGTCGAGGCCGACCGCGTCGAGGTCGGCCGCTCCGCCGTCGGGCGCGTCGGCCGGGGCGGTGCCGGGCTCCGCGGGGGCCGGGTCGGCGTCGCGCCCGACGAGCAGCCGGGCGACGACCGCGGCCACGAGGTCGCGGTCGTGGGTGACGACCAGCTCGACGTGCTCGTCGTCCAGGCGGCGGGTGACCAGGGCCGTGGCGGTGCCCGGCCCGAGGACCGCGACGTCGTCGCGCGGGTCCCCGGCGGGGGCGGCCGGCACGACGAGGTGCGGCTGCGCCGACTGCAGGGCGTGCAGCTCCACGTGGTGGCGCGCGGCCGCGAGCTGCGCGCGGTCGGCGGTCCGGACGCGGGAGCGTCCGGCGACCACGTCGAAGGCGGTCCCCGGCCCGAGCAGGGGTGCGCGCGGCACGACGGGGACGGGCGCGTGCGGAGCGGTCGCCGCGGCGAGCTGCCGTGCGAGGTCGCCGGGGCGGCCGAAGAGCCAGCCCTGGCCGAGGCTCGCGCCGAGCGCGAGGGCCTCGAGGCGGTCGTCCTCGGTCTCGACCCCCTCGGCGAGCACGAGGGTGCCGTCGCGCTCGGCCTGGGCGCCGACGGCCGCGACGACCGTGGCCACCGACCACTCCGGCTGGGTGCGCAGCAGGCGCAGGTCGAGCTTGACGACGTCGGGACGCACGAGGGGCAGCAGGGGCAGCACGGCGAGGTCGGCGCCGACGTCGTCCAGGGCGACGCCCCAGCCGCGACGGCGCAGCCGCTCCACGAGCAGCAGCACGGCGGCCGGGTGCGCGGCGAGCGCGTGCGCGGGCAGGTCGACGAGCACGCGCGGACCCGCGGCCGTCGGGGAGGGGGAGGGCTCGCCCAGCTCCGCCTCGGGCTGGTGGTTGAGGAAGAGGGCCCAGGGGGCGCCGAGACCCGCGGCGCCGGCGTGCCCGAGCGCGGAGCGCCGGCAGGCGTCGTCGAGGGCGGGCAGCAGCCCCTCGGCCGCGGCCGCGCCGAACAGCTGATGGGGGGTCTGCAGGTGCGATCCGACGGGGCCGCGGACGAGGGCCTCGAAGGCCACCGGCGCCCGCGTGGCGAGGTCGACGACGGGCTGGAAGACCGTGCGCAGCCCGCCGGAGCCCAGCACCCGGGCCAGTTCTCCGGTGCCCGCCGCAGCCGTCGCCGCCGCGCCGGCCCGGTGGGCGGCGCGGTGGGGGCTGACGACGGTCACGACGGGCCATCGGCACGTCGGGGACCCGGCTTGAGCCGCGGCCGGCCCCAGGAGGCCCCCAGGTGTTCGACATCGTCGAACCGGCGTCGTTGACGGCCTCCGGCGGGCCTCCTAACGTCCGGCGGGCGGCGATCAGCCGTGCATCTCGACTCAACGGGGAGTTATCCATGGCAGAGCGCAGTTCCACGCAGACTGCGACCAGGACCGTCCCGAGACGACCGACCCTCCTGGGCGAGCTCCTGGCGGAGTTCGCCGGCACGGCCATCCTCATCCTCTTCGGCGTGGGCGTCGTCGCCCAGGTCGTCGCGGGCCAGAACGGCGACGCGGACTCGATCCACTGGGCCTGGGGCTTCGGCGTCATGTTCGGCATCTACGTCGCCGGCCGCACCACCGGCGCCCACCTCAACCCGGCGGTCACCATCGCGCTGGCGGTCTACAAGGGCTTCGCCTGGGCGAAGGTGCTGCCCTACGCGGTCGCCCAGTTCCTCGGCGCCTTCGTCGCGGCCCTCATCGTCCGCTGGACCTACGACGACGCGATCGCGACGGTCGACCCGGGTCACACCTTCACGTCCCAGGGGATCTTCTCGACCCTCCCGGGCACCGGGGTGAGCATCGGCACGGCGTTCCTGGACCAGGTCGTCGGCACCGCGATCCTCGTGTTCCTCATCTTCGCCATCACCGAGCTCCGGGCGACGCCGCCCGGCGCGAACCTGGCCCCCGTCATCATCGGTCTCGTCGTCGTCGGCATCGGCATGGCCTGGGGCAGCAACGCCGGCTACGCCATCAACCCGGCGCGCGACTTCGGCCCCCGCGTCGCGGAGTTCATCACGGGCTACGGCACGGCGATGCGCGAACCCGGCGGTCAGCTCTACTTCTGGGTGCCGATCGTCGGCCCCGTGCTCGGTGCGCTCATCGGCGGCGGGTTGTACCGCGTCGTCGTGGAGCGGCACCTGCCCGACGAGGACGACGTGGCCGAGGACCAGCCCGCGGGCCGGATCCCCTCCGAAGACGACTGACCGAACCCCCCCTGCAGAGAGGCAGCACCCCCACCATGGCCAGCAGCGACACCCCGCAGTACGTCGGCGCCGTCGACCAGGGCACCACCTCCACCCGCTTCATGGTCTTCGACCACGGCGGCAACGAGGTCGCCAAGTACCAGCTCGAGCACACGCAGATCATGACCAGGCCCGGCTGGGTCGAGCACGACCCGATCGAGATCTGGGAGCGGACCAGCTCCGTGATCCAGTCCGGTCTGCGCCAGGCGAAGCTGACCGCGAGCGACCTGGCCGCCCTCGGCATCACCAACCAGCGCGAGACCACGCTGGTGTGGAACAAGACGACCGGCCGCCCGTACTACAACGCCATCGTGTGGCAGGACACCCGCACCGACCGGCTGGCCTCAGCGCTGGACCGCGACGAGCGCGGTCAGGTCATCCGCCGCAAGGCCGGGCTGCCCCCGGCGACGTACTTCTCCGGCGGGAAGATCCAGTGGATCCTCGAGAACGTCGAGGGGGTCCGCGAGGCCGCCGAGAAGGGCGAGGCGGTCTTCGGCAACACCGACTCGTGGCTGATCTGGAACCTCACGGGCGGGGTCCGCGGGGGCGTCCACGTCACCGACGTGACGAACGCCAGCCGCACCATGCTCATGGACCTCGAGACCCTCGACTGGGACGACGAGCTGCTGGGCTTCTTCGGCATCCCGCGGGCGATGCTGCCGGAGATCAAGCCGTCCTCGTGCACCGAGGGCTACGGCACGACGCTCGCGAGCGGCCCCCTGGGCGGCGAGGTCCCGCTGACGGGCATCCTCGGCGACCAGCAGGCCGCGATGGTCGGCCAGGTCTGCTTCGCGCCGGGTGAGGCGAAGAACACCTACGGCACCGGCAACTTCATGCTGCTGAACACGGGCGAGGAGCTCGTGCGCTCGGAGGCCGGCCTGCTCACGACGGTCTGCTACCAGTTCAACGACGACAAGCCCGTGTACGCGCTCGAGGGCTCAATCGCCGTGACGGGTTCCGCGGTGCAGTGGTTGCGCGACCAGCTCGGGATCATCTCCGGTGCGTCGCAGTCGGAGACGCTCGCGGCGTCGGTGGAGGACTCGGGCGGCTGCTACTTCGTCCCGGCCTTCTCCGGGCTGTTCGCGCCGTACTGGCGCTCCGACGCCCGCGGCGCGATCGTCGGGCTCTCGCGCTACAACACCAACGCCCACATCGCGCGGGCCACGCTCGAGGCCATCTGCTACCAGAGCCGCGACGTCACCGAGGCGATGGCCAAGGACTCCGGCGTGCCCGTGGAGATCCTCAAGGTCGACGGCGGCATCACGGCCAACCAGCTGTGCATGCAGCTGCAGGCCGACATCCTCGGCGTGCCCGTCTCCAAGCCCGTCGTGGCCGAGACGACCGCCCTGGGCGCGGCCTACGCGGCCGGCCTGGCCGTCGGGTTCTGGAAGGACACCGACGAGCTGCGCGAGAACTGGAACGAGGGTCAGCGCTGGGAGCCGAGCTGGGACGACACCCAGCGCAAGGACGGCTACACCGGCTGGAAGAAGGCCGTCGAGCGGACGTTGAACTGGGTGGACGTCGACTGACGCGAGCCCCGGACGACCGGTGCGGGCGGGGGGCCTCCCCCCGCCCGCGCCGACCGCGGGACCGGCGCGCACCATGGCACCAGCAGGTCCCGCTGCGAGGCGGAGCGGGCGGGGCGGTACGCGCACCACCGGGCACGGCACGGCCGGGCCCGACCCGAAGAGGACACCGAGCGAGGACCGAGGGAGCTGGACGTGGAGAGCAAGGCACTGTCATCGCAGGCACGGGTGGACGCACTGCGCGACATGGCGGACGGTGAGCTGGACGTGCTCGTGGTCGGCGGTGGGGTGGTCGGCACGGGTGCCGCCCTGGACGCCGTCACGCGCGGTCTGCGCACGGGCCTCGTCGAGGCGCGCGACTGGGCCAGCGGCACCTCGAGCCGCTCCTCCAAGCTCGTCCACGGCGGTCTGCGCTACCTCGAGATGCTCGACTTCGCGCTCGTGCACGAGGCGCTGCGCGAGCGGGGGTTGCTGCGCAACAAGCTCGCCCCGCACCTGGTCAAGCCGGTGCCGTTCCTGTACCCGCTGACCAAGCGCGTGCGCGAGCGCCCCTACATCGGCTCGGGCATCGCCCTCTACGACGGCATGGCGCTGTCGTCGGGCAACAACCAGGGCTTCCCGCTGCACCGCCACCTCAGCCGCAAGGGCGTGCTGCGCGAGGCCCCCGGCATCCGCAAGGACGCCATGGTCGGCGCGATCCAGTACTACGACGGCCAGGTCGACGACGCCCGGCACACCATGATGATCGCCCGCACCGCGGCCCAGTACGGCGCGCTGATCGCCAACCGCACCCGGGTCAAGGAGTTCGTCCGCGAGGGCGAGCGGGTCATCGGCGCGGTGCTCGTGGACCTCGAGGCGGGGACCGAGATCACGGTGCGCGCCAAGCAGGTCATCAACGCGACCGGCGTCTGGACCGACGAGACGCAGGAGCTGGTCAACGCCCGCGGGCAGTTCAAGGTGCGGGCCTCCAAGGGCATCCACCTCGTCGTGCCGCGCGACCGGATCCAGTCCAAGACGGGCATGATCCTGCGCACCGAGAAGAGCGTGCTGTTCATCATCCCCTGGGGCCGGCACTGGATCATCGGCACGACCGACACCGACTGGGACCTGGACAAGGCGCACCCGGCGGCCACGAGCGCGGACATCGACTACGTGCTGGAGCACGTGAACTCGGTGCTGAACTCCCCGCTGACGCGCGCCGACGTGCAGGGCGTCTACGCCGGGCTGCGGCCGCTGCTGTCGGGGGAGTCGGAGTCGACGAGCAAGCTCTCGCGCGAGCACGTCGTCGGGCACCCCGTCCCGGGGCTCGTCGTCGTCGCGGGCGGCAAGTACACGACGTACCGCGTCATGGCCAAGGACGCCGTCGACGTGGCGGTCGACGGTCTCGACGGGAAGGTCCCCGCGTCGACGACGGAGAACGTGCCGCTCGTCGGGGCCGAGGGCTACCAGGCGCTGTGGAACCAGCGCCACGTCCTGGCCGCGCAGGCCGGCATCCACGTCGACCACGTCGAGCACCTGCTGAACCGGCAGGGCTCGCTGGTCACGGAGCTGCTGGACATGGTCCGCGCGAACCCGGAGCTCGGCAAGGTCCTGCCGCACGCCGACGACTACCTGCAGGTCGAGGTCGTCTACGCCGCCACCCACGAGGGGGCGCAGCACCTCGACGACGTCCTCGCCCGCCGCACCCGGATCTCGATCGAGACCTACGACCGGGGCACCGAGAGCGCCGAGCTGGTCGCCGACCTCATGGGCGACGCGCTGGGCTGGGACGCCGAGCGCCGGGCCACGGAGATCAAGCACTACCTGCAGCGCGTCGCGGCCGAGCGCGCGTCGCAGGAGGAGCCGGACGACGCGAGCGCGGACGCCGTGCGCCTCGGGGCGCCGGACATCGTGCCCGCCTGACGTCCCGCACCCGGGGCCCGGCGCCGGGGGAGCTCAGGCTCTCCCGGCGCCGGGCCCTCGTGCGTCCCCGGGTTCTCCAGCTCCTGAGGCCCGCGCGCCGCGGCCCCGCCGCACGAGCGCCGCGTAGGCCGGGCGCAGGGTGTCGGCGATCCCCGCCGCGCCGGGGCCCAGGACGACCTCGTCGAGGTCGTCGACGACCGTGCGGCCCGGCACGTGCGGGCCGATCGGGACGTCCGGCACGGGACCGGTGGCGCGGTGGAACGTCGCGGTGAAGGCGCCCAGGTCCTCCAGGGCGGCGGACGGCCCCGAGGCCGCGTCCTCGATGCGCCGCAGCAGCTCCGCGAGCTCGACGCCGCGCAGGGTCAGGGCCGTCGCGGGTTCGTCGTCGAGGCGCTCGGCGAGGACGTAGACCAGGGCCGCGGCGTGCTTGCAGGGTTCCCCGTCGTCGGGGCAGCTGCAGTCGTAGGTGACGTCGCCCGCCGCGGGCAGGAGGTCGACGCCGACCTCCTCGAGCAGCCCGACGAGCGCGGGCGGGACGTCGCCCGCGAACAGGGGCGCGAGCAGCAGCGGGTTCTCCACGACGACCGCGACGACGGCCTCGACCTCCGTGGCCGACCAGCGCCGGACGCCGACCTCGACGACGTAGGGGCGGTCCCGGCTGCCCTGGACGCGGGCGGTGACCGCCCCGCGCTGCGGGCGCAGCTCGCCGACCTGCCCGGCCCGCGCGTAGGTGCGTCCGCGCGAGAGCCGGCCGCGGTCGCCGCCGTCCTCGAGGGCGGCCACGAAGTGCTGCGACCACCAGGTCCGGGCGATGCGGCCGCGCTGCGCGCGCAGCGGCCGGCCCGTGCCCGGGCGCCGCTTGCCGAAGGAGTCGAGGTCCACTCACTCACCGACCGCGTCGGCGCCCAGCGCCACGAGCTGGGCGAGGGCGTCGGAGTCGAGCTCGGTGATCCAGCCCTCGCCGCGCCCGACGACCGTCTCGGCGAGGTCCTTCTTGCGGGTGATCATCGCGTCGATGCGCTCCTCGACCGTGCCCGCGCTGACGACCTTGCGGACCTGCACCTGGCGGTGCTGGCCGATCCGGTACGCGCGGTCGGTGGCCTGGTCCTCCACCGCGGGGTTCCACCACCGGTCCACGTGCACGACGTGGTTCGCGGCCGTCAGGTTCAGGCCCGTCCCCCCGGCCTTGAGCGAGAGCAGCATGACGGCCGGGCCGCCCGGCTCCGCGAACCCGGCGACCATCGCGTCGCGCTCGCGGCGCCCGACACCGCCGTGCAGGAACGGCACCTCGGCGCCCGTGCGCTCGGCCAGGTGCGGTGCGAGCATCCGGCCGAACGCGGCGAACTGCGTGAACACGAGCACCTTCTCCCCGTCGGCGTGCGCGGCGTCGACGACGTCGTCCAGCAGCTGCAGCTTGCCCGAGCGGTGCCGGCCCCGGTGCAGCAGCGGCGAGCCGTCGCCGAGGTAGTGGGCGGGGTGGTTGCAGACCTGCTTGAGGCGGGTGAGGGTCGAGAGGACCAGCCCGCGGCGCTCCATGCCCTCCGCGTCCTGCAGCTTCGCGAGCATCGCGTCGACGACGGCCTGGTACAGCCCGGCCTGCTCGGGCGTGAGGTTGGCGCGCACCGTCATCTCGATCTTCTCGGGCAGGTCCCCGGCCACGAGCGGGTCGGTCTTGAGGCGCCGCAGCACGAACGGCCGGGTGATGAGCGCGAGCCGGCGGGCGGGTTCGGTGTGGCCGAGCTTCTCGATGGGTACGGCGAAGGTGTCGCGGAACGTCGCGGCGGAACCCAGCAGGCCGGGGTTCGTGGTGTCCAGGACCGCGCGCAGGTCCTCGAGGCGGTTCTCCACGGGAGTTCCCGTGAGGGCCACGCGGTGCCGGGCGCCGATCGCCCGGACGGCGCGCGCCGCGCGGGTCGCGGAGTTCTTGACGTGCTGCGCCTCGTCCAGCGCCACGCGGCGCCACGGCACCCGGGCGAGGTCCTCGACGTCGCGCACCAGCAGCCCGTAGGTCGTCACCACGAGGTCGTGCTCCGCGGCCAGGGCGAGGAACTCCTCCCCGCGCGGGCGGGCCGTGCCGTGGTGGACGTGCACCCGCAGGCCGGGGGCGAACCGGGCCGCCTCGGCCTCCCAGTTCCCGACGACCGACATGGGGGAGACGAGCAGCGTCGCCCCGCCGCCGGGGGAGACCTCGTGCTCGTGCAGCAGCAGCGCCAGCAGCTGCACCGTCTTGCCGAGGCCCATGTCGTCGGCGAGCACGGCCCCGAGGCCCAGGCGGGACATCGCGGCCAGCCAGGTGAGGCCGCGGTGCTGGTAGGGCCGCAGCTGCGCGGTGAGCCCGGCGGGGACGGGGACGGGGTCCAGGCGCTGCTCGGCCTCGCCGGACAGGAGCTCCCCCAGGACACCGTCGGCCCGCACGGCCGTGACCGGGCCGGGCAGGGTCCGCGACGACCCGACGGACCCGAGGACGTCCGCCACGCTCGCGCGGCCGGACCCGCGGCGGCGCAGGAACTCCGCGCTGCGCCGCAGCGCCTCCCGGTCGACGTGGACCCACGCCCCGCGGAACTTCACCAGGTCGGACTTGGCCCGCGCGAGGGCGCGCAGCTCCGCCTCGTCGACGTCCGCGCCACCCAGCGCGGCCTGCCAGCGGAACGCCACCACGTCCTCGCTGCGCACCCACGGGTCGGTGATCGCCCCGGGCTGGGCGGCGGAGCTGGACAGGGAGAACGTGAGGTCGGGCCGCGTCCAGCGCGAGGGCAGCTGCAGGGCGATCCCGGCGGCCGCGAGCTGCGGGCCGCCGGCCTCGACGAGGTCCAGCAGGTCCGCCAGACCGAGCTCGACGTCCGCGTCGGCCGCCCCGGTCAGCAGCCGGCGCAGGGGCGGGTGGGCGGCACCCGCGCGGGCCGTGCCGGTCAGCAGCACGAGCAGCGGGTCCTCGCCGTCACCGCCGCGCTCGGCCCGCGCCTCGGCGAGGGTCAGCGTGAGGCTCGGGTCGTCGAGGGGGCGCAGGCGCGCCTGCAGCGTCCACGAGCCGGCCGGCTCCTCGACGCCACCGTCCCCGCCGTCCTCCACCTCCCCGTCCTCCACCTCGTCGGCGGGCGGGTCGCCCCAGACCGACGAGCCGAGCACGTCCTCCTCCCACGGCTCGGGCTCGACGACGCGCAGCACGAGCTCGTAGCCCTCCTGCTCGCCGCTGCGCTGCCAGTCGTGCACGCGCCGGGCGAACGCCGTCAGGGTGGGGCCGCCGGCCACGGGCGCCCCGGTGCGCAGGGCCGTCAGCCAGGCCCGCACCGCGGGCGCCGCCGGGGCGGGGCCCGGCAGGACGCGCTCGGTGCGGCGGGCGGCCGTGAGGTCGACGACGAGCTGCGCGACCTCGTCGAGGAGCTCGACGGCGGGGCGCGGCGGGGTCCGGCCGGGCGGGCCGGCGGGGTCGACCTCGGCGCGCAGGACCGGCGGCGCCGCCTCGGCGACGGTCGTGCGCCAGCGCGTCCAGCGCCGGTCCGGCAGCGGCACCCAGCGGGCGGAGAGCTCGGGCTCCGCGGGGGCGCCCCCGCGGGGGCGACGGACCGCCGCGAGGTCGGGGACGACGCGGCCGGCGTCCAGCACGGTCCGCGCGCCGCGGGCCACGGCGGCCAGCCAGCGCAGCCCGTCGCTCGCCACCGCCTCCGCGGGGCCCCGCCGGGTCAGCCGCTCGACCTCGGCCAGCACGGCCAGCACCTCGTCGCCGCGCAGCTCCACGACGGCCAGGGGCACCGGGCGCAGGACGAGGTCGTCGCGCGGCCGGGCGGTCGAGGCGACCGGGCGGCCCGCGGGCGTCGTCGGGAGCAGGACGGTGAGCGTACCGC